>NZ_CAMPPY010000017.1 GCF_946902915.1 Streptococcus sp. Marseille-Q5986 | reverse complement strand
CTTCAACTTGATACAAGCTGACAATTTCCTCCGATACTTCGTTTTTCTTCGTTTCCTCTTCGTTTTTCTGTCGATAGATGCTGCCGTTTGCTTTTTGGCTCTCCAGAAGCTCCTCAGAAGTCCGTAGCACGATTTTTTTATTATCTGGGGTTAATTGTACCACCTTATCCGTTATCTGCTGTGTGAGCAAATCTGGGGACGCTGTGGGGGTGGTAGTTTTAGAAAGACTAAATAGTTGTTGTGGTTCAACTTCGAGAGCAGCAGCATAAATTCTAATATCTGTTTCGTCTAATTGTCGTTTGCCGTTTTCATGATTGGATATAGTGTTTTGTTTGAAACCAGTCAACTGTGACAATTGATTTTGTGTCATTTTCTTAGATTTTCTAATTTCTTTAATAGAATTACCTAGTATATTCATAAACGTTTCCTTCCTCTACCTATAATATATCATAATGAGATAAAAAAATAAATAAAAAAATCTCAAAAAGTGATAAAAAACTATTGACTTATATCTCGTTTTGAGATATAATAGTCTTGTAAGGTTGAGAAAGGCAATCTTAAGACAAGGAAAATAACAGAAAGGATGGACTAAATGAAAAAGCACAAAAAGAAAAGACTTACCAATGAAGTCAAGATTGGTTTGATAATAGCCCTTATCAATCTAATCTCCGCACTGGTAAATCTCATATCAAAACTCTTCTAAGAAGAGAGTGGAAGGGGCGAAAGCCCCAACCACTGTTGTGTAATTTCATTATAGCACAAGGTAGCAAAAATGCAAAACAAAACCGCGAAATTTCTCACTTGGTCTTTGATTGCCTTAACTATTATAGTTATTATCATTACTTGGCTTATATAGAGAGGAGAATTATTGTTGACAAACAAAGAGAAAATACGTTCTCAGTTTCTTCTTCCTAAAATTCGATTAAGGGAAGAGCGCAGAAAAAGAGAACTCACTACGTTATACATGGCGGATTTGATTGGATTAAAAAATCGTCGTCAGTATGAACTAAAAGAAAAAGGTCAGTTTCCTTTTCAGGACTATGAAATGGCAATTATTGCCAATAGATTTGGAATGAGTGAAACTGACTTATTCTTCAGTTGAAAATATCTCATAAAGAGATAAAACATACAAAGGTCAAGAAGGTCAAACTTTTTCAAAATCGATAGAATTAATTCTATCAAAACTGTTGACAAGTACCAACAGTTTTGATAGAATTAATTCTATCAAAACTGTTGACAAGTACCAACAGTTTTGAAAAGACCTATCAGTAGAAAGGAAGAAGTCAATGTATGGAGCGAAAATGAGGGAGCTGAGAGCTGCTCAAAAGCTGGGCT
>NZ_CAMPPY010000016.1 GCF_946902915.1 Streptococcus sp. Marseille-Q5986 | reverse complement strand
TACATCGTTTTCCGACCAATCGTGAGGGAGAGATCACCATCTCCCTCAACCTCGATGATTGGTTCAGAATAAATCGTACCAGGATTGTTGACTGTACCAGATGCCGTAAGAACCACAGGATCTACGCTCTTCTGATATCGGAAGGGTTGCATGTCTAACTTGATTGCCAATTCCCAACCATACATACCTTTGGGAATGATTTCGGTATCTAAGAAATCGGCATAGAATAATGAATCAGGCTGATAGCTAAACTCTAAACGATTTCCAACTGGTTGAAACTTTTCAACCAAGGTTGCTAAATTTGAAAATCGTTCGAAAAACACCCGAATGGTTCTCTCGTAATTATCAAAAGCACCTTCTTCCTGATTATAACTTCCATTCATCCCATAAAGCTTCAATTGCTCTGAGAAACGAGGATTGGCAGAATGAATTGTGCCAAAATCAGTCACTACGCAGTTTTTGAAACTGGATGTTGAAAAATTATTCACTTTTAAATAATTCGCCATTAAATCCCCTCCCTTCTCATAATATTTCCTTGATAGCGATAAGAGTTCTCTGCGATTACTTGACCATCTAGGTAAGTATTGGAATCCTTATCTAATAATTTGCCAAGCAAATCCTCCACGCTTGCTTTTAAGCTAACCAATTCAGTCACAATTGCTTGACCGCTATTGCTGTCTGAATGATTGTCAAAATTGCTAGTGGAGGATGAAGATTTCGAATAGTTATAGATTCTGTTTCTAGTATTGATTTCTTGGAAACGCCGGGTTAGATGAGAAATTTTAGTATCTTCAAATCCAATACCTTTCTCATAATTTGGAATACCCAAACGGTTCATCAAACTACGCGTTTTACCAGCTCTCATGACCTTGGTTCCAGGCGGAAGTGGTAAAGTAACGTTACGGCCTTGCGGAATAAATGAAGTTCCGTCCGGCAATGTCACCAACTCTTTATACAAGGTCCCTCGTTGGTCATTGACCATCGCTAAACCGCCCGGGTGATTATCTGTACCCTTGGCGTGTTTTTGCGTGAAGAATCTTGTAACCACGTCGATAAATTTAATGCTTGGCAAAGAGCTTAAAGATGCCCACACACTACTGATTACTCCACCTGTTTGGTTTTTTGCATTGATATTTATCGGATCATTCTGCTTAACTGCATTGACTGCGTTGCTTGCAGCATTAGCCTCGCCCTGCGTCTTATTCGTTGCGTTGATATCAATTGGGAAATTCTGCTTAACAGCGTTGACTCCTGCACTCGCTGTAGAAGAAGGATTCCCAGTTAAATCTAACGCATTGATTCCAATCGGGGATAATTGATAAGGAGCATTTACACTAGCGCTTGCCGATTGCGAAGCGCCTCCGGTGTCATCAGTAGCGTTGATGCTGATAGGCGATGTTTGAGTAGGCGAGTTCACACTTGCTTGCGCGCTTGCTACTGCTCCACCCGTGTTATCTGTAGCATTTAATACCTTATTATCTGCTTTAGCAAGGTTCCATTCCATAATCTTATCAATCGACAACTTACCATTGTTTAAGACATTTTCAGGATTTAATTTTAAATCTTTAGGAAATGGAGTTGTAGCGTCCCAAGTTTTCAAAGTTTCTGCAGAACGAGATACCGCATCTCTGAAATTTTTATCATTTGCTAATAGTTCTTTAATTTTAGGAGTTTGAGCGTCATAATTTTTAAGAATTTGCGAAGCAATTTCCACATTGTTCATCACGTCTGTTTTATCCAATAGAAGTTGTTTTACTTCTGCTGGCATACTATTCCAAATCTTGAGGTTTTCCTCACTATCAAAAATAGCTTGTAACCCAGCTTGGTTCTTGACGATTACTTGTTTCTCTTCGAGGGTCATGTCTTTCCATTTACCAGATTCGACAAGAGCCTCAGCGATAGTCACACGAGCATTTGAATTTAAGTTGGCGTTCTTGGCAATGAATTGCAATTGCGCCCAACCTTCAGCAGATTGAGTTGCTTCTCCAATCACTTCTTTTACGTTGGATTTAACTTCGAAATTACCATTTTCATTGATATTCCCAACCAACAACGACCAAGCATCATTAGCCTCTTTCACTTCCTTGCTCATCTCGCTTGTGTAGTTGGCAAGGATACTGTTTGAATCTCCTACCTTTTGAGAAGCTTCTGCAGCTTTCTGACCAATCACCTCATAGGATAAACCGTATTCTTCTAGAACTTTCTTGGCTTCTTCCCAGTAATTGTTACCAGTGTTTGAACGAGTCCGAGTTTTCCACTCTTCATCCATTGCTTTCATAACTTGGTAATACTTAGTACCTAAAGCTTCCATCGTTTGCTGGTGATTGGTTTCAAGAGTCTGTAGTTTTTTATTGTACGTTTCTTGGTCTATAACCTTACCGCCCAATAGTTGTTTTAACTCATCTTTTGACGTTTTGTATAATTGGTTTTCTTCATCGAGAGTCTTTTTCAAAACATCTTTAGTGCGTTTTAGTTGGGTCTCATTTAGGCTGCTAATCTCTCCATTTAATGCTTGAATTGCTGCTTTTTGTTGTTCGCCAGATAATTTCATCATTTCGATTCTAGCTTTAACCATCTCTTTTTGGTTATTTAAGACGATTTCTTTCTCTTCCTGAGAAAACTTGCTAGCGTCGCCATTATGACGTTTGTAAATTTCACTGACTTGATTGGCCATAGCATCTGTATTTGCCACTACTTGTTCGTTTCGTGCCTTCATATTAGCGATTGCTTCATCACTAATACCCCACTTCTTAGCCAGTTCTTCCATTCTCTGGCTAGCTTTTTCAGCTCCTGCAGCAACCTCTTCATGAAGTCTCCTAAAGGATTCAGATACCTTCTCAGCATCTCCAGCATGAGTACCGAAGTTAGCTACTGCCGTGCTAGTTTCGTCTACTTTTGTTTGGAAATCTCTTAAATCTTTGGTAGCAGTATCACTCAACTGAGAACCAAACTCTTCGGTTTTGATTCGAGCTTCATCTTTTTTGTTGCCTAGATAAACTAAGCCTGCTGCAAGCAAGGCGCTACCACCTACCAGTAACCCGATAGGATTTGCTAAAGCGCCAAATGCGCCAGATAACGCTCCTGCGTTGGACGCTGCGCCTGCTGCTGCAGTTTCCACTGCACCAGCTGAACCAGCTACTGCTTTCAGCCCATTTGCCACGCCACCTAAATCTTTAAGGTATTTTAAAGAACCGCTTAAAATACCAATTCCTCTAGATAGACCGCCTATGACTTTAATCAGACCACCAATAGTAGATATGCCACCACCTAACAATTTTATTGCAGGTCCTACGGCTGCTGCCATCAATCCCCATTTAATGATGTTCTGTTGTTGTTCTCTTGACATGGAACTGAATTGTTTAGCCAAATCGGCTAATGTACTTATCCAAGGTTTTGCTGCTTCTAATCCGTCTTTTAGTGCGTCTAATAACGGACCTCCAAATTCAATCGCCACATCTGTCAATTGGTTCTTAAGCATTTGGAGTTTAGATTGCATCGTTTCATAGCGTTTGTTCGCTTCGTCTGTTAATGCAGTACCTTTTTCCCATTCGCTATTTGCCAATCCAACTGCCTTGCCCATTGTTTCCGCTGCAAGACCCAAAGATTTTAACATATTAGATTGTCGGATACCTGTTAGACCAAGTTCATCTAAAATCTTGTTAGTATCTTTACCTTGTTCTTTTGCTTTACCGAGACCTCTAATGAAATCTTGCAAAGCCTCAGCAGGTTTAGTTCTCCACTTTTCTGCGAACTTATCAGCAGTTGTTCCTGCAGTTTCAGCATAAAGTCTTAAGTCATTTCCACCCTCTGACACTGCTTTTGAAATAGCAGTCAGAGTTTGAGTCATTGCAGTACCTCCTGCTTCAGCTTCAATACCGACCGAACTCATTGCAGTTGATAGACCTAAGATTTCAGGCGTAGTCAATCCAGCTATTTTACCTGATGCTGCAAGACGATTGGCCATGTTAACAATATCGCTTTCAGTTGTGGCAAAGTTATTCCCCAAACCAACGACTGCCGCACCAAACTTAGCTGACCAGGTATCAAGATCATCCCCTGAAACTTGCATGATGTTCCCGATTTTAGCAATAGATGTTGCAGCTTCTTCGGCACTCAAGTTGGTAGATACACCAAGATTAATCATGGTTTTAGTGAAACCTTCGATTGAACCAATCGGTACACCCAACTGCCCTGCTGCTTCCGCTACTGCAGCAATTTCCGTAGCACTAGTCGGCATTTCTTTAGCCATATTCCGAATACTAGCGCTGAGTTTTTCAAATTGTTGAGGTGTTCCGTCTACTGTCTTTTTAACACCAGCAAACGCACTTTCATAATCAATTGCAGCCTTTAAAGCTATTCCTGCCCCAGCTACAATAGGGGCAGTTACACCCTTGGTTAAAGCAGAACCAAAACCAGATACGCTTTCACCAACGTTTTTGAATTTATTACCCAATTCTTGAGCGCTTTTCCCAAACTTAGTGAACGCATTATCGTCGATATAAACTTGTCTCATGGATTTCGCTAACTCTTCGTAGCGATTTTTTAACTCAGCTATTTTCGCAGCAGTAGCACTCATAGCTACTGATTGATTTAGTAATTTCTTTTTTTGCTCATCATTAGCCTCAGAAACTTCTCCAATCTGGGCTTTTAGTTCGTTTAACCGGTTGCTTTGAGCGTTCCAAAGTTTCTGATAATTTCCTAAAGCTGAACTAGTCTGATCCATAAGACTCTTTAAGTTAGTGACATTCTTGCCAGCGCCCTTAAAGTTGTTTTCCATCGCCTTTAGGGAATTATCGACACCTTTTATATACGTCTTTAATCTTTGGATACTAGACTGGAAAGGAGCGACATCTAAAGTAGCGGTTGCGACTAATTCACCAATATTACTTGCCATTCATTCTCCTTTCTATCCAAAAAGGAATGAAAAGGCCTTGTCAAGGGTCGTCTCTTCTTCCTCTTTGTTTTCTTTGATTTCTAAAGCCTGCACCATCAAATCAAAATCTGAAAGTCGCATGCTTTTAATGTCATGGATTGTATATCCTTGACTCATTAGCGATTGAACCCAAACTAATAAATTGGTTTGAGCCTCTTTAGGGCTTAACCCTTTTTCTTCTTTTTTCCCTCAGCAGTCTCTTTTTCTTCTTGTTTTCCACCGAGTGCTGCCAGGTATAGTTCATTCAAAGTTTCGAGTGTTTCAACACTTGCACTCTTCAGATCATCTGCATCAAACTGCTCACCGTACATTTTCACGAACATATCAAGGTACGCTTCATTCAACTCACGATGTTTAGCAGGATTCAACAAATCTTCCTTCTTTTCATACAAAGCAGTTTGACGAACTTGGTGTTCTAACGCCAGAAGATTATCTTCGACATTGACATAGTCTTTAGAGAACTCTTTTAGAACCCCACCTTTTTTAAACTTAATTTCAAACATTTTTTACTCCTTAAAAAATAAAGGCTCGGAATAATCCAAGCCTATTTCTTACTCTTCTGTTCTGCTTACTTCAGCGGTGACTTCCCCTAGTTGGAATAGCACCGCTTACGCCTTTGGAAAGACAAGTTTACGGAATTCAGCTTCTTGGAATTGAGGATTATCTTCACGACCAACCACAATAACAAGACCTTCTTCTTCGTCTCCACGAGCAACGAAGCTTCCAGATACCGTATCGTTTTTCGGATCCGGTGAACCGTCTTTAGTTTCCAATTCCATCCCCGGAAGAGAGAACTTACCTTTAAGAAGACCGACCCAAATACCCTTACCGTCATCGCCAGTCGTGCGGAACAAGCAAGCGACATCGTTTGGTGTCATCTTCTTACTGTATTTTTCGACACCGTTTTCAACTGTGATACCGTAAAAATCTTTACGCGCATCACTACCTAAATCAAGCCATGACACTTCAAGGGTTGTTCCAGTAATACCAGAAGACAATACTACGTAAGGTCCATCATCTGCTGGGATAGTGTTCAATTCGTTTGTGATATCCAACTTCGCTGATTTCAAACCAGGGATTTTTTTAGTATTACCTGTGACGAGGTTTTTATCGTCCAAAACCCCATATTCAAAACCACGTAAACCAAATTTTACTTTAGACATTTATTTATTTTCCTTTCATTTCTTCGATATTGCCCCAATCAAAAAAGCGATATTTGCGGACATTCATTAAAAGGCCAATATCGCTATCCATATATCGAGGTTTCTCATTTGCTGTGTAGCGCTCAAAGCCACTACTTTCTAAGACAGTATCCATTCTTTTTGCGATTTGGTCAGTTTGTTTAGCGTTTTTGCACCAAAAGTTGATTGTGATACGTTGTTCCATTGCGATGACTCTGTCATCGGCATGTTCGTGAGGTGCTTCATACGTCGAATAAATTCTTGCAAATGGAGCGAGTTCCTTTTGCTTCATGTTCGTTGGCTTCTCAGGAATATCGTAAGTGAAGATACCTTGTTTGTATCCTCCCGGGAACTCCTTACCTCTGAACTGATTAAACAACCGATTCAACTCTTCATCAGCTACCAAAAGTTTGTAAGCTTCGGTTTCAGCAATCATTTACCCAACACCTCCCTCATTTTATTTTTATATATCTCCTTAGCACGAGGAGTAATCGCATTAATAGTTTTTTCTTCGAAATCCTGAGCTTTCTGATAGATTGTTCCGCTATCCGGGAACTTAGCACGCCAACCAGTCGACCGACCAAAACCAATATCCTTCGAAGGAGCATCTCCTCCCTTTTTGAAATTACTGATTTTTATATCCTCTTTCAATCGAGTTAGAGTTAACTCGTCAGAAACAGGAGTATTTACTTCAAGCTCTTTCTTGAACTCTTGAGCCACCTCTGTGACAGCTTCGCGAGCAACTCTTGGTGCTTTAGCTTCTAGCTTCGTAAGATTATCAAGACAAAGATCCAATCCTTTCGTCATGACACCATCACTCCCTTAATCAAGTCAATTTCCTTGTTTGCGTAGTCACGTTCAATAGCAATGATTTGATACTCATTACCATCAAAATCTACAAAACAAGAATTGTCAAAAGGCAGTTTTGGTTGATGACGAATTAAGAATGTTTTAGTGTCTTTGTGCTCTGACAACCCACTAGCTTTCGTGACCGTTGCATTTTCGCGAAAGTCTTTGATAGAGGTTTTAGACACTTCTGCCCAGCAAGTATACAAGTCTTTTCTTTCGAAATCTAGCACTTCTCCATCTTCGTTCTGTCCACCTACTCTTTGAAAAAAAGTAATGCGAACATTCATGTTACGTGTCCGCATTAACTTTCTCTCCTGGTTCTAAGTTGGTGGATAATGTTCAGAACACCATTTGCTAATGGATAGCGCATGGTATCTGCTGACATCCCACGATGTTCATACTCTTCTTTAACTTGTTTCTTTACTGCTAGGCGGAATTTCGCATAAGATTCCAAATCTTCAGGTTGCAGCTTGCTATCGATAGCGAAACAAATCTGCTCTCTAGCTGACTCAATAAGTTCAAGTAGTAACTCATCTTCAAAGCCATAGTCGATTTTACAATACAACTTAACTTCTTCTAGAAAACCATTCTTTTTAGGCTCCATATCTCTAACCTCCAATCAAGGCTAGTAGTTGCTCTTTCGATTGTGAAGCTGTGTAAGAAATCCCTTTGCTATCTAAATAAGCCATGATTTCTTGTTTGGTGTTACTTGCGGTTGGTACGATTGATGTTACCGCTGACCGTGAGACACCCCCACTAACTGGGGGAGCCTTAGGGCATAGTTACAAAGTAACCAGCTTTAGCATCTGCTTTCTTCACATCAAAGCGAACAACCGCTTGCAAATATTGACCGTAGATTTCATTGTCTGTCCAACGAAGACCCAATTCTTGACGGTCAGCAAAGAGTACAGCACGTTGTACATCACCGATAAAGGCTTTAGCTTCGCCAGCTACACCAAGCATGGTATCAGCAACTACGAATACTGGATGCCCAAGGAAGGCTTTACCTGATGCAGAAACAATAGAATCTTGGAGCAAGTAGCGACCATTCTTGTCTTTCAAAGTGTCCAATTTTTGGTAGAAACTTTGAGAGACTACGAATGACACGTTGTAAGCGGGGTCAAGGTCAACATTCAAAATAGCCTTGATTGCATCCAAGTCTGCTACTTGTTTTTCTTCAAAAGTTTTCAAAATAGTACCGATTACATCATTTGTAGTGTTAACCTTAATTTGATTAGCTGCCTCAGCAACAATAGCAAGCAAGTCAACATCAGCATCGTCAATCGCTTCTTGCGAAAGCGGGATAGCTCCGCGGTAAGTCTTAACTTTCCAAGCAACGTCTGTGAATTCTGGTTTAGCAAGAGCAGGGTTCTTTTCCAACTCTTCAACGCTTGCCATCTTAGATGTTGCGTGTTTAAGAATAGGATATGAGCCTTCCCCTTTCGATGCTTTGTGAACTGTCACGAATTGTTTAAGATCAAGAACTGTCTTAACTTCACGGATTGGTGTAGTAACGATTTCTTTGCTGGTTACTTTTTCAGTTCCAACCTTCTTCAATCCGTCTTGCGTAGGGTTCACCGCTTCATTCATAGGAATGAGAAGGTCTTTTCCTTCAAGCTTCAAGTTAGCATCTGCAACTGCGCCTTTAGTGCGAACCCATTCGTTTACAGACTCACGGTAAGATTTACCTTCTGTTTTCACTTCGTGTTTTTTGCCAGATGCATGCGCTCCAGTGCCTTCTTCTGCAGTTTCATAAGTTTTCAAATTTGCTTTTGCTTCAACTTCTTGCGCTTTTAGTGCTTCAATTTCAGCACGAATTTCACGAGCTTTTTCAAGATCATCAGAGTTCAAAACAGATTTCAATTCATCTGTCTTATTAACAATTTCAGCACCGATATTAGCAATCTGTTCCTTGAGTTCTTTCATTTTTTCTTTAAACATACCTTCTTTTCTCCTTTTGGGTACAAAAAAGAGAGCTTAAAGCCCTCTGAGTAATTCTTCTTTTTCGATTTCTCGTAGCATATTTTTGATTTCCGACTTACACTTGCTACGGTTAGCGTAGAAGTCATCAATAACTGCTTGTGGTAACAATCCATTCTCTAGGCTTGCTACTGCACCAATATCATCAAAGGTCATCACTTCATCAGCAAAGCCTTTTTCAACCGCTTCACTAGCTGACATGAAGGTTTCATTTTTCATCATGTCGATGATCACTGATTCTTCCAATCCAGTTTTAGCTACATATGCATTCACGATAGCCCGGTCACTAGATTTAAGCGCATTAGAAGCTTTGTCCAAGTCATCACTGTTTCCAGATACACAGCCATACAACGCTTTATGAATCATAATCTGAGCCGTTGGACTGATAAGCACTTTGTCAGCTCCCATGATTGCAACACTAGCAGCACTTGCTGCCATTCCTGTTACTTCAACAGTCACGCTCCCTGGATAGCTTTTTAAGGCTGTGTAGATTTCACTCCCGACAGTAACAAGACCACCGTTGGAATTAACTTCCAACACGATGTCGCTTTTGTCATCTGGAAAAGAATCCGTGATAGCTTTAGCACTGACTGCTTCCAAACCAAAATAGTCGTAAGCTTCTTGACTATTATTCGGAATCAGTGGACCTTTCATCTTGATTCTCTTTGGCATCCCTTGTCTCACCTCCTTTCATTGCTTGATATTCTTCTTTCTTATCCAAAAAGACGTAGTTCAAACTAGACTGGTAACGGTCCATGTTTGGATCAGTAGAACGTTCCTTACCAAGTTCAATCAAGGCTTGGTTAGGTGTTAGGATTTGATTGTTTACAAGTTTTACAATCTCATCTACATTTCTACCAGTCACACTACGAGTGTCAAAGTCAACACGATACTTTCTGCGATCTTCATCATCGAACACTTTCAAAGCCAATTCGCTTGTGATTGCATCGAAATAGAACGGAAGGTCATTGGTTACATAGTCTTCCGTCAATTGAGCGACAGACTGGTTCGGACTGTTCACTCCCAGCTTGAAACTAGGGACTCGCAAAGCTTTAGCGATCTGTGCAGTTGAAAAGTTATTTGACGTAATCAACTGCAAAACATTCGTATCAATTTCAAGAGGCGTATATTCCTGTGTATCGTCAAATACCAAAGGACTGCCACCAGTTGAACCTTCACGCATCTTTTCAAAGTCTATACGAGCCTTTTGCCTAGCTTCGCCATTCAACTGAGCGCCTTTTAGTTTGATAATCCCACTTGAGAAACCATCTCTAAAGAATTTAATCAAGGTGTTCAGACCGCCATTTTGCAAGCTGATTTCATCACCTAAAGACAACAGCGGAGACCTACCAAGAATAGTGTCATGGCTAAAGAATTTCCAATGGATGACATCTTCTGATTTACATACAATTTCCTTACCATTCAGACGGTCACGGAAAATATAAATCAATTCATGGTCATTGGTTTCTTCAACAGTCGTTTCAGACGGCCTAAAGAATTGAAACTCTAGAGGCTTACCACTGATTGGATCACGTAGAATACGAGAGAATGAATTGCCAGTCAAGATTGTATTGACGGTCATTGCAAATTTCCATTGCCTTGCTGATGTATTGCTTGTGGATTTAACATTCAGTAGATAGTTCATATCTTCATCTTGTTCGATATTCCCCATTAAATCCTTTTTCAATAATGGAAACCGAGCAACATCACCAGCTATAATAGATACAGCGGTCAAGACATCGCTATTCTTTAAGGCAGTTATACCAGTATATTCCGGACTTGCGTTTCCTGCTACAACAGAGGAGATATAATCATCATAAGATAATTTTGACGAACCTAAAGATTGAAAAAAAGCCATTATATTCTCACCTCCTTTCTAATTCACCCCCTTGTTTTACTGATATACAAGGCTAATAATATTAAAATAGTGCCACTACATAAGAAACCTGCTACTTGATTCAATAAGAAAAAGCCATAGATTAAAAATCCAAGACCTATCAATAGCAAAATTGTGTGGATATGTTCCAGTATTTTCAAAATAGTGAACCTCCTTTCAGAATTTTCTCATTTGTCCAATAACCTGTTCCATCGAACGGCTCTAAGTAACAAGCAGCATAAGCATCTAATAACGCATCTAAGGGGTCGATTTTATTGCTATTTTTATTCTTATCAATCCTCATACCGTTATTATCTACTCTTGTATAAGCATTATTAACTGCCATTGTAAGCAACTGGTTTCCACTATGCTTTATCTTCCCTAAACGAACATCATCACGGAATTGCTTAGTAGGCATATTCAATACCATTGTCGTTTGTGGTATTTGTGTCAACGGCCATTCAGGGTGTCGCTTCTCAATCATAGTTAATAACGAACCGAATTGATAAGGGTCAAAGTAAATTCCTTGCAACTCCCAGTCATTCTCATAGACCATTCCCTCAATCTTCTCAAGAACACGCTCATCATCGATAACACCACTTTCAAGCGTAGTAATCTCACACTCACCCATTCTTTCAAGATTGGTATAAGAAACACCGTCTCTCTTCTCTTTCGCTATCAAGCCATACTTTGTAGCCACAAAAGAAAAACTATCTGCATACCAATAATCATCCATCATGACCATTGGAGAGATAGAGAATAAGTCGCTAGACCTACCAACATCGACACCCAACCAAACTCTACGCTTTCTGGTATCAGGAACTTCAATCTTAGCTTTTGCCCAGCTTTCTTTATCCATGTATGATTCCTCTGATGATTGACGCCACATATTGAAATTTTTAATTAAAACTTCATTGACCGCACCAGTCTCAAGTGATGTTTTGCGACGTTTCCGTAAATAATCCATCATCTTATCTCGTAGAGCCTCAACTTCAAGGATTGGATTGGATTTTATCCAGTTTGCTTCGTCTGCGATTTCCTCTTCATTATCTTGTTCGGCGATAAAAGCAAAGTAGCCATCATCTATCACATCTCCATCTAAAATCTTCTCGATATATGGATATTCGATAGTGTGCATCGGAGCGTTCAGGTTCATTCCAGCTGTTGAGATAATCAAGATTAAAGGATTATCCAACTGTCCTTGACCAGATTCTAGCAATTCAATCATCTCATTTGTTTTAGATGCTGCAAACTCATCTAAAATACCAACATACGGTTCAAACCCATCGACTGCCCCAGTTTCACGACTTAACGCTCGCACATAGCTTTCGTCGTTTAAATTCCTGAGTTCATCACGAACTATCTTTGTAGCCTTCCTGATATCCTCATCCTGAGCCCTAAGAGCGTCTAACTGCTTACGGATCATATCATAGGCTATACGTGCCTGAGAACGGTCATTTGCTGTACAAAACAACTGACGGCTCATTGCAGGGTTCCGACCAAATAAAAACTCGTACAGGGCAATTCCTGCAACGAGAATTGTCTTACCATTCTTTCTGGATAAGCTGATTAGTGCTTTTTTAAATCGCCTTATTGATGTATCAATTTTTTTTCGCCATCCGTACAAACTCGATAAAATGAATTTTTGAAAATCTGCCAGTGGATATGGTTTGCCAGTTTTGACATCTGGTAGCATTTCGATAAAATCAATCGGATTCTTAGCTTTGTCAGGTAAGTAAATATATGGAAAGTCTTCATCATCCATACGCTTCAAATCTCTTAAATGTCGCTTGCAAGCTTTTATAACTTTCTTACTAGCTTTAATTTCTCCACTTACGACTCTTGAAGCATACTGATAAGCTACATCTTCCACATAATCACCTCCTAACTACCAAATTTATCAAAAATACTCTCTTTCTTTTCTTCAACTTGTGGCACATACAACTTCATGCGACTGTCCACCGTCAACCCCAATTGTGATGCTGCTTTCATCAAGTTAGTTGTGGCACGTTCTAATGTATACAACATTTTGTTTGGAACTACCGAGCCTTTTTCATTCTCGTAGACATAACCCTCTTTCTGCAATCCGCGAGATACCTCTTTGTAGACTGCATACCAGGTACAGTAGCTTTCTAAAACCGCCCTATCTAGGTTTCTAAGGGGTAGCTTTCTTAAATCCTCAATGACTCGTTTATATTCTGCTTTCGCAATCGGATCAAAGTGTTTTGGAGGCGTCAGTTGCAATGCATCCAAACCATCCGAAGCCTTGTCCTGTATACTTTTACGAGCGATTCTCTCTTCTTTTGTCATGTGCTTTTTGTTGCTTTCGACAACCTTCATTTTCCGTCCCATTTCTGCCTCCTTTACACCAAGTTTTATAACTTCCAACATTTCAAAAAGGGAATTTTCTGCACAGAAGATGGCGGCGTTCCTATTCCCGAACATTATATAGCCCCGTTTAAAAATCAAGGGGGTATTTCCGTATAAAACAGAGCGTATTGTTTGTTGATTATCTAGTATAATCTTCACTTTCTTCCGTCTTCTGACATTCAAAATCTGCTTGATTTACATATAATTGACAACGAATTTACAAAGAATACTTCTCTTTGATTGCTTTCTTATCATTACATTTCTTGCAACTAGCTTGTAGGTTGTTCCTATCTAATCGTCTGAACCAATCTTGTTTAACGCTGATGATATGGTCGGTCATCGTCGCTTCTTTTCCACACATCGCACAAACATAATCAGATTCAAGCAAGACTTGTTGACTCGTTCGTTTCCAGATTGATGAATTGTAAAATCTCTTGACATCCTTATCATACTTCCAACGAGTACGATTGTACTCAGTATATTCTTCGTCGCGTTGATCATAGTCTACTGAGGTTCTTCTCCCTCCAAGTATTGTAAGTTTTTTTGGTTTCATTTTGCTCTTTCTAAAAAATATGTATTTTATGCGCATTTATTCTTGACATCTGTTTTTATTTTGTGTATAATATAAGTATAGAAAGTGAGGTAAAGCAAATGCCGATAACGCCTAAACAAATGGTTAAGTTGTTAAAGAAGAACGGTTTTTACAAAGTGTCTCAACGCGGAAGTCATATAAAAATGAGAGATGATAAAGGACATCAAACGACTGTTCCAATGCACAACAAAGACCTAGATAAAGGTACTGAAGATACCATCTTGAAACAAGCAGGTTTGAAATAATCTGCTTGTCTCTTGACTTGCTTTACCTCTCCCTACATTAGAAAGGAATACACCATGTTACTCTACCCTGCTATTTTTAAACACGGCGATACAGCTATCACTGTCACCTTCCCAGATATCCCTGAAGCTATCACACAAGGAAAGGATTTGAACGAAGCCTATCAAATGGCTATTGAGGTTCTTGGATTTGTTCTTGAGGACTATCAAGAATATCCTAGAGCAAGTTCTACTTCTCAAGTTCAAGCTGACAACCCAGACGCAGAGGTCGCTTTGATTAGTATTGATATGAATGCCTATCTACGTAAGTATCACTCAAAAAAAGTTCGTAAGAATGTGACTATCCCTGAATGGTTGAATAACCTTGCAGAAAAAAAGAAGCTCAATTTTTCTCAGGTTCTCACCGAAGCCCTTGAATCTAAACTTCAAGTTTAAGAGTTGCTCTTGCAACTCTTTTTTATAATTAAAAAAGCCACCCAAAGAGTGACTTACTGCAAGCAGACTACAGACTTGCATGTTAATTAGAAATTACTTTTTTATTTCTTTGTAGTCTTTACAACCTCTGAGGGAATCAAACCCTCTAGCTTATAACTTACCTAGGATATAAGTAGCTACGCAACCATGCGAGGTTCAGTCGCTTCTGCAACCATTTTTAAGTTAATGAGTAATTTATGAATGCTAAGCCTACTGCCTACCCCATTCTGAGACACAAAATACTCAAAGGAGAGTGGGGGATTTGAACCCACGGACCGCACATAGGCGACCACCCGTCTAGCAAACGGGCGCATTCAACCTGACTCTGGCAACTCTCCATGTCAGGTAAGGCTTGCTGCCTTACCCTTAATTCTTGATACTACCATTTTATCAGAATTACAAAACTGTGCCAACAAGTATCATTTTTTCCCGTACAGTTTTGTAAAGTTCAATTTAGTTCCATTCTCTCCAAAACCTCATTCAGTTCAGAGATGGCCATATTCCGCCAAGTATAGAAAGTCGTTCTGCTGATTTCCATTTTGTCACAAATATCATCAACATACATCTTAGTAATGTAAGTCATTCTAAGGACGGACCTGCTTTTTGGATTAGTTAGTCTATTGATCATTCTACCTAATTCAAGTTTTCTGTTGATAACCTCTTTGGTATCCTGTTCTATAGCCTCTTTCATCACGACAAGCTGAGTATAGACGTCATCAACCTTTCTAGCTTGTCCGCCTTGGACTTTGACATCTGACCACTTAGGGCTTGAGAGCAAACCTGCCTCAAGCTCATTGATTTCGTCTATACGGCTTTGGATGTCCATGTCCAGATCCTGCAACTCTTTCAAGAGCTCTTTAGCCTTGTTCACTCTCTATCTCCTTTGTGATATAATAATATTATTGAGATTATAGCTGAGGCAGAGAGTGCCTTGGCTTTTTTGTTGCCCGTTATCGTCTATACGCTACAATGGTTTCTCTTCGATTGTTCCTGCCCATGTTCCATCTCCTCGATCAGCCAATCAAGGTTCTTGCGTGCTTTCTTCAAGTCTTCGAGACCGTTTTTCTTTTGAAAGCGCAATTGATACTTCAAGGCATTTCCAAGATAAAAGCCTTTTAGCTGTTCTGGTGTCATGAAATTTCTTAAAGCATCGATAGACTTCATTCCATACCGCCCTTGGTAGTGGCTTGGGTTGTTTACGTTGTCAATTATTTCTGGGTTCATTATTTTTCCTCCAAAAGCTCCCTATTTTCATGGACGTTGCCGATGATTTCCTCTGCTTCCGTCCAAGCATATCCTTCTTTTATTCCTTTTAGATAAATAGCAGGCATTCCGCCTATGAATGTGCCACCATATTCTTTTTCTAAATACACTTCGTGGAGACATCCTCTTGTACATTTAACAATGTCACCTACGAACACTTCCTTGCCATTTTTGTCAAACAATCCTGTTGATTGCATGAGATCAAGGTCATTGTTCACAATCCATTCACCAGCAACAGAGTCCTCATCAATAATCCAAATGTTGCCACCACCAACCATCACTTCGTCCGGTTGATACATACGACTTAACGAGCCGCCATCATACGCTCTAAATTTTGGTATCATACCAAATCCTCCTCATCTTCTATTCTTACCAAAGCCTTCCCATTTGGAAAATGTGTTTTGTGATATTTTCTTGAGTAAATCTTTAAGGAGTCTAAGCTAATGCCAGTGTGTTCACTTATCTCGTACAATGTTCCCATTGTTACAAACCTATCTCCTGCGTACAAAGCCCAATCGTGATTCCATTTGTCGTCAACTACCATTCAATCCCCCTTTCTACTCTTTTAACCAAGCACTCGCTACAAATACCATTTTGAAATACACAATCATAATCTAGCTTGTCTTTCGAAGAGAAAAACTTTTTACAATCTTCACAATCTAGCTTGTTGTTCATTTGTTTCTCTTTCTAAAGCCGTTTCGATTTTCTCGTTATAGTAACTCAAAACCTTGTCTTCTAACGTTTTAATTTGTGTGATATTATCTATAAAAAATTCTAAAGCTGTACTCATTTCATCCAATAACTTAACAACCTTCAACTGATATTCCATATCAGGGACTTCAATCGTTATTTTTGACAATCTAACTATTGACAATCCTGGTTGGTTGTCGCCGTCTGCACAACGTTCTATTTCTTCCCGCTTCATCAACAACCAATGAAATAAATATCGCTTATCTATCATTTCTTTTGGCTCAACTTTAAAACTAGCTTCTTCCATCCAAAATGGATCTCGATGAAAATAAACAGCACCAACCGTACCCTTACGAGTTAAGCGGATTGTGTCACTCTCACAATTGAATTTATCTATCGTGCCTTTTGGTTTCATACCAGCACCATAGATAAAATAAGAGCCATCTGTTGTTTTCGTTCTAGTACCTGGAATGAAGTCACAAACGTCTAGCAATCCGTACGTTGTTATCTTATCTGGTTTCATTCTAATCCTACTGCAAAATTGTACATCAACAAGTAATCGTCTAAAACCTTATGACATTTTGTGATGAAAGATTTTAAATCAATATCTGCATTAAAAAACTGAACCAAAATCAATTGACTAGCTAGATGTTTTTCAAGATGATTGATTGCCATTTGGTCTAGCTCTGCGTTTACTTGGTCAATGTCTATTTCTTCTTTCTCTACTGGTTTACTTGGTGCTATCCATCTAAAATCTGAATCTAACGTATCAGATTCTTCATATTCGACCTTTTGGGTCTTACAGTCATATATCTCTTTTGAAATCTCAGGACTATTTTTTTCTTTATCAATGACTAAGAAAATCACGTTGATAGAGGTATCTTCAAATCCATTTTGAATCACATTCAATTCAACAAGGTTATTTCCTACTAACTCTCTCATTTTCTTTTCAGACTGACGGTAAGCAATACCAGGAAACATGATATAAAATCCGTATCGTTTCGTGTAGGTCATCGACTTCAACAGAAAAATATCATCAACAACACCAGATTTTTTCCACGGATATAATTTTTTAATAGCCTCTTGGTCTTCTTCCGGCAAATCCTTCAATTTCAAAGAATAAGGCGGATTCATTGCAATTGCATCCACTTGTATATCGGACTGATAAGTAAAAAAGCTCTGATTATCCACAACTGCATAAGGAAAGTTCGTTTTCAACGCTTCACAACTTTCCTGCTGAATTTCTACCGCATGAAAATCCGTCATACTAATAAACTGCTCTAATTGTCCAGAACCTGCAGCACCATCAAAGACAGATACATTCTCACCGCAATACTGCTTCACTTTCTTTGCTAAGTATTCTCGCAAAGGCTTCCCTGTCACATACTCAGCAAATTTATTAGCTTTCTGACGGTTATTGTGTTCCACGA
>NZ_CAMPPY010000015.1 GCF_946902915.1 Streptococcus sp. Marseille-Q5986 | reverse complement strand
CTCCTCCTCGTGATTTGTAGTAGTGATAGAACTCCTCAACTCTATTGTAAACTAAAATAAAGAGCACAACATCTTTTCATTCGGTGTTGTGCCTTGAGTGAAACGAAAGGAATGAATGATAAGTATGACTTTTAAATCAGGCTTTGTAGCCATTTTAGGACGTCCCAATGTTGGGAAGTCAACTTTTTTAAATCACGTTATGGGGCAAAAGATTGCCATCATGAGTGACAAGGCGCAGACAACGCGCAACAAAATTATGGGAATTTACACGACCGATAAGGAGCAGATTGTCTTTATCGACACACCAGGGATTCACAAGCCTAAAACGGCTCTTGGAGATTTCATGGTCGAATCTGCCTATAGTACCCTTCGTGAAGTGGATACTGTTCTTTTCATGGTGCCCGCTGATGAAGCGCGTGGTAAGGGGGATGACATGATTATTGAGCGTCTCAAGGCAGCCAAGGTTCCTGTCATTTTGGTGGTAAACAAGATTGATAAGGTCCACCCAGACCAGCTTTTGTCTCAGATTGATGATTTCCGAAATCAGATGGACTTTAAGGAGATTGTTCCTATATCAGCCCTTCAGGGAAATAATGTATCTCGTCTAGTGGATATTTTGAGTGAAAATCTGGAGGAAGGTTTCCAGTATTTCCCAGCTGATCAAATCACAGATCATCCTGAGCGTTTCTTGGTTTCAGAAATGATCCGTGAGAAAGTTCTCCATTTGACGCGTGAAGAGATTCCTCATTCAGTTGCCGTAGTAGTCGACTCTATGAAGCGGGATGAAGAGACAGACAAGGTTTACATTCGCGCAACCATCATGGTGGAGCGCGATAGTCAAAAAGGGATTATCATAGGAAAAGGTGGCGCTATGCTCAAGAAAATTGGGACCATGGCACGTCGTGATATCGAACTGATGCTAGGAGATAAGGTTTTCCTAGAAACTTGGGTCAAGGTCAAGAAAAACTGGCGTGATAAAAAGCTAGATTTGGCTGACTTTGGCTATAATGAAAAAGAATACTAAGTAGAGGTGGGCTCATACCTGCTTCTTGTTTTTACAGAAGGAGGATTTATGCCTGAACTACCTGAGGTTGAAACAGTTCGTCGTGGCTTGGAAAAATTGATCTTGGGAAAGAAGATTTCTAGCCTAGAGATTCGTTATCCCAAGATGATTAAGACAGATTTGGAAGAGTTTCAAAAAGAACTAGCTGGTCAAGTAATTGAGTCAATGGGACGTCGTGGCAAATATTTGCTTTTTTATCTGACAGACAAGGTCTTGATTTCCCATCTGCGGATGGAGGGCAAGTATTTCTACTATCCAGACCAGGTTCCTGAACGCAAACATGCCCATGTTTTGATTCAGTTTGAAAATAGTGGCACTCTTGTATATGAGGATGTACGCAAGTTTGGTACTATGGAACTATTGGCGCCTGACCTTTTGGAAGCCTACTTTATTTCTAAGAAACTAGGTCCTGAACCAAGCGAAGAAGAATTTGATTTGCAGGTCTTTCAAGCTGCCCTAGCCAAGTCTAAAAAGCCTATCAAATCCCATCTCTTAGATCAGACCTTGGTAGCTGGTCTGGGTAATATCTATGTGGATGAGGTTCTTTGGCGAGCTCAGGTTCATCCAGCTAGACCTTCCCAGACTTTGACAGCAGAAGAAGCGACTGCCATTCATGACCAGACCATTGCTGTTTTGGGCCAGGCTGTTGAAAAAGGTGGTTCCACCATTCGGACCTATACCAATGCCTTTGGGGAAGATGGAACCATGCAGGATTTTCATCAGGTCTATGACAAGGCTGGTCAAGAATGTGTACGCTGTGGCACCCTCATTGAGAAATTCCAGCTCGGTGGACGTGGAACTCATTTTTGTCCAACTTGTCAAAGGAGAGATTGATGGGAAAAATCATCGGAATCACAGGAGGAATTGCCTCTGGTAAGTCAACTGTGTCAAATTTCCTAAGAGAGCAAGGCTTTCAAGTGGTGGATGCTGACGCAGTCGTTCACCAACTACAAAGACCTGGTGGTCGTCTTTATCAGCTCCTAGTTCAGCATTTTGGGCAGGAAATCATCCTTGAAAATGGAGAACTCAATCGCCCTCTCCTGGCTAGTCTCATCTTTTCAAATCCTGAGGAGCAAGAATGGTCTAAGCAGCTCCAAGGGGAGATTATTCGTGAGGAATTGGTTGCACTAAGAGAACAGTTGGCTCAGACAGAAGCAATTTTTTTCATGGATATTCCCCTGCTTTTTGAACAGGACTACAGTGCTTGGTTTGATGAAACGTGGCTGATTTATGTGGATCGAGATGTTCAGGTGGAACGTTTCATGAAACGGGATCAACTTTCTAAGGAAGTAGCTGAGTCTCGTCTGGCAGCCCAATGGTCTTTAGAGAAAAAGAAAGATTTAGCCAGTCAAGTTCTAGACAACAATGGCAGTCGTGATCAGCTTGTGAGTCAAGTAGTGAAGTTACTTGAAGGAGGCGATAGCTGTGCAAGAGATTAGTTGGAAAGAGAATCTTCGTGTCGCCTGGTTCGGTAGTTTTCTAACGGGAGCTAGTATTTCCTTGGTCGTCCCTTTCATGCCTATCTTTGTAGAGCAGTTGGGAATTGAAGGGGACCAAGTTGCTTTCTACGCTGGATTATCCATCTCAGTTTCGGCTGTTTCAGCAGCTCTAGTTTCTCCTATCTGGGGTATTCTTGCTGACAAATATGGTCGAAAACCCATGATGATTCGAGCTGGCCTTGCCATGACCATCACTATGGGAGGTTTGGCCTTCGTGCCAAATATCTATTGGCTACTCTTTTTGCGCTTGCTCAATGGTATATTTACTGGTTTTGTCCCCAATGCAACAGCTTTGATTGCTAGTCAGGTACCTAAAGATAAGTCTGGAGCGGCTCTGGGAACTCTATCTACAGGTGTTGTTGCAGGAACACTGACGGGTCCCTTTGTTGGAGGCTTTATTGCTGAAATTTTTGGCATTCGTAATGTCTTTTTATTGGTAGGTGCTTTCTTATTTTTAGCTGCAATTCTAACCATTTTCTTTATCAAGGAAGATTTTCAGCCTGCAGCTAAGGAGAAGTCTATCCCGACAAAAGAAGTATTTTCTTCTTTCAAGTATCCTAGGCTTTTAGTGAATCTATTTTTGACTAGCTTCGTCATTCAGTTTTCAGCTCAATCAATTGGCCCCATTCTAGCTCTCTATGTGCGAGACTTAGGGCAGACTGAGAATCTCCTCTTTGCATCAGGATTGATCGTATCCAGCATGGGATTTTCTAGCATGATGAGTGCTGGAGTTCTAGGAAAACTTGGCGATAAGGTAGGGAATCATAGATTGTTAGTTGCAGCGCAGATTTATTCCGTCATCATTTACCTTCTTTGTGCCCATGCAACCAGCCCCTTTCAACTTGGCTTGTATCGTTTTCTCTTTGGTTTGGGAACAGGCGCTCTCATACCGGGAGTTAACGCTCTTCTTAGCAAAATGACTCCAAAATCCGGAATTTCAAGGATTTTCGCCTTCAACCAAGTCTTTTTTTACCTCGGTGGAGTGATCGGACCTATGGCGGGATCCGCAGTTACAGGATATTTGGGCTACCATGCTGTCTTTTATGCGACAGCAGCTTGTGTGGCTTTCAGTTGTTTATGCAACATAGTGCAATTTAGATTATTATTAAAAGTAAAGGAAATCTAGTGCGAGTAAAAATCAATCTCAAGTGCTCCTCTTGTGGTAGCATGAATTATCTAACCAGTAAGAACTCCAAAACCCATCCAGACAAGATTGAGGTTTTAAAATATTGTCCAAAGGAAAGAAAAGTAACTTTACATCTTGAATCTAAGTAGAATTTATGGTAAAATGATAGGGATTTTAAGGAGTTTGATATGTATAACCTATTATTAACCATTTTATTAGTATTATCTGTTGTGATTGTGATTGCGATTTTCATGCAACCAACTAAGAACCAATCCAGCAATGTATTTGATGCCAGCTCAGGTGATTTGTTTGAACGTAGTAAAGCGCGTGGTTTTGAAGCTGTGATGCAACGTTTGACAGGCATTTTAGTCTTTTTCTGGCTAGCCATTGCCTTAGCATTGACAGTATTATCAAGTAGATAAGAAATGGGCAGGACTAGGTCTTTGCCTCTTTTTATTTTTATACTCTTCAAAAATCTCTTCAAACTACGTCAGCGTCGGCTTGTCGTACTCAAGTACTGCCTGCGCCAAGCTTTTTAGTTTGCTCTTTGATTTTTATTGAGTATTAAATGATGTTTGAGAAGGTCTTACAGTAAAAGAAAATTATAAAAATCTAGAAAGAAAACATGAAAGATAAAATTAAAGAATATTTGCAAGAGAAGGGGCGAGTGACGGTAAATGACCTAGCTCAGGCTCTCGGAAAAGATGGGGCCAAGGATTTCCGTGAGTTGATTAAAACCCTGTCTCTGATGGAAAGAAAGCACCAGATTCGCTTTGAAGAAGATGGCAGTCTGACCTTGGAAGCCAAGAAAAAACATGAGATTACCCTCAAGGGGATTTTTCATGCCCATAAAAATGGTTTTGGTTTTGTCAGCCTAGAAGGGGAAGAGGACGACCTTTTTGTAGGGAAAAATGATGTCAACTATGCTATTGATGGTGATACCGTCGAGGTAGTGATTAAGAAAGTCGCTGACCGCAATAAGGGAACAGCAGCAGAAGCCAAAATTATTGATATCCTAGAACACAGTTTGACAACAGTTGTCGGGCAAATCGTTCTGGATCAGGAAAAGCCTAAGTATGCTGGCTATATTCGTTCAAAAAATCAGAAAATCAGTCAACCGATTTATGTTAAGAAACCAGCCCTAAAGTTAGAAGGAACAGAAGTTCTCAAGGTCTTTATCGATAAATACCCAAGCAAGAAACATGATTTCTTTGTCGCGAGTGTTCTCGATGTGGTGGGACACTCAACGGATGTCGGAATTGATGTTCTTGAGGTTTTGGAATCAATGGACATTGTATCCGAGTTTCCAGAAGCTGTTGTTAAGGAAGCAGAAAGTGTGCCTGATGCTCCGTCTCAAAAGGATATGGAAGGTCGTCTGGAACTAAGAGATGAAATTACCTTTACCATTGACGGTGCGGATGCCAAGGACTTGGACGATGCAGTGCATATCAAGGCTCTGAAAAATGGCAATCTGGAGCTTGGGGTTCACATCGCAGATGTTTCTTATTATGTGACCGAGGGGTCTGCCCTTGACAAGGAAGCCCTTAACCGTGCGACTTCTGTTTACGTGACAGACCGAGTGGTGCCAATGCTTCCAGAACGACTATCAAATGGCATCTGCTCTCTCAATCCCCAAGTTGACCGCCTGACCCAGTCTGCTATTATGGAGATTGATAAACATGGTCGTGTGGTCAACTATACCATTACACAAACAGTTATCAAGACCAGTTTTCGTATGACCTATAGCGATGTCAATGATATCCTAGCTGGCGATGAAGAAAAGAGAAAAAAATATCATAAAATTGTACCAAGTATCGAACTCATGGCCAAGCTTCATGAAACTTTAGAAAACATGCGTGTGAAACGTGGAGCTCTCAATTTTGATACCAATGAAGCGAAGATTTTAGTGGATAAACAAGGTAAGCCTGTTGATATCGTTCTTCGGCAGCGTGGTATTGCCGAGCGGATGATTGAGTCTTTTATGTTGATGGCTAATGAAACAGTTGCCGAACATTTCAGCAAGTTGGATTTGCCTTTTATCTATCGAATTCACGAGGAGCCTAAGGCTGAAAAGGTTCAGAAGTTTATTGATTATGCTTCGAGTTTTGGCTTGCGCATTTATGGGACTGCCAGTGAGATTAGTCAGGAGGCACTTCAAGACATCATGCGTGCTGTTGAGGGAGAATCTTATGCAGATGTATTGTCCATGATGCTTCTTCGCTCTATGCAGCAGGCTCGTTATTCGGAGCACAATTACGGCCACTATGGACTAGCTGCTGACTATTATACTCACTTTACCAGTCCAATTCGTCGTTATCCAGACCTTCTTGTTCACCGTATGATTCGGGATTACGGCCGTTCTAAGGAAATAGCAGAGCATTTTGAACAAGTGATTCCAGAGATTGCGACCCAGTCTTCCAACCGTGAACGTCGTGCCATAGAAGCTGAGCGTGAAGTCGAAGCCATGAAAAAGGCTGAGTATATGGAAGAATACGTGGGTGAAGAGTATGATGCAGTTGTATCAAGTATTGTCAAATTCGGTCTCTTTGTCGAATTGCCAAACACAGTTGAAGGTTTGATTCACATCACTAATTTACCTGAATTTTATCATTTCAATGAGCGTGATTTGACCCTTCGTGGGGAGAAATCGGGCATAACTTTCCGTGTAGGACAGCAGATTCGCATTCGGGTTGAAAGAGCCGATAAGATGACGGGCGAGATTGACTTCTCTTATATCCCAAGTGAGTTTGATGTCATCGAAAAAGGCTTGAAACAATCTGGTCGCAAAGACAGAAGTCGGGGCTCAAGTCGTCGTTCAGACAAGAAGGAAGACAAGAGAAAATCAGGGCATTCAAATGATAAGCATAAGCATTCACAAAAAGACAAGAAGAAAAAAGGCAAGAAACCTTTTTACAAAGAAGTAGCTAAGAAAGGAGCTAGGTATGGCAAAGGGCGAGGGAAAGGTCGTCGCACAAAATAAAAAGGCGCGCCACGACTATACAATCGTAGATACGCTAGAGGCAGGAATGGTCCTGACTGGAACTGAAATCAAGAGTGTGCGAGCAGCTCGAATCAATCTCAAGGATGGCTTTGCCCAAGTAAAAAATGGGGAGGTCTGGTTGAGCAATGTCCATATCGCGCCTTACGAAGAGGGCAATATCTGGAATCAGGAACCAGAACGCCGTCGCAAACTCCTGCTCCATAAGAAACAAATTCAAAAATTGGAACAAGAGACTAAAGGGACAGGAATGACGCTGGTTCCCCTTAAGGTCTATATTAAAGATGGTTATGCCAAGCTCCTTTTAGGCCTAGCTAAAGGGAAGCATGACTACGACAAACGAGAGTCAAACAAGCGACGTGAACAAAACCGTGACATCGCGCGTGTCATGAAAGCTGTCAACCAGCGATAAAAAGAGGAATGAAAATGGAAAAACTAGTTGCCTACAAACGCATGCCACTGTGGACTAAAGAGACTATGCCAGAGGCGGTTCAGCAAAAGCACAATATCAAGGTCGGAACTTGGGGTAAGATTACAGTTGTAAAAGGAACCCTCAAGTTTATTGAATTGAGTGAAGAAGGAGAAGTTCTAGCTGAACACCTCTTTGAAGCAGGAGCAGACAATCCAATGGCGTAACCGCAAGCCTGGCACTGAGTGGAAGTTGCCACAGATGATGTAGAATGGTACTTGGAATTTTATTGTAAACCTGAGGACTATTTCCCTAAGAAATACAATACCAATCCTGTTCATTCAGAAGTTCTGGAAGCTATGCAAACAGTGAAACCGGGTAAAGCTTTGGATTTGGGCTGTGGTCAGGGGCGCAATTCTCTTTTTCTAGCCCAGCAAGGTTTTGATGTGACAGCTGTGGATCAAAATGAACTGGCTATTGAAATCTTGCAAAGCATTGTGGAGCAGGAAGATTTGGAAATGCCTGTTGGTCTTTACGACATCAATTCAGCCAGCATTAGCCAAGACTATGATTTTATCGTATCAACTGTTGTTCTCATGTTTTTGCAAGCGGACCGCATTCCAGCTATTATTCAAAATATGCAGGAGCACACCACGGTGGGTGGCTACAATCTTATCGTTTGTGCCATGTACACGGAGGATTATCCTTGCTCAGTGAACTTCCCATTCACTTTTAAAGAAGGGGAACTGGCAGACTATTACAAGGACTGGGAAATGGTTAAGTACAATGAAAATCCAGGCCATCTGCACCGTCGCGATGAGAATGGCAATCGTATTCAACTACGTTTTGCGACTATGTTAGCCAAAAAAATCAAGTAAATCAAAATTCTATCAGCGAATAGAAACCACTTTGCAAAGTTTCTATTCGTTTTTGTTTGCGTTGGTTGATTGGGGCGAGCAGGATTTTATGCTATACTAGAAGTAGGAAATCTGAGCAGTAGATCTGTATTGCTGATACTCTCAGCGCAAGAAAGTCTTTATGATGGAGGTGGTCGAATGACGAGTCTTTTTGTGGATCTGTATGATTGACATGTATTGGAAAAGAATGTCTACCAAGCCTTTATCAGTGATTGTGACGAGATTCTTTTTCTATCTTTGACAAAAATAAGCAATGAAGAAAAGCTATTTCTCCGTCAGTTTATCATGGAAGAGATGCCCCATATCCAACGAGTGACCTTTCGTCAGCTCTCCTTAGAACAACTATCGGACTAGTTAGATTATTGTCTAGCAGGCTATGACCAGGTTCTTCTTGATGTCTTTGGTGGGGATTCGTTACTAGCCTTATCTCTCTATATCGTTGCCATGGACATCGAACGAGGAAAACAATACAAGTGGGTAGCCGGTCAGTTAGAAAAAGAAGACTTGGACATTCCAACCCTAAGCATCCAACAGCTGATAGCCTTGCGTGGTGGAAAAATGCTCAAATCAAAATGCCCAATCCACTCAGCTCAGCAAATTGCAACCATCAAAAAACTAGCCAGTTCGGCTATTGCCAATTCTGCCAACTGGTATCAAGTGACCCAATTTGTCTCTCTAGCTAAGACCAATGACCTGCATGCGGAAACCGAAAAGATATTGGAAAACAATGGCAAGTATTATCACTACCTAGAATCTCTCATCCCTTTACTTGTGGAAGCGGGGATGCTTTGTATTGAAAGCGAAGACGAGAAACGAGTAGCATACAGCTTTCCAAGTCAAGAAGCTCAAGTCTTTTGTCGCAACAAGGAGCATATTTTAGAGGTGTATCTCTATCTCTTGGCGCTGGAATCTCAGCTGTTTGATGAGTGTATGATAGGCAGTGAGATTGATTGGAATGGCATCTTTCCAGAGGTAGACAATGTTCAAAATGAGATCGATGTCATTCTGAGAAAGGGACGCTCGATTATCTTTATCTCTTGCAAGACGACAGATTTATCAGTTGAAGCCATCAACATCAATGAACTAGAAGTCTACGCCAATCATTTTGCTGGGGAAAGTTGCCTCAAGTTGATTGTTTGTACGGGGAAAATCAATCCAGCTTATGCCAATCGCTGTCAGGAATACGGCGTGCTGGTCATTAGAAGTGAGCAGATTCCTAATCTCATTCCCATGCTAAAAAAATATTCTAAGAGACAAAAAAGATAAGAAATAATATTATGAAAGGCTGGAATTCCAGTCTTTTTTAATTTTTTTTCGAATAAATGAGAAAAGGAGGTAGTCCATGTTTGTAGCCAGAGATGCCAAGGGAGATTTGGTGAATGCCCTCGAAAAAGACGTAACTAAGCAGTCTTACACTTGCCCAGCCTGTGGGGGCGGGCTACGGTTACGTCAAGGACAGAGTATTCGAACGCACTTTGCCCATAAAAGGTTAGGAGATTGTATGGCTATTTTTGAAAATGAAAGTCCAGAACACTTGGGCAACAAAGAGGCCCTTTATCACTGGGCCAAGAAAGATAGTCAGGTCGCCTTAGAATATAGTCTGCCCGAGATTCAACAGATAGCGGATGTTCTCGTCAATGAGAAACTAGCTCTGGAGGTTCAGTGCAGTCCCTTGTCCCAAAATCTTTTAGGCGATAGAAGCCAAGGATATCGTAGCCAGGGCTATCAGGTTATCTGGCTACTGGGAGAAAAACTCTGGTTAAAAGAGCGATTAACACAACTGCAAAGGGGAGTTCTCTATTTTAGTCAAAATATGGGATTCTATGTTTGGGAACTGGATCTCAAAAGGAAAATTTTGAGACTCAAATATCTTCTGCATCAGGACCTACGTAGCAAGCTTCATTTTCAGGTCAAGGAATTTCCTTATGGTCAAGGAAATCTCTTGGAAATTCTACGATTTCCTTATCAAAAACAAAAACTGCCTCGTTTTGAAGTTGTACAAGATTCCACTATCTGTCACTATATTCGCCAACAGTTGTACTACCAAACACCTTACTGGATGAAGAAGCAAGAAGAGGCCTATCAGCAAGGAGATAATCTATTAAACCATCAACTAGATGACTGGTATCCTCAAGTCAGACCGATAGAATCGGGTGATTTTTTGCAGATTGAAACCGATTTGACTAGCTATTATAGAAATTTTCAGGCTTACTATCAAAAAAATCCGAAAAATAATCGCCAAAAGCTCTATCCACCAGCCTTTTATCACTTATATTTCTCAAAAAATGTGATAAAATAGAAAGGATGGAGGAATCTTATGGTATTACAACGACATGAAATAAATGAAAAAGATACATGGAATCTTTCGACAATCTACCCAACAGACCAGGCTTGGGAAGAAGCCTTGAGAGATTTAACTGAAAAAGTACAAACAGCAGCCCAGTATGAGGGGCATCTCTTGGACAGCGCGGACAGTTTGCTTGAGATTACAGAATTCTCACTTGACTTGGAACGCCAAGTTGAAAAGCTTTATGTCTATGCACATATGAAAAATGACCAAGATACGCGCGAGGCTAAATATCAAGAATACTATGCCAAGGCTATGACCCTCTACAGCCAGCTAGACCAAGCCTTTTCATTCTATGAACCTGAGTTTATGGAGATTACTGAGGAGCAGATGACAGCCTTCATGGTGGCTGAACCCAAGCTTGAGCTTTATCAACATTTTTTTGATCAACTCCTACAAAAGAAAGGCCACGTTCTTTCGCAACGTGAGGAAGAATTGCTTGCTGGAGCGGGAGAAATCTTTGGCGCTGCTAGTGAAACCTTTGCTATTTTGGATAATGCGGATATTAGCTTCCCATATGTCCTTGATGATGAAGGCAATGAAGTGCAACTCTCACACGGTACTTACATCCGTTTGATGGAGTCTAAAAACCGTGAAGTGCGTCGTGGTGCCTATGAAGCCCTTTATGCGACATACGAGCAATTCCAACACACTTATGCTAAGACTTTGCAGACAAATGTCAAGGTGCAAAACTACCGTGCCAAAGTCCGCAACTACAAGAGTGCTCGTCATGCAGCCCTTGCAGCCAACTTTGTCCCAGAGAGTGTCTATGACAATTTGGTAGCAGCAGTTCGCAAGCATTTGCCACTCTTGCATCGTTACCTTAACCTTCGTTCTAAAATCTTGGGGATTTCAGATCTCAAGATGTACGATGTCTACACACCACTTTCTTCTGTAGATTATAGCTTTAACTACCAAGAAGCCTTGAAAAAAGCAGAAGAGGCCTTGGCAGTCTTGGGTGAGGATTACTTGAGCCGTGTCAAACGTGCCTTCAGCGAGCGTTGGATTGATGTCTATGAAAATCAAGGCAAGCGTTCTGGTGCCTACTCTGGTGGTTCTTACGATACCAATGCCTTCATGCTTTTAAACTGGCAGGATAATTTAGATAATCTTTTTACCCTTGTCCATGAAACAGGTCACAGTATGCACTCGAGCTATACTCGAGAAACCCAACCTTATGTTTACGGAGATTATTCTATCTTCTTGGCTGAGATTGCCTCAACGACCAATGAAAACATCTTGACAGAGAAATTGTTGGAAGAAGTAGAAGACGACGCAACACGCTTTGCTATTCTCAATAACTTCCTAGATGGTTTCCGTGGAACAGTCTTCCGTCAAACTCAATTCGCTGAGTTTGAACATGCTATCCATCAAGCAGATCAAAATGGAGAAGTCTTGACAAGTGATTTCCTCAATAAGCTCTACGCTGACTTGAACCAAGAGTACTATGGACTCAGCAAGGAAGACAATCCTCAAATCCAATACGAGTGGGCACGAATCCCACACTTCTACTATAACTACTATGTTTATCAGTATTCAACAGGTTTTGCAGTTGCTTCAGCCTTGGCTGAAAAGATTGTCCATGGAAGTCAAGAAGATCGTGACTGTTATATCGACTATCTCAAGGCAGGTAAGTCAGACTATCCACTCAATGTTATGAGAAAAGCGGGTGTTGATATGGAGAAGGAAGACTATCTTAACGATGCCTTTGCAGTCTTTGAACGTCGCTTGAACGAGTTTGCAGCTCTTGTTGAAAAATTGGGACTAGCATAAGATGGTAGAGTCTTATAGTAAAAATGCCAATCACAATATGCGTCGTCCCGTCGTCAAGGAAGAAATCGTTGAACTCATGCGCCAACGTCAAAAGCAGGTGACTGGTTCTTTGAAAGAATTGGAGGACTTCGCTCGCAAGGAAAATATCCCAATCATTCCCCATGAAACGGTCGCTTACTTTCGATTTCTCATGGAGGCTATGCAACCTAAGAGCATTCTGGAAATTGGGACAGCTATCGGTTTTTCAGCTCTTTTAATGGCGAAACATGCGCCAGATGCCAAGATTACAACCATTGATCGTAATCCTGAGATGATTGGTTTTGCCAAGGAAAACTTTGCCCAGTTTGACAGTCGTAAGCAAATCACCCTCTTAGAGGGAGATGCCGTAGATGTTTTGTCTAGCCTGACAGAAACTTATGACTTTGTCTTTATGGATTCGGCTAAGTCCAAGTACATCGTCTTTCTACCTGAAATCCTCAAACGACTTGAAGTTGGTGGAGTGGTTGTCTTGGATGATATTTTTCAAGGGGGTGATGTTGCCAAGGACATCATGGAAGTCCGCCGTGGTCAACGAACCATTTATCGTGGTTTGCAAAGACTTTTCGACGCAACTTTGGATAATCCAGGCCTAACGGCAACTCTAGTTCCTCTTGGTGATGGCATTCTCATGCTACGAAAGAACGTAGCAGATGTACAGCTACCTGATGATAAATGATTTTCAGAAAAATTTAAGAAATTATAGTAAAATAGATAAAGTAACACTTACCGTAAAAGGAGTAAACATGAAGAAAAAAATTATGGCAGGAGCCATCGCACTTTTATCAGTAGCAACACTTGCAGCTTGTTCAAATAGTTCTGAAGGAAAAGATCTGATCAGCATGAAGGGTGATGTGATTACGGAGCATCAATTTTTTGAAGAAGTAAAGAACAATCCAACTGCGCAACAAGTCTTGCTCAATATGACCATCCAAAAAGTATTTGAAAAACAATATGGGTCAGAAGTGACTGACAAAGATGTGGATGACGCCGTTGCTGAGGAACAAAAGAAATACGGCGATAGCTACAATAGCGTACTTCAACGGGCAGGTATGACTGCTGAAACTCGTAAAGCTCAAATTCGTACTAGCAAATTGGTTGAATTGGCAGTTAAGAAAGCTGCCGAGAGTGAATTGACAGATGAGGCTTACCAAAAGGCTTTTGAGTCCTATACACCAGATGTGACTGCTCAAATCATCCGTATGGATAATGAAGACAAGGCAAAAGAAGTGCTTGAGAAAGCCAAAGCAGAAGATGCAGATTTTGCTCAGTTGGCGAAAGACAACTCTAACGACGACAAAACAAAAGAAAATGGTGGAGAAATTACTTTTGATTCAGCTTCAACAGAAGTGCCAGAACAAGTTAAGAAAGCTGCTTTTGCTTTAGATGTAAATGGCATTTCTGATGTGATTACGGCTACTGGAACACAAGCCTATAGCAATCAATTCTACATCGTTAAAGTAACGAAGAAAACAGAAAAATCATCTAATCTTGATGACTACAAAGAAAAATTAAAAACTGTTATCTTGACTCAAAAACAAAATGATTCAACATTTGTTCAAAGTATCATCGGAAAAGAATTGCAAGCTGTTAATATCAAAGTCAAAGATCAAGCCTTCCAAAACATCTTCACCCAATACATCGGTGGTGGTGACTCAAGCTCAAGCAGTAGTTCATCAAACGAATAGTCCAAATCAGTACAAATCTCTCCTGAGGTTTGTATTTTTTGAACTTGAGTCTGAAAATAATTCTGAAAAAATAGTAAAATTCGAAGGATTGTAAGGTAAGAGTTTTTTTCTTTCTGAAAAAATGGTATAATAGCAATCAAAACTAGAAAATAAAACGGAATTTGGAACAGATTTGTCTGTATCCTAGTAGAGTGGTGATACTATGAAGATTAGTAAGAGGCACTTATTAAATTATTCCATCTTGATTCCCTACTTGCTTTTATCTATTTTGGGCTTGATTGTGGTCTATTCGACCACCAGCGCTATTTTAATCGAAGAAGGCAAGAGCGCCTTGCAATTGGTTCGAAACCAAGGAATCTTTTGGACTGTTAGTTTAATACTGATTGCCTTAATTTATAAATTAAGACTAGATTTTTTGAGAAATGAGCGACTAATCATTTTAGTTATATTGATAGAAATGGTTTTATTGTTCTTGGCTCGTTTTATTGGTATTTCCGTAAACGGGGCATACGGTTGGATTTCAGTTAGAGGAGTAACTATTCAGCCAGCTGAGTACTTAAAAATCATTATTATTTGGTATTTGGCTCACCGATTCTCCAAACAGCAAGAAGAAATAGCCATTTATGATTTCCAAGTTTTGACTCAAAATCAATGGTTTCCCCGTGCTCTTAATGACTGGCGATTTGTTCTTCTAGTTCTGATTGGAAGTCTGGGAATTTTCCCTGATTTAGGAAATGCGACTATCTTAGTCTTAGTTTCCTTGATTATGTATACAGTTAGTGGAATCGCTTATCGCTGGTTTTCAACCATTCTGGCGCTCGTATCGGCTGCTTCTGTCTTTGTTTTAACCACTATCAGCCTTATCGGTGTGGAGACCTTTTCAAAAATCCCAGTATTTGGCTATGTGGCCAAGCGCTTTAGTGCTTTTTTTAATCCTTTTGTGGATCGTGCTGACGCGGGCCACCAGTTAGCTAATTCTTATTTTGCCATGGTCAATGGCGGTTGGTTTGGTCTAGGTCTTGGGAACTCGATTGAAAAACGAGGTTATTTACCAGAGGCACATACAGACTTTGTCTTTTCTATCGTGATTGAAGAATTTGGATTCGTAGGAGCGAGTATGATTTTGGCTTTACTCTTCTTCTTAATTTTGCGAATCATCTTGGTTGGTATTCGAGCAAAGGATCCTTTTAACTCCATGGTTGCTATTGGTGTCGGAGGGATGATTCTTGTTCAGGTCTTTGTCAATATCGGTGGGATTTCTGGTTTGATTCCTTCTACAGGGGTAACCTTCCCCTTCTTATCTCAGGGTGGGAATAGTCTTCTAGTCTTATCAGTGGCAGTGGCCTTTGTTTTAAATATCGATGCCAGTGAAAAACGCGCTAAGTTGTACCGAGAATTGGAAAATCAAACAATGAGCCTTCTGTGAAGTAGAATAAAGAAAGGATAGTCTATGTCTCTTCAGAAATTAGAAAACTATAGTAATAAAGCTGTCATCCAAGAAGAAGTCTTGATTTTGACTGAACTATTAGAAGATATCACAAAAAATATGCTAGCGCCAGAGACCTTCGAAAAAATCATGCAGTTGAAGGAATTATCAACAAATGAAAACTATCAAGGGCTCAATGAATTGGTGACTAGCCTTTCCAATGAAGAAATGATTTACATTTCTCGTTATTTCTCTATCCTTCCACTCTTGATTAATATATCTGAGGATGTGGACTTAGCCTATAAAATTAACCACCAGAACAATGTGGACCAAGACTATCTAGGAAAACTATCTACAACCATAAAGATGGTAGCTGAAAAAGAAAATGCAGCTGAAATTTTAGAAAAGTTAAATGTCGTTCCCGTCTTGACCGCCCATCCAACGCAAGTGCAACGCAAGAGTATGCTGGACTTGACCAACCATATCCATACTCTCTTGCGCAAGTATCGTGATGTCAAACTAGGCTTGATTAATAAAGAAAAATGGCACATGGATCTCCGCCGTTACATTGAAATTATCATGCAAACAGACATGATTCGTGAGAAGAAGTTGAAAGTAACTAACGAAATCACGAACGTGATGGAGTACTATCAAAGTTCATTCCTGAATGCTGTTCCGCGTTTGACAGCTGAGTATAAAAAATTAGCTAAAGAACAAGGTATTGAACTTCAGCGTCCAAAACCAATTACCATGGGGATGTGGATCGGAGGAGACCGTGATGGAAATCCTTTCGTAACAGCGGAAACCCTCAACAAATCAGCTTTGACTCAGTGCGAAGTCATCATGAACTACTACGATGAAAAGATTTATAATCTTTATCGTGAATTTTCACTGTCAACCAGTATAGTGAATGTCAGTGATAAAGTCCGTGAGATGGCGCTTAAGTCACAAGATAATTCCATTTATCGCGAAAAAGAACTCTATCGTCGTGCCCTTTTTGATATCCAAGCTAAGATGCAGGCAACTAAGGCTTATTTGATTGAAGACAAGGATCTTCAGCCTAGATATGCTACTGCAGATGAATTTTATCAAGACTTGTTGGCCATTCGAGATTCTCTCCTTGAGAACAAAGGAGAATACCTGATTTCAGGAGAATTTGTTGAACTGATGCAAGCCGTTGAAATCTTTGGCTTCTACCTTGCTTCTATCGATATGCGCCAAGACTCTAGTGTTCATGAAGCCTGTGTGGCTGAATTGTTAGCATCTGCTAGAATCAACGACCACTATAGCGATCTGTCTGAAGATGAAAAATGCGCCCTCCTCTTAAAAGAGTTGGAAGAAGATCCTCGTATCCTCTCTGCTACTCATGCTAAGAAGTCAGAACTGCTTGAGAAAGAATTGTCTATCTTCAAAACTGCTCGCAAGTTGAAGGATAAACTGGGGGAAAATGTCATTCGCCAAACCATCATCTCTCACGCGACAAGTGTATCTGATATGCTAGAATTAGCCATCATGCTCAAGGAAGTAGGCTTGGTGGATGCTCAAAAAGCGCGCGTTCAGATTGTTCCCCTCTTTGAAACGATCGAAGATCTGGATCACTCGGAAGAAACCATGAGAAGATATTTCTCTCTTCCTTTAGCTAAAAAATGGATTGCTTCAAAAGACAACTACCAAGAAATCATGCTTGGTTACTCTGATAGTAACAAGGATGGTGGTTATTTATCATCATGTTGGACTCTCTATAAAGCTCAACAGCAACTGACTGCTATTGGAGACGAATTTGGCGTTAAAGTCACCTTCTTTCATGGTCGTGGTGGTACTGTTGGTCGAGGTGGTGGTCCAACTTATGAAGCCATCACATCTCAACCGCTCAAGTCTATCAAGGACCGTATCCGTCTGACTGAGCAAGGAGAAGTGATTGGAAACAAATACGGAAACAAAGACGCTGCCTATTATAACCTTGAAATGTTGGTTTCTGCAGCCATTAACCGTATGATTACCAAGAAGAAGAGCGATACTAACACGTCAAATCGTTATGAAGCTGTTATGGATCAAGTGGTGGACCGTAGCTACGATATCTACCGTGATTTGGTCTTTGGAAATGAACATTTCTATGACTATTTCTTCGAGTCAAGCCCAATCAAGGCTATTTCAAGCTTCAATATCGGTTCGCGTCCAGCAGCTCGTAAGACTATCACTGAAATCAGTGGTTTGCGTGCTATCCCTTGGGTCTTCTCATGGTCACAAAGTCGTGTCATGTTTCCTGGATGGTATGGTGTGGGCTCAAGCTTTAAAGAGTTTATTAATCAAGATCCGAAGAATATCAAGTTTCTTCGTGACATGTACCAAAACTGGCCTTTCTTCCAATCTCTTCTTTCCAATGTGGACATGGTCTTATCTAAGTCTAACATGAACATCGCTTTTGAATATGCTAAGCTCTGTGAAGATGAAGAAGTGCAGGCTATCTACTACACTATTTTAGATGAATGGCAATTGACCAAGAACCTTATTCTAGCTATCGAAGGCTATGACGAACTCTTGGCAGAAAACTCTTACCTAAAAGATAGTCTAAACTATCGTATGCCTTACTTTAACATCCTTAACTACATCCAGTTGGAGTTGATCAAACGTCAACGTCGTGGTGAATTATCAGCAGACGAAGAAAAACTGATTCATACTACTATCAACGGAATTGCAACTGGTTTGCGTAATTCAGGCTGATATTCTACAAACTTCCTCTTTTTTCAAGGGGAAGTTTTTGACTTGGCTAAATTCCCAAACTAAGTTCCACCGCTAGTAGAAGTGGAAGTTAGTCTGAAAAATTATAAAAACCAGTGGAAATCCGTGTCAGGGTAAGTTCCGCTGGTTTTACTCATGCTTGATTTCAAGGAATCGAAAAAAGAGGGCACAAAATCCCCTCATCTGAAACGTTTGAATGGGGTTGAAGGTTCGTTTTTAGAACCACTGTTGAAGTAATTTAGAAGATTGACAGCCGTCTTCTGCAGGTATTTTAGAAATGCCGAGAAGCTTAGGAATCCCTTCTCCGTAAGTAAAGGCAAAGAGTTCATAGGCTGACTCTCCATTCAAAGCAGCGCGTTTGA
>NZ_CAMPPY010000014.1 GCF_946902915.1 Streptococcus sp. Marseille-Q5986 | reverse complement strand
GGGAGAAATAGGGTTCAAGTTTAGCCCATTCTTGATCGGTTAAATCGGTATCATATGCTTTTCGTATCATATCTTTAGTTTAACATTTTTTTGTGAATACAGATTCTTAGATATGGCAAAAGAGTTGGATATTCCCATCCATATCCATGTGGCGGAGACCAAGGAGGAATCAGGAATTATCCTGAAACGATACGGCAAACGTCCCCTCGCCTTTTTAGAAGGTTATTTAGACCACCCAGCTGTTTTTGCTCATGGAGTAGAGTTGAATAGTAGTGAAATTGAACGCCTAGCACATTCTCAAGTAGCTATCGCCCATAATCCTATCAGCAATCTCAAGTTGGCATCAGGAATTGCGCCTATTATCCAACTCCAAAAAGCAGGAGTAGCAGTAGGAATTGCGACTGATTCGGTCGCTTCCAATAATAATTTAGACATGTTTGAGGAAGGACGGACTGCAGCCCTTCTTCAGAAGATGAAAAGTGGAGATGCCAGCCAATTTCCTATCGAAATAGCTCTCAGGGCACTGACAATCGAAGGGGCTAAGGTTCTAGGAATGGAAAATAAGATAGGAAGCCTAGAAGTTGGCAAACAAGCAGATTTTCTCGTCATCCAACCTCAAGGAAAAATCCATCTCCAACCTCAGGAAAATATGCTCTCTCATCTGGTTTATGCAGTCAAATCTAGTGATGTAGATGATGTTTATATTGCTGGAGAACAGGTCGTTAAGCAAGGTCAAGTCCTGACAGTAGAACTCTAAAACAAGAAGAACGAAAAATTTTAAAAAAAGTTTGCAAAAATCTTGCATTTTTTTTTTAACTATGCTATACTTTTATACGGTTTGAAAAAACTGCCTAAGACAGTAGGGGAGCTCGACTCATAAGTATCCTACCGAGGACAAAACGTATCATGTAAAAAGAAGCGTATTGTACTTTCGTGTCTAGGTTTGGGCGCGTTTTTCTTTTGGAAAAATTTCCCAAGCAAAATAATTACGGAGGTGAACACACTAATGAGTGAAGCAATTATTGCTAAAAAAGCGGAACTAGTTGACGTAGTAGCTGAAAAAATGGAAGCTTCTGCATCTATCGTCGTTGTTGACGCTCGTGGTTTGACAGTTGAGCAAGATACCGTTCTTCGTCGTGAGCTTCGTGGAAGCGAAGTTGAGTATAAAGTTATTAAAAACTCAATCTTGCGTCGTGCAGCTGAAAAAGCTGGTCTTGAAGAACTTGCATCAGTATTTGTTGGACCATCTGCAGTAGCATTTTCTAACGAAGATGTTATCGCACCAGCGAAAATCTTGAACGACTTTTCTAAAAACGCTGAAGCACTTGAAATCAAAGGTGGTGCAATCGAAGGCGCTGTCGCATCTAAAGAAGAGATTCTTGCTCTTGCAACTCTTCCAAACCGCGAAGGACTTCTTTCTATGCTCCTTTCTGTACTTCAAGCGCCAGTGCGCAACGTTGCCCTTGCAGTCAAAGCGGTTGCAGACAACAAAGAAGACGCAGCTTAATCTTAAGCTACGCAGCGTAGCCTAGCTACGAAAAAGCTATTATAAATTTAAAAACATATTTGGAGGAAATAACAATGGCATTGAACATTGAAAACATTATTGCTGAAATTAAAGAAGCTTCAATCCTTGAATTGAACGACCTTGTAAAAGCTATCGAAGAAGAATTTGGTGTAACTGCAGCTGCTCCTGTAGCTGTAGCTGCAGCTGGTGCTGCTGACGCTGGTGCTACTAAAGATTCATTCGACGTTGAATTGACATCTGCAGGCGACAAAAAAGTTGGCGTTATCAAAGCTGTACGTGAAATCACTGGTCTTGGACTTAAAGAAGCTAAAGAACTTGTTGATGGTGCACCAGGTGTCATCAAAGAAGGCGTTCCAACTGCAGAAGCTGAAGAAATCAAAGCTAAATTGGAAGAAGCTGGAGCTTCAGTTACTCTTAAATAAGAGGCATATACCAATTAGAATTCGGAATACTATAGTATCAGCCTTTTAGAATCGTGAACACATTTTAGAAACTGATAGATAAATTTAGTTTCCTACCAAAAACCCTACCAAAATTTAATTTGGCAGGGTTTTTCTTTTTAATAAAATTATTTTGGAGAACAGTTGAATATTGTTCTCCTTTTTTTATTTTCAGGAGGAAAAATGACAAAAGAATTACAATCATCACGCTATATTGTCATTTCATTTTTAGTACGTGAAATGGGAATTGACATTGTTGAAGCCATCTCTCTTATGGCTGAATTAGAAAAAAGTGGCTTGGTTCGATTGGAATTAAGTGGAGATTTAATACTCAAAGAACTTGGAGGAGCGCTATGAAACGAATTACCGTAAATCAATACCAAACTTCAGAACGGTATTATAAATTACCTAAAATTCTTTTTGAGGATGAGAAATATATGGATATGAAACTAGAAGTAAAAGTGGCTTATTCTATTTTAAAAGATCGTTTAGAATTATCTCTCAGTCGTGGTTGGATAGATGAAGAAGGAGCAGTCTATTTAGTATTTTCTAATTCTAAACTGATGAAGCTATTAGGTTGTTCGAAGTCAAAATTACTGTCCATCAAAAAAACTCTTAAAGAATATGACTTAATTGATGAAGTTCAACAGTCTTCAAGTGAGAAAGGAAGACTAGCTAATAAGATTTATTTAGGGGAATTATCTTCTACCCCAGTAGGTAACTCAAACAGGCCTAGTGTTAAAAAAAGACTAGGGCAGGTTGAAAATGAAACGGCCCCCGTCTCATATTCAGCCCCTAGTGAGACTGAAGTTAGTGAGACTAAATATAGTGAGACTGATTCTTTATTTATTGAGGATGATGAGGATAGGAATTCTCAACCTATCTTGAAAAGAAAAGTAGAAAAGGTCACAAAATATGATCGAGATTATATTTGGGGATTGGTACAAGATCAATTTAGACGAGAGGGGTTTTCTGAAACAGCCAGTGAAATTGCTATGACTGATTTTGAGAGAATCTATCAGTATGCTCTTGACAATGTTCGCTTTGTTAGACGAGCGGAAGTTTTGGCTGAATTTGTGTTTAACGGCTTGTATTCTGTTTGGAATAACCGTGTTAGAAAAGGAGGTGGTTAAAATGTCGCCAATCGAGTGGATATTAGTTATGCTCATTGTCATTTCAAGTGGTGTGACACTTTGGACATTGATAGTCGATCAGAAAGGGGTGATAAAGAAATGAAATTTATTGATTTATTTTCAGGTATCGGTGGTTTTCGACTAGGAATGGAAAGTGTCGGACACGAGTGTATTGGATTTTGTGAGATTGATAAATTTGCTAGAGAATCTTATAAATCCATTTTTCAAACAGAAGGAGAAATAGAATTTCATGACATACGAAATGTTTCAGATGACGAATTTAAAAAACTTAGAGGGAAAGTCGATATCATCTGTGGGGGATTCCCTTGTCAAGCATTTTCAATCGCAGGAAGACGATTGGGATTTGAAGATACTAGAGGCACTCTGTTCTTTGAAATTGCTCGTGCGGCCAAACAAATCCAACCACGTTTTCTTTTTCTTGAAAATGTTAAAGGCCTACTCAATCACGATAAGGGAAGGACGTTCACCACAATCCTTACCACGCTTGATGAATTGGGGTTTGATGTTGAGTGGCAGGTGCTTAACAGTAAGGATTTTGGCGTTCCCCAAAACAGAGAGAGGGTGTTTATTATCGGACATTCTAGAAAGAAAGGTACCAGACTCCTATTTCCTTTCAGACGAGAAGGTCAAGCAACTAACTCTGAGACTTTGAAAGAACTAGGGAATTTAAATCCATCAAGAAGTGGAATGAGTGGTAAAGTCTATTATTCAGAAGGTCTTGCGCCAACTTTAGTTCGTGGAAAAGGAGAAGGATTTAAGGTTGCGATTCCTTGTATGACACCAGATAGATTAGACAAAAGACAAAGTGGTAGACGTTTCAAGGATAATCAAGAGCCAATGTTTACTTTAAATACTCAGGATCGTCATGGCATTGTCGTTGTTGGAGATTTACCAACTAGCTTTAAGGAGACAGGTCGTGTCTATGGAAGTGAGGGCTTATCTCCAACACTGACTACAATGCAAGGTGGAGATAAAATTCCTAAAATACTAATTCCAGAACCAATCCAATTTTTAAAAGTGCGGGAAGCAACTAAAAAAGGATATGCTCAAGCAGAAATAGGAGATTCAATCAATTTGGAAAGACCAAGTTCTCAGTATCGTCGTGGTAGAGTTGGAAAAGGTATAGCGAATACGTTAACAACTAGTGGTCAAATGGGAGTAGTAGTGGCTAGCTATGAAGGAGAAGATAAACAAGTTTATCATGTAGCCGGTGTCTTGATAGATGGACAATTTTACCGTCTGAGGATCCGACGAATAACTCCTAAAGAGTGTTTTCGCTTGCAGGGATTTCCTGATTGGGCTTTTGAAGCTGCTAGAAAAGTTTCTAGTAATAGTCAGCTCTATAAACAAGCTGGTAATAGTGTAACCGTTCCTGTGATTGCCGCAATCGCAAAGAAATTAAAAGAAATAGAGGAAAAAGATGAAAGCGTTAAATAAAGAGTCAATACTATATTGTGATGAATTAGAAACAGAATTACATGATGCAGAAATGATGCAGTTGGATGAACAAATATTTTTGATGCCCAATTATCCATGTGAGTTTGAAGTAAAATTTTTAGATTATTACCATAAAAAACATAATTACCCACTATTTTATGAATCCTATCTTCAAAACATTATGGAATTCCTTGAAAGTCAGGATATAAAGAACGGAGCTGATGCCTTTGTAGATGATAATCATAATCTTGTTTTTGTTTTATATGGGCAAGGCTATCGAGCCGAGGGAAAAGAGGGAATACTTACAACCCAAGTAACTGTAAAAGCTTATGATGAAGACAAGAAACCGATTAACTTCGCAAATTTATTAGATTCCTTAATCGTCTCAGAATATCAAATGGAACCGAATCTTTGGGAGGTCTCCCATGATTGATCTCTATCTAAGTAAAAATAGCCAAAGAAATCAACTTCTTTTAGAATTCTTCCAAAACTATGGCATCGAGGTATCTTGTCATTCAGTTTCTGAAATGACAAAGGATAAATTAATTGAGATGATGAGCTATTCTTCAGATTGTTTTGAATTTTTATCTCCCAATTTATTACGATTTAAGAACCGTGACAATCTAAGATTAACGGATTTCGTTGAGATGATTTTAAAAAATCCTGAACTAAACATCAGACTTCCTCTTGCGGTTTCAAATAAGCGGGTTTATCCAAATCTGAATTTGGAAGAGGTTAGAGCTTTATTGCCAAGAGATACGAAACAATTGATTTACATGGCACAAACACATTATTTATCTAACTAAAGGAGAAGCAATATGGCTGAACGATTTTGGGAGAACTTGTCCATTATTTTGGCTGAAAGAAATATCAGCTGGATTGAGTTAACCAGAAAAATGTTTGCGGGAGAGTTTCACTATCCAAGTGAATTGAATCGTTTGTATCAAAAGATTCGTCACTATAAGATGGAACAACGAATGCCTCAAAGTCCATGGGTAGAAAGGATTGTGCAGGTATTAGATTTAGATTATGAAGATTTATTTCGGAGGTAACTATGAAAAGAATAATTCCAGTTTATATATTCCAACAAGTAAATGTCCTATTGGTATCTCTATACTTACTGAAATTTCTTTGTATCGGTGAGTTAACTATACTACAGATTCTCTATGGTTCGTCACTCATTTCTTTTTTATGGATGTATGGCCAACGTAAAAAAGTGCATAAGGTCAGTATGAAATCTAGGATGAAATGGCTTGGTATTGGATTAGCTAGCCTACTGATTATAAGTCTATGTTTTAGCCTAATCCATGCTCAAGGAAGCACGAATCAAGCAAACTTAATTGGGCTTCAACATCAAGTTCCTTGGTTTTCATTTTTATTGTTCTTAATCAATGCGAGTATGGTTGAAGAATTTCTATATAGAGAAATGTTATGGAACTTGGTCAGAAAATTAGATATTCGAGTTGCTTTGACAAGTGTTTTATTTGCCTTAGCACATCATCCAGGAACCATTCTAGCTTGGTGTTTATATGTTTCACTTGGGATGTTTTTAGGGCTTGTACGCTATAAATCGGACTTATGGGGAAGTATAGGTCTACATTTGGTATGGAATCTACTGGTTTATATTTTGTTGCTTTTTTAGACCAAATTAGCTTGTTTTAGGGAAATGAAATGCTAACATTATGTAACAATGTTAGTCTTTTATTTCAAACTCTTTGATTAGTATGAATTTAGCTCTACAGAAAAATAAAAAATGTGATAAAAATTTCAACTACTCTTATCTATAATAAAGCTACCTGTTCTTTGAAAATTGAATCCACTCCGTCTTGATTAGCGTACCTGTGTAAGTAGGGACTGAGAGTATTTCCCTGTGAAGGGCAACTGGCACAAGACGTGTGTGAGAATTTTCTAACAGACACGGAGTTTATCGTTACCAGACTTAAACGATGCGACAAACTAGATAAAGGAGTTAATCATGAAGGTAGTAAACTTGTATGATTTGAAACAAATGGGAAATAAAGGTGGATGTACCATCCAATTGATTCATCACTTTCCTTTTGGTATGGGCTTAGGACATCTCAAAAAAGACTACATTGAATTTAAACGAGTTGGTATCTTTGATGGGAAAGCAGTAGAAGTTACTCTTCGAGAACCTTATTCGAGAGATCTACTGCAGGTTATCAAGTCGATTAAGCAACGTCAGAAATTGATAGCTTATCGTTATAAAGAAGGAAAGCTGCTATTTGTGAAGAAGGAGGCATCAGATGTCTTCTGAACAACAGGAACGAATGGCAGTTCAATATGCTGAGCGTAGTCTTTTATTTACTGTAAAAAGTCTTTTAAAGATTCTAGAATGGTCTAGACGTCAGGCTTTAGCACAAGATTCCGCCTATAAGATAGGGGTACAGAAATTAGAAGAATTGCTACAATCTCCCTATGCGATTGATACGATTAATCTGAAAAAAGATTTCTTAGACAAACCAATTGATATCGAGAAATTTAAAGCTTTTATAGAAAAAGAAGAGATTCCTTTAGCCATCGCTTGGCAAGGGGATTCTCTGCATTTCTACACGAAAGACCGTTCGATTCTAGACAATCATTTAGACCATCTGTTAGAAAAAATGGTTAATGATCCGGAGAAATTAGCTGATTTTACCATGGATAAGTCATTAGACGATGCAATTGATGAGGCTAAATCCCAAATTACCTTGAGACAAGAAGGGGCCGTCAAACAGAAAGAGATGGTGAGATGATGTACAGTGGAAAGAAATTCCTACTATTCTCACTGTTAGGTATCTTACTAGGCTATCTTTTTCATCGTTTGACGCTTTTGTATGATTCCTATACTGGAAATACCATAGATAAATGGACTCGTCTTCTGATGGAAGGTCAAGATGAAGTTCTTCAGTCGCCATGGAATGTTTCCTTTACTGGAAAATCAAGTGCTTTTTTTCTACTAGGATTTGTGATGATGTTGCTGGTTTATCTCTATTTAGAGACTGGTAAAAAACAATACCGAGAAGGGGTAGAATACGGGAGCGCCCGTTTTGGAACTCTAAAAGAAAAGAAGTTCTTTTACGGTAAGGAATTTTCTCATGATACGATCTTAGCACAAGATGTTCGTTTGACATTATTAGATAAAAAACCACCCCAATATGATAGAAATAAGAATATTGCGGTGATCGGAGGTTCAGGAAGTGGGAAGACATTTCGCTTTGTGAAACCCAATCTGATTCAGATGAATAGTTCCAATATTGTAGTGGATCCTAAAGATCACTTGGCCGAGAAAACGGGCAAACTCTTTTTAGAACATGGCTACCAAGTAAAGGTGTTAGATTTAGTCAATATGAAGAACTCAGATGGCTTTAATCCTTTTCGCTATATAGAGACAGAAAACGATTTGAATCGCATGCTGACGGTTTATTTCAATAACACCAAAGGCTCTGGCTCCCGTAGTGATCCATTTTGGGATGAAGCTTCTATGACTTTGGTACGAGCTTTAGCCTCTTACTTGGTCGATTTCTATAACCCACCTAAAACAAGAGAACAGCTCATAGAAGAAAGTCGTTTGAGTCAAACAGAATACCAAAACTTGTTGAAACGTCAAAAAAAAGAAGTGGAAGAGCGAAAAAAACGAGGGCGTTATCCAAGTTTTGCTGAAATCTCAAAACTCATTAAACACTTATCCAAAGGTGAAAACCAAGAAAAAAGTGTCTTAGAAATTCTATTTGAAAATTATGCTAAAAAGTATGGGACTGAAAATTTTACCATGCGAAATTGGGCAGATTTCCAAAATTATAAGGATAAGACTCTGGATTCTGTTATAGCTGTAACCACTGCTAAATTTGCCCTCTTCAATATTCAAAGTGTCATGGATTTGACCAAAAGAGATACCCTCGATATGAAGACATGGGGCCAGGAAAAATCAATGGTTTACTTAGTTATCCCAGATAACGATAGTACCTTTCGCTTTCTTTCAGCCCTCTTTTTTTCAACCGCATTTCAAACCCTAACAAGACAAGCAGATATTGATTTTAAGGGTCAATTGCCTCTTCATGTGAGAGTTTACTTAGATGAGTTCGCAAATATCGGAGAAATCCCAGATTTTGCTGAACAAACCTCAACAGTTCGCTCTCGTAATATGAGTCTCGTTCCCATTCTTCAAAATATTGCCCAACTTCAAGGACTCTATAAAGAAAAAGAAGCTTGGAAAACCATTTTGGGAAACTGTGATAGCTTAGTCTACTTAGGTGGTAATGATGAAGATACCTTTAAATTTATGAGTGGATTACTCGGTAAACAAACCATTGATGTTCGAAATACCAGTCGTTCCTTTGGCCAGACAGGTTCAGGATCCCTTTCTCATCAAAAGATTGCCCGTGATTTAATGACACCTGATGAAGTTGGAAATATGAAACGGCATGAATGCCTGGTTCGAATTGCTAATATGCCAGTCTTTAAAAGCAAAAAATACAATTCCATCAAGCATCCAAACTGGAAGTACCTAGCCAATCAAGAAACCGATGAACGGTGGTGGAACTATCAGATCAATCCTTTGAATCAAAGTCAAGAAAACCATCTTGAAGGCCTTAGAATTCGTGATTTAACTTTTGAATCTAGTTTAAAATAAAAATAGAAAAGAGGAAATAGATGATTACGCATTTTAAAGGTTTTGTTTATGGAGTAGACGCAAGTGCTATGTTTGCACAAGCTATGTCTTTGTTACAGAAGGGATTGATTGCGGTTGGTGCCTTTCTCGTTGTTGTGGGGATTGTCAACCTTGCAACCAACATTAAAGATGGTGGGCCAGGTGTTCGGAATGCCATTCTTGAAATTGTCGGTGGAGTTATGGTAGGGGCTGCTGGAGCCTTTGTAACCCAGATTTCAATTTAGGAGGATAAACAATGACATGAATCTTAGTTTAGTCTCACCCTTTGTTTACCTTGCATCTGAAAAAATATCAGCTGAAAATTTATTTGAAGGATTTAATGTAGATTTACAATCTACGGTAGATCTGATTAAATCTCTATCTAGCTACAATCCAACCGTTTGGACTTATATGTCTAGTATTACTAAAAGTGTCATGCAACCTCTTGGAGTTGCGATTTTATCAGTTGTTCTCATCTTAGAATTTTCGAAGATGGCAAAGAAAATTGCTAACTCTGGTGGAGCGATGACCTTTGAAGCATTAGCCCCGATGTTGATTAGTTATATTATGGTCGCAGTTGTAATTACCAACACGACCGTCATTGTAGAAGCCATCATCGGGATTGCGAGTCATGCCATTGAACAAGTGGCTTCGATTGTGGCTCACGGTGGGGCAAAGTATGATACCATCTCTGGATTAAAAGGTTCAGGCTTTATTGGCCGGATGATTGTGGGCTTTTTCGCCCTCCTCATTTGGCTTGTTCGGATAGTAAGTGCAGCCATGGTTAATCTTTTGGTATCTATTCGATTTATTCAACTCTACCTTATGATCCCATTTGCCCCTCTTACGATTCCAACATTTTTAAGTGATGAATGGAAGTCTATTGGTATTGGCTATTTAAAAAATATTATGGTCTATGCGGTACAAGGGGTTCTCATTTTTCTGATTGTTTCTCTTGTTCCTTTGTTTGAATCTGCTGGGAAAATAGCTGTTTCAAATGGTGCAGGAGTCCTGCAATCACTTGCGATTATGTTTGGTAGTTTAATACAAGCTATCTTACTGATTATTGCCCTCGTTGGTTCTCAACGTACGGCTCGCTCAATTTTAGGTATGTAATTAGATAAAGGCTAGGAAGTGAATGCTTCTTAGCCTTTTTAGAAAGGAAAGTCATGAATACACGTGTCTTTAAAGACATCTCAAAATACCAACACAGGGCTTGGTTAGGTTTCACCACAAGACAAATCATCTTTGTTTTACCAGCCTTTATTGTCACAATTATTGTTTTGGGCTTGAATCTCTTTTTCTGGCAATTTGGAGATTGGTTTGTTTACGGTTTTGTGTTTGCCTTTACCATCCCCCTCATGCTTTTTGGAGTCTATAAACCCAATGATTTATATTTTGAACATTATTTGAAATACCGTCTTCATTTTGAACTAACGGTTCCTCTACGCACAATTACAGGAAAGAAAGGACTTGAACATGAAAAGAAAATCAAATACATTAAAGAAACAAAAAACTTCAATGACTAATAAAAAGGAAGAGGTTAAAGGGAAAAAAGAGGAAGTGTTACCCTCAACGGCTAATACTCTCTCTTATCAAGCCCTGTATCAAAATGGTCTGATGCAGGTAAAAGAAGATTATTTCTCACAAAGCTACTTACTTGGTGATGTCAATTATCAGACCGTTGGTTTAGAAGATAAGGGGGCAATCATTGAGAAGTATTCTGATTTGATTAACTCCTTAGATGATCAAACCAACTTCCAATTGACTATCTTTAATAAAAGATTGAATTTAGAAAAGTTTAGACAAAGTGTTTTGTATGAGGAAAAAGAAGATGGATATGATACCTATCGTAAAGAATTGAATCGGATGATGAATCAGAATTTAGACAGTGGTGAAAATAACTTTTCAGCTGTGAAACTGATTAGCTTTGGTAGAAAGGATTCTAATCCCAAACAAGCCTATCGTTCCTTGTCCCAAATAGGAGAATATTTCAAGAGTGGTTTCTCAGAAATTGATGTACGTTTTGAATCCTTGGCTGGTGAAGAACGGGTGAACCTGTTGGCGGATATGCTTAGAGGAGAACACCATCTTCCTTTTTCTTACCGTGATTTAACGAGATCTGGTCAGACAACTCGTCACTTCATAGCGCCTAATCTCTTGGATTTTAAAAACAAGAATTACATACAAATCAATGACCGCTTGTTGCAGATTGTCTATGTGAGAGACTACGGTATGGAGTTAGGAGATCAGTTTATCAGAGACCTCATGCAAGGAGATTTGGAATTGATAGTGAGCCTTCATGCTCAAAGTTCGACCAAGGCGGATGCCATGAAGAAACTACGAACGAAGAAAACCTTAATGGAATCCCAAAAGATTGGGGAACAACAAAAACTAGCTCGTACAGGTATCTATTTGGAAAAAGTAGGTCATGTATTAGAAAGCAATATCGATGAAGCTGAAGAACTCTTAAAAACCATGACTGAGACAGGAGATAAACTATTTCAAACAGTCTTCTTGATTGGTGTTTTTGGTCAGGATGAAGAAGAACTTAAACAAGCCCTAGACACGATCCAACAAGTGGCCGGTTCAAATGACCTAATGATTGATAAACTTCCATATATGCAAGAAGCAGCCTTTAATAGTTTGCTGCCATTTGGTTGTGATTTTTTAGAGGGAGTATCACGGAGTTTATTAACGTCCAATGTAGCAGTGAACTCTCCATGGACTTCAGTAGACTTACAAGACCGCAGTGGGAAATATTACGGTATCAATCAAATATCAAGCAATATTATTACCATTGATCGAAGCCTATTAAATACACCGTCTGGTCTGATTTTAGGGACATCTGGAGCTGGTAAAGGGATGGCAACCAAGCATGAAATTATCACGACCAAAATCAAAGAATCTGGTGAAAATACTGAAATTATCATTGTGGATCCCGAAGCAGAGTACAGTGTCATTGGACGGGCTTTTGGTGGAGAAATGATTGATATTGCGCCCGATTCCCAAACTTATCTCAATGTCCTTGACTTGTCTGAAGAAAATATGGATGAAGATCCTGTAAAGGTAAAATCAGAATTTCTTTTATCCTTTATCGGCAAGTTATTGGATAGAAAAATGGATGGGAGAGAAAAATCGATTATCGACCGAGTTACCAGACTCACCTATCAGTCATTTAAAGAGCCTTCTTTGGAAGAATGGGTATTTGTCTTGAGTCAACAACCAGAAGAAGAAGCGCAGAATTTGGCACTTGATATGGAACTGTATGTCGAAGGTTCTCTTGATATTTTTTCACATAAGACCAATATTCAGACAGGATCTAATTTCTTAATCTATAACGTTAAAAAGTTAGGAGATGAGCTGAAACAAATCGCTCTTATGGTTGTTTTTGATCAGATATGGAATCGTGTCGTTCGGAATCAAAAATTAGGGAAGAAGACCTGGATTTATTTTGATGAAATGCAGCTTCTCTTACTAGATAAATATGCCAGTGATTTCTTCTTTAAATTGTGGAGTCGTGTCAGAAAATATGGAGCCAGTCCGACTGGAATAACTCAAAACGTCGAAACCTTATTGTTAGATCCAAATGGTAGACGAATTATTGCAAATAGTGAATTTATGATTCTCCTCAAGCAAGCAAAAAATGACAGAGAAGAACTGGTTCAACTCTTAGGCTTGTCAAAAGAACTCGAAAAATACTTAGTCAATCCAGAAAAAGGCGCAGGACTAATAAAAGCTGGTTCAGTTGTCGTTCCTTTTAAAAATAAGATTCCTCAAGGTACTCAATTGTTTGATATCATGAGTACGGATCCTGATAAAATGGCTTCTAATTAAGGGGAAGGTAAATGAAGGATAAAAGAGAAATTATACGTGCCCGAAAGGCATTTAGAAGAAGCCTAAAAGATGAGAAAAAATTCTTGAAAAAAGGAAAGAAGGAGGTGAAGAAACAGAAAAAAGATTCCGCTGTACTGGATAATAAAGCATGGAAAAAAGAGATAAAAGAAAAGCTAGAGGAGATGAGAGAAGCTTCAAAGGAGAGAGTAAAACAAGCAAATGAAGACTACAATCATATTCTTCAAAATAGTCCTCCATCTCTTTTGAATCGTAAAGAATTAAGAGACAGACGATTGCCTCATGCTAGGAAACGATTGAAAATAGCCAAGAAGCAATTTAGAGAAGCCAAGGTAGAAGCAAAAGAAGAAAGAAAAGAGAGTCGTAAAGAAAGAAAAACCAATCAAAAATTTCTCTACGGTCAGGAATCGAAACATAAATCTAATTTTTTCTTTCAAGGGAAGAGTTTAGAAGAATTAAAAGCTAAGAAAGAAGTCAAGGCCGCCAAAGAGAATCTAAAATCTACTAAACAAGCCTATAAGTCCAAAAAAGTCAGTAGGAAAGCCAAAACTTTTCTTTATGTCCTTGGACGTGAAGGTGGAGAGTTAGCTTCAGAAAATGAAGATTTAGAAGGCTATCGCACACTTCAAGAGACCATTAGAAAAGGGAAACGCTACAGTCGGCTTTCTTATAATCTTGGAAAAGCTAGTGTCAAAACAGGACAAGCAACAGGTCGTTTTACCAAGAAAAGACTGACCAACACAAAAGAGCGATACCATCATTTTAAGGCTGGAAAAGGATGGAAACTAGCGAAAGATAACCCAAGTTCCTTTAAAAATCGGTATCGAAAATTAAAGAAACAAGGTCTTACAAGTGTCCGAAATATCTATCAAAAACTAAAAGCAGCCTTTTCCTTCTTTACATTTGCGGCTGGAAATCCTGCAACCTGGATAGTTGGAGGATTAGTCTTTCTTCTTTTACTTATGATGAGCTTCTTTTTAGGATTTTCATCTGCTAGTTTGATTCAACAAGATGAATTTGAATTAACAAAAGCTTATACCCACCTAACTTGGGAAGACGCAGAACATACTCGAACAAATGATAAAGGCATTACTTATTACACAAAAGTTGATGATGTGATGGGGTATATGAACTTTAAATTCCATGACTATGAGTTACACAAACCAGTTTACTTATTTAGTTCAGAAACTTACAAGGATTATCTGTCTACTTTGTGGCATGATTTAAACGATGGGGAAGATTTGAAATCCATGCAAGACCTATATGAAACTCCTAAGTATAAACTATCGAAAGACGATCAAGAGGAAATGAAGGAACTAAAAGAAGAGGGTGTGTATGCTTCCATGCAGGAATTAGACAATCCATTTGAGGGGAAAAGCAACGAAGATAGTCTAACCATGACTTATCGTTATGGATACTATGATTTAGACGGAAAACCTACCCTTCAGGAGTACATTCTACTAGAAGCGAAGGCTCACCAAACGATTGTCGCACCAATGGATGGAGTTGTATCTCTAGATGGTGACAATGTTATTCTCACTAACGGAAAAGGAGAGAATGAGAGTCGTTTAACATTATATTCCATCCATAATGGCCGTGCGATTGAGGGGACAAGGGTCTTAACTGGTGATATTATTGGTGAAACACCAGATGATACAGGTTTGAAAGTTTCCTATCAAAAGTATAAGAACAAGAAAGAAAAATTGGTGTATGTCAATCCGCAATTTTATTTTCCAAAAGTCATTCAACTTCAGACCACTATCTTACCTGCCATTGGTCAGTTTGGTGGGGATGAGTTTGAACGAGCAAAACATATTTATGAGTTTTTGAAATCTCAAGGGGCAAGTCCCCAAGCCATTGCGGCAATTTTAGGAAATTGGTCTGTAGAGTCTTCTATCAATCCTAAACGAGCTGAAGGGGATTATTTATCTCCTCCAGTTGGCGCCACCGATTCTTCATGGGATGATGAAAGCTGGTTAGCGATAGGAGGGCCAGCCATTTATAGTGGTGCTTATCCTAATATCCTTCATAGAGGTTTGGGGTTAGGTCAATGGACGGATACCGCAGATGGTTCAACACGTCATACAGCTTTATTGAATTATGCACCTATCAAAAATAAGAAGTGGTATGATTTAGACCTCCAACTTGATTTTATGCTTCACGGGGATAGTCCTTACTATCAAAGTTGGTTAAAGGATTTCTTTGGAAATACGGGCAGTGCAGCCAATCTCGCCCAACTCTTCCTCACCTATTGGGAGGGAAATTCTGGTGACAAACTACTGGAAAGACAAACCAGAGCAACGGAATGGTATTACCAAATTGAAAAAGGCTTTAGCCAAACAAACGGAGGACAGGCAAAAAGTGATCCACAATCCCTTGAAGGGGTTCGTGGGGACTTGTATGATCATTCTGTTCCTGGTGGTGGAGATGGTATGGCTTATGCCTATGGACAATGTACATGGGGTGTTGCGGCTCGTATGAATCAGTTAGGCTTAAAATTAAAAGGAAGTAATGGAGAGAAGATTTCAATCATTAATACCATGGGAAATGGTCAAGACTGGGTTGCGACAGCTTCAAGTCTTGGTGGAGAAACGGGTTCCACACCAAAAGCAGGTGCTATTGTTTCTTTTGTAGGAGGTACACATGGGACACCAGCAGACTATGGTCATGTGGCTTTTGTCGAGAAAGTATATGATGATGGTTCTTTCCTTGTGTCTGAAACTAACTATGGGGGTAATCCTAACTATACCTTTAGAAAAATCTCTCAAGCAGATAGTGCCATCAGTTTTGCCTATACTACGAAATAAAAGAATCATGTCATCAGTTTAGGTGACATGATTCTTATTTTTTATAGAGCGACATATTTAATGCCATAGGCTGATAACTTACTTGATGATCATCTTTAATCAATTGACTGTAAGCAACAAATCCGAACTGTTCATAAAATTGAATGACTTTAGGATGATTGATACTATCTAAAAATACCATCTGAGTTCCTACAATTGCTCGAAATTCTTCAATTTTTTGAATTACAATTTCAAATAACTCTTGTCCTGATAGTTTATTTAGCTTTGTGTTTTTGCCGAATTGACCGATAAGTAACACAGGGAGATAATCAATATTTTTGGGACTTTTCCCTTTTAGGACGAGTTTCTTTTTTAAGGATTTCTCTAAATCAGAAATATCAACAACTTTGAGAGATAAACTAAAGAATCCTATGATGTTATTTGTTTCAGTTTCTTCAACGATAAAATTACGAGAACGATGTTGTTTTTCAAAATTGGGAGCTTTATCAGATAGATAAGTCAACATCTCTTCATTACCGTTGAAATCAACATTTTCTAAAATGATAGTTTTAAATAGATCCTGAACTTGTTTCTCAGTTTTATCAGGAGCTAGCACTTGAATATTTTCAAGATATTGCTTAAGTGGTGTTACTTGAATTGTCATCTTACAGATACTTTGAAATGAGTTTATTTTTCGTTGGAGCGGTAGCGTCCTGTGATTCAATAGATTTCAAGACGGCTTGTAGCTTTTTAGATGGTTTATGATTAAGAATTTTTAGAGCATCTTCGTTTGTTAGTTTTATATCACGTGTTAAACTGATTGTAGCCATTTGTTCTACCTCCTGTTTCTACTTAAATTCATTATAGCTTATTTTGAACAAAAGTTCAATCTGAAGATAGTGTATGTTTTTTATAGTGTATAAATCCAAAATAAGTTTTTCTCTTGCGTTTGTAGCTCATATTCGTTAGAATAATGGAGTAGATGAGTAGTTGGCTCATGGTCAATCTGATAGTAATCTTGGACATAAGGGCCAAGCGGTGGCGGACACCAGAACAAAATCCGATAGCAATCTTGGACGTAAGGGCCAAGCGGTGGCAGACACCAGAATAAACCGACTGACTAGGTGGCTTACAGGTTCTGTAAGTCATCTTTTTTACTTTGATAGTAACGTTTTATCATTTTAAGGAGAACGAGGTTTTGGCTCGTTCTCTTTTTTTGTTGTGATACTTCTTTCAAGGAATATTTGGTAGGATTGGAGTGAAAAAAGATTAACTAGGAAAGAAGGAAGTATATGGAAGCCATTTATCAACGTGATTCGGATCAAGATGGACTAACTGATGCTCAAGAATTAGCGCTAGGAACCAATCCTCTTAGTGCAGATTCTGATGGTGATGGTCGTTCAGATTTAGTGGAAGTAGAAGAAGGAACCAATCCCTTAGAAAAGGATTTACAAGACATAGACCAAACAAGTATAACTGAACCATCTTCAGTATTTATGGAAATGAAACAAAAGATTTCAGATATGATGGAGAGTCACTACAAGGAATTTATACAGGCTCTGATTAGTATTGAAACAGGGATTGAAAACCAACAAGACCTAGAAGACTTATATACTTACTACATGAGAACAGATTCTGTTTCTCTTTTGTCTAGTGATTTAGAAACCAGTCCTCAAGAGGTTGAAATGGAGATAGAGTTGTAGGGGAATCATGTGATTCTCCTATTTTCATATAGATGAAAGGAGCGAGTATGGAAGTAATGCAATTATTGGCTATGTTTCGTGGAACAATTCCAAAAGATAGGGAGAAAATGGACCTATTTCTTCGTTATCAAGCGCAACATTTTGATGAGAAATGGCAGGATTTGGTAGAGAGTTTTTTGGCTGAAGAGGGCAAGATAGAAGAGATTCCTCACGTCTATTCTTTTGATCAAGATATTGTTTCTTTCTTAGAGGCTAGTTCTGAAAATAATGACCAAGATTTAGAAAGTTATACAAGAAATTTTGGACAAGCAGGTCTAAGTAAATTATCTCAATTAAGTAGTTGGGAGAAAAACTTGGTGCTAGAAGTCGCAACCTATAACCTTTCCACTCGATTTTACATCCAATCTGAAAAAGAGAAGTTAGAACCATTAAGTGAGCTTGTATTTCATCAGAATCAGGATGTCAATTTAGTCAATGTCTATCGGGTTGCGAATAATCTATCTGACCGTGTTAGTAGAGATATAGAGGAATTTCTTCTAATGGTTGACTCAAAAGAGCTTAAAAAAGAAGTTCTTGAGATTCATTTTGAAGAAAAAGAGGGAGATGTTCTAGCTTATTTGGGTTCTGAATTAGTGGCTACTTTAGATACCGTGACGGATCTTGTCCATCATGAAGAAAACTACCAACAACTCCCACTGACACAAAAGCTGAAGATTATTACTCATTTTGATGATGTAAAAGCTAGAAGCGAAAAGTCTAATCAAGTAGAGGAAGTTTTATCTCCTTCAAGTGGTATTGAACAGGAAACGGAAGAAACGAACTCTTTTTCTAATGTCGATAAAATTGTAGAAGAAGCTTTGAAGGAATATCCAATCGGTTCACAAGTAAGTTATAAAGGACAAGTATTTCAGTTGGTTTCGATTGAAAATGCACAGTTAAATGACTTAGTTCGCCTAGAGTTATTCAATGATTCCAACCAGTTATTTGAAGAGAATCCTATCTTATACTTGAACACTTTGGAAGAGATTGAACAAGTATTGTCTCTCGTAGAACTTGAAAAAGAAGATTCAGAGATTGAGATTGATTCATCAAGTAAAAGTCAGGAAATAGATTTGTTTTCCTACCTGGAAGAAGAAAATGAAAATGAAAAGGATAAGGACAAGGAAACAAAACCTTTAATTTCGGGTATAAAAGAGACGGATGTCCCTGTTCAAGATTTTGTTTTTCCAGATGATTTAGAGGACTTTTATCCTAAGACAAATCGAGAAAAGATTGAAACGAATATCGCCGCAATTGAACTTGTTAAAAGATTAGAAAAAGAGGGACGACAAGCAAGTCCAGAAGAACAAGAACTACTAGCCAAGTATGTTGGATGGGGTGGTCTTGCCAATGAATTTTTTGATGAACTCAATCCAAAGTATGAGGCAGAACGTTTAACTCTTAAGAGCTTAGTAAGTAAATCAGAATACTCTACCATGAAACAAAGTTCTCTCACAGCCTATTATACAGACCCGATGATTATTCGCCAGATTTGGCAAAAGTTACTGGATGATGGTTTTGAGGGAGGAAGAATTTTAGATCCTTCTATGGGGACTGGGAACTTCTTTGCGGCGATGCCTAGAAGTATACGAGAGAAATCAGAACTCTATGGAGTTGAATTAGACAGTGTGACAGGCGCAATCGCAAAACAACTTCATCCCAATACTCATATTGAAGTGCGAGGATTTGAAGAAGTTCCCTATCAAAATAATAGTTTTGATTTAGTCTTAACGAATGTACCATTTGGAAATTTTCGCATTGCAGATAAAAATTATGATAGACCTTATATGATTCATGACTACTTTGTCAAACACTCACTTGATTTAGTAAGAGACGGAGGACAAGTTTCGATTATCTCATCTATTGGCACAATGGATAAGCGGACGGATAATGTCTTACAAGAGATTAAATCGAGCACTCATTTTTTAGGGGGAGTTCGTTTGCCGGATACGGCTTTTAAAAAGATTGCAGGTACTCGAGTGACCACAGACCTCCTCTTCTTTCAAAAGGATCAAGCAAAGAATCTTCATGAGGAGGAGCTTGTCTTTAGTGGCTCTATTCCCTTTGAGGAGGATAAGCGTGTCTGGATCAATCCTTATTTTGATGGGAAATACAATACACAAGTTTTGGGTGAATATGAGGTACGCAATTTTAATGGAGGAACTCTCAATGTTAAGGGGGAATCAGAAACATTCACTACTGACATCATGGAAGCATTAGAGAATGTGGAGGCACCTAAACCAATTGACAATTCTTTGAAAGAACCTGTTTTTATCCAAGAAAAAGTGGATCATTCTATCCCAAGTCGTATTCGTGAGAACTTAGCGCTCTATTCTTTTGGATATGAGGGAAATCAAATTTATTACCGAGATACACATGGCATTCGGAAAAGTTCAAAAGTAGACGAAATTAGTTATTATGTAGACGAGAAGGGAGAGTTTAAAGCTTGGGACAGTTCTTTGTCTGAACATAAAATAGACCGATTCGTGCAACTTCATTTGACTGATGAGGAAGCACTAGATGTTTACAAGTCAGAAGAAGCGAGTAAAAGGGGGAAATATAAGGGACTGTTCAAAAAAACTGTCTTTTATGAAAGTCCCTTATCGGATAAGGATATTAGTCGCATTAAGGGAATGGTTGATTTGAGAGAGACCTATCAATCCTTAATTGAAATTCAACGTCATCAAGATTATAGTCGGACAGATTTTCAGGTATTACTTAGTAAACTCAATCGTGACTATGACCGCTTTGTAAGTCAATTTGGATACTTGAATGCCTCAGTCAATCGGAACTTATTTGATAGTGACGATAAGTATTCTTTGCTTGCAAGTTTAGAAGATGAATACATTGATTCTAAAGATCAGAAAGTAAAATATAAAAAATCTTTAGCCTTTGAGAAAGCATTGGTTAGGTCGGAGAGAGTGATTGCAAGAGTATCAACGGCTCTAGATGCCTTAAACTCTAGTTTATCGGATGGTAGAGGGGTTGATTTAGACTATATGGTATCAATTTATCCCGAACATAGCCAAGCTGCTATTTTAGATGAGTTAGGTGATCAGGTTTTAATGGATCCAGAAAGCTATTTAAGAGGAGAAAGAAAATATCTTTCTAAGAACCAGTTTTTATCAGGAGACATTCTCAACAAGATAGAAGTAGTTCAACTATTAGTGGAGGAAAACAACCAAGAATGTGACTGGTCCCATGCTTTAGATTTGTTAGAGTCTGTTCGCCCTCCACGGATTCATCTGGCAGATATTGAGTTTAAAATAGGGTCACGTTGGATTCCTCAATCCGTTTATGGTAAATTTGCCTTTGAATGTTTTACCAATCGTGAATTTGAATTGTCTTCGCCTGATGTTGAACAAGTCATTGAAGTGAATCCTGTCGATGGCCAGGTTCATTTAAAGACATCATTTGCTTATCGCTATCCAAGTGCCAAAGACAGTAGTCTTGGAGTTAGTGGGTCACGTTATGATACAGGAAGAAAGATTTTTGAGAATTTACTTAATTCGAACCAACCGACGATTACCATGACTGTTACGGAAGGAGAAAAGAAAAAGACCATCACAGATTTGGAAAAAACCTCTGTTCTAAGAGCAAAAGAGCAGCATTTACAAGAGCTCTTTCAAGAATTTGTCTCACGGTATCCAGAAGTCCAGCAAGTCATTGAGGAAAGCTATAATCGTCTTTATAATCGAACGGTTAGTCGAGAGTATGACGGTAGCCATCTAGTCATTGATGGCTTGGCACAAAACATCAGTCTTCGTCCTCACCAAGAGAATGCCATTCAAAGAATCGTAGAAGAAAAAAGAGCCTTGTTAGCTCATGAGGTAGGTTCAGGAAAGACCTTGCCCATGCTTGGTGCTGGGTTTAAATTAAAGGAGTTGGGCATGGTTCATAAGCCCTTGTATGTGGTGCCCTCTAGTTTGTCTGCTCAATTTGGCCAAGAAATCATGAAATTTTTCCCTACTAAAAAGGTCTTTGTGACCACTAAGAAAGATTTTGTGAAGTCGAGAAGAAAACAATTTGTGTCGCGTATTATTACAGGAGATTACGATGCCATTGTCATTGGGGATTCTCAATTTGAAAAAATCCCTGTCAGTAAGGAAAGACAGATGAATTATATCGAGGATAAACTCAATGAACTACGAGAGATTAAAACACATTCTGAAAATAAGTATACTGTTAAAGAAGCAGAGCAATCAATAAGTGGTCTAGAGAAACAATTGGAAGAACTGCAACGCTTTAATCGTGATAGTTTTATTGATTTTGAAAACTTAGGAATTGATTTTCTCTTTGTGGATGAAGCACATCACTTTAAAAATATTCGTCCAATTACTGGACTTGGGAATGTAGCAGGTATTACCAATACAACCTCTAAGAAGAACGTGGATATGGAAATGAAGGTTCGACAGATTCAGGAAGAACATGATTTTAAGAATATTGTTTTTGCGACAGGAACACCTGTTTCCAATTCTATTAGTGAGTTATATACTATGATGAACTATATTCAACCAGATATCTTAAAACGCTATCAAGTTGATTATTTTGACTCTTGGGTAGGTGCTTTTGGAGAAATTCAAAACTCTATGGAATTAGCTCCTACAGGGGATAAGTACCAGCCTAAGAAACGATTTAAAAAGTTTGTCAATCTACCTGAGTTGATGAAAATCTATAAAGAAACAGCAGACATTCAAACACAAGATATGTTGGATTTACCTGTTCCAGAAGCTCATATTATCCCTATTGAGAGTGAGTTAACTGAAAACCAGAAACTCTATTTAGAAGAATTAGTTATGAGGTCAGATATGGTCAAATGTGGAACAGTTGATCCGAGTCAGGATAACATGTTAAAGATAACAGGTGAGGCACGGAAACTAGCTATTGATATGCGTTTATTGGACTCTAGCTATAGTCTAGCAGATAATCATAAACTGCTTCAGGTAGTGGATAATGTTGAAAGAATTTATCGTGAGGGAATGGGAAATAAGGCTACTCAGATGATTTTCTCAGATATTGGCACACCTAAGAAAAAGGATAATGGCTTTGATGTTTATTCTGAAATAAAGGCTTTATTAGTGGATAGAGGAATCCCTAGTAAGGAAATTGCCTTTGTACATGATGCCAATAGTGATGAAAAGAAGAATAGCTTGTCTCGAAAGGTCAATGCAGGAGAGGTGCGGATTCTCCTTGCCTCAACTGAAAAAGGAGGAACAGGTTTAAATGTTCAGAGCAAGATGAAAGCAGTTCATCACCTGGATGTGCCATGGAGACCAAGTGACATTCAGCAACGCAATGGACGTATTATCCGACAGGGAAATGAAAACAAGGAAGTGGATATTTACCACTACATTACCAAAGGTTCATTTGATAATTATCTATGGGCAACTCAGGAGAACAAACTCCGTTATATTAAGCAGATTATGACTTCTAAGGAGCCGATTCGTGCTGCAGAAGATATTGATGAGCAGACCATGACAGCTTCTGATTTTAAGGCACTAGCAACAGGTAATCCTTATCTCAAATATAAGATGGAACTAGAGAATGATCTAACTCTATTAGAAAATCAAAGACGCGCCTTTCAACGCAGCAAGGATCACTATCGTCATACAATCTCCTACTGTGAAGAAAATATGCCCATTCTTGAGAAACGATTAAGCAAGTATGAAGGCGACATTCAACAGTCTGAAATGTCGAAAGACCAGGCATTTTCTATGACGGTAGGTAAGCAAGCGTTTGAGCAACGAGCTGAAGCAGGGGAATCCCTACACCGTCTTATCCGTCATAATCAATCTGACAGCAAAGAATTTCGAACCCTAGCAAGTTATCGAGGATTTGACATTAAAATGCTTAGTCTACCAACGAATCAGCCTCTTCCTGAAACCTTCTCTGTTAAGATTGTAGGAGAAAATCAGTATTCTGTCAGTTTGGATTTGTATTCTCCTTTGGGGACAATTCAAAGGCTTCAGCATACGATAGACCACATTAAAGATGACCAAGTGAAAACTCAGAACTTATTGGATGAATTAAAGGATAAATGGACTACTGCTAAGGTAGAAATTGAGAAAAATTTTCCAAAGGAAGAGGATTATCAAACTAAAAAGGCCGAATACGATGTACTCGCGCCATTGATTGAAACAGAAACGGATTTAGATATTATTGATCAGGCCTTACGACAATTCCACGAAAAAGGAAAAGAAAAGCAAGAACAACTTTCTTTTGAATTAGATTAAAAAATAGATATAAATAGCGGACAAGAAAAGAAAAGCGCGGTAGAATAAAGATAGAAAGAAACGAGGTAACGATTATGATGGAAGATACCTATTATCAATTAGAAGAGGCTTTGGTACAGGGATTTCAAACACCTGAAGAATACCAAGCCTACAAGGAGTTAAAGGAACATTATGAGGAAGTGACAGGGGATTACAGTTTTTCTAAACGAGAGCTCACTAGTCAATTGGAAATCGCTCTTCAGAATCATCAAGGTGTGGACTTTGAAGAACATGAAAAAGAAGAGTATTTGGACTTAGTTCAAAAATTAGAAGAGTTTGATTCCTCTCTTGCCACCCATTATCGTCAGTTGATTGATTAGAAAGGAGAAAGTCATGAATGATTTACTCCTTATCCCAGTAATTTTTTTAGCAGTAGGAGGAATTCTCATTCTTTTATGGAGACTCTTTCTTATTGCCAGTGGACTTTTCCTTATTGGTTTTATCAGTTTTCTTATTTTCGTGGAGGTCTATGGAATTTATCTGTTCTTTACTGAACCTAGTTTATATTTTGATGATATCAGACAACATGGTTTAACTAGTTTTACGGCTGTGTACTTTTTCATCAATCTGATGTTGGTTCTAGGATTTAGTTGGCGCTTCATTAACTCCATAAATAAGCATAAAATGTGAACTTTTTAGATAGTTAAAAGACTTTATTCAAAGGTAGGTTTGAATAGAGTTTTTTGTTGATGTGCTTATAATCCAGTCTCAATACTCTGTATTAGAAACAAAAAGAGATGAATTAAAATTAAAGTGTACAGAATGCTTTAGAGTTTCTATTTTTCTTATAATATATAGTAATTTCGGTACAAATTAACTTGTATATTCTATCTGGTTTAGTGTGATATATTCATTGTTAAATAAAAATATGAGTTCTCCTCTTATTTTAAAAAATAATTATTTTATAATTTTTTTTTATATTTAGTGTAAACTATTCATTGCGTCCCCAATACGGGAAGTTTGTTTCTGATTTTCATATTTGGATTATAATATTCTCATCAGAGTTACTTAAGGAGTAAGATATGAACCAGATTATGAAACAATATAAATTACTATATTTCTTGATTATTTTATTAAGTTTGACAAGTGCTCTTTTAATGACATTCTTCTCTCTGCAATTAGGAAGAATACTTGATAGTATATCTAATTCAAATAGTGGATTACTCTTTCATATCACTATTTCTGTAGGTTCGATTTTACTGTGGTTCTTGATTTCTTCTTCCTATTCCTATCTTAAAAACGAATATGTAAAAAAAGTTATTTTAGATCTAAAAAGGCGTCTCTTATTACATTATTTATCGCGTGAATTTAACCAAACTGACAACCGTAACCATTCAGATTTCTTAAATAATATCACCAAAAACAGTGACCTTATTCAAGAAAATTTATTAATCCCTAAAATCTCTCTAATTGCAAATTTAGGGAGCCTTATCATGAGTGTGGTTGCTATTATTTATATAGAATGGCGATTAGCATTAGTCTTCCTTTTATTGTCGAGTATAACGGTTTTCCTATCACAAATTCCTGGAAAGTTAATGACTAAATCAACAAATAATTATTCTCTACAAAATAATCACTATTTGTCAAAAATGACAAACTTTATTAATGGTTTTGAACAAATTAAGTTATTAAATATTCAAAGCTGGACCCAAGAAAAAATTCAGGGAATCAGTTTAGAATTTGAAGAGTCCAGAAAAACATATCAATTCTTAAAAGACTTAGCTTCAACTACTGGGATTTTACTAAGTTTTGGCTCTCAACTATCCTGTATGGTCGCTGGTATCTTTTTTGTAAGAAATAACTTACTGACTATTGGATTACTAGTAGCAAGTATTCAATTATTAAACGGTGTTTTTGCTCCATTACAATCTATTCTTTACAATAAAAATTTAATCAGCAGTAGCAAGTCCATTATTGATAATATCCAGGAAAATCTATATGAGACAAATCAAGGAACTTCCCATAAAACAAGTACAATTGATTGTGATAACATTTCGACCATTTCTATTAGCCAATTACATTATGAAATTGAAAATAAAATATTATTTGATCATTTTTCCTATGAATTTAAAAAAGGCAAGCGCTATGCAATTATAGGTGCTTCAGGAGCTGGGAAAACAACTTTAGTAAAATTAATACTAAATTATTATCCAAAAAATCTTTATGATGGAGAAATAAAAATCAACGGAAAACAGAATATTGATATTTCCTCAGAGGAGTTATATAAAGATATTGCGTTTGTGCAAAAAAATGACTTTCTGATTGAAGGCAATATTCTAGAGAATATCAAATTGGCTAGAAACCTTCATTTAACTGAAAAATTAAGAAAATCCTTAGGTTTTAATGAAGACTTCCTTCGTAAAAACCTAGCTCAATCAAACCAAATCATTTCAGAAGGAGAAAAGCAACGAATTGATTTAGCTAGGTTTTTAGTCAAAACATATTCAGTTTATATATTTGACGAACCTACAAGTAACCTTGATCCAATAAAAGCAAAAGAAATAATGGATTACATTCTATCCATTAAAGATGCAATTGTTATTGTCATTACTCATGATCAAAATCCAGAAATATTGGAAGAGTTTGATCAGATTATTGTTTTATAATAGAAAGGAGGTGATGATCATGATTATGGAAGATTTCAACATTTTGGAGTTAGAATTTGAAGAAATTCGTGAAGAAGATACAACTAATTGGTACTTTATCTAAGATAATTTTAGATTTAGTTAATTTAAACTCTTAAAAGAGAGTTTAAATTAGTTTGTATTAATAAAAAGAAGTCAATAATATTAATCGACTTCTCGTGTATAACAGAAGCATGCATGTTCATCTTGCATGCTTTTATCAAATAGTTGAGGATATAAAATGGATAATTATTTCCCAAAATGGAACCAGGATAGAATCGTTTACCAATGGAAGAACGACAGATTAAGAATTGGAGCTGATGATGTTGATGTATTAGAAATTACAGGATACTCAGATTTTTGGTCAGATTTAATTTCTTGTTGCAATGGAATTAATAGCTTTGAAGAAATTAAAGATTTATTAAGAAAAAAATATGATATATCCGAAAATATTATAGAAAAATATATATCTAAATTTTCTGATCGTAATTTATTAGAAATATTAGATAGACCTGTAAATCAAATTGATCACTATTTAATTAATGAATCACTAGAAACTTATTATTCTAGTGAAGGTATTGGTGGGATTAAATTACTTGAAAAATTGAGTAATTTAAAAGTTACCATACTAGGATGTGGAGCCGGTGGTTCTCATATCGCATTACAATTAGCCCAATTAGGGGTAGGGCGACTTCATTTAGTCGATGATGATATTGTTAAAGAAAATAATATAAATAGGCAATCTATGTTTACCTTTAACGATATTGGTAAATATAAAGTTGACTGTGTAAAAGATTGTATTCTAAAACGTAATTATCAGTGTGTAGTCACAAAAAGAAAATTAAAAATGAGCACTGTTGATGCTGTAAAAAAAGAAATTTCTGAAAGTGACTGGGTATTTTGTTGTATGGATGAACCTCCTTATATAGCACAAAGATTAGTAAATAGAGCATGCTATTTATTTAATATCCCTAGTATATACTGTTTTAGCCAACGTAGCGCAGGTAAACTCTTATTTTGTAATCCTAATATTCAAAATATAGGCTGTGTTGATTGTTTACTTTATGAACAAGATAGTGATAAC
>NZ_CAMPPY010000013.1 GCF_946902915.1 Streptococcus sp. Marseille-Q5986 | reverse complement strand
GGATATATCTATATCCAGTTTATAGTGGAATAGGTTAATAACTAGAGAGGACGTGTTCTTATGATTAAAGGTAACCGAAAGAAATATGACATATCGCAGGGGAAACAGCGATTTTCTATTAGGAAATTCAAGTTTGGTGCTGCGAGTATTGCTATCGCATTTATGATAGGTGGGCAAGCGGTGGTTTTTGCTGTTGAGTCTAATGCAGTAACATCTGAGACGGCTGTAAATGCAGATGTTATTCCAGCGCAAGAGGCGAAAAAAGAAACGGAAGCAACAAAACAGAATTCAATAGATGATGATATTGCAAACAAAGATATTTCAACTGTTACAGATAAGAGAGGACAAAAATTAGAACAAGTAATTGAAGAGAATAACTTTACTCTAAAACCTACAGATGTATCGGAGATGTTGAAATATGCCCGAACTGTGACTGCTTTAGAAGCTAGAGATGCCAACTGGAAGTTAGACGATAAGTTAGAAGATAATAGTGTTGCTAAAACAAAGTCTGAAACTGGTAAAAGTCAGATTAGCGCTATAAACTGGAGAGCGGGGGTAGCTGAAATCACCTATAAAGAAGGTGATAGTAATTTCTCTAATGGTTGGTCAAGAAAACCAGGTGGAAATAGTAATTATGCAGATGAAGTGCTTCGTGTCAGAGCTCAGTATGATAGAGAACAGGATGTTATTCATTGGCAGATTGTTGTAAAAGGAAATGGTACTGGAACTTTTGCAGGGGTTGCTAAGGATTTTGCTAGACCTTATAGCCTTTTTACAACCTCTCGTGGTCTGTATAAGCCTGAGAATATGACTGTCCATGATGTGAGCTATCAGGGGACGTTGCAAAAGCTAGAAGGATACCCAAGTGATATAGATAAATGGTCTACAAATTCTAGAACTCTTTTTAATCCTAGTAAGGTTAATGTTAATGGAAAAGAAGCCGAGATATTAGGACCGTCTAGTCAAATGATGACAGAATGGGCGGGAGGCTATCGTTTAGGCTGTACTGGTACTGATAAAGAAAATGGGGAAAAGTACAATATTGAGAAACATATCTATTATTCGAAATATGGCTTTAGTGATTGGCTTACTGCACAGAATCAGTCTTGTACTAGGATTTATAATTTCGATACCCGTATTAATAGAGATGAATTAAAAAATTTAGAACAGCTTCCAAAAGTAAAAAGTCAATTTGGAAATTGGATGGGTTGGGGAGATTATTTCCGGGAAGATACTGATTTAGCAAATAAAGTGTGGGTGACTGTTGGTCTTACTTCACGGGAAAGCGGCTCAGGGTTTAGCCGTCCTGCAGGAACTGGGATATACAACTTTAGTAAAATCGCTACTGTAGATGTATCAACATTGCCAACGCAAGCAGATGACTACACGCCACAATATGATGGTGGATCAGGTTACCCAGGTGACACAGTAAATCTCAAAGTTAAAGAGAAAAACAACAAGCAAATTCCATCAGGAACAAACTATGAAGTAGATGCAGGTTCGCCATTTACAGTGGATAAAGTTACAGGTGAAGTAAGAACTAAAATCCCTGACAATGCACAGCCAGGCAGTGTTATCTCAGGCAATGTAAAAGTAACCTACCCAGATGGCTCTACTGATACAGTTCCAGTTAATGTTACAGTCAAAGATTATGCAGATAACATTAAGTATACACCAGAAGCTAAGCATAGGACTGTTGAACAAGATACAGAATTAGATGCAAAAGATAGTATTGTAAATACAGAGGAGTTGCCACAAGATTCAAAATATAAATGGAAAGATGGTCATACTCCAGACACTTCAAAACCAGGAGATAATAAACCAGGAATAGTAGAGGTTCACTATCCAGACGGAAGTGTAGATGAAGTACCAGTTCAAGTAACGGTTACGCCTAAAAAAATTCTAGAAGTCAAAGCTCCGACCCTAGCTATTGACAAAGAAAATATAAAAACAAAAGCAAACACTAAAGTTACATTCACCCTGACATTAGAGGGAGAGAAGGAAGTTGAAATTGATGGTTTCGATGAATTAGTTGACAAATATGATAACCGTGTAATAATTGAAGATCTTGAATACGAATTTAATAAAAAAGTATACAGAGTTACAATTGAAAATGTAGTTCCAAAAGATAATGCTACATTAACGTTTAAAGCAAAATATAAAGACGGTAGTAAGACATCTGAGCCGAAGACATTAAAACTTGAAGTTGAACCATCAGATAACGAACTTTATAAACTAGAGTATCCGTCTGCAACAGGTAAGCCAGGCGATAGTGTCACACTTGAACCCAAAGATAAGACTGGCAAACAAATCCCAGATGGCACCAAATACAAGGTTAAAGACGGTTCAGGTATCACCGTAGACGAAAATACAGGTAAAGCTACTGTCAAGATTCCAGCGGATAAGAAAGAAGGGGAAAAAGTTACAGGAACCATCACGGTTACTTATCCAGACAACTCTACAGAAGATATACCGGTAGAAGTTACGGTAGATAAACCAGCAGAAGTGAAAGCTCCGACCCTTACGATTGATAAAGAAGAAATCAAGACTAAGGCTGGAAAAGATGTCACCTTTACCCTTACGGCTGAAGGCGATAAGGCGGTTGATATTGATGGTTTGAAAGAACTTATTGACAAATATGGTCATGAACGTGTTGAAGTCGATGGTGAGTTGGATAACAATAAGACAATCTACAAGATTACTATCAAAAATGTAACGATAAAAGACAATGCAGACTTAACTTTCAAAGCAAAATATACGGATGGTAGTAAGACATCTGAGCCGAAGACATTAAAACTTGAAGTTGAACCATCAGATAACGAACTTTATAAACTAGAGTATCCGTCTGCAACAGGTAAGCCAGGCGATAGTGTCACACTTGAACCCAAAGATAAGACTGGCAAACAAATCCCAGATGGCACCAAATACAAGGTTAAAGACGGTTCAGGTATCACCGTAGACGAAAATACAGGTAAAGCTACTGTCAAGATTCCAGCGGATAAGAAAGAAGGGGAAAAAGTTACAGGAACCATCACGGTTACTTATCCAGACAACTCTACAGAAGATATACCGGTAGAAGTTACGGTAGATAAACCAGCAGAAGTGAAAGCTCCGACCCTTACGATTGATAAAGAAGAAATCAAGACTAAGGCTGGAAAAGATGTCACCTTTACCCTTACGGCTGAAGGCGATAAGGCGGTTGATATTGATGGTTTGAAAGAACTTATTGACAAATATGGTCATGAACGTGTTGAAGTCGATGGTGAGTTGGATAACAATAAGACAATCTACAAGATTACTATCAAAAATGTAACGATAAAAGACAATGCAGACTTAACTTTCAAAGCAAAATATACGGATGGTAGTAAGACATCTGAGCCGAAGACATTAAAACTTGAAGTTGAACCATCAGATAACGAACTTTATAAACTAGAGTATCCGTCTGCAACAGGTAAGCCAGGCGATAGTGTCACACTTGAACCCAAAGATAAGACTGGCAAACAAATCCCAGATGGCACCAAATACAAGGTTAAAGACGGTTCAGGTATCACCGTAGACGAAAATACAGGTAAAGCTACTGTCAAGATTCCAGCGGATAAGAAACCAGGTGATGTTATCGAAGGTAAAGTAACAGTTACTTACCCAGACGGAACGACAGATGAAGTTCCGGTGAAAGTGACCGTGTCTAAGACACCGGACAATATTACCTATTCACCAGAAGCGAAAGACCAAACTGTAGAACAAGGTACAAAACCAAAAGCTGATGACAGCATCGGAAACAAGGGTGAGCTACCAAAAGATTCAATTTACACTTGGAAGAAAGAGCCAGATACAGCTACACCAGGTGAAAAAGAAGGTGTTGTGGAAGTCACTTATCCAGACGGATCTAAGGATGAGGTTCCAGTGAAGGTGATAGTTACACCGAAGAAGACACCAGATAACGAGAACTACCAACCAGAGTATCCATCTGCAACAGGTAAGCCGGGCGATAGTGTCACACTTGAACCTAAAGATAAGACTGGCAAACAAATCCCAGATGGCACCAAATACAAGGTTAAAGACGGTTCAGGTATCACCGTAGACGAAAATACAGGTAAAGCTACTGTCAAGATTCCAGCGGATAAGAAACCAGGTGATGTTATCGAAGGTAAAGTAACAGTTACTTACCCAGACGGAACGACAGATGAAGTTCCGGTGAAAGTGACCGTAAAAGAGAAGCCGACGGACGCAGACACTCATGAACCAAAAGGTAAGGATCAAACAGTCAAAACAGGTGAAACACCAAAAGCTGAAGATTCAATTGCAAATATTCCAGACCTACCAAAAGGAACGAAATTTGAATTTGAAAGTCCAGTAGATACTACAACACCAGGCGATAAGACAGCGAAGGTGAAGGTGACCTACCCTGATGGCTCTAAAGATGAAGTAACTGTGACAATTCACGTAGAGAAAAAAGCTACGGACGGAAATCATTCTAATGGTGATGATGTTACAGGAAATCAAATAAATTCAGCTACAAAAACATTACCTAATACAGGTTCGACTGTTAATCCATTCTTTACAGCTGCGGCTATGGCTGCAATTGTAGGTGCGGGGACATTGTATGGAGTAGCACGTAAGAAGCATGAAGATGATGCGAATGACTAAGTTTGATAGCGAATACTTAAGGAAAGTAGATTGCTAAAAGAATAAGCTAAAAAGGGCCAGTATTGTAGCTGGCTCTTTGTTTCGGAGAGAAAGATGAATAAAAAAAGATACGTGATAGCAGGAAGCATAGCAATTGTGCTCGCTTTAGGATTTCAAGCTCAAGCCGGAGAGGCTCAAGAAGTTGATAAAATAAAATTGACAACTGAAACTGCTCAAGCAATTGCAGAAGGAAAAATCCGATTGGAAGACAATCGCGTTGATTCCTTGTTGTATGGTGGAGAAGTCTTGAAACTAGATGGTGACGATGATGGGGATGGCTTGTATAATTCAGAAGAATTGTATACCTATACTAAAAACGGTCGAGTTTATTACGACTATAATAGTCATCCGCGCCTCAAGGATACGGATGGGGATGGCATTTCGGATAGAGAGGATAAAAATCCCCTTCAATGGGATATCAGCTCAAGGGATATGGCGATGTTTATGGAGTTATGTTATCGTGATGATGACTATATTTCTGAGGTGTTGGATTCTCAAAATCCGTTAGAAGAGCTTTATAAAGGACGCCAAGAATATGCGATGATGCACACGGAGTTGTCTCGCTTTTGGATGGTTCGTGAAACCTATCATTTGAGTAATGGTTTTGATGCAGTGCTGTTCGAGAATAGAAGCGATGTACCTTATTTAGCTGATAAAACAGTCCAAGTATTGGCAGTAAGAGGAACGAAAGGTAGCGCTGATACGGATGACGATACGGCTATCTTTTTGGGGTTGAACCCTAAGCAAGCTATATCTATAGAAAATTTATTGAAAAAATATGAAGCGGAGCATACAGTTACCAATCTCTATGCGACTGGACATTCCTTAGGGGGATATTTAGCTCATCGTGCTTTGATTAACTCAAAAGAGGAGAACTATACTTGGTTCAAGCAATCTTATACTTTTAATGCACCTAAAATCAAAGGTGGAATATTTACTCAATGGCTCAATAGGCTGGCCAAAGTAGGGGAGCAACTCACTCTGGAAGGACGTTCAATCCATTATATGGTGAATAATGACAAACTGATTCCTGCGGTGGGGAATTTTGCTCATGCAATCAATATAGGAAATACGACTAATTGTCATGGTTCACGAAGTTACTTTGAATCGTTATTGAATGGTCAACCGGGGTTTGCTGTCGGAGACAAATGGTCGATGGATGGTAGAGGATATGCTGAAGAAAATCTGTCTCGCCTACATTTTAATCAGCAGCTTCATGATGCAGATGTTTATGATGTCGAAGTAAATGATGAGATTTTGAATGAAAATGGAAGTGTTGATTTACGAGATAATATCAAGAACAAAGGACAATTACCTCAGAATATAGTGCTTCAGGATGTAACGGACTATTCAAAGATAAATCTTCAAGTAGCAGGAAATTATCAGGGCAAGCTGTTGGTCGTATTTAGTGATGGTAGTAGAAAAGAGGTTCTGATTTCTATAGTGATTCAAAAGAAATCCAATCATCTGACCTCGAGTTCGACAATACCAGAAAAAGAGAAACGGACAACTGAAGGGGATGCGATTTCGTCAGCTACTGCGGAATAAGCTACTGTGACAGCAGCACGAAGTGCAAGAAATAGGCAGTATAGAAAGTTGCCGAACGATATTGTTAGGATAAGAAGACGAGGGTTCTATTCGAATGTGAGTAGTGCCCTTGTTTTTTATTTAGGGTGGTAAAATAGCTTCTTCAAATTAATTGTAAATTTCTCGTAAGAGATGATTAGTAAAATGAATTTTCTTTTTAAATAACATAAATATACGTGGATACTCTAAATTTTTTCTACTTTTTCTTATAAGCGCTACAAAAATAGACAAACTAGCTTATTGTGTTTAAAAATAGATGATTAATGAGAAAATATTCATAGAAAACGATTGCATCACATCTGTTTTTGTGTTATACTAATATCGTTTCGAAGAAAGCGCATTCAAGAAATAAAATGCTAAATAGGAGTTTTTGTATGTCTCAAAACAAACAAGATAAAGGATTTCGTTTTTCTATTCGTAAACGTAGTGTTGGAGTATGTGGCGTTGCCATTGCAACATTTTTACTAGGTTCTGGATTAATTTTTCAATCAAATGCAGTAAAAGCGACAGAGCCAAGTGTAGCTGCAGTTGCTGGTGAAAATATTGCTGCTCATAAGTCTGCGAGTCAGAGTTCAATTGCTTATGGAGGAGATGCTTCTAGAGCAGTTGACGGCAATCGTGATAATGCCTGGAACAATCGTTCCGTTACCCATACAGATTTTCAAGATCATTCTTGGTGGAAAGTTGATTTAGAGAAAGAAGAATCAGTAGGAACTGTTCGTATTTACAATCGTGGAGATGGAGTTGTAGCGAATCGTTTATCTAATTTTTATGTTATTTTGTTGAATAAAGATGGTAAGGAAGTAACTCGTCAACATGTCGATAGTTTAAACAATCAACCAACAATTGACGTTCAATTCACTGGAGTGAATGCACGATATGTTAAAGTGGAGCTAAATAAATCAAAAACACCACTTAGCTTAGCAGAGGTAGAAGTGTATCGTGCTACAGAAGAAAAAGCAGCGATTAATACTAAATTTGAAAGAGCCGCAAAAACAGACTTTACTGCAGAACTAAATAACTATTTATTTGGTTTAAATTATGATAAATTAAATATTTTGACTAGAAAAGGAGAAGCGTTAGAAAATTACACTAATACAAGCACAAAACAACAAGGCAATGAATTTGTGGTTGTGGAAAAAGTGAAGAAGAACCTTTCTAATGGTTCTGCTGATGTTGCCATTAATGGTAACGGAGATATTTTCCTAGGTGCATTGTTTAAAGCAAATCAAGACCTTCTAGAAAATAAACCACAACAAATTAGTGTAGATCGTAAGAAGGGGAGAATTAGCGTTGATTTACCAGGAATGGTAGGCGGAGATAGCTATGTAGATGCCAAACCAACTGTAAGTGGCATGCAGGAAGGTGTAAATACCTTGTTAAATCGTTGGCATGAAAAATATGCTGCGAAAAATCCTGCTCCAGCGCGTATGCAGTACGAATCAACTTCTGCTTACAGCATGAATCAATTGAAAGCAAAATTCGGAAGTGATTTTGAAAAAGTCGGTGTTAATTTGAAAATTGACTTTGATGCAGTTCACAAGGGTGAAAAACAAATTGAGGTAGTTGATTTTAAACAAGTTTACTATACAGCTAACTTTGATGCTCCCAAAAATCCATCAGATGTATTTGCCCCAGGAGTAACGGTTGATCAATTAAAAGCACGTGGAATTGATGAAAAAACACCTCCTGTATACGTGTCAAGCGTTTCATACGGACGTCAAATGTATGTTAAATTTGAAACAACAAGCAAGAGTACAGAGTTGAAAGCAGCGATTAATGCTGTTATCAAAGGAGTGCCTATTAAACCAGACTCTGAATGGGCACGTGTCTTGAAGGATACAACTGTAACAGTTTCAATCGTAGGTGGAAATGCTGATGGCGCTGCACGTGTTGTGACAGGTACAGTAGAAGATTTGAAGAAATTGATTCAAGAAGGAGCTACTTTCAGTACACAAAACCCTGCTGTTCCAATTTCTTATAAGACTGCATTCTTGAAAGATAATCAAGTAGCTACAATTCAAAGCAATACAGACTACATTGAAACTAAAGTGACTTCATATAAAAATGGTTACCTCAATTTACATCACAAGGGAGCTTATATTGCTCGTTACTATGTTTACTGGGATGAAGTAACTTATGATAAGGATGGAATTGAAAGTATTCGTTCACGTCAATGGGAAGATAATGGTAAAAACAGAACAGCAGGCTTCCAAACAGAACTTCAGTTTAGAGGAAATGTTCGTAATCTTCGCGTGAAAATCGAAGAGAAAACAGGGCTTGCATGGGAACCGTGGCGTACTGTATATTACCGTACAGAGCTGCCGCTCGTTCAAAAACGAACAATTACTAATTATGGAACAACTATCAGACCGAAATATACAGAGGAGATAGAGAATAACTAAGAGGTTAATTTGCAAAGACACATAAATAATTAGTTAAAGAGAAACTCCATAGCAGATGTAATGGCTGAAATGGAGTTTTTTCTTGCTAGTTTGAGTATTTTCTTGTACAATAGAGAAGGTGAAAAGAGGTACAGTATGAGTAAAAAAGATAAGAAAATTGAAATTCAATTAACAGATGCTAAAGTGACTGTTGGAAAAGACAGTTATGAAGGATACGTTTTGACAATCGGAAAAAAGGTTATTGGCGAAATTGCCGAATTAGATAGCCAATTTGCCATCATAAAGAATGGAAATGTCGATAGTTTTTATAAAAAACTTGAAAAAACTGTGGAAATTTTGATTGAAAACTACAATTTGACAAAATAATACTTGTTTTATTGAAAATTTCATGATATAATAGTTTTCGTTGAACATTGGAGAGATAGCGAAGAGGCTAAACGCGGCGGACTGTAAATCCGCTCCTTCGGGTTCGGGGGTTCGAATCCCTCTCTCTCCATTCATCATTGGGGTATAGCCAAGCGGTAAGGCAAGGGACTTTGACTCCCTCATGCGTTGGTTCGAATCCAGCTACCCCAGTTCTTAGGTAATAAGTTCAAGATAAAAAGAAAAATATCTTAGGGTATTTTATTTTTATAATTGAAAGGCGTGAACGATGTGAACATGTCTTTGCGGGTGCTTAGGAAAAAAATTATAAGTATGTCAAGTTTGGAAAGACTTGATTGTTGGAGGATTTTTTAGATGAACGAATTTGAAGATTTGCTAAATAGCGTTAGCCAAGTTGAGCCTGGTGATGTTGTTAGTGCTGAAGTATTGACAGTTGATGCGACTCAAGCTAACGTTGCAATCTCTGGGACTGGTGTTGAAGGTGTCTTGACTCTTCGCGAATTGACAAACGATCGCGATGCAGATATCAATGACTTTGTGAAAGTAGGAGAAGTATTGGATGTTCTTGTACTTCGTCAAGTAGTTGGTAAAGATACTGATACAGTTACATACCTTGTATCTAAAAAACGCCTTGAAGCTCGCAAAGCATGGGATAAACTTGTAGGACGCGAAGAAGAAGTTGTTACTGTTAAAGGAACTCGTGCCGTTAAAGGTGGACTTTCAGTAGAATTCGAAGGTGTTCGTGGATTCATCCCAGCTTCAATGTTGGATACTCGTTTCGTACGTAACACTGAGCGTTTCGTAAGTCAAGAATTTGATGCTAAAATCAAAGAAGTTGACCCTAAAGAAAACCGCTTCATCATTTCGCGTCGTGAAGTTGTTGAAGCAGCAGCTGCAGCAGCTCGTGCTGAAGTATTCAGTAAATTAGCTGTTGGTGATGTAGTAACTGGTAAAGTTGCTCGTATCACTAGCTTCGGTGCTTTCATCGATCTCGGTGGTGTCGACGGATTGGTTCACTTGACTGAATTGTCACACGAACGTAACGTATCACCTAAATCAGTTGTAACTGTTGGTGAAGAAATCGAAGTTAAAGTCCTTGAACTTAATGAAGAAGAAGGACGCGTATCCCTTTCACTTAAAGCAACAACACCTGGACCATGGGATGGCGTTGAGCAAAAATTGGCTAAAGGTGATGTAGTGGAAGGAACAGTTAAACGTTTGACTGACTTCGGTGCATTTGTTGAAGTATTGCCAGGTATCGATGGACTTGTTCACGTATCACAAATTTCACACAAACGTATCGAAAATCCAAAAGAAGCTCTTACTGTTGGTCAAGAAGTGACTGTTAAAGTCCTTGATGTTAACGCTGACGCAGAACGTGTATCACTTTCTATCAAAGCTCTTGAAGAACGTCCAGCTCAAGAAGAAGGACAAAAAGAAGAAAAACGTGCTGCTCGTCCACGTCGTCCAAAACGTCAAGAAAAACGTGATTTTGAACTTCCAGAAACACAAACAGGATTCTCAATGGCTGACTTGTTCGGTGATATCGAACTTTAATCAAATTGATAATCGCAAAATCCTTTGTTTAAAACAAGGGATTTTTCTTTTGTCTCTTTCCCATTTTTGATATAATAGTTCTATGTTAGATTCAGAAAAACAATCACAATATCAATTGTTAAATGAGGAACTCTCTTATTTACTTGAAGGTGAGAGCAATGTTCTTGCCAATCTTTCGAATGCTAGTGCCCTCCTAAAATCTCGCTTTCCAAATACTGTATTTGCAGGTTTTTATCTGTTTGATGGTAGTGAGTTGATTTTAGGTCCTTTTCAGGGTGGTGTTTCTTGTATTCGCATTCCACTTGGAAAAGGAGTGTGTGGAGAAGCTGCTGAGTTTCAAGAGACTGTTTTAGTTGGCGATGTGAGCACCTATCCAAACTACATTTCTTGTGATAGTATGGCCAAGAGTGAAATCGTAGTTCCCATGCTAAAGAATGGTCGATTGCTGGGTGTCTTAGACTTGGACTCTTCACTTATTGATGATTACAATGCCATTGACCGTGATTACTTGGAACAATTTGTTGCTATTTTGCTTGAGACGACAGAATGGGACTTTACAATGTTTGAGGAGAAAGTCTAATGTATCAAGCACTTTATCGAAAATATAGAAGCCAAACTTTTTCACAATTGGTCGGACAAGAGGTTGTGGCCAAAACCCTAAAACAAGCGGTCGAGCAGGAAAAGATTAGTCATGCCTATCTTTTCTCAGGCCCTCGTGGAACTGGGAAAACTAGCGTAGCCAAGATTTTTGCTAAGGCCATGAACTGCCCAAATCAAGTGGATGGAGAACCATGTAATCACTGCTATATCTGTCAGGCAGTGACAGAAGGTAGTCTAGAAGATGTTATTGAAATGGATGCGGCTTCAAATAATGGAGTTGATGAAATCCGTGAAATTCGTGATAAATCTACCTATGCACCTAGCTTGGCACGTTATAAGGTCTATATTATTGACGAGGTCCATATGCTGTCTACGGGAGCCTTCAATGCGCTTTTGAAGACTCTTGAGGAGCCAACTCAGAATGTTGTCTTTATCTTGGCGACCACCGAATTGCACAAGATTCCTGCAACCATTTTATCGCGTGTTCAACGTTTTGAGTTCAAATCGATTAAAACTCAAGATATCAAGGAGCATATTTATCATATTTTAGAAAAAGAAAATATCAGTTCTGAACCGAAGGCTGTGGAAATCATTGCCAGACGAGCTGAAGGTGGAATGCGAGACGCCTTGTCTATTCTGGATCAAGCCTTGAGTTTAACACAGAGAAATGAGCTGACGACTGCCATCTCTGAAGAAATTACAGGCACCATTAGTCTGTCAGCCTTGGATGATTATGTGGCTGCCTTATCCCAGCAGGATGTTCCCAAGGCCTTGTCTTGCTTAAATCTTCTATTTGACAATGGCAAGAGCATGACTCGTTTTGTGACGGATCTTTTGCACTATTTAAGAGATTTATTAATTGTTCAAACAGGGGGAGAAAACACTCACCATAGTTCAGTCTTTGTAGAAAATTTGGCTCTTCCTCAAGAAAATCTGTTTGAAATGATTCGCTTAGCGACAGTGAGTTTAGCAGATATTAAGTCTAGTTTGCAGCCAAAGATTTATGCTGAGATGATGACTATCCGTTTGGCTGAGATTAAGCCTGAACCAGTGCTTTCAGAAACTGTCGAAAGTGAAATTTCTGCACTGAGACAGGAAGTAGTTCGTCTCAAACAAGAACTTGCCAATGTTGGAACAGCTCCTAAACAAGTGGTACCAGTCCCTAGCCGTCCAGCGACTTCCAAGACAGTCTATCGAGTGGATCGCAACAAAGTTCAGGCTATCCTGCAAGAAGCTGTCGAAAATCCTGATTTAGCACGGCAAAACTTGATCCGCCTCCAAAATGCATGGGGAGAAGTGATTGAAAGCTTAGTTGGTCCAGATAAGGCTCTGCTCGTTGGTTCTCAACCAGTTGCGGCCAATGAACATCATGCCATTCTTGCTTTTGAGTCTAATTTCAATGCAGGGCAAACTATGAAACGGGACAATCTCAACACCATGTTTGGCAACATCCTCAGTCAGGTAGCAGGTTTTTCACCTGAGATTTTAGCTATTTCCATGGAGGAATGGAAAGAAGTTCGCGCAGCCTTTTCAGCCAAGGCTAAATCTTCTCAAGCTGAAAAAGAAGCAGAAGAAAGCTTGATTCCAGAAGGATTTGAATTTTTAGCTGATAAAGTGAAGGTAGAGGAAGACTAAAGAAAGATTTCATGATACAATAAGTTTATGAATAAACAACAATTTATTATTATCGCGCTGTTCACAGCTGCTGAGACCTATTTTTTCAATGAAGCCTGGATGACTGGTCGCTATATTATGGCAGCCTTTTGGGCCATTTTGCTTTTCAGAAATTTTCGAGTCAGTTATGTGATGGGCAAAATCATTGATGTTGTTGATCAGCATTTTAATAGGAAAGACTAGCTCTTTATTTACTGATACATGAAGTATAAATTGTTATAGTTCAAATAATATCCTTTTTGTATTTACACAACTTGTTGTAGATTATTTTTCTTAAAACATGTTATAACTAAATGTAAAAATATTTAAAAATCAAAAAGAAACATACCTCAGAATTATATTTCCTTACGCCTAATACTGATTTTTATACTCCTATTTCAACTATAAGATTAGTATTTTTGGTTACTTATCCTAGATTTCGGGTCTGATATTTGATTTTTTCTTTAGTATAACTTAACCTTTATGTAAAATAAGGAGAAAAATGACAGATTTGAAAGAAAAAATTGAAGAACTAGCTAAAGAATACTCAAATAAACTAGATATTAAAATTGAAGAAAGACTACAAGAAATGTCTGCTGATGATAAAAGTCATTATTTGATTTATAGGGTTCTGGGGATTTCTTTTGAAGAAGGTGAAAACATAGATTTATATCAAAATAAAGGTCGTTTTTTATATAAATATGCAGGTTCATTCTTGGAGGAAGCAACAGTTCTCTGCTTCCAAGAAAAATTTGGTTTAAAGAATGCTAGAAAGGTAAAAATACCCAATACGGAAGGACTAAGACCAAAAACTTTTGAAATAGATTGCTTAATTAATGATAAAAATGCATATGAGATAAAGTGGCGTGATGCGACTACAGATGGAGATCACATAACTAAAGAACATACAAGAATAATTGCAATTAATAAAAAGGGATATACTCCAATTCGTTTAATGTTTTATTATCCTAACAGAGAGCAAGCAAAAAGAATTCAACAGACATTAGAAACGATGTATAAAGGTATTGGAGGAGAATATTATTATGGTGATTCGGCTTGGGAACATTTGAAAACGACTACTGATATTGATTTACTGAGTGTACTGACTGAAATTGCAGAAAGAAATACAGGAGCCTCATAGAATGACAATACTGCAAGGAGACAATTTAGAACTACTAAAAACAATTAAATCATCGAGTGTTGATTTAATTTACATGGATCCTCCATTTTTTACACAAAAAACACAAAAATTATCTAGTAAAGATAATATTACCTATTCTTTCGAAGATACGTGGGCTTCTATTGAGGATTATAAATGTTTTTTACACAATAGACTAATAGAATGTAAAAGAGTATTGAAAGATAGTGGGAGTATATTTGTACATTGTGACAAAACTGCTAACCATCATATAAGGTTAGTTTTAGATGATATTTTCGGTGCCGATATGTTCCAAAATGAAATAATTTGGAACTACAAAAGATGGTCAAATTCAAAAAAAGGTTTATTAAATAATCATCAAAATATTTATTTTTATTCAAAAACAAAAAAATTCAAATTTAAGACAATTTATACAGAGTATTCTTCCACAACAAATCTTGACCAAATTTTAGTAGAACGAAGACGAGATAGTAATTCCAAAACAACTTATAAGCTTGATGATAATGGTGATTATATTTTATCTAAAGAGAAAATCGGAGTTCCACTTTCAGATGTTTGGAATATACCGTTTCTAAACCCTAAAGCTAGAGAAAGAGTCGGTTATCCAACTCAGAAGCCTATTTTATTACTGGAACAAATTATTAGAATTGCTACTGATGAAAACGATGTGGTTTTAGACCCATTTTGTGGTAGTGGAACTACATTAGTAGCTTCAAAAATATTAAATAGAAATTATATTGGAATTGATCTTGCAGAGGAAGCTATTTCAATTACGAAACAACGTTTGGAGACTATTATCAAGACTAGTTCTAATTTATTGAAAAAAGGTATTGCGGCTTATAAAACAAAAACTGAAGAAGAAGAAAACATTCTAAAATTATTAAATGCAAAAGTAGTGCAAAGAAATAAAGGTATCGATGGTTTCTTACCTCAACATTTTCAAGATAAACCTATCCCAATTAAAATTCAAAAGAAAAATGAGGATTTAAATGATAGTATCCTACTATTACAGAATGCAATTAAATCCAAAAATCTAAAATTTGGAATTGTTATAAAGACACATACAGATAATTTATTATTTGAATCCGAGGTTTTATCTAAAAATATATTAGTTATTAGTCACTTCGAACTTATGATTGAAAAATGGTTAAATAACAAATAGTTATTGTAGTTTGTAGAACATAGAAAAATTCTTATAAATGTTTATTTTAAGGTTTTTTGAAACCTATTAATTCCACCAGCCCTCAGATTCCAGACAAAATCAAAGCCTTTTAGGCTTTTTTTTGTTATACTATAAAAGTATATTTATAGACCTTTCACTCTATTTCTGGGGAAATCGGGCGTTTTTCTAGTAAGGATGGTAAAGGTCTTGAAAAAGAAAGGAACTATCATGTCAGTATTAGAAATCAAAGATCTTCACGTTGAGATTGAAGGAAAAGAAATTTTAAAAGGGGTTAACCTGACCCTGAAAACAGGAGAAATTGCCGCTATCATGGGACCAAATGGTACTGGTAAATCGACTCTTTCTGCCGCTATCATGGGAAATCCAAACTATGAGATAACCAAAGGTGAAGTCTTGTTTGATGGCGTAAACATCCTTGAGTTGGAAGTGGACGAGCGTGCGCGTATGGGACTTTTCCTTGCAATGCAATATCCATCAGAAATTCCTGGAATTACCAATGCTGAGTTTCTTCGTGCAGCCATGAATGCTGGTAAGGAAGATGATGAGAAGATTTCAGTTCGTGAGTTTATTACTAAACTAGACGAGAAGATGGAACTGCTCAACATGAAAGAAGAAATGGCTGAGCGTTACCTCAACGAAGGTTTCTCTGGTGGTGAGAAAAAACGTAATGAAATTCTTCAACTTTTGATGTTGGAGCCAACATTTGCCCTTTTGGATGAGATTGACTCTGGTCTTGATATTGACGCTCTTAAAGTTGTTTCTAAAGGTGTTAATGCTATGCGTGGTGAAGGCTTTGGTGCTATGATTATCACTCACTACCAACGTCTTTTGAACTACATCACACCAGACGTGGTACACGTGATGATGGAAGGTCGTGTTGTCCTTTCTGGTGGTCCAGAATTGGCTGCGCGTTTAGAACGTGAAGGATACGCAAAACTGGCTGAAGAACTTGGCTATGACTACAAGGAAGAATTGTAATTCCCTCGTATCTTTTAGGAGAAGTAAATGACTAAAGAGAATATTAAACTTTTTGCAGAAATGCATGCTGAACCAAGCTGGTTGGCTGACCTCCGTCAAAAAGCTTTTGATAAGATTGAGAGTTTGGAATTACCAGTTATTGAGCGTGTGAAATTTCACCGTTGGAATCTGGGGGATGGAACCATCACAGAAAGTGAACCTTTAGCAAATGTTCCTGACTTCACGGCTTTAGATAACCACTTGAAGTTGGTACAAGTTGGAACCCAAACTGTTTTTGAGCAAACTCCAGTTGAGTTAGCTGAACAAGGTGTTGTTTTCACAGACTTTCACTCAGCTTTAGAAGAAATTCCAGAACTTATCGAAAAATTCTTCATGTCATCTGTTAAATATGACGATGACAAGTTGGCAGCCTACCACACAGCTTATTTTAACAGTGGTGCTGTTCTCTACATTCCAGATAACGTAGAAATCACAGAGCCAATCGAAGGTATTTTCTACCAAGACAGTGATAGCGATGTACCGTTTAACAAGCATATCCTGATTATCGCTGGTAAGAACAGTAAGATTAACTATCTTGAACGTCTTGAGTCACGAGGTGAAGGTAGAGCTAAGGCAACTGCCAATATCACAGTCGAAGTGATTGCGCGTTCTGGTGCGCAAGTGAAGTTTGCGGCTATCGACCGTCTAGGTGAAAACGTCACTGCCTACATTAGCCGTCGTGGTAAATTGGGCAACGATGCAAGCATTGACTGGGCCATCGGTGTCATGAACGAAGGGAATGTCGTTGCGGATTTTGATAGTGACTTGATTGGAAATGGTAGCCATGCAGATCTCAAGGTTGTAGCTCTTTCAAGTGGTCGTCAGGTACAAGGGATTGATACTCGAGTGACTAACTATGGTTGCAACTCAATCGGAAATATCCTCCAACATGGGGTTATTCTTGAAAAAGCAACCTTGACCTTTAATGGTATCGGTCACATCATCAAGGGCGCTAAGGGAGCAGATGCGCAACAAGAAAGCCGTGTTCTCATGCTTTCAGACCAAGCGCGTTCAGATGCCAACCCGATTCTTTTGATTGATGAAAACGATGTCACTGCAGGACACGCAGCTTCAATCGGTCAAGTAGATCCAGAAGACATGTACTACCTCATGAGCCGTGGCTTGGATAAGGCAACGGCAGAACGTTTGGTTGTCCGCGGTTTCCTTGGTTCCGTGATCGTTGAGATTCCAGTCAAGGAAGTTCGTGATGAAATGATTGCAACTATCGAAGAAAAATTGTCAAAACGCTAAGGGGTAGCCTATGTTAGATGTAGAAGCGATTCGCAAGGATTTTCCAATTTTAGACCAGATTGTCAACGATGAACCTTTGGTCTATCTGGACAATGCTGCGACGACACAAAAACCACTAGCTGTTCTTGAAACGATTAACCGCTACTATGAGAACGACAATGCCAATGTTCATCGTGGCGTTCATACCTTGGCAGAAAGAGCGACAGCTTCTTATGAGGCGGCTCGTGAAACCATTCGTCAATTTATCAATGCAGGGTCTACAAAGGAAGTTCTCTTTACCAGAGGAACGACAACCAGTCTTAACTGGGTAGCTCGCTTTGCTGAGGAAGTTCTGACTGAGGGAGACCAGGTCTTGATTTCTGTCATGGAACACCATTCCAATATTATTCCTTGGCAGGAGGCCTGTCGAAAGACCGGAGCAGAGCTTGTCTATGTTTATCTCAAGGACGGTGCCTTGGATATGGATGACTTGCGAGTTAAATTGACTGATAAGGTGAAATTTATCTCCTTAGCTCACGCCTCCAATGTTCTTGGTGTGGTCAATCCGATTAAAGAAATCACTAAAATAGCCCACCAAGTTGGAGCCATCATGGTGGTGGATGGAGCACAGTCTACCCCCCATATGAAGATTGATGTCCAGGATTTAGATGTGGATTTCTTTGCCTTTTCAGGTCACAAGATGTCTGGTCCAACTGGTATCGGTGTCCTTTATGGCAAAGAGAAGTATCTGGAACAAATGTCACCTCTTGAATTTGGTGGTGAGATGATTGATTTCGTCTATGAGCAATCTGCTAGTTGGAAGGAATTACCTTGGAAATTTGAGGCGGGAACTCCAAATATGGCAGGTGCTATCGGACTTGCTGCTGCAGTGGATTATCTGGAAAAGATTGGTATGGATGTCATTGAAGCCCACGAACAAGAATTGATTGTATATGTATATCCAAAATTGCAGGCAATAGAAGGATTGACCATTTATGGTTCGCAGGACTTAGCTCAACGCTCAGGTATCATTGCCTTCAACCTAGGTGACCTTCATCCTCACGATCTTGCGACAGCTTTGGATTATGAAGGAGTAGCTGTTCGCGCAGGTCATCATTGCGCTCAACCTTTGCTCCAATATTTGGAAGTTCCAGCAACAGCTCGTGTAAGTTTTTATATCTATAATACCAAGGCTGACTGCGATAAATTAGTGGATGCCCTACAAAAGACAAAGGAGTTTTTCAATGGCACTTTCTAAACTAGATAGCCTTTATATGGCAGTGGTAGCAGACCATTCGAAAAAGCCCCATCACCAAGGAAAATTAGAAGATGCTGAGCAAATTAGTCTCAACAATCCAACCTGTGGGGATGTTATCAACCTCTCTGTCAAGTTTGATGCAGATGAGCGTTTGGAAGATATCGCTTTTCTAAACTCAGGTTGTACCATCTCAACCGCCTCTGCGAGCATGATGACAGATGCTGTTTTGGGCAAGACTAAGCAAGAAATCCTAGGGCTTGCGACTATTTTTTCAGAAATGGTTCAAGGACAAAAAGATGACCTCCAAGACCAACTAGGCGATGCAGTCTTCTTGTCAGGTGTTGCTAAATTTCCGCAACGGATCAAATGTGCAACTCTAGCTTGGAATGCTCTGAAGAAAACAATTGAAAATCAAGAAAACAAGTAAGACAAGCTTCTTTTGTCTTATGAATCATTAGAAATGAAGAATGAAAGAAAGGATATTATGGCTGAAGAAAGAGTAGAACCAAAACCAATTGACCTTGGTGAATATAAATTTGGTTTTCATGATGATGTAGAGCCTGTCCTATCGACAGGAAAAGGATTGAATGAAGATGTCATTCGTGAACTATCAGCTGCTAAGGGAGAACCTGAGTGGATGTTAGAATTCCGTTTGAAGTCTTATGAAACCTTCAAAAAAATGCCCATGCAAACTTGGGGAGCAGACTTGTCAGAGATTGACTTTGATGACTTGATCTACTACCAAAAACCATCTGATAAACCAGCTCGTTCATGGGATGAAGTCCCTGAAAAAATCAAAGAAACCTTTGAACGTATCGGGATTCCGGAAGCTGAGCGTGCTTATCTAGCCGGTGCCTCTGCCCAGTATGAGTCAGAAGTAGTTTACCACAACATGAAGGAAGAGTTCCAAAAATTGGGTATTATCTTTATAGATACGGATTCTGCCCTCAAGGAATACCCAGACTTGTTTAAACAATACTTTGCCAAGTTGGTACCGCCGACTGATAATAAGCTGGCTGCCCTCAACTCGGCAGTATGGTCAGGTGGAACCTTTATCTACGTACCAAAAGGGGTGAAAGTGGATATCCCGCTTCAAACTTATTTCCGTATCAACAACGAAAATACTGGTCAGTTCGAACGTACCCTGATTATCGTTGATGAGGGAGCAAGTGTCCACTACGTAGAAGGATGTACAGCGCCAACTTATTCAAGTAACAGCTTACACGCTGCCATTGTAGAAATCTTTGCTTTAGACGGAGCTTATATGCGTTATACGACTATCCAAAACTGGTCTGACAACGTTTATAACTTGGTAACGAAACGTGCCAAAGCCTTGAAAGATGCGACTGTTGAGTGGATTGATGGAAACTTGGGTGCTAAAACAACTATGAAATACCCATCTGTTTACCTAGATGGAGAAGGGGCGTGTGGAACCATGCTTTCGATTGCCTTTGCCAATGCTGGGCAACACCAAGATACTGGTTCTAAGATGATTCACAATGCCCCACATACAAGCTCGTCTATTGTGTCTAAATCCATCGCTAAAGGTGGAGGAAAGGTTGACTACCGTGGGCAAGTAACCTTTAACAAAAACTCTAAGAAATCTGTTTCTCACATTGAGTGTGATACTATTATCATGGATGACTTATCAGCGTCAGATACTATTCCATTTAATGAAATTCATAACTCGCAAGTTGCTTTGGAGCACGAAGCCAAGGTATCTAAGATTTCTGAAGAACAACTCTATTACCTCATGAGCCGTGGATTGTCAGAATCTGAAGCAACTGAGATGATTGTCATGGGATTTGTCGAACCCTTCACAAAAGAACTTCCAATGGAATACGCAGTTGAGCTGAACCGCTTGATTAGCTATGAAATGGAAGGTTCAGTCGGATAAGAGTATGCAAAATATGAACACGAATCCTTTCAGTTCAGAATTCTTTTCAAAAGCTAAATTCCCAAACTAAGTTCCACCGCTAGTAGAAGTGGAAGTTGATCTGAAAAATTCTAAAAACCAGTGGAAATCCGTGTCAGGCTAAGTTCCACTGGTTTTACTCATGCTTGATTTCATCGCTTTTGTAGCCAAAAGGAATCGAAAAAAGAGGGCACAAAATCCCCTCATCTGAAAGCATTTCAGATTAAGTTCCGCTATGGTGGAAGTTAGAGTGAGACGTTTGAATGGGGTTGAAGGTTCGTTTTTAGAACCTATATTGAAGTAATTTAGAAGATTGACAGCCGTCTTCTGCAGGTATTTTAGAAATACCAAGAAGCTTAGGAATCCCTTCTCCGTAAGTAAAGGCAAAGAGTTCATAGGCTGACTCTCCATTCAAAGCAGCTCGTTTGACACTGTTGACATGCGAACAGACGAGATGGATGTCCTCTTGAATGAAGTTATCAGAGGAAGTTCCTTTAGGTAGAAGGTCGCGAATCAGCGTGTGAATGTTCTCAATTCTCCCTTTCTGGTCAGAGCGATTAGGGTCACAAAAGAAGAGTTTACTTTCTCCTCGAATATCCATTTCGATGTCATCGCCCCTGGCAAACTCTCCACCATTATCGGTAAGAATGACGGGAAAGGGTTGGAAAAAGTCTTTGTTCGCTTGGTGAAGAGTGTTCTTAATATCATGAGGTGTTTGGTAACCGCAAGGGCAGTTTGATTCTCCAGCAGCCTAGCGAAGATAAAGTTACAGAAGGAAAGATTGAAGGTGACTAGGATTTTACCTCCCATTCTGCCCATAACCGTGTCCATTTCCAGCCATGAGTCTAGTTGATTCAGGGCTAAATAGATTTGAAAATCCTCAGAGGAACGGTTTTTTAGCTTCTTTAGGGATGGAAGGTAGCTTATTTTTCCGTCTTTCTTTAAATTTAACGGCTCTGGCTAGGTCAATAGGAGCGATAGATAGGTATCCTTTTCGGAGTCCCAGAAAGTCTGAGAATTGAGAGGAGTTCCTTCACGAGCCTCGACAAGAGTTTGTTCGTATTGCTTTTGAGCTTGTTTAGCAAGGTAGAAGATTTTTTTAAATCCGCAATTTTGTCTTCTTTTAGGGCAATCATTACAGACAGAGGGAACTTTATCGAGTAAAGTGCAAGGAAGGTTATCACACGTAGACTCTCGGCCTTGTCTATTTCTTTTGACTTCTTTTGAAACAGTAGTTGGGTCTTTTAGAATGGATTGTCCAATAGTTTTGAAGGTTTCATCGCGCTCTAAGCCTAGTTGGACATCATTACGGTCTGAAAGGGTAAGGTGTTTCTGTTTGGTCAGAGTAGATCTCATTTCTAACTCAAACGTCTCACACTTAATTCCACCATAAAAATCCGTTTTAGACGAACTTCCACTTCGGTCAGGAAAGTGGAAGTTACTTTGAGAAATTACCTTCAAAAAAATTCTTTCAAAAAATAACCCAGTAAATATTCACAAAAATGCTTTTATATGGTAAAATAAAACAATTACATTTAGTGGAGATGAAGTATGAATATTTTTAGAACCAAGGATGTTAGTCTGAGACAGACAGAGATGAGTCGCCATTTGAAATTGTGGGATTTAATTCTATTGGGGATTGGTGCTATGGTAGGGACGGGGATTTTCACCATTACAGGAACAGCGGCAGCAACACTTGCTGGTCCATCACTAGTGCTTTCCATCGTGATTTCTGCCCTGTGTGTTTCTTTATCAGCTCTCTTTTTTGCAGAGTTTGCCTCTCGTGTACCTGCAACTGGGGGTGCTTATAGTTATCTCTATGCGATTTTGGGAGAATTGCCAGCCTGGATTGCTGGCTGGTTGACCATCATGGAATTCATGACAGCTGTTTCAGGTGTGGCGTCTGGTTGGGTAGCTTACTTTAAGGGCTTACTCAGTAATTATGGTATCTCCATGCCTCAAGCCTTGAATGGCACCTTTAATCCTGAACAGGGGGCCTATATCGACCTTCTACCTATTTTGTTGCTGACCTTGGTAACAGGATTGGTTTTATTAAATTCCAAGGTAGCCTTGCGCTTTAATTCGCTTCTAGTAATCTTGAAATTCTCTGCTCTAACCTTATTTATCCTAGTTGGTATTTGGTACATCAAACCTGAAAATTGGTCGAATTTTGCTCCTTTTGGCTTTGGCCAGATTTATGGAGGAAGCACTGGGATTATGGCAGGTGCATCTTTGATGTTTTTTGGATTTCTCGGCTTTGAGTCTATTTCCATGGCAGTTGATGAAATCCAAAGCCCGCAAAAAAATATTCCTCGAGGAATTGTACTTTCTCTGACAATCGTCACCATTCTCTATGCTTTGGTAACCTTAGTATTGACAGGGATTGTTCACTATAGTAAGCTCAATGTGGACGATGCAGTAGCATTTTCATTACGGAGTATTGGTATCGGTTGGGCAGCCAATTATGTTTCGCTTGTAGCCATTCTCACCCTGATAACGGTATGTATTTCCATGACTTATGCTTTGTCTCGAATGATTTACAGCCTAGCACGTGATGGGCTAATACCTCGAAGTTTTAAACAGCTAAGTAAAACTAGCCGAGTTCCAAAGAATGCGACCATCTTAACAGGAGTTGCTTCAGCCATTGCAGCAGGAGTCTTTCCGCTAGCCAGTATTGCAGCCTTTTTAAATATCTGTACGCTAGCTTATCTCATTTTGCTAGCCTACGGAATAATAAAACTCAGAAAGGATAAGGGTATGCCAAAAAAAGGAGAGTTTAAAACTCCTTTGGTGCCACTTTTGCCAATCCTTTCCATCCTTATCTGTGTTTCCTTTATGCTTCAATATAGTCTAGATACCTGGATTGCCTTTGGCATTGCTCTTGTGGTTGGTCTAGTCATCTACTTTACTTACGGTTACCATCATTCAACTCTCACAGAAGAAAAATAAAAGCTGGGAAATCCCAGCTTTTTAATCTTTCACATAAGTAAAGCCTTCACCAAGAATTTCATGGGCCTCTGTGATGGTGATAAAGGCTTGAGGATCGACTTGGTGAATCATATCCTTCATTTTGACAATCTCGTTCCGACCGACGATACAGTAGATAATTTTTAAATCTTTCTTACTGTAATAACCTTGACCAGATATAAAGGTTACACCACGTCCAAGCTCCTCATTAATCTTATCAGCCAGTTGGTCAGGATATTGAGTAATGATGATAAAACCTTTACCAGCGTATCCCCCTTCGCCAATGAGGTCAATAACGCGAGCGATGATGAAGTCAAACAAGAGAGTATAGGTCACAAGACGGAGATCTTGGAAAATAAGCAGAATTAACATTAAAATGAGAAAGTCAATTCCAAAAAGCAGTTTTCCAATCGAAAGATTGGTATACTTGTTGAGGATGCGGGCAACGATATCAGAGCCCCCAGTGGTTCCACCAGCATTAAAGATAATTCCTAAACCAACTCCCAGTAAAACCCCTGAGATTAAAGCAACGATGATGAGGTCTCCTTGTAAGTCAAACTGCAAGGGGATACGCTCAAAGATTGCGAGCCAAATAGAGAGAGAAATAGAACCCAGAAGGCTGGAGTAGAGGGTCTTGGAACCGAATATCTTCCAAGCCCAAATAAATAAAGGAATATTGATTAAGAGATTCATCAATGAGACAGGGATTTTAAAAAGATAGTAGGTAATCAAGGTGATACCTGTCGCCCCTCCCTCAAATAGATGATAAGGAACAACAAAGTAGGTGAGACCAAAGGCATAGATAGCTGCTCCAAATATAATCGTAATAATCGGTTGAACTTTTCGAATCATGGCTGTTCCTCGCTTTTCTATAGATAGATTATACCAAAAATTCAGTTTTTTTAATTGGATTACTTATGATTTTTTATCATTTTTTTGATATAATAAGAGTGAAAAATCCCAATCCTATTGAGAAGAATAGAAAGATTGAACTTATGACACAAGTAAAAATTGTAACGGACTCTTCTGTTACTATCGAACCAGAAGTAGTTAAAGAATTAAATATCACTATTGTCCCCTTATCGGTTATGATTGATGGCGTACTCTACTCAGATGCTGATCTACAAGAGGGGGAATTCCTTCATCTCATGCAACAAAGCAAGAATCTCCCTAAAACGAGTCAACCTCCAGTAGGAGTGTTTGCTGAAGTCTTTACAGAGCTAGGAAAAGATGGCAGTCAGGTTGTTGCTATTCATATGTCTCATGCCTTGTCTGGAACGGTTGAAGCCGCTCGCCAAGGCGCAAGTCTCTCAAGTTCTGATGTGACGGTTATTGATAGTTCCTTTACAGATCAGGCTATGAAGTTTCAAGTTGTTGAAGCTGCAAAACTTGCTAAAGAGGGTAAAGATTTAGAAACTATTCTAGCACATATAGAAGAAGTGAAGAATCACACAGAGCTTTATATCGGTGTTTCGACTCTAGAAAACCTAGTGAGAGGTGGGCGTATTGGACGTGTGACGGGACTATTAAGCTCACTATTAAATATTCGTGTAGTGATGCAGATGAAAAACCACGAACTCCATCCAATCGTCAAGGGGCGTGGTGTGAAAACTTTCAAAAAATGGCTTGAAGAGTTAACGGAGGCTCTTACTCATAAATCAGTTGCAGAAATTGGAATTTCCTATGCTGGAACGAATGAATGGGCAAATGAGATGAAGAGTTCATTGCAAGCCTATGTTGAGAAACCAATCTCTGTACTAGAAACTGGTTCTATTATTCAAACTCATACTGGAGAGAATGCTTGGGCAATTCTAATCCGCTATAATTCCTAAAAAATAGAGAAAAATGTTTGAAATGGCGTTTTTGACTTGACCTATGGGCAATTTTAGGATATGATTATATTTGTTAATCAGAAATTATTTGGAGGATTTGTTAACATGGCAAACAAACAAGATTTGATCGCTAAAGTGGCAGAAGCTACAGACTTGACTAAGAAAGATTCAGCAGCAGCAGTTGATTCTGTATTTGCAGCAGTAACTGAATACCTTGCAGCTGGTGAAAAAGTTCAATTGATTGGTTTTGGTAACTTTGAAGTTCGTGAACGTGCTGCACGTAAAGGTCGCAACCCACAAACTGGTAAAGAAATCGAAATCGCAGCTTCTAAAGTTCCAGCATTCAAAGCTGGTAAAGCTCTTAAAGACGCTATTAAATAATGAATTTAGAAAAAGCCTATTGTATCAAGCTTTCTAGCTTGGTCAGTAGGCTTTTTTGTGTATAGGGGGCAAGAACTAATACTTTTCCATGACATCTGCCACGGTTGATTTCATTCCCTTAGTTATATATGTATAAATTTAAGTGTTTTTCAATTGAGTCTTTGATATGATATATAACTTCTGAGAAGTAGTCTTTTGAAAAATAGGATTTAAGCCTTTACAGTAAAAGAAAAAAGGTTCCCATATTTGAGAACCTTCTTTTATGTACGACTTATCCCGTGAGGTCTCATGAGCGCTGAAAGCGTAGTAACAACGAATCATGAGAAGTCAGTCGAGCCCATAGTAGTGAAGAAACCTCTATAATAGAGGTAGAGTGAAGGGGAGAATACTCAAACAGTTTGGGGAGAGACTGTTTGAGGTCTGTCGCTAGAGAGAGAAAACGACAGATCGAAGTAATCCTACTTCACTTGCGTCTGTAAAACGAACGGTCTGATAGAACTGGACTCTATCACGTATTGACTAGATGAAGGTTCACCAATATAAGATGTCCCTCAGGCACCAACACAAGAAAGGAATACGCACATGTCAAAATTGCTAGATAAGATATTATCATGCGAAAATATGCTGGAAGCCTACCATCAAGTAAAATCCAATAAAGGCTCAGCTGGGATTGATGGAATGACTATCGAAGAGATGGATAATTATCTCAAACAAAACTGGCGCCTGACTAAGGAACTGATAAAACAGAGAAAATATAAGCCTCAACCAGTTCTCAGAGTTGAGATTCCTAAACCAAACGGAGGCATCCGTCAACTAGGAATTCCAACAGCTATGGATAGAATGATTCAACAGGCCATTGTCCAAGTCATTAGCCCCATTTGTGAACCCCCTTTCTCAGATGCGAGTTATGGTTTCAGACCAAATAGGTCATGTGAAAAAGCCATCATAAAGCTCTTAGAGTACTTAAATGACGGCTATGAGTGGATATAGACCTAGAGAAATTTTTCGATACGGTTCCTCAAGATAGATTGATGTCCTTAGTACATAACATTATCGAAGACGGAGATACGGAATCCTTGATTCGTAAGTATCTTCATTCAGGTGTTATCATTAAAGGTCAGCGTCATAAAACGCTAGTTGGCACGCCACAGGGAGGAAATTTATCTCCTCTCTTATCCAATATCATGCTGAATGAATTGGACAAGGAATTAGAAAAGAGGGGACTTCGATTTGTGCGCTACGCAGATGATTGTGTGATTACGGTCGGAAGCGAGGCCTCCGCTAAGCGTGTGATGTATTCAGTCAGTCGTTTTATTGAGAAACGGCTAGGTTTGAAAGTAAACATGACCAAGACTAAGATTACTAGACCAAGAGAGTTGAAATATCTAGGTTTTGGGTTCTGGAAATCATCAGATGATTGGAAAAGTCGTCCACATCAAGATAGTGTTCGGAGATTTAAGCTTAAATTGAAGAAACTAACACAGAGGAAATGGAGTATAGACCTAACAAGACGTATTGAGCAACTGAATTTGTCCATTCGAGGATGGATAAACTATTTCTCATTGAGAAATATGAAAAGTATAGTCACTAGCATAGATGAACGCTTGCGTACTCGCCTACTAGTGATTATTTAGAAGCAATGGAAGAAGAAATCTAGACGATTGTGGGGATTGCTTAAGTTAGGAGTTCCTAAATGGATAGCAGATAAGGTATCTGGCTGGGGCGACCACTATCAATTAGTAGCTCAGAAGTCGGTACTTAAGCGTGCTATATCAAAACCAGTCCTTGAAAAACGTGGACTGGTTCGTGTTTGGATTATTACCTTGAACGACATGCGTTAAAAGTTAGTTGAACCGCCGTATGCCGAACGGCACGTACGGTGGTGTGAGAGGGGCTAGAGATTATCCCCTACTCGATTTAGTTTTTAGAAGCCACTTGGAATTCAGGGTTTTTCCATGCTTCATCAATGATGGCTTGCAATTCTTTAGCAGATGCTTGCATTTTTTGAGTTTCAGCATCGTTCAATGGGATGTTTACTGGACGAACGATACCGTGTGCACCAACAACAGCTGGTTGACCGATAAAGACATTTTTAACACCGTATTGACCTTCTTGGAAGACTGAAAGTGGAAGTACTGCATTTTCGTCATCAAGGATTGCTTTTGTGATACGAGCAAGTGCTACTGCGATACCGTAGTAGGTAGCTCCTTTTTTGTTGATGATTGTGTAGGCAGCGTCACGAACACCTTCGAACAATTCAATCAATTCAGCTTCTTGAACGTTTTGAGTATCTTTAAGGAATTCTTCAAGGTTTACACCAGCGATGTTGGCATGTGACCAAACCGCAAACTCAGAATCTCCGTGTTCACCCATGATGTAGGCGTGAACGGAACGAGCATCAACATCTAATTTTTCAGCAAGTGCTTGACGGAAACGTGCTGAGTCAAGTGAGGTACCTGAACCGATAACACGTTCTTTAGGGAATCCAGAGAATTTCCAAGTTGAGTAAGTCAAAACGTCAACTGGGTTAGCCGCAACAAGGAAGATACCATCAAAACCTGATTCAACAACTTGTGTTACGATTGATTTGTTGATAGCCAAGTTTTTACCTACAAGGTCAAGACGAGTTTCGCCTGGTTTTTGAGGAGCACCTGCAGTGATAACAACAAGGTCAGCGTCTGCACAGTCAGAGTATTGAGCAGCGTAGATTTTTTTAGGCGAAGTGAAGGCAAGGGCGTGGCTAAGGTCAAGCGCATCACCAACAGCTTTTTCGTGTAATTGTGGAATTTCGATAATTCCAAGCTCTTGTGCAATTCCTTGGTTAACAAGTGAGAAAGCGTAAGATGAACCTACGGCACCGTCACCAACAAGGATCACTTTTTTGTGTTGTTTAGTTGAAGTCATTATCTAAACATCTCCTTCATTTTTTTAGGGGAATCCCCAGACACTTTCATTCTATCACTTTTAAAAAACTTTGTCACGAATATTCTATTCAGTTATTGATGTAAACGTTTTAGTGATTTTCAAAGACTGAAATGAAGGACAAATTATGGTATAATATATTTAATTACTAATAGTGAAATGAGGCATTTATGAATGCAGGATAGAAATTTAGTGAATGTCAATCTGACAAAGGAGATGAAGACCAGCTTTATCGATTACGCCATGAGTGTTATCGTTGCACGGGCTCTTCCTGATGTTCGAGACGGTCTAAAGCCTGTTCATCGTCGTATTCTTTACGGAATGAATGAACTAGGTGTTACACCAGACAAACCTCATAAAAAATCAGCCCGTATTACAGGGGATGTTATGGGTAAATACCACCCGCACGGAGATTCCTCTATTTATGAAGCCATGGTTCGTATGGCTCAGTGGTGGAGTTACCGTTACATGCTTGTCGATGGACATGGAAATTTTGGTTCCATGGACGGGGATGGTGCCGCCGCACAGCGTTACACAGAAGCACGTATGAGCAAGATTGCTCTTGAAATGCTTCGTGACATCAATAAAAATACAGTTGATTTCGTAGACAACTACGATGCCAATGAGCGTGAGCCCTTGGTCTTGCCAGCTCGTTTTCCAAACCTTTTGGTCAATGGGGCAACTGGTATCGCTGTTGGAATGGCAACCAATATCCCACCTCACAACCTGGGTGAAACCATTGATGCGGTGAAGTTGGTCATGGACAATCCTGAAGTAACTACTAGGGATTTGATGGAAGTTTTACCCGGTCCAGATTTTCCAACTGGTGCCCTTGTCATGGGGAAATCAGGCATTCATAAGGCTTATGAAACAGGTAAAGGTTCTATTGTCCTTCGTTCTCGTACTGAAATTGAAGAGACTAAGACTGGTCGTGAGCGCATCGTTGTAACAGAATTTCCTTATATGGTCAATAAAACCAAGGTGCATGAGCATATTGTTCGCTTGGTTCAGGAAAAACGAATTGAGGGAATTACAGCTGTACGTGATGAGTCCAATCGCGAAGGCGTTCGCTTTATTATCGAAGTGAAGCGTGATGCTTCTGCAAATGTCATCCTCAATAACCTCTTCAAGATGACGCAGATGCAAACCAACTTTGGTTTCAATATGCTTGCTATTCAAAATGGCGTACCAAAAATCTTATCTCTTCGCCAAATTTTGGGTGCTTATATCGAGCACCAAAAAGAAGTGGTTGTTCGCCGTACTCGTTTTGACAAGGAAAAAGCAGAGGCGCGTGCGCACATTTTAGAAGGCCTTTTAATCGCGCTAGATTATATCGATGAAGTGATCCGTATCATCCGTGCTAGTGAAACGGATGCGGAAGCACAAGCTGAGTTGATGAGTAAGTTCAAACTTTCTGAACGCCAAAGTCAGGCTATCCTTGATATGCGTCTTCGCCGTTTGACAGGATTGGAACGCGATAAGATTCAGTCTGAATATGATGAATTGATTGCCTTGATTGCAGACTTGACCGATATTCTTGCTAAACCAGAACGCGTAGTGCAAATCATAAAAGATGAATTAGATGAAGTAAAACGTAAATTTGGTGACAAACGTCGTACCGAGTTAATGGTCGGAGAAGTCTTGACACTTGAAGACGAAGATTTGATTGAGGAATCGGATGTCTTAATCACTCTTTCTAACAAGGGCTATATCAAACGTTTGGACCAAGGTGAATTTACTGCTCAAAAACGTGGTGGTCGTGGAGTCCAAGGTACGGGAGTTAAGGATGATGACTTTGTACGTGAGTTGGTTTCAACCAGCACCCATGATCATTTGCTCTTCTTTACCAATAAGGGCCGTGTATACCGACTAAAAGGTTATGAAATTCCTGAATACGGTCGCACAGCCAAGGGATTGCCGGTTGTCAATCTTTTGAAGCTGGATGAAGGGGAGAGGATACAAACCATCATTAATGTTAAATCTGAACGTAGTGATGACGCCCATCTCTTCTTCACAACCCGTCACGGTATCGTGAAACGAACCAGTGTTAAAGAATTTGCTAATATTCGTCAAAATGGACTTAAGGCTTTGAATCTAAAGGATGAAGATGAACTGATTAACGTCTTGCTGACAGAAGAAGACACAGATATCATCATTGGTACCAAGTTTGGTTATGCCGTTCGCTTTAATCAATCAGTCGTTCGTGGCATGAGCCGTATCGCGACAGGTGTTCGAGGAGTTAACCTTCGTGAAGGAGATACTGTAGCTGGTGCTAGTGTCATCACTGATCAGGACGAGGTCCTTATCATCACTGAAAAAGGATATGGGAAACGCACAGTTGCAACTGAATACCCAACAAAAGGTCGTGGTGGTAAAGGGATGAAGACAGCCAATGTTGCTGAGAAGAATGGCCCTCTTGCAGGTCTCCTCACTGTTAAAGGAGATGAAGACCTGATGATTATCACGGATACAGGTGTCATGATTCGAACAAACGTTGCCAATATTTCACAAACAGGACGCTCAACTATGGGAGTTAAGGTGATGCGTCTAGACCAGGATGCTAAGATTGTAACCTTTACAACAGTTGCTGCGGTAGAAAAAGAAGAAGTTGGGACTGAAAACGAAACAGAAGGGAAAGTATAATGTCTCATAAAAAAACGAAAAGTAAGAAGAATAAGCGTAGGAATCTATTTCTCAATATTTTAGCGGTTTTCTTAATTCTTTTATCCTTAGCTTTGATTTTTAATTCAAAGATTCGAGATCTCTTTATAGTATGGAATACCAATAAGTACCAAGTCAATCAGGTTACTAAAGAAAATATAGATGAAAATCTCAAAACAGAAGGAAATTTTGATTTTGATTCGGTTAAATCTATTTCATCTGAAGCAGTTCTAGCCGCTCAGTGGGATACCCAGAAACTTCCTGTTATTGGAGGAATTGCTATTCCCGAAGTGGAGATTAACTTGCCGATTTTCAAAGGGTTAGATAATGTAAACTTGTTCTACGGAGCAGGAACTATGAAACCAGACCAAAAAATGGGAGAAGGCAACTATTCTCTAGCGAGTCACCATATCTTTACTGTTGAAAATGCCAGTCAAATGCTCTTCTCACCTTTAGTTAACGCTAAAGCGGGTATGAAAATTTACCTGACCGATAAGGATAAGGTTTATACTTATGAGATTACGGAAGTTAAACACGTCACCCCGGACCGAGTAGATGAAATCGAAGATCGTGATGGAGTAAAGGAGATTACTTTGGTTACGTGTGTTGATTATAATGAGACTGAGCGTATAATTGTTAAGGGGATTTTTAAAGAATCAAAAGCTTATTCAGAGACTTCTGAGGATATTTTGAAGGCCTTTAATCAACCGTATAGACAACGTTATTAAGTTTGAAAAAACCAGTGAAACTATTTGTTTCACTGGTTTTTATATGAAGAAAAGTAGATGTTGGAAAAGCTTTAAACGAAAGGATAAGGAATATTATATGTGAAATAGTTGCAAGAAAATTTTTAGATTCTTGTAGAAAACGCTTTCTGGAAAACAAAAAATATGCTATAATTATCACAAATAAAAGTTTAGGAGTATTTTATGGATTCTCCAGAGTTTATTTCAAAGATTGAATTTGCTTGTAAGAAGAAAGTCTTTATAGCCAAAGCAAATTTAAGTATACTATTCATTCCATGTTTGCAGGTTCCTTTTTAACATTTAGTGCGACTGCAGGTGCAGTTGGCGCTGACTTGATTAATAAAATCGCACCAAGTAGCGGACGTTTCCTCTTTCCATTCGTTTTTGCTTGGGGAGCGGCCTACATTGTTTTCTTGAATGCTGAGTTGGTAACTTCAAAAATGATGTTTTTGACTGCTGGTAGTTTCTTGAAAAAAATTTCTTGGAGAAAAACAGCTGAGATTTTACTGTGCTGTACCTTGTTCAATTTTATCGGAGCTTTGATAGCAGGTTGGGGCTTTGCCCACTCAGCAGCAGCCTATGCAAATCTAACACATGATAGCTTCATTTCAGGGGTTGTAGAGATGAAGTTAGGCCGTTCTAATGAGTTTGTCTTGCTTGAAGGTATTTTAGCCAATATCTTTGTAAACATTGCCATTCTTTCATTTGTTTTGGTGAAAGACGGTGGCACCAAACTTTGGCTTGTCTTATCAGCAATTTACATGTTTGTATTCTTAACAAACGGACACATTGCTGCGAATTTTGCTTCTTTTGTGATTGTTAAGTTCAGTGTTGCTGCTGATTCTATTGCTAACTTTGACATTCCTAATATTCTTCGTCACTGGGGTGTAACCTTTGTCGGAAACTTTATCGGAGGAGGTCTCTTGATGGGTCTTCCATATGCCTTCCTCAATAAAAACGAAGATAATTATGTAGATTAAGAAAATGAGCACGATTGATTCGTGCTTTTTTGTTTGATGTGTAAGACTAGTCATAGTTGTTCCTTATATCAAAATATAGAAAACTGATATTGGAAAAGACTAGCCCAAGATGGTACAATATCCGTAATGAAGTAATTTGGAGGTTGTCTTATGACTCGTGATTTTAAATTTGAAACTCTACAATTACATGCTGGGCAGGTAGTTGATCCGGCTATAAAGTCTCGTGCAGTACCGATTTATCAAACAACATCCTTTGTTTTTGATGACACGCAGGAAGGTGCAGATCTGTTTGTCTTGAGAAAACCAGGGAACATTTATACTCGTATCACAAATCCTACAACAGCAGCCTTTGAAGAAAGAATCACTGCTCTAGAAGGTGGTGTTAGAGCGCTAGCAACAGCATCAGGTATGGCCGCAGTGACTTATACGATTTTGGCGCTTGCCCATGCTGGTGACCATGTAGTAGCATCCTCAACTATTTAGGGTGGGACCTTGAACCTCTTGAAGAAAACCCTTCCTCGTTATGGCATCACAACAACCTTTGTTGATGTGGATAATTTGGAAGAAGTGGAAGCAGCTATCGGTGACAATACCAAGCTTGTCTTGATTGAAACCTTGGGGAATCCCTTGATTAACATTCCTGACTTAGAAAAACTGGCCGAAATTGCGCATAAACACCAGATTCCTCTCGTTTCTGATAACACCTTTGCTACACCTTACTCTTGATAAACGTATTTTCTCACGGTGTAGATATTACCATTCACTCAGCAACTAAGTTTATCGGTGGGTACGGTACGACTATTGGAGGAGTGATTGTCGATAGCGGTCGTTTTGATTGGGAAGCATCAGGGAAATTCCCTCAATTTGTTGAGGAGAACCCAAGTTATCATAACTTAAGCTATACTCGAGATGTGGGTGCAGCAGCCTTTATTATCGCTGTTCGTGTCCAATTGCTTCGTGATACAGGCGCAGCCTTGTCTCCATTTAATGCCTTCCTCTTGCTCCAAGGACTTGAAACTCTTTCACTTCGTGTGGAACGTCACGTGCAAAATGCAGAGAAAATTGTTGATTTTCTTGTCAACCATCCTAAGGTAGAGAAGGTAAATTATCCCAAACTCGCTGACAGTCCTTACCATGCCTTAGCTGAGAAATATTTGCCAAAAGGTGTTGGTTCAATCTTTACCTTCCATGTCAAAGGTGGAGAAATAGAAGCCCGCAGGGTGATTGATAATTTGGAAATCTTCTCAGACCTTGCTAACGTGGCAGATGCCAAGTCTCTTGTTGTTCATCCAGCAACAACCACTCACGGTCAATTGTCAGAAAAAGACCTAGAAGCAGCAGGTGTCATACCAAACCAAATTCGTTTGTCAATCGGTCTTGGAAATGTAGAAGATTTGATTGAAGACTTGCGCTTGGTCTTGGAAAAAATTTAAAGTAAAAGAAGATAAACAGTGGGTTTTGACTCACTGTTTTTGATTTTCCCTCAGGCATGATATAATGGTTACAGAAGTCTAGAAAGAGGAATGTAATGAACGAAATCAAATGTCCCAACTGTGGGGAAGTCTTTACAGTAAATGAAAGCCAGTATGCTAAACTATTGTCTCAAGTGAGAACGGCAGAGTTTGATAAGGAACTACACGATCGCATGAGGCAGGAACTGGTCTTGGCTGAGCAAAAGGTCATGAATGAGCAACAGTCTAAACTGGCTCAGAAGGATCAAGAAATTGCACAATTGCAGAGTCAAATTCAAAAGTTTGATACAGAGAAAGAGTTAGCCAAGAAAGAGGTTGAACAAACAAGTCATCAGGCTCTCTTGGTCAAGGAAAAGGAAGTACAGGCCTTGGAAAACCAATTGGCGACCTTGCGTTTGGAACATGAAAATCAACTACAAAAGACCCTTTCTGACCTAGAAAAAGAACGAGATCAGGTCAAAAATCAGCTCCTCTTGCAAGAAAAGGAAAATGAGTTATCTTTGGCTTCTGTTAAGCAAAACTACGAAGCCCAGCTCAAGGCAGCTAGCGAACAAGTCGAGTTTTATAAGAATTTCAAAGGTCAACAATCTACAAAAGCGATTGGGGAAAGTCTGGAACAGTATGCGGAAAGTGAGTTTAACAAGGTCCGCAGTTTTGCCTTTCCAAATGCCTACTTTAAGAAGGATAACAAGGTCTCTGCGCGTGGGTCTAAGGGGGACTTTATCTTCCGTGAATGTGATGAAAATGAGGTCGAAATCATTTCTATCATGTTTGAGATGAAAAACGAAGCGGATGGAACAGAGAAGAAGCGTAAGAATGCAGACTTCTACAAGGAATTGGACAAGGACCGTCGGGAGAAGAACTGTGAATATGCAGTTTTGGTGACCATGCTTGAGGCAGATAATGCCTACTTTAACACAGGGATTGTTGATGTTAGCCACGAGTATGAAAAGATGTATGTGGTTCGTCCACAGTTCTTTATTCAGTTGATTGGGCTCTTGCGAAATGCGGCGCTTAATTCTCTTAAATACAAGCAGGAGTTGGCACTTGTCCGTGAACAAAATATCGATATTACGCATTTTGAGGAAGATTTGGACGCCTTTAAACTAGCCTTTGCTAAGAACTACAACTCAGCTTCGACCAACTTTGCTAAAGCTATCGATGAAATCGATAAGGCTATTAAGCGTATGGAAGAGGTCAAAAAGTTCCTAACCACATCCGAAAACCAACTCCGTCTAGCTAGCAACAAATTGGAAGATGTCTCTGTTAAAAAATTGACTCGAAAAAATCCAACTATGAAGGCGAAGTTCGAAGCGTTGAAGGGGGAGTGAGAAAGCAAAAATGAACGGTATTATCAACTTAAAAAAAGAAGCGGGGATGACCTCGCATGATGCGGTTTTTAAACTGCGTAAGATTTTGGGAACTAAGAAAATTGGTCATGGTGGGTCCTTGGATCCGGATGTAGTGGGCGTTTTGCCCATTGCGGTTGGCAAGGCGACACGTATGGTCGAGTTTATGCAGGATGAGGGCAAGGTCTATGAGGGGGAAATCACTCTTGGCTATTCAACGACGACTGAGGATGCCAGTGGGGAAGTGGTCGCAGAGACACCTGTTTTGTCGCCCCTGGATGAAAAGATTGTCGATGAAGCGATTGCTAGCTTGACTGGGCCTATTACTCAAATTCCGCCTATGTATTCGGCTGTCAAGGTCAATGGTCGCAAGCTCTATGAGTATGCGCGTGCTGGTCAGGAAGTGGAGCGTCCAGAACGTCAGGTGACCATTTATCAGTTTGAGCGGATAAGCCCGATTTCTTATGAGGGTCATCTTGCACGCTTTACTTTTCGTGTGAAATGCAGCAAGGGGACTTATATCCGTACATTATCGATTGACTTAGGAGAAAAACTGGGTTATGCGGCTCATATGTCACATCTGACACGGACTAGTGCAGCAGGTTTGCAACTTGAGGATGCTCTTACCTTGGAAGAAATTGCTGAAAAAGTGGAGGATGGGCAATTAGACTTTCTCCATCCTCTAGAGATTGGGACAGGTGATCTTGTCAAAGTTTTTCTAAGTTCAGAAGATGCTACAGAAGTGCGCTTTGGTCGCTTTATTGAGCTCGACCAAACAGACCAAGAATTGGCTGCTTTTGAAGGCGATCAATTGCTAGCTATTCTAGAAAAACGAGGCAATCTCTACAAGCCAAGGAAGGTTTTTAGCTAGTATAACTGAGGTGTAGGGAGTGTTGTTTCCCCTAGACTATCCAAATCAGACTATAAATTTTGCAAAAAATGTGATAGAATAGACGACGGATAAAAAAACGGAGGATAGCATGCAAAATAGACCAATCATTATCGGAGTGACAGGTGGTTCTGGTGGTGGTAAAACTAGTGTTTCAAGAGCCATTTTATCGCACTTCCCTGATGAAAAGATTTCCATGATTGAGCACGATTCATACTACAAGGATCAGTCTCATTTGACCTTTGAAGAGCGTGTCAAAACCAACTATGACCATCCATTTGCTTTTGATACAGACTTGATGATCGAGCAAATTAAGGAATTGTTGGCAGGGCGTCCGGTAGATATTCCTACTTATGACTATACAGCGCATACACGGAGCAGCAAGACCTATCGTCAAGAACCTCAAGATGTCTTTATCATTGAGGGAATTTTGGTTTTGGAGGACAAGCGTCTGCGCGATTTGATGGATATCAAGATTTTTGTGGATACAGATGATGATGTGCGCATTATTCGTCGTATCAAGCGTGATATGGAAGAGCGTGGCCGTAGCCTTGATAGCGTTATTGAACAGTATTTAAATGTGGTCAAACCTATGTACCACCAGTTTATCGAGCCGACTAAGCGTTATGCAGACATCGTCATTCCTGAGGGAGTCAGCAATACAGTCGCTATCGATCTTTTGACGACCAAGATTGAAAAGATTTTGGAAGAAGCTCGAAACAGTAAATAATCAGATGAGGAGGCAATGTCTCCTTTTTCTATTTTCCCTCATGATGGTATATAAATGGAGATTTTTAAGCATATTTTTGGTATAATAATACCCATAAAAGAGCAAGAAAATGAATAGTAGGTGGAGATGGAACAGTATTTATCGGTCACAACTTTGACCAAGTATCTGAAAATGAAATTCGATAAAGACCCTTACTTGGAACGGGTCTATTTAACTGGTCAAGTTTCCAACTTTCGTAAACGACCTACTCACCAATATTTCTCCCTAAAAGATGATCACGCAGTCATTCAAGCGACCATCTGGTCTGGGATTTATCAGAAATTAGGTTTCGATCTGGAAGAAGGGATGAAGATCAATGTAATTGGGCGTGTGCAGGTCTATGAACCAAGTGGTAGCTACTCCATCATCATTGAAAAGGCAGAGCCTGATGGAGTTGGTGCGCTTGCGATTCAGTTTGAACAACTCAAGAAAAAATTGACAGAAGAAGGCCTGTTTCAAGAATGCTTCAAGCAACCTCTGCCCCAATTTTCTAAGAGAATTGGTGTAGTAACCAGTCGCAGTGGAGCCGTTATTCGAGATATTATCACGACCGTCAGCAGGCGCTTTCCAGGTGTGGCAATTCTTCTCTATCCGACCAAGGTTCAAGGTGAAGGATCTGCGGAGGAAATTGCTCGAAATATTGAGCGTGCTAATCAACAGGACGATTTGGACTTGCTGATTATTGGTCGTGGTGGTGGTTCCATCGAGGATCTCTGGGCCTTTAACGAAGAAATTGTGGTACGGGCTATTTTTGAATCTCGTTTGCCAGTTATTTCTAGTGTGGGCCATGAGACGGATGTGACCTTGGCAGATTTTGTGGCAGATAGACGAGCTGCGACGCCGACAGCGGCAGCTGAACTGGCGACACCTGTGATCAAGTTGGATGTATTGGCTCATTTGCAAAATCAAGAAAAACGGATGGCAACGGCAGTACGAAATGTCCTATCTAAAAAACAAGAAGCTTTGAAAAAATGCAGTCAGTCTGTTATCTTTAGACAGCCAGAGCGTTTGTATGATGGCTATTTGCAACGCTTGGATCAACTGCAACTGCGCTTAAAACAAAGTTTGCGAACACGGATTTCTGATAATAAACAGATAGTACAAGCAAGGACGCATCAACTGGTGCAATTATCACCTGTTACCAAAATCCAACGCTATCAAGACCGTTTAGGTCAGTTGGACAAGCTTTTACGTAGCCAAATGGCGCTGGTTTATGATGCCAAGGTTGCTGAGGTGAAGCGACTTTCAGAAGCCCTTCTCATGTTGGATACTAGTCGAATCGTGGCGCGTGGCTATGCTATTGTCAAAAAAGAAGAGTTCGTGATTGATTCGGTTGAGAGTTTGAAGAAAAAAGACCAAGTGACGCTTTTGATGCGAGATGGTCGAGTAGAATTAGAGGTTAAAGATGTCAAAACAAAAGAAATTTGAGGAAAATCTAGCAGAACTGGAGACCATTGTCCAAAGTTTGGAAAATGGTGAAATTGCTCTGGAAGATGCGATTGCTGCCTTTCAAAAGGGTATGGTCTTGTCAAAAGAGCTCCAAGCGACGCTGGACAAGGCTGAAAAGACCTTGGTCAAGGTCATGCAAGAAGACGGAACAGAAAGTGATTTTGAATGAAAAAGCAAGAAAAATTAGCTCTTGTCGAGTCGGCTTTGGAAGACTTTTATGGAGACCAGCAGTTTGCTTCGAGCTTAAGAGAGTCTGTTCTCTATTCTATTCATGCTGGTGGCAAGCGTATTCGGCCTTTTCTTTTGTTAGAAGTTCTGGAAGCCTTGCAGGTCGCTATTAAACCTGCTCACGCGCAAGTGGCTGCGGCCTTGGAAATGATTCATACAGGGAGCTTGATTCACGATGATCTTCCTGCCATGGATGATGATGATTACCGTCGAGGGCGGTTGACCAATCATAAGAAATTTGGCGAAGCGATGGCAATATTGGCAGGAGATGCTTTATTCCTAGATCCTTACGCCTTGATAGCGCAGGCAGATTTGCCCAGTCAGATCAAGGTGGACTTGATTGCCAACTTATCGCTTGCTTCAGGAAGTCTGGGCATGGTTGCAGGTCAGGTTTTGGACATGGAGGGTGAACATCAGCATTTATCTTTGGAAGAACTTCAGACCATTCATGCTAATAAGACTGGAAAATTACTGGCCTTTCCTTTCCAAGCAGCTGCTATTATAGCTGAATTGGCACCTGAAATACAAGCAAAACTGAAAACGGTTGGTGAATTGATTGGGCTTGCCTTTCAAGTTCGAGATGACGTGCTAGATGTGACAGCTAGTTTTGAGGAAATTGGCAAGACTCCACAAAAGGATTTGCAGGCAGAAAAGTCAACTTATCCAGCCTTGTTGGGTTTGGAGGAGGCGATTGCTTTTTGTAACCAAACTCTGGATCAAGCTAATGCAAAACTAGAAGAAATTGCCCAGCAGGTTCCCTTTGAGATAGAATCGATTGTAAGTGTAGTAGAAAGTTTGAGAATCAATGGCTAAGGAAAGAGTGGATGTACTAGCTTATAAACAGGGCTTGTTTGAAACGCGAGAGCAGGCCAAGCGCGGTGTCATGGCTGGTCTGGTTGTGGCAGTCCTGAATGGAGAACGTTTTGATAAACCAGGAGAGAAAATCCCAGACGATACTGAGCTAAAACTCAAGGGTGAAAAACTCAAGTATGTCAGTCGTGGTGGTCTAAAACTGGAGAAGGCCTTGCAGATCTTTGATTTGTCAGTTGAAGGAGCGACAACAATTGATATTGGGGCCTCCACTGGAGGATTTACTGACGTCATGTTGCAGAATGGTGCTGAGCTTGTCTACTCAGTGGATGTTGGTACCAATCAGTTAGCCTTTAAACTACGCCAAGATTCTCGGGTTGTCAGTATGGAGCAGTTCAATTTCCGCTATGCTGAAAAGACTGATTTCGAAAAGGAACCGAGCTTTGCCAGTATTGATGTGAGTTTCATTTCCTTAAGTTTGATTCTACCTGCCTTGCACCGTGTCTTGGCAGATCAAGGGCAGGTTGTGGCTCTGGTCAAACCTCAGTTTGAAGCAGGTCGTGAGCAGATTGGGAAAAATGGAATCATTCGCGATGCCAAGGTTCATCAAGCTGTCCTTGAATCTGTCACTGCTATGGCAGTAGAGGAAGGTTTTTCAGTCCTTGGTTTGGACTTTTCTCCTATCCAAGGTGGACATGGAAACATCGAATTTCTGACATATTTGAAAAAGGAAGAGGGAGCAAGTAATCAAGTTGCTCCTGAAATAGAAAAAGTTGTAGAGAGAGCGCATAGAGAATTTAAAGATGAATAAAAAAGAGAGACTTGAAAAAATTGGAAGATTTGTTACGGATTATCAAATCGGGACTCAGGAAGAAATTGTTGAACACTTAAAGGAAGCAGGTATTTCTGCTACTCAAGCCACTGTCTCAAGGGACATAAAGGAGCTTGGGATTGTTAAAATTCCTTTGAAGAACAACACCTATATCTATGAGTTGCCAAAATCAATCGTCAAAAGTTTGCAGTTGGCCGAGGACAATATTGTGAGTTCTGAGTTAATGGAAAATATGATCAACCTTTCTGTCATTCCTGGAAATACTATTTTTGTGAAGAGTCAGTTGGTTGAAGCATTTTCTGAACAGATTTTTAGCTGTCTAGCTGATGATGATTCTATCTTAATTGTAGCTAGAACAGCAGAGGCAGCTAAGGAAATCTTTGAACAAGTAAAAAATTGGTAGGTCTATATGTTACTTGAAATTTCGATAAAAAACTTTGCCATTATTGAGGCTATTTCCCTCAATTTTGAAAAGGGAATGACTGTCCTGACTGGGGAAACGGGTGCAGGGAAGTCGATTATCATTGATGCCATGAATATGATGTTGGGAGCTCGTGCGACGACAGATGTTATTCGTCATGGTGCACCAAAGGCAGAGATTGAGGGACTTTTCTCAGTTGAGAATAGTCGCCTTTTGCAGGAAATTTTTGATGAGCAAGGTTTAGAATTGGGTGATGAAATTATCATCCGTCGAGAAATCTTGCAAAATGGTCGTAGTATCAGCCGTGTGAATGGCCAGATGGTCAATCTGTCTGTCTTGCGTGTTATTGGTCAACATCTAGTAGATATTCATGGTCAGCATGACCAAGAGGAGTTAATGCGTCCTCAACTGCACATCCAGATGCTGGATGAATTTGGCGATGCAGCTTTTTGGGACTTGAAAGAAACCTATCAGACGAGTTTTGATGCCTATCGAAAAATGCGCAAGCAGGTTTTGGAAGTCAAGAAAAACCAACAGGAACACAAGGCTCGTATTGAAATGTTGGAATTTCAAATGGCAGAGATTGAGGCAGCAAACTTGCAGGCTGGAGAAGATCTAGCTCTCAACCAAGAGCGAGAGAAACTTCTCAACCATAAAAATATTGCGGATACATTGACCAATGCCTATAGCATGTTGGATAATGAAGACTTTTCAAGTTTGGCCAATGTTCGCTCAGCCATGAATGACATGGAAAGTGTCGAAGAGTATGACACCGAATACCGTGAAATTTCAAGCTCCCTGTCTGAGACCTACTATGTCTTAGAAGATATTAGCAAGCGTCTGGAAGCTATTATTGAGGACCTTGATTTTGACGGCAATCGTCTTATGCAGGTCGAGAATCGTTTGGACCTCCTTCATACTATTACCCGTAAGTACGGTGGAACTGTGGATGATGTCTTGATTTATTTTGCTAAAATTACAGAAGAATACAATCTCTTGACAGGCAACAACCTTTCTTCTGAAGACATGGAAGCAGAACTTAAGAAATTAGAAGTTAACCTTGTCGATTTGGCTGGTCAACTTGCCTCTGCTCGTCATGACTTGGCTCAGCAGCTCGAAGCTGAGATTAAACAAGAACTGCAGGACCTTTATATGGAAAAAGCCCAGTTTCAGGTTCGTTTTAGCAAGGGCAAATTCAGTCGGGAGGGCAATGAAATGGTTGAGTTTTATATTTCAACCAACCCTGGTGAAGACTTTAAACCCTTGGTCAAGGTTGCGTCTGGCGGGGAATTGTCTCGCCTCATGCTAGCCATTAAGTCTGCATTTTCACGTAAAGAAGGCAAGACAAGTATTGTCTTTGATGAAGTGGATACGGGAGTTTCAGGTCGTGTTGCCCAAGCTATTGCGCAGAAGATTCACAAGATTGGTCAGCATGGTCAGGTTCTTGCTATTTCTCACCTTCCACAAGTGATTGCCATCGCGGATTATCAATTCTTTATTGAGAAGATTAGCAATGAGCATTCAACGGTTTCGACTGTTCGTCTCTTGACGGTTGAAGAGCGAGTTGAGGAAGTTGCCAAGATGTTGGCAGGTGATGATGTGACGGAAGCTGCCCTGACGCAAGCCAGAGAATTGTTGAGAAACAGGGAGAAATAAGATGACAGACTATTATGTAATTGGAGATGTTCACGGAAAACCTGGGATGGCCAAACTCAGTTGCTCTTTCTAGGGGATTTGATTGACCGTGGTGAAGACAGTCGCCGTGTTCTAGAAATGGTTAAGGACTTGGTTGATAATCAAGGGGCTATCTGTTTATCAGGAAACCACGAGTATATGTTTTTGACTTGGTTGGACAATACTGAGGAAAGCTATGACCACTATCGTCGCAATGGTGGAGATACAACTATTAACTCTATTTTAGGTCGTCCCTTGGATGCACCAGTTGATGGCGTGGAAGATGCCAAACGGGTTGCGACTGAAGCGGCAGACTTGGTAGAATTTATTCGTCAAATGCCATTTGTAGTAGAGACAGACAAGTATATCTTTGTTCATGCTGGTATTGATTTGACCTTGGATGATTGGCATGAAACGACTGATTACAAGAAAGTCTAGCTCAGAAAACCATTCCACGAAGCCGAAAATCATACTGAAAAAACCATTGTCTTTAGGCATACACCGGTTTATGGTTTGCTCAAGCAAGACCGAGGTACAGCTGAGCTTTGGATAACAGATGATGGCAAGATTGGCATGGATGGAGGAGCTGTCTATGGTGGTGTCCTTCATGGAATCGTCTTTACAGACCAAGGAATGACAGAACACCACTTTATCGAAAATGATGGCTTTATTGCCGAAGATTAGTACTCCTAGCAGGGTATGGTCTTGTCAAAATGTTAAAAACAATTTATAATTAATAGATACCCTGAAAGGAAGAGCATCATGAACTTAGAAGAATTAAAAAAACGACAGGAGAAGATTCGAAACTTCTCTATTATCGCCCATATTGACCATGGGAAATCAACGCTAGCAGACCGCATTTTGGAAAAGACGGAGACCGTTTCTAGTCGTGAAATGCAAGCCCAACTTCTGGATAGTATGGATCTTGAGCGTGAACGTGGGATTACCATTAAACTCAATGCCATCGAACTCAATTACACTACAAAAGATAGCGAGACCTATATCTTCCACTTAATTGACACGCCTGGACATGTGGACTTTACCTATGAAGTGTCGCGTTCTCTAGCTGCCTGTGAAGGAGCGATTTTGGTGGTTGATGCGGCCCAAGGGATTGAGGCGCAAACTCTTGCCAACGTTTATCTAGCCTTGGATAATGATTTGGAAATTCTGCCAGTCATTAACAAGATTGATCTACCAGCAGCTGATCCAGAGCGTGTTCGTACAGAGATTGAGGATGTCATTGGACTGGATGCCAGCGAAGCGGTCTTAGCTTCTGCTAAGACTGGTATTGGAATCGAAGAAATCCTCGAGCAAATCGTTGAAAAAGTGCCAGCACCAACGGGTGATGTAACGGCGCCACTCAAGGCCTTGATTTTCGACTCGGTCTATGATGCTTACCGCGGGGTTATTCTCCAAGTGCGTGTTATGGATGGAGTAGTTAAACCTGGCGATAAGATTCAGCTCATGAGCAATGGAAAGACCTTTGATGTGACGGAAGTTGGTATTTTCACGCCGAAAGCAGTAGGGTGTGATTTCCTAGCGACAGGTGACGTTGGTTATATTGCGGCTTCTATCAAGACAGTTCAAGACACGCGTGTCGGAGATACAGTGACCCTAGCAAGCAATCCTGCTGCAGAGCCACTAGACGGGTACAAGCGAATGAACCCTATGGTCTTTGCGGGTCTTTATCCAATCGAATCAAACAAGTATAATGACCTTCGTGAAGCCCTTGAAAAATTGCAGCTCAACGATGCCAGCTTGCAGTTTGAACCTGAAACATCTCAGGCACTTGGATTTGGTTTCCGTTGTGGCTTCCTTGGACTTCTCCATATGGATGTTATCCAAGAACGTTTGGAACGTGAGTTCAATATCGACCTCATCATGACAGCGCCGTCTGTTATCTATAAAGTTAATTTGACCGACGGGGAATCTATGGATGTGTCAAACCCATCAGAGTTCCCAGACCCAACCAAGATTGCGACCATTGAAGAGCCGTATGTTAAGGCGCAAATTATGGTACCGCAGGAGTTTGTCGGAGCAGTAATGGAATTAGCTCAGCGCAAACGTGGGGACTTTGTGACTATGGACTATATTGATGATAACCGTGTCAATGTTATCTATCAAATTCCACTTGCTGAAATCGTCTTTGATTTCTTTGATAAACTCAAGTCTTCAACACGTGGTTATGCAAGTTTTGACTATGAATTGTCAGAGTATCGCCCATCTAAGCTGGTCAAAATGGATATCCTTCTCAATGGAGACAAGGTGGATGCCCTCAGCTTTATCGTTCACAAGGACTTTGCCTACGAACGCGGGAAACTCATCGTTGATAAGCTCAAGAAAATCATCCCTCGTCAACAATTTGAGGTGCCAATCCAAGCAGCTATTGGGCACAAGATCGTGGCTCGTACTGATATCAAGGCCCTTCGTAAGAACGTACTTGCCAAATGTTACGGCGGTGACGTTTCTCGTAAACGCAAACTCCTTGAAAAACAAAAAGCTGGTAAGAAACGCATGAAAGCAATCGGATCAGTAGAAGTCCCACAAGAAGCCTTCCTCAGCGTCTTGAGCATGGACGAAGAATAGAAATAGAAAGCAAAACTCTTGAAGATTTCTCAAGAGTTTTTTTGTATTTTTGATGAATCAAGCTATCACATACGAAAGTTGGAAATACAAAAATCAATTTATCATGTCTTCTTTTTTATTTTATTTTCGAATAGATAGATGAGTAGCAAAAGAAACGGAGTTGTATATGAAGATTACAAACTATGAGATTTACAAATTGAGAAAAGCTGGGCTGACCAATCAACAGATTTTAACTATTCTTGAATATGACGAGAGTGTTGATCAGGAGCTCTTGCTAGGTGATATTGCAGAAATTTCAGGATGCCGTAATCCTGCGGTTTTTATGGAACGCTATTTCCAGATAGATGATGCACAGTTGGAGAAGGAATTTCAGAAATTTCCATCCTTTTCTATTCTTGATGATTGTTATCCTTGGGATTTGAGTGAGATTTATGATGCTCCAGTGCTCTTGTTTTATAAAGGAAATCTGGACTTGTTGAAGTTTCCAAAGATTGCTGTTGTAGGGGGCCGTTCATGTTCTAGTCAGGGTGCAAAGTCGGTTCAGAAAGTCATTCAAGGTTTGGAAAACGAGTTAATCGTGGTCAGTGGTTTGGCTAAAGGGATTGATACGGCTGCCCACATGGCTGCACTCCAGAATGGTGGGAGAACGATTGCTGTCATTGGAACAGGATTGGATGTTTTCTACCCTAAAGCCAACAAACGCTTGCAGGAGTACATTGGCAATGACCATCTGGTTCTCAGTGAATATGGACCTGGCGAGCAACCTCTGAAATTTCATTTTCCAGCTCGAAATCGTATCATTGCAGGACTTTGCCGTGGTGTTATTGTAGCAGAGGCGAGGATGCGCTCAGGCAGCCTCATCACCTGTGAGCGTGCTATGGAGGAAGGGCGCGATGTCTTTGCCATTCCAGGGAACATTTTAGATGGCCATTCAGATGGCTGTCACCACCTAATCCAAGAGGGAGCAAAACTGGCCACAAGTGGTCAAGATGTGCTAGCAGAGTTTGAATTTTAAGGAGAAATTGTTCAATCAGAGCTTTTCCAAGTAGAGAGGCGATTTCTCTATTTGATTTCCCTTCTATTTTCCATCGTTCGATTAAGCGACGACTATGGATTGTCAAGTGTTTCGCTTTTATAGTATAATTGTTTTGCATCTCTGTGCCTTTCTTGTATTTGTGGTGAACAACAAGTATAACACAGAGGTGTTTTCTTATGCCTATAACTAGATTTCATTTGACAACAGGAGCTAACTATAAGCTAGTTCAAGCATTATATTTTCAGAAAGGCTGGGTGGCTAACTTCATTATAGAACTTTCAAAGAGGAATAGGAAAAGAAGAAAAAGCAGAAACTGATAATCTAAGAATCTGTATTCACAAAAAAATGTTAAACTAAAGATGTGATACGAAAAGCATATGATACCGATTTAACCGATCAAGAATGGGCTAAACTTGAACCCTATTTCTCCCAACATCGCACCTATAAGT
>NZ_CAMPPY010000012.1 GCF_946902915.1 Streptococcus sp. Marseille-Q5986 | reverse complement strand
TGAATCACTCTCGAAGATTAGCTAAGGATGTTGAAAAATCCGTATCGTCAGAGCTTGCTTTTGTCAAACTTTCACACATTAATCGGCTTTTAAAGGCTCTATCATTTTGTGAATACAGGTTCTGAATTTTGACTTACCTTCAAGACTAATGGCGATGCATTTTCTTCTGTGCTTTCTTGAATTGCCTTCCAAACATATCCAAGAGAATCATTCATACCATCAGAGACAGTTTCAGAAATATTCACTTGAGATGCCTTCTCGTTTATCTCAACATCATACAATGCCATGATATGGTGAACCATAAAATTTGTTAACTCTTCCCTGACGAAAACATCGTAGATTCGAGGATTGGAGTAGCTTCTAACAGTAAATCCCGTCTCTTCCAAAACTTCTCTAATCAGAGTTTCCGTCAGTCCTTCACCAAGTTGCTGACTGCCACCGGGAAGGTCTAACCTATTTTTGTAGGGACCAGATGTTTTTTGAATACAAAGAAGACAACCATGTTTATAGCAAACACCATAGACTCCAAAGTGATTTTTGATTTCCATCCAACTCCTCCTACTTCAAACTCCAACCACCATCCACTGTCATGATTTGTCCTTGCATAGTGCTTGCTTTTCCACTTGCTAGGAAAAGGCTAATCTCCGCTACTTCCTCTGGCTCAATCCAGCGCTTGATTGGCGTTTCACTAGCCACCCAGTCAGCTAAGCCACCTGGTTCAAAGTCGGCAGCAGTCATAGCTGTCTTAACTGCCCCTGGAGCAATCCCAAAGACCTGAATCCCAGCTTCAGCATAGTCTAGAGCTAACTGCTTGGTAAAGCCAGCCAAGGCGTGCTTAGACGAGGTATAGGCGTGACCACCTCCGCCAGCTAGGCTAGAAGCGATGGAGCACATATTGATAATGATTCCTTTTTTATTTTCCAGCATTTGTGTCAAATAATGTCGAGTTAGCTCAACAGGAGCTATGTAGTTGATTTCAAAAATCTCTTGAATTTCCTGAGCTGATTGCTCCAAAAGTGGTTTGTAATCATCCAAAACTCCTGCAGTATTGCACAAAATATCCACCTGAGGACACCAGTCAAAAATAGGCTCCAAGTCCAAGGTCAAATCTCTCTGTAAAAAGTGAAAATCACCTTCTAAGAGTGGATTTTTACCTTGGTCAACTCCATAAACTTGATAGCCATTCTCTAAAAAGAGGCGAGCTTGAGCCAGACCAATCCCTGAACTCACACCTGTAATCAATACACGTCTAGTCATGTACTTCTACCCAATCTGTCGCCAAAACATCACAAGGTGTCGGGCTCCACATGGAAAAACCTTCTCCTTCTCCAGACACGTTGATTAGGAAATAAGGTGTCACTTCAAGTGCAATCCCGTTTTGTTCAATGGTGTCAAAAAGTTGGACATAGTTTTCAGCACCTCCCCAACCAGTACGTACATATTTTTTCTTAGCCTTTAAGTCAGGCAGGATTTCTTCAAATGTCATGTTGTTCTCCTTTGTTGGCTACTTATTTTTATTATAACAAAAAATCGACAACCAATCTATCATGGTTCCCGATTTTGTTCTTCCCTAGTCTTTCCCACCAAGTTTGCTATTGATAGTCATCATGATACTAGCAATTTTCTCTCCCCAGTATGGGTCAGAAGCATAGAGTACATTCATGCCAGAAGCTTTGTTCCCAAGGTGGTCTCTTCCACGGTCAATATAGTTCTCGCGAATCCACTTAGCCGCACCGAGAATCCCCTTGTCCACATCATCAAATTTTTTGGCCGAGGTATATGGGCTCGAATCATAAGCCGCAATTCCAAAGAAGTTATTCTTATCCTTTGCAATCTGGCTCCGCCCCCAAGCACTCTCGAGTGCACTATGCGCCATCAAGTAAAGTGCATTCACACTATAGCGTTCCTCAGCTTCCTTAAAAACAGCTCCCTTACCAGCAAGGCGACTATCCCGAATATTCATCAAAGAATAAACTTTATCCAATTCGGCTGCGCTGTAATTACTTGGCTTAGTCAAATTTCTAAAGAGGAAGGGATTTTCAATGGTAAAGTCATCAAAATGAATCCCATCAGTTGAATAATATTTCTTACCAATGGTCATAGCTGAGCTATGTGGCGCAACACGGAGACTTACATAAGGTGATAACTCATGGTAAAAATACTTACCATCACTTGTATAATGAGGGACAAATTCACTATCTTTATCAATAGCTACTAAATCACTTTTATTCATGAAGCCGGATAAACCAGAAATATTGACTGGTATTTGACTATCTTTTTTAGATTGTGCATCTCCGAGTGAGACGATGGTTCCCTGTGATACATAACTCAATCTTTCACCAGAAGCGCTATAAACATAAGCAGTAATTGGCTTCACTTTGTAATATTTTACCTCTGAGATCCACTTCCCATTATTCTGGAAGGAATACTCTTTACCTTTGATCGTGAAAGTACCTGTTACATATCGACCATCATCTTTTAGATAGTACCAAGCATCGTAATCTTTATCAAAAATCCATTCATTTTTGGCCATATAGCCACCAGATTTAAGGTAGTATGAACCAATCCATTCACGGGAAGCGTAGGCCCCACCTGACTTCAAGTAGAACCAGCTATTGTAGGATTTATCAAAAATCCACTCTTTTTCCGCCATCGCACCACTATCTTTCAGATAGTAGTCACTTTTCCACTGGCTACTTGCCATCACACCATCGCTATTGAAATAGTACCATGTTCCTTTGATTTTTTCCCATTTATTGCGAGAAATCTTGCCTGAAGCTGTGGCATAGTACCACTTGTCAGATATTTTCACCCAATCATTTTCTGCCATGGCACCACTGCCTTGAAAGAGGTAGTCATTGTAGATAGTACGGCTAAGCATAACACCATCTTGATTAAAGTAATACCAGACGCCTTCAATCTTTTCCCATTTATTGCGAGAAATCTTGCCTGAAGCTGTGGCATAGTACCACTTGTCAGATATTTTCACCCAATCATTTTCTGCCATGGCACCACTGCCTTGAAAGAGGTAGTCATTGTAGATAGTACGGCTAAGCATAACACCATCTTGATTAAAGTAATACCAGACGCCTTCAATCTTTTCCCATTTATTGCGAGAAATCTTGCCTGAAGCTGTGGCATAGTACCACTTGTCAGATATTTTCACCCAATCATTTTCTGCCATGGCACCACTGCCTTGAAAGAGGTAGTCATTGTAGATAGTACGGCTAAGCATAACACCATCTTGATTAAAGTAATACCAGACGCCTTCAATCTTTTCCCATTTATTGCGAGAAATCTTGCCTGAAGCTGTGGCATAGTACCACTTGTTAGATATTTTCACCCAATCATTTTCTGCCATGGCACCACTACCTTTGACAAGGTAATCATCAACCATGGTATTACTGAGCATAATGCCGTTTTTATCAAAGTAATACCAGACGCCACCAATTTTTTTCCAGTTTACGACAGACTGGTTATTTTCATAAAAACGCCAGTTTCCTTGCTCTTTTTTCCAACCTTCCTTGATAACTTCCTCGTTTTTTTCCTTTTTGGATGAGTCATCTTTAGAAGAATTTTCCTCTTTTACAACCGGCTCTTTCTTGGACCCCACTTGGGGAACTTCCTTTTTCGGAGTAGCTTCTTCTTTTTTCTCGACTACATCTGTGGTCTGAGTTTTTTTCGTAACCTGAGATTCTTCAGCATATACAGTTGTCTTTGCAAATCCTGCCATAGAAAGAACGACAGTACTTGCAAGTAGTATCTTCTTCATTTTATTCTCCTCAGTAGAAAACTATCTACACTATTACTATTTTATAAGACCTATTGTAACATAGTTAACTAACAGAAATATTACAAATTGATGAAGATTCTATGTCTTGTTGACAATAAGAAAGTTCTAGCTTATCTCAGACTGGCTTTGACTTCGCGACGGAGATCTTCCAAGCAGTTAATGCCATATTTGTCCATAACTTTTGGCAGATTTTTGATAATATCAGGACAAGCATATGGATTGATAAAGTTGGCTGTTCCAACTCCGATAGCAGAGGCGCCAGCCATATACATTTCTAACGCAGCTTCTGCCGAATCTACTCCTCCCATCCCAATGATAGGCAGGCCTGTTGTTTGGGCGACTTGACGGATGAGTTTGAGAGCGACTGGAAAAACTGCGGGACCAGACATCCCACCTGTTCCATTGGCCAAGATTGATTTTCTAGTTTTGAGATCAAAGCGCATACCGACTAGAGTATTGATCATGGTTAAGCCACTTGCTCCCGCATCCTCTGCTGCCTTTGCGACGGTAACGATATCCGTCACACTAGGTGTTAGTTTGACATAAACTGGCACATTAGAGACCTCTACAGCTGCTTTCACCACATCATAAGCTAGATCCGGATCTTGACCAATCAAGAGTCCGTGATTGCAATGATCTACGTTAGGACAAGAAATATTGAGCTCAATAGCTTTTACATTTGCTGCCTTGGAAATCCCCTGAGAAACAGCAGCATACTCTTGTTTTGAAAAACCAGCTACATTGGCAATAATAGGAAGATTTGGATACTCTCTTTCCAACCAAGGTAGTTTTTCAGCTAAAACAGCTTCTAAGCCAGGATTTTGCAAACCGACTGCATTGAGCATACCAGCAGGCGTTTCTGCCACCCTGGGAGTTGGATTCCCAAAACGTGGTTCTAGAGTCGTTGCCTTAATCATAATAGAGCCTAAAAGGTCTAAATCATAGTACTTGGCATACTCTTGGCCAAAACCAAAACAGCCTGATGCTGGAATAATCGGATTTTTCAAATCCAATCCTGGTAGAGAAACTTGTAAACGATTTGTAGGCATACTTATCATTCATTCCTTTCGTTTCACTCAAGGCACAACACCGAATGAAAAGATGTTGTGCTCTTTATTTTAGTTTACAATAGAGTTGAGGAGTTCTATCACTACTACAAATCACGAGGAGGAGAGTAAGTGAGTGGTATAGCCACTACCTCGAATAATTATAGGTGTAGTTCTTCCCATCAAGCACAAGAACGGTGACTCTGAGCACCTAAACTTATATGTGGATAAGCGACTCGTTTGTCAAAGGGAAGAACAGTCAAGGGATAGGCAGACTCAAATTTGGTGAAAGGAGACCCCTCATGTTAAAAATTGTTTATCCTAATTGTTGTGGAATTGATGTGCATAAAACCTTTATTGTAGCAGTTATTGCCATCACCAATAATCAAGGAATTACAACCTACCATCGTAAACGGTTTTCCACCTTTACCAATGGTCTCATTCAGCTACGTGATTGGTTAGGATACTATTCCTGCTTTGATGTCTGTATGGAATCTACTGGTAAATACTGGATTCCTGTTTTCAATATCCTAGAAGAACATACCAATGTCTGCTTGGCTCATCCCAAGTATGTCGAGGCTATTCGTGGAAAGAAAACCGACAAGAAAGATGCGCAGTGGATTGCCGACATCTTCAAGCATGATTTAGTCGCTCCTAGCTTTATTCCCCCGCTCAAAATCAGACAACTCCGTGACCTCTTTCGCTATGGTATGAAGTTAACACAACTCCAAGTTAGCGAGAAAAATCGTTACCAGAATTGTCTCACTTGGTCTAACCTTCAAATTGCAAGTGTCGTTTCCGATGGTTTCGGAAAAAGTGCTCAAAAGATTATCCAGAGTATCTTTGACAATCCAGAGGAGAAACCAACTATTGAGCAGCTCATTCACAAGAGAATGAAGAATAAAGTACAAGACTTGGACATCGCTATAGAGGGCGAGCTAACACCAGAACAAGCCGAGAAAATCAGAGTCATCAAGGCTCACTACGATGCCTTAGCTATCTGTAAAGAGGACTTGGAACAGATGATTCGTGAACTTGGTCGTGACTATCAAGAACAAGTTAAGCTGATTCAAACAGTACCTGGTTTTAAAGATGAACTATCTGCTCTCAGAATTATCTCTGAGATTGGTGAAAATATGACTGTCTTTGATAATGCAGGAAAACTCTGCTCGTGGGCAGGTTTAGTTCCAGCTAACAATGAAAGTGCTGGCAAGAAATACTCTACTCACATTTCCAAAGGTGGGAGATACCTCAAACCTTTTCTCGTCCAAATCGCTAACGCGGTTGTCAAGTCTGATAAACATCTCGAATTCAAGAACCAGTATCTCAGACTCAAGAAGCGCCGTGGTCATCGAAAAGCAATGATCGCTATCTGTCGCAGATTACTGGTTTCTGTGTACCAAATGCTACGGAAACAAGAAGACTACAATCCTGCTTTACAAGGACTGACCGAAATACGAAATCCTGATAAAACGATGTCTGTTCAAGACGCTGTTCGTTTTGCACAACAACACGGATTCAATGTCGCTTAATTTCAAAAATCAGCTTGCAAGACCTCTTTTTAGTGTACCTAAAATTAGGAGAAACAATAAATCAATTAGCTTTTATCTTTTTTTCAAACTTTGCCTTATAATACAACTGTTCCTGTGCGGAAAACAGGCCCATCTTCACAGACGCGTTGGCTGACCGTCTCGCTTTCTGGCACTTTTAGGACACAGGCATAGCAAGCCCCCATCCCACAAGCCATACGAGATTCCAGAGATAGATAGGCTCTTGGATGGTCATAAAAAGTTTGATTGATATACTTCATCATTCCTGGAGCCCCACATGAGTAAACAGCATCAAACTGACTGTCTAAATCCTTGATGACCACGGAGACATTTCCTTTAGTGCCATAAGAACCATCATCTGTCGTTACAAAGACCTGACCATACTGAGCCAATTCCTTTTCGAGAATAACAGCATCCTTAGTGGCAAAACCGAGAACTATCACTACTTTTACACCACTCGCATACAATTCCTTAGCAACCTCAAGCAAGGGAGGAACACCAATCCCACCACCAACGAGGAGTACCTGACTCTGCTCATCAAGGTCAGACAAGTCAAAACCATTCCCCTGAGGGCCCATCACATCAAGAGTATCTCCCTGACTTAAGGTTGAAAAAATAGCGGTTCCAGCTCCCTCAATCCGATAAATAAGATGACACTGCTCGTTAGCCTTATCAATAGACGAAATTGAAATAGGGCGACGCAAAAGATGGGCATCATCAGGCACACGCAGATGAAGAAATTGGCCTGCTCGCATGGCTTCAACCATTTCCCCTTCTAAGACTAATTCAAAGATTGCTGGCGCAATTTCCTCCTGAGCGACCACCTTCATGATCTCCAAACGAATGGCACCCAAACGTTTCTTACATGTGGGATTCATGATTTTCCTCCTTAAATTTAAGGGGACCAGATAAAGAAAAGACCTTGCTAATGCAAGGCCTCAGTTGGGTTAGGCTAGAACTCATGCGCACACTTAAAAAGTCTCCACAGAGAGTCCCCTATCCCTTTTATCTGACACCTTGTGAGTCTCTCTGGACTCCCCTTAAAGGTTAAATTTGTATTAGTATACTCTTTCAAAGAAAAAAAGTCAAGTAGAAAACGAACATTCTACTTGACTTTACTGGATTATTTTTCACGAATGACTTCGACCTTGTAGCCATCAGGGTCTTTGACAAAGTAATAGTTAGGTGCAGTTTCTGGTAAGCCATTTGGCTCAGTCACTTCATAGCCTTTTGCACTGTGCTCTTGATGAAGAGCTTCAAGATTAGGTGTACTTAGGGCGATATGGGCAAACCCATCTCCAACCACATAAGGACCGTGATCGTAGTTATAGGTCAATTCCAACTCGTAGTCATCACCCTCAAGTCCTAGATATACAATCGTAAAGGCATGGTCTGGAAAATCTCTGCGACGCAATTCTTTAAAACCAAAAGCATCTTGATAAAATGCGATTGATTTTTCAAGATTTTCTACTCGCAAGCAAGTGTGTAACATTTTTGAAGCCATATATTCTCCTTTATTTTTAAAAAGACTGGGACAATCCTGTCCCAGTCTCATCAGTTATTATTTACCAAGTTTTGCTTTAGCTACATCTGCAAGAGCTGTGAAAGCTGCTGCATCGTTAACAGCCAAGTCAGCAAGCATTTTACGGTTAACTTCGATTTCAGCCAATTTCAAACCATGCATCAATTGTGAGTATGAAAGTCCGTTCAAACGAGCTGCCGCATTGATACGAGTAATCCACAATTTACGGAAGTCACGTTTTTTCTGACGACGGTCACGGTATGCATAGTAGTAAGAGTTCATTACTTGTTCTTTTGCAGTACGGAACAAGATGTGTTTAGCTCCATAGTAACCTTTTGCTAATTTAAGAATACGTTTACGACGTTTGCGTGATACAACGCCACCTTTAACACGTGCCATGTTTTATTTCCTCCAAATATTTCCTAGAATTCTTTACTTACAGTCAAGCTATTATTTCAAGCGAGTAAGCATTGCTTTAATACGTTTGAAATCTCCTGAATGCACCATAGATGCTTTACGAAGATGACGACGTTGTTTCTTAGTTTTTCCGTGGAAACGGTGAGAAGTGTAAGCACGGAAACGTTTAAGTCCACCAGAACCTGTACGTTTGAAACGTTTAGCTGATGCGCGGTGTGTTTTTTGTTTTGGCATGATTTTTTCTCCTTTATTTAACTTTCTGACAATTATTTTTTGTCAGTTGCTGGCGCCAACTGCATGAACATTTGGCGTCCATCCATCTTAGCTCGTTGTTCGATGATGGCAATATCTTGTGTTGCTTCAGCAAACTCGGCTAAAACTTTTGCACCAATCTCTTTATGGGTGATCATGCGCCCTTTAAAGCGAATGGATACCTTAACTTTATTTCCTTTTTCAAGGAACTTGCGTGCATTGCGAAGTTTTGTGTCAAAGTCACCCTTGTCAATAGTTGGACTCAGACGAACTTCTTTCACAGTAACAACACTTTGTTTTTTACGTTGTTCTTTTCGCTTTTTCTGATACTCAAATTTGAACTTACCGTAGTCCATAATTTTTGCAACAGGCGGTTTTGCTTGGGGTTGAATCAATACTAAGTCAACATTTGCACTATCAGCCAATGCTTGCGCTTCGCTGAGTGGCTTGATACCTAGCTGTTCTCCCTCAAAACCGATCAAGCGAACTTCACGTACACGAATTTCATCATTGATGAATAAGTCTTGCTTTGCTATGGTTTTCACCTCTTTTGTTTTATTAGAGAAAAACAAGAGCGGACTCGTAATAATACAAGCCCGCACGTTATGATAGCGTTTCTTAGAAACTTTTCATCCGTAGGGCCAGGCAACTTGATGTCACAAGGCGAGAAGCTCTCACTTCTGCTTTTCTCAACTTTTATATGATACCAAGTTTTCTAGTCCTTGTCAAGATAAAAAGTTATTTTATTTTTTTGAAAAGTTTGTGTTTATATTTTAGCTTGCTTTCCATACCAAAAAGAGAGAACCAAGTTGATTCTCTCCCTATGTTAGTTTTTCCTTAGCTTCCCTATAGAAAAACTTAGAATCTGTATTCACAAAAAAAATGTTAAACTAAAGATGTGATACGAAAAGCATATGATACCGATTTCACCGATCAAGAATGGGCTAAACTTGAACCCTATTTCTCCCAACATCGCACCTATAAGTGGGCTAAACGAGAACTCGTGAACGCCACCTTGTATATCACTAAAACAGGTTGCAAATGGCGCATGCTCCCTCATGATTTCCCTCCTTCCCCAACTGTCTGGAGTTTCTTTCGTCGTGCCAGAGAGAGCGGCTTGTGGGACACCATTTTGACGGAACTGGTTAAAAAAAGCGACTGAAAGCTGGTAGAGCAGCCACTCCAACCTATGCTATCATTGATTCTCAAAGCGTGAAAAATCCGTATCGTCAGAGGTTGCTTTTGTCAAACTTTCACACATTAATCGTCTTTTAAAGGCTCTATCATTTTGTGAATACAGGTTCTAAGAGCTTGTGTTTCCATTCACCATCGATTTCGAAAGTGAATTCTCCAATTGGTGAGATGATTTTTTGTTGTTCCAAGTCTACAGTTACCTGATCGCTTGATTTCAAGTGGGCTAGTTTCTCTCTAACCTCTCTGGGCTGAACAATAGGCAACATGCCATTATTGAGCTCATTATTGTAATGAATGTCACCGAAAGATCCTGCAATCACGACCTTAAAACCATAGTCAGCTAGAGCCCAAGCTGCGTGTTCCCTCGAAGACCCTGCCCCAAAGTTATCCCCTGAGACGAGGATAGTTGCTTTACGATATTCAGATCTGTTAAAGACAAAGTCTGGATCCTCAGTATACTTGTCATCCAAATAACGCCACACATACATGAGGTACTTACCAAAGCCTTTCTTATCAATTAACTTGAGAAACTGCTTGGGTAGGATTTGGTCGGTGTCGATGTTATCATTCATGAGAGGAACGGTCGTTCCCGTATAAACTGTAAATTTCTCCATATCCTCTCCTTACTGGGCTTCTGGCATTTGCCGAACATCTACGAAGCGCCCTGCAATAGCTGCCGCAGCTGCCATAGCTGGACTACAGAGATGAGTCTTAGCACCAGAGCCTTGTCTGTCTTCAAAGTTTCGATTGCTGGTTGAGGCACAGTGAACACCATCAGGGATCTTATCAGGATTCATCCCTAGGCACATAGAACAACCTGGGTCTCTCCACTCAAAGCCAGCATCTATGAAAACCTTATCCAAGCCCAACTTCTCAGCAGCTCGTTTGACTGGTCGAGAACCAGGTACCACAATAGCTGTTAAGTTAGGGGCAATCTTCTTCCCTTCGACAAATCGAGCAGCCAGTTGCAAGTCGCTGAGACGAGCATTGGTACAAGAACCGATAAAAATATAGCCTAGTTCAATATCAGCTGGCTTTTGACCAGGTTCTAAGTCCATGTAATGATAAGCGCGCTCATCATTCATATCCTTAATTTCTGGGAATCTACTGTCAAAGTCAACACCCATAGCAGGATTGGTTCCCCAGGTTACCATGGGAGCCAAGTCTGAGACATCCATCTGGATAACCTTATCGTATACGGCATCCTCATCACTGACAATTGTTTTCCAATCAGCCACAGCCTCTTCGAAATTCTCTGGAACACACTCGCGTCCTTTGAGATAGTCATAGGTAGTCTGATCCAGATTCATGATTCCCATCTTAGAGCCAAACTCGATGGACATATTGCAGATGGTCATTCGTTCTTCCATGCTCAGTGCATCAATCGCTTGTCCCCGATATTCCACCACATAGCCAACACCACAGGCAACGCCGTACTTGGCAATTAAGGCGAGAATAAAATCCTTGGAGTAAACTCCCTTTTGTGGAACTCCTGTAAATTCTACCAGCATTTTCTTGGGTTTGACCTGCCAGAGGGTCTGGGTAGCGAAAACATGCTCGACTTCACTGGTTCCAATTCCAAAGGCGATTGATCCGAAAGCTCCGTGGGTTGCTGTATGGCTATCTCCACAGACGATGAATTTCCCTGGTTGGGTTTGTCCTGTTTCTGGACCAACCATGTGAACGATTCCCTGCTTTTCAGAACCGTGGACTGCATGTTCAATCCCAAACTCCTCAACATTTTCAGCTAGCTTATCAATTTGAGCCTTAGAAATCACATCTCGAATATCGTAGATATTGACTGTCGGGACATTGTGGTCAAAGGTTCCAAATGTCAAGTCTGGTCGTCTCAATCTACGACCTGCATCTCGTAATCCTTGGAAAGGCTTGAGGGCTGGTCACTTCATGAATATAGTGCTGGTCCACATACATGAGTTGGGGCTGCCCCTCTTCTCCTGTGATGACATGACGGTTCCATAATTTATCAAAAATCGATTTTCCTGCCATCCATTACCTCCAAATAACATGTAAGGCTACTAGTGTAGTCACCATCCCAAGAAACCAAACTGTTTTAAAATACCATTTTCGAGTCTTGTGGTGAAAAGTGATTCCTGCTAGCCAGGCACCAAAACCACCAAAAGTAAAGGCTAAAATAAGTAAGATTTTCTCAGGAATGCGCCAAGCTCTTCTCCTCGCCTTGGATTTGTCAATGCCATAAATCAAGAAAACCATAACATTCCAAATCAAAAGGACTAGAGTAATTTTTTCGTCTAACTTCATAACCTTGCAATAATGGCTTCTGTCATTTCCTTTGTTGAAGCCTGTCCCCCTAGATCTCTCGTTAATATACCAGCTGCCAAACTTACCTCAACAGCACGTTCAATGCACTCCGCATCCTCATAACGTCCAAAACTATCTCTCAACATCATGGCCACTGATAAAATCATGGAGATAGGATTGGCAATTCCTTGACCAGCAATATCAGGTGCTGAACCGTGAATAGGTTCATAGAGACTTGGTTCATTTTCAGAGTGACTGGCTGATGGCATAAACCCAAGTGTGCCAGATAGAACACTTGATTCATCAGAGAGAATATCTCCAAAAAGATTCTCCGTTACAATAACATCAAACTTGGCAGGATTGGTAATTATAAGCATAGCAGCTGAGTCTACCAACTGGTGTTCCAAGGTCACATCTGGGAAATCCTGTGCGACCTCCTCAGCTACTTTCCGCCAGAATTTTGATGTTACCAACACATTTTGCTTATCAATGCTGGTAAGGATTTTTCTCCGACTTCTTACGATTTCAAAGGTCTTGCGAATAATTCGCTCCACTTCCTCATAGCTATAGTCGTTGATATCACGTGCTTTGCGCTCTTCAAGGATATGATCTCCAAAGTAAATCCCACCTGTCAACTCACGCACCACAACAAAGTCTACACCAGCAATTCGTTCTGCTTTGAGAGGTGATAAATGCTTGAGACTCTCAAATATTTTGACTGGGCGAATATTGGCATAGAGATTGAGTTCCGTACGGAGAGCCAGCAGTCCTTGTTCAGGACGAACCGCTGCTTCATCATACTGGGGACTCCCAATAGCCGCTAGGAGAATGGCATCTGCTTCTCTACTTGCCTTGAGAGTTTCATCAGGTAAGGGATCCCCTACAGCATCAATACCTGCACCTCCAAAAGGTCGTCTATCAATCTCATAGTCAAAACCTGTTTTTTCAGCTAGAGCTTCCAGAACCTCTAAACCAGCCTCCATGATTTCTGGGCCAATTCCGTCCCCTGCTAGAACTACTATTTTCTTTGTCATAGCATCCTCCTTTACACACTAGGCATGTCACGATAGGAAACACTGCGTCCCATCTCACCAGCATTCTCTTTTTGAACAAAGGTATTAGCGTTTATATAGGCAATAGCCGAAGCCTTCAATACATCGAAATCAAGACCTGCTGCGTTAAAGATGGTTTCTGTATCTCTGTTTTCAACAGTAACCAAGACACGAGCTTGAGCATCAATTCCATCTGTCACAGCATCAATGGTATAGGACACCAAGCAGACAGATTGATTAAAGAACTTATCTATAGCGTTAAAGATTGCTTCAACGGAACCTTGCCCTGTCGCATTAAATTCGACTTTTTCACCATCAATATTAGCCAGGCTAACAAGCGCTTCAATATCATTGTCTGCATGAGCTTGAAGTTGTAAATCATCAAAGTGGAAGCCTTCTGGATTTTCAACCATGGTTCCAGCTACCAGAGCTCGAATATCTGCATCTGTGATTTCTTGTTTCTTATCTGCCAGTGCCTTGAACTTAGCAAAGAGTGGTTTGATATCCTCTTCTGTAAAGTCTAGGGCCAATTCTCTTAGTTTTTCGACAAAGGCATGGCGACCTGACAATTTACCAAGCGGAAGACTATTACTCTTAACACCAACCAATTCAGGGGTGATGATCTCATAAGTAAGAGGGTTTTTAAGGACTCCATCTTGGTGAATACCAGACTCGTGAGAAAAGGCATTGCCACCAACCACAGCCTTGTTTTTAGGAACTGGAATACCAGAAAAGCGAGAAACCATTTCTGACGTATTCATTGTTTCATCCAAAACAATATCACTTGTTGCTTGGAAGAAATCCTCACGAATCTTCAAAGCAACAGCTACTTCTTCAAGAGCAACATTACCTGCGCGTTCACCGATACCATTAATAGTTCCCTGGACACGTCCAGCACCGTGTTTAATTGCTGTCGAAGTATTTGCAATTGCCATACCGAGATCATCATGACAGTGGACACCAAAGACAACTTTATGATCTGATTTAATATTTTCAGTCAAGTGATCAAAGATGCGTGCAAACTCTTCTGGCGTGGTGAATCCAACCGTGTCAGGGATATTGATATAAGACGCACCAGCATCAACCGCTGTTTGAACAACTTGTAATAGGAAATCCAACTCTGTTCTAGTCGCATCCTCTGGAGAGAATTCGACCACTTCAAACTTAGAACATGCATAAGAGACATGCTCCTTAATAGCTTCTAGAATCTCTTCCTTGCTCTTATTGAGCTTCTACTTGCGGTGAATCGGACTGGTAGCGATAAAGACATGAATCTGTGGATACTTGGCATCCTTAAGTGCCTCATAACAAGCATCAATATCAGATTTTACAGAACGAGCTAATCCTGTCACTGCTGTTTTTTTCATGGCTTTAGCAATTTCTTGAACGGCTATAAATGAATCTGGACTAACAGCCGGAAAACCAGCTTCAATTACAGAAATTCCCCATTTCTCCAGTTGCCTTGCAATGGCAAGTTTTCCTTGATTGAAAAATTAACGCCAGGTGTCTGCTCTCCATCCCGAAGGCTGGTATCTAGAAACTCAACTATTCGCATAAGATTTCCCCTTTTCCAAATATGGTTGTAAAGAAACATCTCGCTCAGAAACCCAAGCGAGATGTTTCTTTACTCCCGCTTGGTAAGCCAAACAGGACTAATGCTTTTTGCACTAGCCCAAGTACCTCAACAACAAAGCAAATTGATTAAACTTAGCTGTTTTCATGTTTGACTTTCTCCTTCGTTTGATATCTTGTTTAGTATTCTAGTATAGGAAAAATTTCTTGTCAAGAAAAAATCCATTATTTTCTGAAAATTTCTTCAGTAAAGAATACTTTGCTAATTGAAAATATTTAAAAACGCAAGTGAATTTCCTTATTTTTTCACGGTTAAGTTCCAACTTCTTTCTATCAATTCCAGTACTTCTTCATCCGACAAGGTATCATCAAAAGCCACACTAATCCAGTAGCGTTTGTTCATATGAAAGACTGGATAAATGCCCTTTTGTGAAAGCAAATCGACTACTTGATCGTGTTTGAGGTTGACTGCTTCTACTAGCCCTTCTCTCCCCTTATCTAACTTATCCCATGGAATTCTCATCAAAACAGCATACCACTTTTGATTGCCTTCATGGCGCAATACAGCTGTATCAGGCGATTTTTCCCACAGATACTCCAACTGATTACCATACTTTTCCTGAACTTGAGTCATGATTCGTTTAGTCTGAGGGAAGATGAAATCCTGCACATCAAAACAGGCCTTCCGAATCTGGTAAAGAATCTCCAAACAAGCCTCACGGACACTTCCTACAAAACTTCCCCTCATGCTTTCCATATGGACTTGAGGATAGAGGTCGCCCGTTTCCCGGTCAAAGACCTGAAAACTCACATTATCAGCAGTAATGGACACAACCATGACAAAGTCACCTTGCAAAATCTGGCAACTATAAGTCCAAACTCCACTACTTTCTAAAAAATCATAGGCACGAGCCTTTTCTTGATTAAACTGGTAAGATTTAAAAATTTCAAACATAAGTGAAAACTGCTACCCAAAGCTAGCAGTTCCTTTCTATTTTTTAAAAGACAACCTTGGTTCCATGTAATTGTGTTACACCCAGTTGGTCGATAAAGGTTTGACGGTTGTCCAAATCAATCCCCCCACCTGGTAGAATTTCAATTTTACCTTTAGCGTGCTCCAAAATTCTGTGATAGTGAGCGAAACGTTTGTCTAGTGAATCGCCAGACACACCAGCACGAGTTAGGATACGAGTGAGTCCAGCTTGACTGAGCCAATCAATGGCCTCCAACTGGTCTTCATCACTCAATTCATCAAAGGCCATGTGAAAGACAATTTCCATTCCTTTTGATGCAACAATCAGCTTCTCCAGATTAGCTTTATCCAACCTCTTCTCAGCAGTTAAGACACCAAATACAACTCCTTGACTTCCAGCCTGAGCAGTCAACCGAATATCTTCTAGCATGATAGCAATTTCCATATCATTATAGACAAAGTCGCCACCACGAGGACGAATCATGGTCATAATGGTCGTATCATAGTTAGCTGCCAGTTCAACCGCTGCCTTGGTCACTCCATAGCTGGGTGTTGTTCCACCAACTGCTAGATTATCACAGAGTTCGATTCGACGAGCTCCAGCCTGCATCGCTTTTTCAAGCAAGGTCACATTTTCAGCACAAAATTCGTAAATCATTTGATTCTCCTTGAAGATTACTTTGAATTTATTATATCATATTGTTGTAAATATGCTTTCAATTTTACCAAGGGAAATAGTAACAAATTTTACCTATTCTTTGTCTGGAATAACTTTAAAGAGATAGTAGGTGATAAAGATGGTCAAAGCTCCTAGACCGATTTTGACTGGTAAGAGAGGGGCAAAATAAATAGAAATCCCCATCAAAATGTAGATGGATACGATGATTTTTTTCTTACGTTCACGCGCAATGGACTTGGTCTCACGAAAATCAGCTACATATGCTTGATAGAGCTTGGTATGATAAAGCCAGTCTTCAAAACGCTTAGAAGATTTAGAAAAGCAAGCGATAGCTAACAAAAGAAAGGGAGTTGTTGGTAAAAGTGGTAAGACAACTCCAATAACAGCTAAAGCCAGTAAAATAAAGCCAATACAGAGATAAATAATACGCATGATTTCTCCTAGATAAATTACTCTTCCTCTAGTTTCACACACAAGGGGGAAATTTGTCAAGCTCCAACCAAAAAGAGCCTGAAATTCATTTTCAGGACTCTGCATTTTATTTAATTTTCTCTTCTTCGTAGTCGCCATTACTACATACAACCTGCTTGCCACCACCACGGACTTTTTTCTCCACAAGGAAGTGTCCGCATTTTGGACAATCACGTCCAATTGGTTTGTCCCAGGAAGTAAATTCACATTCTGGGTAACGATTGCAACCATAGAAGAGGCGGTTACGTTTGGTTTTGCGTTCAATGATTTGTCCCTGATGACAACTTGAACACTCAACACCAATCTCTTTCACGATTGCTTGGGTATGACGGCAATCTGGGAAATTGCTACAAGCGTAAAACTTACCAAAACGACCAAGTTTAATGACCATTGGACTGCCACACACTTCACAGTCAAATCCAGCTGGTTCATCCTTGATTTGGATCTTTTCCATTTCTTCTTCAGCCTTGGCAACCTCTTTAGAAAATGGTTTGTAAAAGGCATCTATAACACGTTGCCACTGCTCTTTTCCGACCTCGACATCATCTAGTTTACCTTCCATTTCAGCTGTGAAGGTCACGTTTACGATATCTGGGAAGTATTCAACGATGAGTTTATTGACAATTTCTCCCAGTTCTGTCGGTTCAAAGCGCTTGGCTGCAAGGCGGACATAATAACGTTTCTGAATGGTTTCAATGGTTGGAGCGTAGGTTGACGGACGTCCAACCCCATTTTCCTCCAAGGTCTTGATCAGTGTCGCTTCAGAATAGCGAGCAGGTGGTTGAGTGAAATGTTGCTCTGGTTTGCTATTGACCTGTTTAACCACATCTCCAACAGCCATGTCCGGTAACATCTTATTCTTGTCAGAATCATTATAAATGGCAAGATAACCATCAAACTTAACCTGACTACCATTAGCAGCAAATTGAATCCCATTTTGAGACAATTTAACAGCCATGGTATCAAAGATAGCGGCTGTCATCTGACTCGCTACAAAACGATTCCAGATAAGGGTATAAAGCTTGAGCTGATCCTTGTCCAGATACTTAGCGATGCTTTCAGGTGTGTTAAAGACACTAGATGGACGAATGGCTTCGTGGGCATCTTGAGCACCTGAGGCATTCTTGACCCTGCTACCATGCTTGGAATACTTGCTACCAAAACGGTCGTTAATGTAGCTTGCCGCTTCGTTCTGAGCTACTGGACTAATACGAGTCGAGTCTGTACGCATATAGGTAATCAAACCTTGCGTACCTGATCCGATATTGATCCCTTCATAGAGCTGTTGGGCTACCATCATAGTCTTTCGAGTACGGAAATTGATTTTGTTAGCTGCATCCATTTGCATGGTTGAAGTCGTATAAGGTAGTGGCGCATTGCGTTTGCGTTCTTTCTTATCTACCTGGTCTACTGTAAAATCTTTGCTAATCAAATGGGACAAGACTTCCTTAACTTCTTCGTTGGTGGTCAATTTCATCTTTTTGCCATTCATACCATAGAATGAAGCCTGAAATTGCTTGGTTCCCTTCTTAAAGACACCATCAATTGTCCAGTATTCTTCTGGTTGAAAGGCATTGATTTCATTTTCACGGTCAATGATGAACTTAAGGGCAACCGACTGCACGCGCCCTGCTGATAAGCCCTTCTTGACCTTTTTCCACAAAATAGGCGAAATCGAATACCCTACCAAGCGGTCTAAGACTCGACGAGCTTGTTGTGCATCGACCAAATCCATGTCAATCTTGCGCGGTTCTTTAAAGGCATTTTTTACTGCGTCTTTGGTAATTTCATTAAAGACTACACGGTTGGCATCATTCTCATCCAAATCAAGGATATGAGCCAAATGCCAGGAAATTGCTTCTCCTTCACGGTCCGGGTCACTCGCTAGAAAGACTTTATTGGCCTTTTTAGCTTCTTTTTTTAAGTCATTGATGAGAGAACCTTTTCCTCGGATATTGATATATTGCGGTTCATAGTTATTTTCAATGTCGACCGACATACTGGATTTCTTCAAATCACGGATATGCCCGACACTGGCTAGAACCTTGTAGTTTCTGCCTAAATATTTCTCAATCGTCTTGGCCTTAGCAGGCGACTCTACAATGACTAGATTTTTCTGAACTGTTGATTTTTTCTTCTTTGTTGCCGTAGCCACACTATCACACCTTTTCAAAGTAATAAACTTTATAAAGTGTAAACCATTTTTCTATAGCTGTCAAGACCTAAGTCCCACATATAAGAAGAAAAGTTTATCTGAGTGAACAATGCTAAATTTCAAGTTCAAGTTAGCTAGCAAGCAGAGATTCTCTGGGAGACTTGTAGTCCAAGCATTTTTTAGGATAGTTATTGAACCAATTTTCCATGATGAATCCAATAGTAAATGATTGAAATTCCCACTGTAACACCCTTAGCCTTGACCATCATTTCAGGAGACAACTTTTGGTTATGATAGTGGAGAGTCTTTTGTTTTAGCTCTTTGGTCAAGATTGATTTCTTCACAGAGCGCTTCCGATTGGTTTCACAAATCATTTGAGCATAGTCGGCAGAATATACCTTTTTGAAATGTACTTTTCCAATACATTGTAGGACTGTTCCACGCTTGATTTCATTGTGGATAGTTTGCGGAGCTTTTCAAAGTAGAGAGGCGATTTCTCTATTTGATTTTCCTTCATTTTTCCATCATTGGACTAAGCGACGGCTATCGATTATCAAATGTTTCACTTTTGTAGTATAATGGTTTTGCATCTCTGTGCCTTTCTAAATATCAATCTATCAAATTAGAGTCCTTTTTATATTTATTATAGTTTTTTTGTGCCTTAAATAGTATCATTGCAATTATCAATGTAACTAATCCGATAAGCCCACTTAAAACAATCTTGGATACTTCAAAATTACTATCGTATAATTTATATACACAAAGTGCAAACAATGTAAACAACATTATAAATCATTATAAATATGCACCTCTTATATATTTATATTGCTCTGCCAAATCTGATTTATTTGTCAACAATTTTTGTGGTTCTTTGCCGTCATTTTCTACCACTAATATTTCTTTATTATATCTTTGAAAAGAATTCGCTATTTTCCCATCTCCATGTGCATACAGTCTGAGTCTAAATTTCCCAAAAGCACTGTTACCTTGGTTTAATGGTGCTCTATATACTCGTGATCCATTTTTTCAGCATTTGTATATAGCCATTATTTTCCTTTGAAGAATTTGTCCCTATAAATTGTGTTGAATTAGAATAATCCTTATCGGTTTTTTCAAAATCATATATAAAATTATTCATTGTTTTTGATCTATATCCTTTTTTAGCGATTTTATTTAACCATACTTCCAATTCACTTATTGAATCTAAAAAAATCTAATTTTTTCATGCTCTTCGCCCCTTATATTTTTTATCAATAATTGAAGTTCACACAATCGGTTTTCCTCTTTTTTAACCTGTTCTTTTCCTGATTCAGTTATAATATAATTCACTTTTCCATCTACCCTTGAAGATTCAACAATCCATCCTTTCTCAACTAAATTCTTTATTGCTCCATATAAAGTCCCCATCCCTAAAACAACTCTTCCATTGGTTTTTTCTTCAATAAACAGCTTAACTCCATACCCATGTAGTTCCTTATATAAGGATAATAAAACCAATAATGTTGTTTCAGTTAAAGCTCCGCTTGATATACTATCTCTCATCTTCTACTTTCCTTTCTATATATCACTATTCGTATCATTTGTCAATATAACTAATACTTTTATAATTCAAGGTCTTGGTTCTTGCAACCACTCTATACAGATCTTAACTTTTTCTGCCCGTTCTACTTCTTTTCGCATATCTATAATTTGAGAATATAGGGTATCTTTTTCTTTCCTCAAAGTTATTACTTATGATTTCCACTTGGATATATTTAAGGTCTTGCTTTCTCCTAAATGCTCTTTCAAATATTTCTTGGCACTTTCAAACAAAATAATCTCTGCGGTATGTTCATTGTAAAAAGTATTCTGTTTGTTTTTCTTTAGCTTGGTATAAGCTTTATAGATGTCTTTATGTTTTAAATATTTTTCTGCGTGGTTGATAAGCTGTACTCTATCATCTATTTTCTTTTTGGTGTCTTTTATAGCTCTTGTGGTCTTGTAATTCTTATCTCTTAAAGTAACTATACTTTCTTTCAGTTCAGATAAGGAAATGATGTTTTTCTCTTTTAAAAATTGATAGTTCTCGATGTATTGTTCTAAATCTGTATGACGGTTATCTGCATTTTTACGGATAAGATTTTCAAAAACGGACAGCAAATTTTCTTTGGGTAGGAAAGTGGATTTTAGAACCTGTATTCACAAAATGATAGAGCCTTTAAAAGCCGATTAATGTGTGAAAGTTTGACAAAAGCAAGCTCTGACGATACGGATTTTTCAACATCCTTAGCTAATCTTCGAGAGTGATTCA
>NZ_CAMPPY010000011.1 GCF_946902915.1 Streptococcus sp. Marseille-Q5986 | reverse complement strand
AGCGAAAATCTGTCTACCTTGGGGAGATAAAAGCGCCTGGCATTCTTTATTTTTTAAGTGCTGATAGCCTTCATTCATATACAGTCCCTTTTGAGGAGCTGATTCAGATTCATCAGCGTAGTAAACCTTGATTTCCTCTTGAAAGTCCGTCTCTGTTTTCTGATGTTTGATAGGGCGAAAACGATAACACCAGCCATCAGGATGTGTGTAGCTATCCTCCTTGCCATTATAGTACCAATTCCCTAAGTTTCTAGCTGACTGTGTATACCTTCTCTTTTGTTCCTTATCAAACATGGCATATTTCATCAGATGGTTCACCTCCTTTTCATCTAAACGAAGGAGGTTCTCTTCACTTCCATATCCAGCATCTGCGACAACTGTCTTTAGGTCATGTGGATAGGTTTCAAGTAAGGGGAGAAGAGTCTTGGTATCTGTATCTGTTTTGGAAAAGCTGTTGCGACCTACAAAAGTTTCTTGATCCTTCTCCTATTTTTCAGCACGTACTGAAAAATCATCTTTGACTTTAGGCAAGATTTTCTTGAGTTTCCGACCTTTGGTTTTACGCTCATCTTTTCCTTTAAGGAGTGTCTCCTCCATGTCTTGGCAATTCTTCTTCAAGGACGTGAGAGAGTTCAATCAACTGCCCTGAGGAGATAGGCTCTTGTGTCTCTAGTTCGATAGCTTGATGGATAAGAGGAATGATTTCTTCTTGACAATAAATCTGGATCTGTTCTTGCAGTTTGACGGAAAACTTGTCCCTTGCTTTTTTCCACACGAAACGATACTTGTTGGCATTGGCTTCAATCTTAGTCCCGTCAATACACAAACAATCTAAGATCACTAACTCTTCCGTTTTTAAACGAAGATTGAGGTCGATGAAAAGATCACGAATGAGTTCTTCCATCCCTTCGGCGACACGAAAACGCTTGATGGTGCGATAGCTAACAACCAACTGCCCTGTTAGGTACTGCATGGCGAGATTTTCAATCATCATTTTTTCAATTTTTCGAGCAGAGAAAATCCCTTGTGAAGAGGCAAATAGAAGAGTAGATACAAGCATTTTAGGGTGCTAAGACGGGTGAGCAGAGGCATGATAGAAGGTAGGGAAAGGACTATCTTCCAAGGTATTCAGATAATAAAGACGAGATGGTCTTGTGGCAAGAAAGAACGGATTTCTAGTGGTAAAGTTGTTTGATTTTTGTTATAGTGAATATGCATAAGATAGCCTTTCTAAATGGTGTATTGTGCAGTTCTATTTTACCAAGACTATCGTAACCATGCAAAAAGCAACGGCTTTGCCGTTGCTTTTTTGGGGATAAGAGACTATTGTCCTAGGTTTTTTTCGTAACCAAATCAGATAAGCACCCAAGACAAAGAATAAAATACTTAAGCAAAGGAGGGTTTCCGCAAACACTAAATAATCTAAGAAGGACAGTTTCAAAATTCCCTGAGCCATCTTGAGCGAAGTAGCTGTGATAATGGTTGGGAAGGTGAGGGCTGAGAAGGCTGGTTGAAAACCTTGTTTTAAAATATTGGGTAGGCGAGTTAAAACAAAGAAAAAGAAGGATTGGGAAGCCAAGATCATGACAATCAAGACCCAAGTTGATAGGCTGGCTCCTCCAACTCTAACTAGAGAAGCCAAGAGCAGAGAGAAGGGAACACAGTAGATTCCTTCCTGTCCAAGCAAGGCTAGTGGGAGTGGATCTTTCTTTAAATCGCTATAAATAAGGGGATAGAGATAGAAGGTTAGGAGAAAACCAAAACTCAAGGTCGCATAGGCAATCTCGATAATGCCTACAAGAGGATAGGTCAAGGCAGCCACTGCTATCCCCACATAAAGCACCGTCAAGCTAGGAGTGGCATGACCCCTCCGACCCGGATAGGCAAATTTAACTGTAAAAGTAACAATCAAGGCCAAATCCAAGAGAAATGAAAACCACCAGAGCCCTTGCGCAATCAAAGGAAGATGAGGGAAGACGCGAAAGACATAAGTCGATAAAATCATTCCAGCCATGGGAAGGATTGCCATTCCTGACAAAAGAGGAGGCTTGGTCAATTCTTGCTTGGTTTCCTTCCAATTAAAGAGATGCAGAATTAGAAAGTAAATCCACAAAACCAAACCTGATAGACTCAGCATATGTGACAGAACTGGCAACGTATCTAAAATAAGATTTCCAGCTCCTGCCAAACCTAGCAAACAACCAGAAAATACCAAGGGGAGTTTTTTCATCCTAACCTCCAATAATCATGTTAGTTTCAGTATAGCATAAAAGCGCTTAAATGAGGGGATAAAAAACGAAGTCCGTTGATTTCAGACTTCATTTTTCTCAGATAAAGCTTAAGCATAAGGTTGCAATTCTGGATTAATTGGTGTATTAGCTAGATTGTTGGCATAGTTACAGAGGCTTGCTAGGCTGACACCAAGAACCACATCCAAGGCATTTTGTTGAGTGTAGCCAGCTTCCAAAAACTCAGCTAAGGCTTCATCTCCTACACGACCCTTGGTATTGATAACTGCCAGGGTAAACTTAGCAAGGGTATCCAATTTAGGATCTGTTTTAATTGGAGTACGATTGCGAAGGGCTTGAAGCAGGTCATCATTCATCTGGATTTGTTTGATGGAAAAGGCTGTGTGACCTGCGACACAGAAGGCACAACCATTTGTCACGGCTGCCGTGATTTGCACCACTTCACGCTCAACGGGTGTCAGGCTGTTGCGACGGTTGATAGATGCGACAGTTCGGTAGGCTTCTAAAGCAGCCGGGGCATTGGCCAAGAGACCGATTAGGTTGGGAATATAGCCATTGTTGTCTTTTTCTACCGTTTCAAGAATTTCTTTCACTTCTGCTGGTGCTGATTCGACTGTATGGATAGTAAATGTTGTCATAAGATACCTCTTTTCTTGTTATTAACACTAATATTATTGGAAAATCTTATAAAATCCTGATTCCTAAGTTTATTTAAGATAAAGCTTTATTCTCTCATAAGATTTTCGTTGTATATTAGTTTATCACACTTCCAATCACTTGCATAATATATATTATATATCAGCTTGATAAAAATCATTTATAGGCAAAAAAATCACACGCCATGTGTGATTCCATCATTTATTAAAATACTTTTTAGTCTCAGCAATAACGACTGGCGACAAGACTAAGAGGGCAATCAAGTTTGGCAGAGCCATTAAGGCATTGACGATATCTGCGATAATCCAGACCATATCCAACTCGATGAATCCTCCCAACAAGACCATGAGCACAAAGACTACACGGTAAAGCCAGATAAAACGAACACCAAAGAGAAACTCGAAACAGCGCTCTCCGTAGTAGTTCCATCCGAGGATTGTCGTAAAGGCAAAGAGTACAAGGAAGATGGTCAAGAGGGCAGGTCCAAAGTGTGAAAAAACTGTTGAAAAGGCTGACTGGGTCAAGGCAACCCCATTTAAATCTCCGCTCCAAACACCAGTTACTAAGATTGTCAGACCTGTAAGAGTACAGATAATCAAAGTATCAATAAAGGTTCCTGTCATGGAAATAAAACCTTGCTCTACTGGTTCATTTGTCTTAGCTGCAGCCGCTGCAATCGGAGCTGAACCAAGACCAGATTCATTAGAGAAGACTCCTCGCGCCACACCATTTTGAATAGCCATCCGAATGTTAGCACCTGCAAAACCACCTACCGCAGCAAGGGGACTAAAAGCTGAGGTAAAGACTAAAGCGATTGTGGCAGGGATTTTCCCAATATTAAAGAAAATAACTGTAAGAGTTCCTAAGATATAAATGATAGCCATAAAAGGAACAACAGTAGTTGAAACCTTAGAAATAGACTTGAGTCCGCCAAAGACTGCAATCGCTACAAAGACAGACAAGACGAGAGCTGTGATGGCTGGTGAAATCGTCGTTGTATTTTGGATAGATTCTGTAATCGAGTTGACTTGGGTGAAGGTTCCGATTCCCAAGAGAGCAACCAGTACTCCTGCTACTGCAAACAAAACAGCAAGGGGACGCCACTTTTCTCCCATCCCTAGAAGGATATAGTGCATGGGACCTCCCGCTACTGCACCATGGTCGTCCTTGGTGCGGTATTTGATGGCCAAGAGTCCTTCCGCATACTTGGTAGCCATTCCAAAGAAAGCCGCCATCCACATCCAAAAGAGAGCTCCTGGTCCCCCCACCTTGATAGCCGTCGCAACTCCTATGATATTCCCTGTTCCAACGGTTGATGCCAAGGCTGTACACAGAGCTGCAAAACTGGATACATCACCATGTCCCTTATCCTGGATAAAAATAAGCTGAAAGGCCTTTGAAAGACGAGCTACCTGCAAAAGGTCTAGTCGGATGGTCAAATAGATACCCGTTCCGACCAATAAGATCAAGAGGGGAGGCCCCCAAGCAAAAGCATCAAGCGCTTTAAGCAATTCTAACATATCCTTCTCCTATCTTTCAACCCCAAAAGAAAGAGCACATGCAAGATACATGTACTCTGGAATGCTTAGATAAATGCCAAAAAGCGGTCTATCCTAGTTCTGTCCTTTTACCTGAGAGTTTGAGCAGTTACCTGCCTTGCCCCTTCGGTGCCTTTACGGTCTCTCCAGAGTTCCGTCCATTTACAGTCGTGGAAAATCAAACTTTTATCCACTTCTATTAAACTTCATTCGGTGTTGGTATTTAATTTTTTATTATTTTACAAGAAAAGTCAGCTTTTGTCAATATTTTCTATGAAAAACATAAAAAAGGAGATTGTTTTCAGAAAACCAAATAAAGATCCACATCCAAACGGAAGACTCACTCAACTACTTTGCCCAAGCAACAAAAAAGGAGAACAGGCGATCTCCTCTGTAAAGTTTTTTACTCTTCTTCACTCGTTTCAGCGTCATCGTCAGAAAACTCATCGTCTTCTTCGTTAAGATCCACATCTTCACCCAAGTCATCTGGAGCAATTTCGTTGATTTCTGTATCGTAAGCTTCCGCTTCATTTTTCTCATCATCTGGATTTTCATCATATGAAAGAGCTGGATCTGCTTCGTATGCATCTTCATCTTCTGGATCATCTGCATTGTAGTCAATGGCATCTGAATAACCATCCATAAAGGCATTGACGCGTTTTTTCTTAGCTTTTGGTGCTACTTCATCGTCATCATTTTCTTCAAGAGCGATGATTTCTTCGTCGATTTCGTCCACACCATACCATGAACGAAGACCCCATTTGTTATCTCCAAGTGAGATGAAGCTACCGTCGAAGTTCAACTCTGTATAGAACAAAGGCAAAGCTTCGCGGATGTCGCTGTTTGATGCTCCAAGGTAGTTTTGAATTTCGTTTACAAGATCGCTAAAATGCATCTCATGATCGCGACCACGAAGTTCCAAGATAGCACGCGCTACCTCAATCATAGATAGTTCACTTTTTTCTTGCCCAGCAAATACTTCTAATTCCAAAGCGTTTCTCCTCATTTATACTACTATCGCCAGAGCGAACAGACTCTGACCTCATTTTATCATGTACTCTTTATTGTACGATAATTTTACGGAATAGTCAAAGGTTACATGGGAGAAAGTGACAAGACTTTTTATTTCTTTGCTACCCAGCCGATAGCATCGTTAGGTGGAGTTTCGGTATCAATCAAGATGAATTCAATCCCGATTTTGCCATTATTAAACTTGGTCAAACGAATACCGTTTATTTCCAGTTCATTGAGTCGTTGGCCTGTCAAGACCTCTCGTTCTTTCAACTGGAAAACATACATAGAAATTTTTAAAAGTTTTCTCTATCGTAAACCTGCCGCTAGTTCAGAAGCTATACTAGCTGATTCCAAACGTAATATGGTCATTTCATCTACCTTCCCTAATAATGGCATTGCGCCATACCAAACAATGGTCTTGTTTACCAAAAGAATAGGCGTGACTATTTTTGATTGAGTAAAAGATACTCTAATTTTCTGGCTCTTCAACTGGTCTAGCCATGCTTTATTTGCAACCGTCTCTGGTATACATATCTCAATTTGACTAATCCTAAATTCTTTTAGAAAATTCATCAGTTTTGTCTGGTGCACATAAGGTAAAATAAGCATACACTTCTGTCTTTCCCCTGTTAAGTCCTCTCTCAACACCTTCTCATATCTATTATCAACATAAACGAATTGTTTCTCCTCACCCTCAATGACACGATAATCCATCTTTCGATAAGCTACTTGTCGTTTCTGAAACATCTTTTCTAAATAAGGAACATGAATATCCACATAATCGAAAATCCGTACTAAAGACTTATCCTTGTAGTTTCGATGAATCCTACCTGCATACTGAATTAAATTATTTTTCCAAGAAAAGGGTGCTGCCAAAATAAGCGTGTCTAGCTGAGGCAAGTCAAAACCTTCGCCAATGTATTTTCCAGTAGACAACAAAACAAACCCTTTATCTAGCTGTTCTAGCGTCTCTAATAAACTTGTTCTCTCTCGGACTTTGGTTTTGCCACTAATAATATAAAAATCATCAATCTCTTTCTCTTTCAATAATTTTTCAAAGACATCTATCTGTTGAATTCGATTGACTAAAACCAAGATATTCCGCCCTTCTTCCACTTGAGCTAGAATATCCTTGAGAATCAATTGATTCCTCACTGGATCTGTAGCAATCCAATCACTAAGCTGTATAAAATTACTTGCTTTAGTCTTTTCAATTTCCAAATGACCAAAAGAAGTGAATCTTAATTGCAATTGCCGTTTAAAAGATGTCTCCCTTTTATCAGCAGTATGGAGTATCTCACCAATTCTCTGGAAAACAATAGGTTCATGGCCATTCTTACGCTCAGGCGTAGCCGTCAAACCGTAAAGATACTTCCCTCTAAACTGTGCAACAACTTTTTCAAACATCAAGGCAGAGACATGATGACACTCATCCACAATCATCATCTCATACTCATCCAAAATACTTTGGCTATTTTCCAACTTAAATAGAGATTGAATCATAACGACATCAACCAGCTTACTCAGCCATTTCTTAGTCCCACCGTACTGCCCGACATAGCCTATTACCTTTTTACGACCTGATGGCGTATAACGGGTAGCTTCTTCCTCTTCGAAAGTCAAAAAATGGTTTAAACGATCCAGCCATTGGTCTAAGAGTTGCTTATTATGAACTAGGATAATTGTTTTTGTCTTACGTTCAGAGATGAGAGCAGCACCTAAAACGGTCTTCCCAAAACCTGTCTCCGCATGGAGTAAACCATTTTCTTTGGAAATCATATCTGACAGGGCTAACTCTTGCTCCAGAGTGAGTTCTCCCTTAAATGCCACTCTAATAGACCTTTGTACCTTTCTCCTATCTTCCACAACTACCTGCTTAAATTTATCTCGCAATGGATATAGCAAGCCTCTTGGCAGCCATAAATAATGATCGGATTCTCCAAATAAATACATTCGCTCAGGAATTTGATAGGTTGGCTGTCGCATAGCCTGCTTTAAATAAAATTCGGGATTAGAAAACGAAGCCATATTTTTCAAGAAAAACAGTGTCTTGGGTGTCACAGACGATTTTTCAAGTTGGATCATATTGGATAAGACGACCTTCAACTCCTTATCCAATTCTTGCTTGCCTAACTCCTCTTGGATTAACAGTGCCACTTTAACAGTTGAAACCCTCTGGATTTCTTGTAGATACCTCCATTGGTCTTCATAAGGTTGAAACTATTCATCCACAAAGACCGTTCGCCCTTGATAATAAGCTTCTCCTTGAAAAGGAAGGGCAATCAAATTACCAAATCCACCTTTAGGAAGAACATCCTGATTTGGAAACATGCGATCAAAAGAATCAAAGGACAGTTGCATACTTTCCTGCATAGCCAATTCTAACAGTTTCTTTCCAAATAAGCGAGCCTCTCGACACGGAATCGCTTCCTCAAAGAAGAACCAAATATGGAGTCCTTGACCCGAACGAGAAATCTCTAGATGGCCTTCCATCTGGCGTTCCCTGGCTATTCTATGAATGGTTAAACCGGCTTCTTTCCAATCTCCTTCATCCAAATCCAGTACCAAAAAATAACAGCTATCATCTAAGTGCATAGGAAAGATACCAATGGCTATCTCCCCACGAAAATGAGATTTCAAAACGGAGTCCGTCAATGTCTGGAAACTCCGTTTTTCAGGCGGCAACTGCTTCCAACCATAATCATAGGATGGAAAATACTGAATTTTCCCTTGATCATTGATAAAACTCTTAGCATAAACATCGTAACGGCCAGCAAACACAGAGGTAAACAATTGTAATTTTTCTTGCGTCGTCAATCGACTACTTTGAAGTTGGAACATCTCCTCGAACTGAGAGCGTCCCATAACAAACTGACTCTTGTCTTTAAGGCGTTTACACAAGAAAAACTCACTTTCCCCATTAAAAGAAGAAAAGACATCAAGTACTTCTACCACAATTCCATCCAAAGACACAAAAACAGCCATAAGAGTCACCTGCTTGATTCCTATAGGCTGATTATAACAAGAATGGCTGAAATTGTACACGAAAATAAAATCCCTTACTTACCACAATAGCTTTGAAAACTTTTATTTCTTTGCTACCCAGCCGATGGCATCGCTTGGGGGATTTTTGGTATCAATCCAGATGAATTCAATCCCGATTTCCCCATTTTTAAACTTGGTCAAGCCAATACCATTGATTTCAAGTTCATTGAACCGTTGACCTGTCAAGACTTCTCGCTCTTTCAACTGGAACACTTAAGGGGAACTAATACAAATCTTCTAAACTTCTATATTCAATGATTTCATTTTTGATAATATTCTTTTTAAACTCAAAATGTTTTAAAGGATTATCGATTAACACTAACTTTGGAATATCATCTAGGTTGGTGACTAGAGATAAAATAAAATCTGATTGAAACTCTTTAGCTTTCTCAAATTCGTTGGCAGTCAAACGAATGCGACCCTTAGATTTTCGAATTCCTTTAACTTCGGCAAGATAAGAATGTTCTTGAACATCTACTTGGAAATCATATCCATCACCATAAAGACGGGCATCGGTCAATAGTCCACCTTGAAATTTTTCTTCTTTATCAAAGTTGAGTATAAAATAATTTTCTGCTTCCATTCCAGTTTCTTGTAGACGTTTGAATTTAGTTCGAATAATTGGTTTTTCAATGGTAGTAATGCCTGTTCGCTTTCCTTCACTGGCAAGTAACATTTTAACGATTTCAGCATAACTATGAACATCTTCATTTCCAAACATCATGTCAATTAAATCTTTACGAAAACGGTAAACTTCAGCTTTCTGCCACCAACCTTTCCGATTATTATCAAAATAAGGATCAAATAAATCCATTCGATTCTTTACGACCCCAGTTGTTTCAGCAATTCCCAGAGAAACCACATAGCGATAGAACTCAGACTTACTAGAACATTAAAATTCTTTTATAAAAAGCTTGTCAAACTTGGCAAGACCGTAGCCAATTAAATTTAACAATTCATAATGCGGGTGTTTAGACATCGCTTTCTCCATCAATAGATATTGATTTCATTATACCAAAAAACACGGCTCATCACCGTGTTCCTGTGTTTATTTAACCAACTTCTTCATCTCATCAATACGTACGACTGTCGCATCGTATTTGGCTTGGTAGTCAGCTTGTTTGTCGCGTTCTTTTTGGACGACTTCTGGTTTGGCGTTGGCTACGAAGCGTTCGTTAGAGAGCTTCTTACCAACCATCTCCAGTTCTTTTTGCCATTTAGCGAGTTCCTTGTCGAGACGAGCGAGTTCTTCTTCGACGTTGAGGAGGTCTGCCAGTGGCAAGTAGATTTCTGCTCCTGTGATGACGCTTGACATAGCAAGTTCAGGTGCAGGGATGGTTGATGCAATTTCCAAGTGTTCTGGATTTGTGAAGCGTTTGATGTAGTTGACATTGCTGTTAAAGAAGACTTCCAAGTCACTATCGCTTGTCTTAACAAGGATGGTAATCGGCTTACTTGGTGCTACGTTTACTTCCGCACGCGCATTCCGAACGGCACGGATCAAGTCTTTGAGGCTTTCGACACCAGTGTGAGCTGCAAGATCTTCAAAGGCTGAATTAACAGTTGGGTAAGCAGCTGTAACGATAGAACCTTCTGAGATTTGTCCAAAGATTTCCTCTGTCACGAATGGCATGATTGGGTGAAGGAGACGAAGGATCTTGTCCAAGGTATAAAGGAGAACAGAACGTGTGATGACTTTCTCTTCTTCGTTATCGCTATAAAGGACTTCCTTGGTCAACTCAACATACCAGTCCGCAAACTCGTCCCAGATGAAGTTGTAGAGGATATGTCCAGCGACACCAAACTCAAACTTGTCAAAGTTGGCAGTAGCTTTTCCGATAGTTTCATTGAGGTTGTGGAGAATCCAGCGGTCTGTGACATTTCCAGCTTCCTTGTTGGCAACTTTTTCCACATTGGCAGTTGCTTGCTCAAGAGTCAAGCCTTCATTGTTCATGAGGATGTAGCGAGAGATGTTCCAGATCTTGTTAATGAAGTTCCATGAAGCATCCATTTTCTCATAAGAGAAGCGCACGTCTTGACCTGGTGCAGAACCGTTTGAAAGGAACCAACGAAGGCTATCTGTTCCGTACTTATCAATAACATCCATTGGATCAATCCCGTTACCAAGAGATTTCGACATCTTGCGTCCTTGCTCATCACGAATGAGACCATGAATCAAGGCATTTTTGAATGGCGACTTGCCAGTAAATTCCAAACCTTGGAAAATCATACGAGACACCCAGAACGGAATAATATCATAACCTGTCACCAAAGTTGATGTTGGATAATAACGTTTAAAGTCTTCTGAGTCGACATCCGGCCAGCCCATAGTAGAGAATGGCCAAAGAGCCGAACTGAACCACGTATCCAAGACGTCTTCGTCCTGAGTCCAACCGTCACCTTCTGGAGCTTCTTCGCCGACATATATTTCACCCTCAGCATTGTACCAAGCAGGGATTTGGTGACCCCACCAGAGCTGACGAGAGATTACCCAGTCGTGAACATTTTCCATCCATTGAAGGAAGGTATCGTTGAAACGAGGTGGGTAGAATTCTACCTTGTCCTCTGTGTCTTGGTTGGCAATAGCATTTTTAGCCAATTGGTCCATCTTGACGAACCACTGAGTAGACAAGCGTGGCTCAACCACGACACCTGTACGTTCTGAGTGACCAACACTGTGAACAAGTTTTTCGATTTTGACAAGAGCACCTATTTCTTCCAGCTTAGCAACGACTGCCTTACGAGCTTCAAAACGATCCATTCCTGCAAATTCAAAGGCCAAGTCATTCATAGTTCCGTCGTCGTTCATGACATTGACTTGTGGCAAGTTATGGCGTTGACCAACCAAGAAGTCGTTTGGATCATGGGCAGGTGTGATTTTCACGACACCCGTACCAAACTCAGGATCTGCGTGTTCGTCTCCAACGATTGGGATGAGTTTATTAGCGATTGGAAGGATGACGTTTTTACCAATCAAGTCCTTGTAGCGAGGGTCTTCTGGATTGACAGCGACAGCCACATCTCCCAACATGGTTTCAGGGCGCGTGGTCGCGACCTGAAGCCCGCGCGAGCCATCTTCCAACATATAATTCATGTGGTAAAAGGCACCTTCCACGTCCTTGTGGATAACCTCGATATCAGAAAGAGCTGTGCGAGCTGCTGGGTCCCAGTTGATAATAAATTCACCACGGTAGATCCAACCTTTCTTGTAAAGGTCCACAAAGACCTTACGAACAGCTTTTGACAAACCTTCGTCAAGAGTGAAACGCTCACGAGAGTAGTCTACAGAGAGCCCCATCTTGCCCCATTGTTCCTTGATGGTCGTTGCATACTCGTCTTTCCATTCCCAGACTTTCGTCAAGAAAGACTCACGGCCTAGGTCATAGCGGCTGATGCCCTCACCACGCAAGCGCTCCTCAACCTTAGCCTGAGTGGCAATCCCCGCGTGGTCCATCCCTGGAAGCCAAAGGGTATCAAAACCTTGCATCCGTTTTTGACGGATAATGATATCTTGAAGAGTTGTATCCCAAGCGTGACCAAGGTGAAGCTTCCCAGTTACGTTTGGTGGTGGAATCACGATTGAATAAGGCTCTGCCTTTTGATCGCCTGAAGGCTTGAAAACATCCGCATCAAGCCATTTTTGGTAACGACCAGCCTCAACCTCGGCTGGATTGTATTTAGGTGAAAGTTCTTTAGACATGTGTTTGTCCTTTCTAGTTTATATCTTTGATTAATTTCGGTGGATATGAAGTGGAGTTTTGATTAATTCCCCTAACCAAATAATTATCATATCCAAATTTAAATTCTTGTTCATATTCTCTACCAATGACATCACTGAATTTTATCTTGAATTCAATAAAATAATTCTGTTCTTCGTTATTTTCTATTTCAAATATTTCTAAATTAATTGATTCATTCGGTATTGCAAAGTTCTCACTAAAATAATCATGAAATCCATGCGTCATTCTTTCTAATGATGGTACTTGGTCGAAATAAATTGAATTCCCATTAGAATCTTTTTTCATCTCCCTAGTCATTATATTAGTTGCTGTTCCTCTACCAACATTCGTTAAGTACAACTTCACATATAATTTCTTATTTGAATCATATTCTATGCATGATTTAGTTCTGTTAATATGGAAATATGGTTTCAAATTGGATTGATTTTCAATACTAAATTGTAATTCATTCGTTATCTGTTGATATTCTGAAAAACTCTTTTGAAAATCCTGAAAATCACTTAATTTCTCTTGCGCTTCTTTATTAAAAGCATCCTGTGCTTTTTGCCTCTTATCATCATCTTTTTGCTTTTTACGATTTGAAAAAAATGTAAAAAATCCTGTAATTAATGAAATTACCAGCGCTATAAAGGCAACCTTATCAGAGTTATACCATTCTATAATAAGATTCCAAATATCCATTTAACTATCCTCCATAATCTTCCTAAACTGATATTCAAAATCACACACATACTTCTGGATTCTGTTGAGCTTCCCATTGACCCCTCAGCAAGCCATATCTCAAATCATCACAGCGGTTGCCTTGAGCATCTTTGCGGTCTCTTATGCGAGCTTCGAGGGTAAAGCCAAGCTTTTCCGCGACTCGTTGACTTTGAAGGTTATATCCAAAGCAAATTAGTTCAATCTTGTGAAGACCAAGTTCTTTAAAAGCTAGATCAATCAAGGCACACGCTGCTTCTGGCACATAACCTCGACCCCAATAGTCTGGATGCAAGATATAGCCGATTTCAAGAACATCATCTTCATGGCGATGGTTGAAATCAACAGAGCCGATGATAGTATCGGTCCCTTTAACCACTATGCCGTAACCAGCTGGGAGATTGTCCTTTTCATTTCGCTCGGGCAGAGTGTGCTCCAGATAATAAATCTCATCTTCCAAGGTCTTGACAGGTGGAAAACCGGCTGGGTAAGAAACTTCTGGACGACTAGCATAATCAAAGATATCCTCAGCATCCGCCACTGTGCGGACTCGTAAAACGAGACGTTCTGTTTCGATTTTATCTGGCAACTCAGCTCTTGTCATCTTTCTACCTCGCTTTCTACAAAAAATGCCCCTGCCATCTACATGACAGGGACGAATGTATTTATCCGCGGTACCACCCAATTTCGGGCAGTTGCCCGCAACTCTCGTCTTTAAAACAAAAAGACACTTTTATTTCAATTTTTCATCCATTAGCAACTAGTTTTGACACATTTGTGGACTTCTCAGCTCCGCCACTTTCTGTAAAATGTGGAATTCAAAACACCTCTAACGGCTCTATTGTAGCAAGTTTTTCTTGGAATTGCAAGGCACAAGAAAGATTACTTGAACTTGATGCCATTTTCCTTCAATTTCTTGATGGTAGCTGGGCCGATTCCTTTCAAGGCAAGGAGTTCTTTTTCAGTCCAGTTTTTGAAATCTGAAGCAGACTTGATTCCTTCATCGTAGAAAGTTTTAGCACGGTCAAGTGGAAGTCCACCCAAGTTATCTGCAAAATCTTCTACAGAATTGGCTACTTTTTGAGCTTGCTCTTTAGTAGCTTCTACTGCTTGTTCAACTTTTTTAGAAACAGCCTTACCAGCTTCGCTCGCTGACTGATCTGCACGTTTCACGACTTTCTTTGTCTCTTCTACAACCTTCGTCACAGTACTTGAAAAAGCACCTGCGCGACGAAGGCTATTTCGTAATTGTTTTTTACGATTGAGTTTCTTTGACATGATAAAATCCTTTCAATAAAAAATCCTTGTTTTGACAAGGATTTAATATAAATATTCTATCAAGATTTTAGTGAAAAATCAAGAAATGAAATATAATTAGAATAAAAATCAGTTTTTTCCTACTCCTAGAAAAAATTGACAATGGTTTAACAAGTTAATAAAATGTATCTCAATGTGCAAAACTGATTCACACTAAAAGCTGGCGGAGATGAATTTATGAATACTGAAAGTTACTTTGATGGTGGACTCTTGAGTTATATTGGTTACTCCATTTTATCATTCATCATTATTGTCCTTACTTTAGGAATAGCAACCCCATGGGCTGTCTGTCTCATGCAAAATTGGAAAATCAAACATACCGTCATTGATGGACGTCGCCTCTACTTTAATGGTACAGGTGCCCAGTTATTTGGAAACTGGATTAAATGGTTTCTACTTTGTATCATCACGCTTGGAATTTATTCTTTTTGGTTGAACATCAAAATGGAACAATGGATTACCAAACATACACACCACGTATAAAATAAAAAGTGCGGTTCTTACAACTGCACTTTTTATCTAAGCAATCAATAATTTCTCTCACCAAACAATCCCTCTGGCAAATCATGGAATCCCTTACCTGCCTTGAAGTTTTCAAACTTACCAAGCAAGAACTGATAAGCATCCAAGCGGCTTTCGTAGCGAATCATGGCATCTTTGGCACGGTCGTCTTGGTCTTCTTCGTAGACCTTTTGGCTTTCCTTGTGCGCCATGCCGTTAATCATAATCTGTGTATTAACCCAAGCTTCAAATTCCTTCATAAATTCTTGTTCGTAACTCATTTTTTCTCCTTATTCTAATCCACGGAAATAGTCCGTGTCAATCTCACGGTAGGGCTGGATATCCTGAACATACTCCAGCACTCCTTGGAATTCTCCGTTTTCATCGTGTACTGCGGCATAGGTGATGTGGACAAACTTTCCTCGCGACTCAGACTTAAACCACATTTCATACTTGTCCTTGGTTCCCTCACGAAGTCCCTTCATGATGGTCTTGACCTTGTCCAAATACTTAGGCGGATGACAGAGTTCAACATTGCGCCCGACTTGGGACGGTGTCCTTTTGAAAATCATCTCATCAGCTGGCGCATTGTCATTGTAATACTGAAAAATGTCATCTTTATTGACAAAGGTAATCTCCATAGGGAGGTGATTGAGGATGAGATTGGCCTGCTCGACTGAGAGATAGCCATTGCCAAAAGCCTGTTGACTGTGGCGGTCCAGCACTGTTTCCTTTTCCTTAGGGGTAAAGGTAATGGTAAACTGGCCTTCAGGCGTATCGATAACTTGCTGAACTTGACCTTCTGCCTTATCTAGCTGCACGGTCTCCTCTGCACTCTTTTCTTCAACAAAATTCTGTCTTTCTGGCACCCATTTCTCAGACGGACGGATGATAGCATAGCCATAAGCATCACTCTCCTCCGCAATCTGAAGCCAGTCATCCTGAGTAAAGGACTCAAGGAGAATCATGAGAAGGATGGACTCTTCCTTGAAAATCATACTTTCAAACTCTGTCGCAAAAGCTTCAAAAGCTTCCTTTACAGTGGAAATTGGGACTTCTGGTAATGACTTGACTGTCGTTAGGGCTGTCTGAAAGAGATCCCGAATCTGGTCATCCACTCCCCACATGACCTTAGGAGGCGAATCGTGACCATAACGCTCCATGATGGGGAAAAAGAGCTCTTCCTTACGCTGATAATGGATGTCAAATTGACCGACAAGGCCCATTTGACGAACCAAGCCCTTGCGCATCTCCGCAAGCATTTCTTCATCTTCCATAGACTCATAAGTATCTAACAATCTACGAATGCGAATCAAGGTTGCACGGAGAGCCAGATTTTCATCCTTGAAGACGCGAACTGGGTGGCCAGGGTGTTCGGTATCTGCAACTTCGACACCCCTAACAGCATTTTTAAAAAGATTGGCATGGACATCGCAGAGTTCCATAACATCTTCAAAGGTGACACCTGAGTCTGAGTTCATCAGTTCGTGCTCCATGAGGGAAATCTCGATGGCTGACACACCTGTAAAGGTCGCATCAAAGCGCTCCTGAACCGACTCAGGAGAGGCGCCATTATGCAATTCTAACAAAATATCCCGTAGGACATGAATCCGTTCATCTACCATTAGTCTAATCCAATCACTTCGTAGCCATTTGCTTCCAGCGTGCGGACAATCTTGTCCATAGGAGTTCCTTCTAGCTTAGAACCCTGTTTGAGCGATACTTTGCGACCGACTGTATTGCGCATCAAGGGATTAGCAAGTGGTTTAAAACCGAGCTCCACTAGGATTTCCAAGACTTCTGGATGCTTGTCCACCACTTCTGCAACAGGAATTGACACATCGATGATATTATCCATAACGACCTCCACTGAATCTTCTAAAATGATTTTACTGCTTATATTATACCATATGGGAAGAGATTAAAAAACTAGCAGCGGTGTTCCTGCTAGTTTCTTTCATTTCAAGTTATTCCTTATCCTCTGGTTTTGCGAGCCACTGGCCTACATCCATCAGCTTGGCAGCAAGCAGTACTTTCCCGAAACCTACTAGAGCATTGTCGTCTTTTTTCATGTTCTTCAGAACTTTGACGCTTTGCATCACGAAAAAGTAATTCCCGTAAGTCTTGGCTAGAATTTTTATGAGTCCCATATTACCTTCCCTCGTCTAGCTGCAGTTTCTAGCTAATTGCTATACCAGACTAGCTAGTTATTGATAAGAAATCATTTCATCTCACTCTTTCTAATTTCTATACTATCATACAAGCTAAGCTTTATAAAGCTTTTTAACAATTTTTTACTCTAGAAAGATTCCCCAGTATTTTTTATTGCCATTTCTCCACCAAAAAAGAGGGTGTCCCCTCTTTCTTAATTTTTATCCAGATTACGTAGCATCTCGTCAATCTTGTTTCCATATTCAATGGATTCATCTTTGACGAAGGTCAAATCTGGGATTTTGTACAATTTCAAATTGCGACCAAGTTCACGTTTGATGGTACCAGTTGCTTTTTCAAGCCCGATTTGAGCTTTTTGGTTATCCGAAGCAAGGTTACTTAAAATGGTGTAGTAAACCTTGGCAACAGACAAGTCACCCAACATCTGAACATCTGTGATGGTCACACCTTGGATACGCGGATCACGGACTTTCTTTTGCAAAATCTCATTGACTTCACGCTTGATTTCCATGCCCACACGATCCGTACGGAAATGATTTGCCATGATATTCCTTTCTCTACTTTGAACCAAAAGCTAGGCCAGCAGACCTAGCTATTTCTATTTAGATAGAGGAACTAGAGCCATTTGAATCTAGGAAACAAGCCTTAGATAGAACTTGAGGTTCATCAAGGCGCTGTTGACGACGAGTCAAATGAGCTATCGTTTCTCTATTATCGTTTGATTTCCTCCATGACATAGACCTCAATCACATCATCAGTCTTGATATCATTGTAGCCGTCAATCATCAATCCACCTTCACGACCGTTTGTAACTTCTTTCACGTCGTCTTTGTAGTGTTTCAAGCTTGCGAGTTCGCCGTCATAGATAACGACACCGTCACGGATAACACGGACTTTAGAGTCACGGGTAACCTTACCGTTGATAACCATGAATCCACCGATGGTTCCCACTTTAGACACCTTGAAGGTTTCACGAATAACTGCTTCACCGATAACTTTTTCTTCGAATTCTGGGTCAAGCATCCCTTTCATAGCTTCTTCCATCTCTTCGATAACCTTATAGATAATGCTGTGGAGACGAATTTCAACATCGTCAGCTTCTGCTTGTTGACGAGCTTGTGGTGTAGGGCGTACGTTGAAACCAACGATGAAAGCATTTGAAGCTTCGGCAAGGGTCACGTCAGATTCGTTGATGGCACCGACTGCCGAGTGAACGATGGTCACTTTCACACCTTCCACATCAATCTTTTGAAGTGAGGCAGAAAGAGCTTCAACAGAACCTTGTACGTCGGCCTTGATGATAACGTTAACTGATTTGAGTTCACCAGCTTTAAGCGTATCAAAGAGGTTTTCAAGGCTGACACGTTGGGTAGCTTGACGTTGTTTCATGAGGGCACGTTTGGCACGCTCTTCACCTGCTGCACGCGCAGACTTTTCATCTTCGTAGACAGCAAAGTGGTCACCCGCCATAGGCGCTTCGTTCAAACCTGTGATAGAAACTGGTGTTGATGGACCTGCTACCTTGACACGACGACCAAGGTCATTGGTCATAGCACGGACACGACCGAAGGTATTTCCGACAACGATTGGGTCTTGGACATTCAAGGTACCTTGTTGTACAAGAAGGGTTGCGACCGCACCTTTTCCTTTATCTAAGCGCGCTTCGATAACGGTACCGATCGCACGCACTGTTGGGTCTGCCTTGAGTTCTTGGATTTCAGCTACAAGAAGGACTGTTTCCAAGAGTTCATCGATATTTTGGTTAAATTTAGCTGAGATTTCAACAAATTCAGAATCTCCACCCCAGGCAGTTGACATAACCCCATGCTCAGCCAATTCACTGATAACACGTTCTGGATTGGCACCTGGTTTATCAATCTTGTTGATAGCTACGATGATTGGAACGTTGGCTGCTTTTGAGTGGTTGATGGCTTCGATAGTCTGAGGCATAACCCCGTCGTCGGCCGCTACAACCAAGATAGTAATATCGGTAACAGATGCACCACGCGCACGCATAGATGTAAAGGCCGCGTGTCCTGGTGTATCAAGGAAGGTAATCTTCTTGCCATTTTCCACGATTTGGTAGGCACCGATATGCTGAGTGATACCACCTGCTTCACCTGTCGCAACACGAGAGTTACGAAGGGTATCCAAAAGGGTTGTCTTACCATGGTCAACGTGTCCCATGATCGTTACAACCGGTGGACGCTCAACCAATTCATCTTCATTGAGATACCCATCTTCGACAAAGAAACGTTCGATATCGGCATTATCCACTTCAACCTTTTGTTTGGCTTCGATACCGTAATCCACCATAAGGAGTTCGATGGTTTCTCCATCCAAGGATTGGTTTTGTGTGGTCATAATCCCCATCATAAAGAGTTTCTTAACGATTTCAGCTGGTTCACGTTTGATACGTTTTGCGATTTCCGCAACGGTCATACCATCTGTATATTCAAATTCTGTTGGCAATTCATGGAATTTACGCTCCGTAACAGGTTTTGGAGCTTGATTACGGTTGTTCTTGTTATTACCTTTTTTGTTCTTTTTGTTGTTATTCCAGTTACTATTCTTTTGATTTCTCACTTGATTTTGACTACTTCGATTCTTTTGTTGTTTTCTAGGACCATCTTCTTCATGATCATAATCGTCACGATTTTTGTCTGGTCGAGCTTGTTTTTTACGACGTGTATCCACTGCAGGTTCTTTTTTCTCAGGGACGACTTCAACCACTGCTTGAACTTGCTGTGCTTGTTGCGCTTGTTCAGCTAACTTAGCTGCTTCTTCAAAGATTTCCTCTGGTTCCTTGCGTTTGTTAGCTTGAGCCAAGGCTTCTTTAGCAGCTTGATACTGCTTGAAGCGTTCCTCACTTGAACGTGCATATTCAGCATTTTGTTCTGCTTTTAAGGCTGCTGCACGGGCTTTAAAGTCAACACGTGGAGCCGCTTGATTTGGACGTTTGTCCTCTTGCTGACGACGATTGTTTCCACGATTTTGCTGACCTTGCTGTCTCTTAGCTTGGTCATTAAAGCGACGATTGTCGCGGTTGCCTTGACCTTGTTTTCCACCATTGCGACCGTTGTTTTTCTGACGGTTTCCGTTTTGTTGTTGGTCACGGTTATTGCCCTTATTTTGCTTGCGTCGTTCTGCCTGCTCTTTAGCACGTGCTTCACGCTCAGCCTTGAAATTACGACTTTGCGGTTTAGCCGTTACTTTTTCTGTTTTCGGAGCGACTGGCTCAGCTGGTTTTGCCTCTTCCTTGGCTACAGCTGGTTTTACTGGTTCAGACTTTTCGGCTTTCTTTTCTGCACTTGCTTTTGGGGCTGCAGGTTTTGCTTCTTCTTTCGGAGCAGCTGCGGACTTAAAGCTGGCAGCGATTTTTGCAGCGACAGCTTCTTCCACACTTGATGAGTGGCTTTTCACATCCAAGCCCAACTCTTTTGCACGCGCTACAACTTCCTTACTTTCTTTTCCAAGTTCTTTTGCGATTTCGTACAATCTTTTCTTAGACAAATCATGTCCTCCTCTTCTATTCCATAAGAGACCTCATTTTCTTTGTAAATCCAGCATCTGTTACAGCCAAAACCTTTCTTGATTTTCCGACTGCTATGCTTAATTCCAGTGTTGAAAACACGGTTACAATTTCTACTTGATAATAATGACTTTTATCCTGAATCTTCTTGGTCAGATTGGGTCCAGCATCATGGGCTAGAAAGACCAACTTGGCCTTACCGTCTTGAATGGCCTTGACCACCAATTCTTCACCCGATATGACCCGCCCTGCTCGCTGAGCAAGTCCCAAGAGATTGCTTATCTTTTGCTTATTCAAGTCCTAACTCTCTTCTTTTCACTTTGCGATCTACATAAGCGATCAACTCGTCATAAAAGCTTTCATCTACTTCCATGCTAAAACTACGGTTAAAGACCTTCTTCTTTTTCGCCTCTAGGGCTTCTGCATTGTCTAGTTTGATATAAGCGCCGCGGCCATTGGCCTTGCCTGTCGGATCGATAAAGACTTGCCCTTCCTTGTTCTTGACAATGCGGAGCAAATCACGCTTATCAATCACTTCGTTAGACACAACAGACTTGCGCAAAGGGATTTTTCTCGTTTTCATCTTTCCCTCCTCTAGCAGCTTTTATTCTTCTACAGTATCGTTTTCTGCTTCCAAATCTACCGAACCAGCTTCTTCCATGGCTTCAAATTCGCTAGCAGACTTGATATCGATACGGTAACCAGTCAAGTGAGCCGCCAAGCGCACGTTTTGTCCACGACGACCGATAGCAAGAGAAAGCTTGTTATCAGGAACAACCACCAAGGCACGTTTGCTGTCGTTTTCGTCAAAAATAACTTGGTCAACTTCAGCAGGAGCGATGGCATTGTAGATAAATTCAGCTGGATCTGCTACCCACTCGATAACATCGATATTTTCTTCGATTGGTACCATACGATTACTCTTAGCATCGTAGCGAGTTGGGTGGAATTTGCTAGTAATCTTCTTGATATTGGCTCCACCACGTCCAACGATTGTTCCGATAGCATCCACGTTTGGATTATGGCTACGAACTGCAACCTTCGTACGGTCACCAGCTTCACGAGCCACGCTCATGATTTCAACAGTTCCGTCATAAACTTCTGGAATTTCTTGCTCCATCAAGCGTTTGATTATTTCTGGATGACTACGACTAACAAAGACGTTCACACCACGAGGGTTGTCTTCAACCTTGTAGACATAAACTTCAATACGATCATGAGAAGCAAAAACTTCACCAGGTATTTGGTCTTGTTTTGACAATTGGGCTTCGATGCTACCAAGGTTGACATAAATAAAGCGGTTGTCAAAGCGCTCTACAGTACCAGACATGATTTCTTGTTCATGCTCTTTGTAAGTATTGTAAGTGATGGCACGTGTTTGCTTGCGCATTTTTTCCATGATGGTTTGTTTGGCAGATTGGGCTGCTACACGACCAAACTCAGCAGGTGCTTCTTCAAACTTAATTTTATCACCAAGTTCATAGGCTGAATTAATGGCAAGAGCATCTTTCAAGCTGATTTCCAAACGGCTATCAAATACTTCATCAACCACTTCACGAACAGTATAAACGGTAAAGTCACCTGTTTTTTCGTTGAAATCAATAGCTACGCTGTCTGATTGACCATAACGTCTGCGATAAGCGGAACGAAGCGACTCTACTACTGCGTCGATGATATCTTCTTTTTTGATTCCCTTGTCTTCTTCCAAAATGCGGAAGGCCTCTAGCATTTCTTTACTCATGTTTTCTTCACTTTTGAATCCTCAAAAGCTATCCTTTCTTTTTCTATAATTTTACTGCTAAACGTGCTTTTGATACTAAACTGTATGGAATTTGGACAGTTTTCTTACGCGTCTTATCCATATATTCCATAGTCAACTCGTCCTCTTCGAAGGCCAACAAGGTTCCTTCAAAGACCTTTTGCTTATCGATGGCTTGGTAGAGCCCGACATGGATGTATTTCCCAACCGCTCCAGCAACGGCATCCTTGGTTTTTAAAGAACGTTCCAAGCCTGGACTGGTAATTTCTAGGAAATATTGTTCTGGGAAGGGATCTGGCTTGATGGTGTCTAGGACAGGACTGATCATTTCTGTCAAGTCTGCCGTGTCGTTCAAGGTAATTCCTTCAGGTTTATCTACAAAAATACTGAGAATCATGTCACTGCCAATCTTTCCATACTCGATATCCACGAGCTCGAAAGGTGCTTCTATGACAGGTTCTACAACTTCTCTGACTAATTCTACGATTGTTGCGATTATGTCCACCTCCTCATAAGCAAGAGGCGAAGATATTTCCCCGCCTCACTTTCTCATATTCTTACCCTTAGTATAGCACGTTTGCCAACTGATGTAAAGCAAAAGCACTTATACAGCCTGATTTCAGGCTATTTCTTAAAATTCTGCCTCAACTCGGTAGATAACTTGACCCTTTTTTGAGAATTTTTGCTCGTATTCTGTCATGACATTGCCTTCAAAATCACTGGCATGCAAGTCCAACCAAACACCGTTGAGCTTCATGCCATACTGAGAAAAGCTCACTAGGCTGTACTCAAACAAGCCACGGTTATCCGTCTTGAAATGAATTTCTCCATTTTCAGGCAAGATACGCTTGAAGGTATCCAAGAAGGTCTTGTAAGTCAAACGACGCTTTTCATGGCGTTTTTTCGGCCATGGATCTGAAAAGTTCAGATACAAGCGATCGATCTCGCCGTCTTCAAAATAGTCTGTCAAATCAGAACCATCTACCCACAAGAGCTTGATATTAGGTACTCCAACTTCAAGCACCTTGTCTAAGGCGTAGCTCAAAACAGACTTTTGAATATCAATCCCGATATAGTTGATGTCAGGGTTTTGTTTTGCCATACCTGAAACAAAGGCACCCTTTCCACTTCCAACTTCCACATGAATGGGATTGTCATTGCCAAACAAGTCCCGCCATTTCCCCTTGGCTTCTAAGGGATTGAGGACCACATACTGGGGATTTGCCTCTAGTAATTCTGTCGCCCCTTTACGATTTCTAACTCTCATCTTCTCTTTCCATGCTTGTCTCGGAAGTGACGCAAGCCATGAATCTCCCGATTGACATTTTCTAAATCTTGGTTCATATAATACTTGGAAATCTGGCTCAAATAAGACAATTGACCATACCAATACAATTTAGTTAATACCGTTTGATTGTACTTGTAACCGTAGTAGGTCAACCATTCCTTCCACTGATGTTCTGGAATATAATGGCAGAGCATGTGGGCCACGTCAAACATGCGGTCGGTCAAGCGAACTGAATCCCAATCCACCAAATAAATCAAGCCACTGTCTGTCTCAATCCAATTACTATGTCGTACATCTCCATGGACAATGGTCGCATAGTCCTCTCTAAATCCTGGAATAGTCTGACGTAAATCAGCCATCACTTCACTGATAAAATGATTTTTACGCAAAGCATCTGGAGCCGTTTCTTGCCAAGACTGCAGTAAATCTACAGGTGTTTCCTTGGCATATCCCAAACGACTCAACTGTGTCATCAAAGGACGTGAGCGATGCAGACGGGTTAAAATATTGACGATTTGCTTACGATTCATATCATAGGGGGTCAATATCTTGCCTGTCAACCATTCTTGAGCACACATATCACGCCCATCTGCCAAACGGCGACTCCATAATAATTGTGGAGCAATTTGTTCTCTAGCTAGACCAGGTAGGATTGGAGAGGTGTTCATTTTTACAAAGATACGCTTCCCATCAGGATAGCTACCCATATAAGCCTTGCCACTCTTCCCAGGTATGGGGGTCAGTGTTAGCTCATTATCACCCAAATCCATTTCTTTCCTCCGTATAAAGTTTCCTTACTATTCTACTAGTTTTTGGCCTATTCGTCAACCGCTCCACACCCGATTCTCAAAGAAAAGCTTGGGTATCATTATAGAAAGAAAAGGCAAGCACAATCTTCTACTTACCTTTTCATAATTTTTATAAATAATATAAGAGTGGCCAACTGTTGTAAAACATATGGACTAGAGTAGAAACCCATAAGTTTTGGCTCTTTTTATAAGCAAAACCCAGCAATAATCCCCCAAGTAGATAAAAAATAAACGAAGGGACATTAGAAGGTCCATGCATAAAAGAAAAGAGAGAGGAAGTTAGCACAAGCCCTAACCAAGAATTGTCAAAAACCGCACCTTGAAGAAGTCCTCTGAAAATGAGTTCCTCCTGGATGGGACCAAAAACTGAGGTAGTCAAAATCAAAGACAGGGAAATTCCTCTGCTGACTTCCGCCAAGTGTTGAACTCCCGCGCCAGAAGAAACAGCGAAGAAATGAATATAAACTAGCGTCTCAAGTACACTTAGAAGAAAGATGGCAATGAAAAGCAAAAGTTCTTTCTTGCTTAATATCCCAAAAGAAATCATTTCAAACTTTCTAGCATAAACAACACTCAGCGAGGTTACAAGAAGACTTACAATAATCAATGCAGATTCATTTTGAAAAAAATCCCCATGGTTAATCGTATAAGGAACTGTAATGACGATGATTAGTACTAAAAATCCAAAGCACAAGGCATGAAATTTATCAAAAAACTCCATAAAACTATCCTCCTCACCAAACTTCCCTACAAGTCATCCTTTAGATCTAGTCTTTCCAAAACAAACCATTTGAGTAGCCAAAATCCGACCACATAGCCAGCCCCTAAGAATATAGCCATAAATGCTAGCATGGGATTCAGAAAATAAAAGATCACAACAGATACAAAGGTGAGCACAAAAACATTAAAGGCAATGGTGTCAGAAGCCAAGACTAGAATATAGGGTGTCAACCAGTCTAAGGTTTTTGAATCTAGGAAAAATAAGTGTTTATACATGATGACCTCCTCTTGCCAGGCTATAGACTAGTCCCAGATTAAGCAGAATGTGATTTCCTACTTTTTATAATACTTCAAACCCCAAATGAGTAAAAATATGACAATCAAGCAGAGAACAGCGTCAATATAAGCGATTATTTGTTGGTAGGATTCTCCTGATGTAATACCTCTATACAAACAAATGATAGACATAAAACCTGTCAATCCGATGAACATGACTTGATTGGTTCTAGGACTAACCAAATCATCATTTACTTCTATTTAAGAGCATCTCTTTTATATTAACGTATGTTAACACTAAAAAACAAAACAGACCAATAATATTTAAAATAAATAGTAATGGGGTTAAGTCTCTAAAAAAATTAGCCACTGACACTATAAGAAATACTAACAATACTATAGTTGAAACTACCTTTTTCTTGTTCATAATTATTTACTCCATTCCAACTAAATTCAGCTTAGTAATGAAGAACGATTTTTAACAGAATGTAGCAGCACCAGTTGCCGCTCCGCCCCAAAAATCAACAGCAGCCCCAGATACAGTACCAATGATAGGTAGCGTTACAGTTCCCACGGCACTACCAGCAATTCCTGTAGTCAACGCCCCTCCAACTACACCAAGTCCACATTTTATCCAACCGCCACCTTCAATATTGGATAGCATTACTTCATCCATTACTTCAAATTGTTTCACCATTGTATTCATCATGAATACCTCCTTACATTTATATGAATTGTTTTATCTTGTTAAAAGCTCGATGAGTTTATTATACTCATTTTTCCTTATATCGTTATCCCCAAAGAAATTAATCCTTGAGCTAGATTTTTACTCAATTGTCCATATGCCGCAATTTCTTTATAAAATGTTGCAGCCTTTGGACTCAATGATTTATGACTATGAATACTACTAACAGCTTGTTGGCGAAGAGCTTCTGCCAACTCCATGACAACTCTCTGCTCATTTTTTGTATTCTCTAATCGAGTTTTATAATGTAATAAAATATCTCGTTCGTTTTGACGAATCTCTGGATCTAAAATCAAATTATAAACCTTATTGAGAATTTCTTCTGTTTTTTTATTCATGAATCATCCTCTATAGCCTCGAAGAAAATAGCTGCCTCCTAATGATGATATCCAACCATTAACTATGACATCTTTCGTTGCCTCAAAATTACTCTTAGTTACAATATATCCCCATTCTCCATTTGGATATCGGCAAGAATAACCATTTGCTCCTTCCATAACGAATTTACAAACGCCTTTTCCTCCACCTTTAATAGTAGCAAGGGAATTAGAGTTAATTGTATTAAAATGTTCTGTTACTTTTATATCCATGGTAAACACCTCCTATTTATGTACTGACCCTCAAAGTTAGATTTTTCTGTCTACCCTTGAGAAGCTAGTTCAAGGATAAATATTTTTTGTTTTGTCGAGTTGCAACTTTGACAGCTTCAGTATAGCACTATTTGGTAAAGTTTTTCATCCAAATCTTGAATTGGCATCGAAACGTCTTGAATTGTAAAAAATTGAAAAAAGCAAGCATGAAAAACATACTTTCCTCTTTATATTGTCTTGATACCGACTTGTTTGTAGACTTTTCATTCTGCTATCACATATCATTTTGACATGCTAAACAAAATTAAAGAAACTCCCCTGTAAATTAAGCTAGCAAATACAGGGGAGAAATTTATTTTTTAGGGGGTACTATCCGTATCCTTTTTGGGAGATTTTGAAAATATTTTTCTAATTAAATCATCCATATAAGGGCCAAATATACCAACTACTAAACCAATAATAAAACTTTTAAAATCCATAATTACCACCAACATGTTGCTGCATAGGCTACGCCTCCAAGTATAGCTCCACCCGCAGCACCAGTTGCAGCGCCTTGCCATGTTCCTGTTTTAATTCCTAGTTGAAGACCTCTTGCTGCTCCTCCTCCAACACCTGCTTTGGCAAAATCTCCCCAATTGCAACCACCACCTTCAACGCAAGCAAGCATATCAGTATCCATAATCTTAAATTGTTCCATCATTTTTGTATTCATGGCAAATACTCCTTTTTTTATTTTTAATTTTTTGTCCTGTTGCAACTTTGACAAGTTTAGTATAGCACTGCTTTAATTTTTTTCACTCAAATCCAGAGTCACAATAAAAATATTAGAAATACATAAACTATAATTAACATATCACCTGGACTACACCCTAGTATCCATATCTAATATTAGATAATTCTCTTAATTTTTTTATCTGATCAGACTGAATTTCAGATAAATGTAGTCCATTTTCAATTAATGCATTCGAAATTTCAATGTTCATTCGACTAAGGGTATAAGGAATCGATATACTTCCTTTCTTTAATTCATATTCGTAAGAAATCAATATATTTTTCAAAGGGAGAAGTTGAGAATCATATTTTATATTTTGAATAAGTTTTTCTAATATGATGATAGCTTCACGGCGTCTTTCAACTCCTCCAGAAAACCACTTTAAACCTCTCATTATAGAGGTCCCCCCGAATTCCAATCTGCATTCCCACCTGAAAATCCATTAACAATAGAATTAGTAAGAATTTTATTTATAGCTTCAGACCAGTTTACCCAGCAACCTTTAGAGTTATCACAATATAAACCATTACCGTAATATATTGTTTTTCCTCCTACTTTACTCGCAAGCATCTCTGTATCCATAACCTCAAATTGTTCCATCATTTTTGTATTCATGACAAATACTCCTTTTTTATTTTTGTCTTGTTGCAACTTTGACAATTTCAGTATAGCACTATTTGTTAAAGTTTTTCATCCAAATCTTGAATTGTCATCGAAACGTCTTGAATTGCAAAAACACTTACCCTTTTCTTTTATACTTCATTAAGCTCTACTTTTTATAATACTTCAAGTTCCAAATGAGCAGAAGCATGATCATCAAGCAGAGAATGGTAGCAATATAAGCGATTAGTTGTTGGTAAGATTCTCCTACAGTGATACCTCTATACAAACAAATAATAGACATAAAACCTGTCAAGCCGATATACATGAGTTGATTGGTTCTAGGACTAACCAAATCATCATCTTCAAACTCTCTTATCCTAACAGTAACTAAAGTAAAAACCAAGTTGATAATCACTAAAAGAAATTGGATGACAATATCGATATCCGAATAGTGATAATAGCGTCGTTTATCATCGGTCACAAGGTGTTTTGACATGATTTCTTTTAGATTCAACTTTGTGAAGAGTTATTTGAAAAGCAGAGGACCAGCTTGATTGATCAGATTTCCACCATCGAAAGAAAAGTGTGATAAAGTATTGTTTTTCATAGACTTATTTGATATACTGAGCATTGGAGTGCCCTTTTGTTTTTATTTTTTGCACTTATATCATAAAGGAGAAACTCCCTTTTTTCCAGTAAAAACAGCACCCAATGGGTGAAAAGAGAAAAGCGTCTAGAATCCTTGGTTTCATACCGATTCTGGATGCTTTTTTTATGTTATATATGAATAATCGGGTTTCTCTAATGTGGCCATAAAACTGAAACTGCCGCCCCACCAGCTGCACAAATTAAATAAATCTGCGGGGTTGGGAAGGGGATTGTCTGCGCACAAAGCGAAAGCCCCTCAACTGCACCACCTACTCCACTTAAAAATCTGTCTGCAAGTTGTTTATCACCAGCTGTTATCATTGTTAGTTTTTCATCAGGTAAAATGATGAAATTATTTACTGATTGTTCCATTCTTTTCACACTTTCTTTGTTAAATTAATTTGGCTAGTAGACAAAAGATAAACTAAAGCATTAAAGACAATGAAAATATATCCATAGAATAAAATCAACCTCGCATCCAAACCAAGATACAGTTTGACCATCAAAAAGATAAGCAAAAGGATTTGAAACCATAACGTTTTTCCAAAAATAAATTTAAAGCGATTTCGAATTTCTACTTCCTTGATTTTTACCGTTACTCCTTTATTAGCAAGAAGGAAAACTCCTACTTCGAACAAGCCACTGTAGAGAACAATCCACCCAATCGATACATTAGAGATTTGCAAAAATGTCCCTAAAAGAATATCCAACATACTACTCAAGAAAATAACAAGAAATAATCTGTATTTCATATAAATCGCCTCCTTTTACTACTATTTCCAATCTACTATATCGCTAAAAGTTTAACTTGCTCTAAAAGCTCCCCAAGCCGCTGTACAAAACTGTGCTCCTAAAACCCCGCCGGCAAGAGTTCCCACAACTGGGATAACACTCCCCAGAGCTGCACCTCCTATTGTACAAATTCCTAATGCTTGAACAACTTCTCCAGCTCCTACTTTATCTCCACCTTCAACACGAGCAAGCATTTCATTATCCATAACAGAAAATTGTGACATTATTTTTGTATTCATGATGAATACCTCCTTTTTTAAAAAACTAAAATAAATCAGAATAGAATCCTCATAATTTTACTATAAGTCTTACCAACTTAGTCCCAATTTATCACCAACCATACCTCCTAAGCATGTTAATCCACCCCCAATTGCACCAATGTGTGCTCCAACAAATGCACCAGCAAGTCCAGCTACTCCTAAAGTGGCCAAACCTGCTCCAGTTCCACCAGTTATAATTCCCGTAGTGACTCCTGTAATCAGTGCATTTTGACAATCAGTGGAGCTATACCCCCCTTCAACTTTCGCAAGCATTTCAGTATCCATAACCTCTAACTGTGACAACATTTTTGTATTCATGATGAATACCTCCTTTTTATTTTCAATTTGTTACCAAAGTCTTAAATTCAATAAACAAATAGATTTTTTATAGTATCTTTTTGATTTTCTTAAAAAAGTATATACGTCTACTATCTTCTTAAAGGTAGCAGTACCTATTTTTTAGTCTAAGATTTCAATAATCTTGAGTATCTAAAATATCTTAATTTCGTTATTCTCCTTGCAATAAAAAGTTTTACTATACTATTT
>NZ_CAMPPY010000010.1 GCF_946902915.1 Streptococcus sp. Marseille-Q5986 | reverse complement strand
GAGGTAATCTGAGAGGGATGCGTCAAGTGAGAATTGACATGGGATTGGTACTTATGGCAAATAAGCTCCTAAAATACAATAAGAGAACGACTTAAAATGAAAAAGCTAGAGTTCTGCAATTGGGAATTTCTAGCTTTTTTGTGGTTGAGAACTATTTTGTCTTAGGTTTTTTTATGAGTTCTAATCTTCTCTTTCAGAAGTATTCTCTTTGATTTTTCCAGCTTTTTTGGCAGATTTGATTTGAATCTTGCCCTTGCTGGTCATAACTGCCTTGAGGTCTTTTTCGCTTGGATTTTCAAGGTAGTAGTCTGTGATGGCATCCTCAATATAGTCTTGAATAGTGCGGCGAAGTGGGCGAGCTCCCATTTTTGGATCATAGCCTAGGTCAACCAATTTTTCCTTGACCTTGTCCGTTACATCTAAATGAATGTTGTTACTTGAAAGGCGTTTGTTAACATCTGCTAGCATGAGCTCGACAATCTGAAGGAGATTATTTTTGCTGAGAGCCTTAAATTCGATAATACCATCAAAACGGTTCATAAACTCTGGACTAAAGAAGTTGCCGAGTTCACCGAGAACAGAATTGGTACGTCCTTCTCTAGCAGCACCAAATCCAACGCTGGCTTCTGCCTTACCTGTACCTGCATTTGAAGTCATGATGATGATGGCATCCTTGAAGCTAACGGTACGTCCTTGCCCATCTGTCAAACGACCATCGTCTAAGACTTGTAGGAACATGTGCATAACATCAGGGTGAGCTTTTTCCACTTCATCGAGAAGGATGAGAGAATATGGATTACGGCGAACTTTTTCAGTTAATTGTCCAGCCTCATCGTAACCAACATAACCTGGAGGGGCACCGACCAACTTAGCCACGCTGTGTTTTTCCATGTATTCGCTCATATCAAAGCGAATCATACTGTCAGCAGAACCAAAGAGTTCGATAGCTAATTGTTTGGAAAGTTCTGTCTTACCGACACCAGTTGGACCGACAAAGAGGAAGCTTCCGATTGGGCGGTTAGGGGTCCCAAGTCCAACCCGATTACGGCGAATAGCCTTGGCAATCTTATCGACTGCATCATCTTGGCCAATAACATGAGACTTGAGATCTTCGGCTAGATGGATGAGTTGAGATTGTTCTTTCTCTTTCAAATCGCCAACAGGGATATTGGTTTTCTGCTCGATAATGTGCTCAATGGTTTTCTCGCTGATGATAGGAGTATCCTGGTCTGTGACCTTTTTCTTTTGCATTTCCTTATACTTGGCAATCTGGTCGCGGAAATAAGCCGCCTTCTCAAAATCTTCCTCTCGTGTAGCTTGAGATTTAAGATTTTCAGCCTCAATCAAGCGTTGATCAATTACTTTAGGATCCACAAAATTCAAGGTCAAGTTCATCTTAGAACCAGCTTCATCTAGGAGGTCAATGGCCTTATCAGGTAAGAAACGATCTTGGATGTAACGATTGGAAAGAGTTGCAGCTGCTTCAATTGCAGCATCGGTATACTGAACGTGGTGGTAGTCTTCGTATTTTTTTTGAATACCTTTGAGGATGGTGATGGTTTCCACGACAGTTGGTTCATCGACCTTAACAGGCTGCATACGGCGCTCTAGGGCTGCATCTTTTTCAATGATACGGTATTCATTGAGAGTAGTAGCGCCGACCAGTTGCAGTTCCCCACGAGCAAGGGCTGGCTTGAGGATATTTCCTGCATCCATATTGCCATCGCCTGCAGAACCAGCACCAACAATTTCATGGATTTCATCGATAAAGAGGATGATATCCTCACGTTTGCGAATTTCTTCCATGAGTTTTTGCATGCGTTCTTCAAATTGTCCTCGGATACCTGTTCCTTGAACCAAGCTAACCACATCCAGACGGATAACTTGTTTTCCTTGGAGTTTATGTGGAACATCGCCATCGACGATTTTCTGAGCTAGGCCTTCGACAACAGCAGTTTTTCCGACACCAGGTTCACCGATAAGAACAGGATTATTCTTGGTTCTACGATTGAGAATCTCGATGACACGGATAATCTCATCATCGCGTCCAATAACGGGGTCGATATCTCCACGACGGGCAATCTCAGTTACGTTGATACCAAATTCTTCTAACAGGCCTTTTTCTTGGCTTGGAGGCGGAGTTTGGGCAGGTCCACGATTTTGGGAGCCATAACCGCCGTTTCCACCGTAACCTTCACCTGATTGGGTTGGGGGAATAGGAGGAGTATTGCTAGAAGGTCTGAAATTGTTTAGGTCATTGAAAAAATCACCAAAAGGATCAAATTCATGATTATTTAAGTCAGTCATTCCTTTAAAGAGGGTATTGTTTGGATCTGTTTTGATAATTTTATAGCAATTTTGACAGAGATCAATTTGCTTTTGCTGTCCATTGATATTGGTATACAGATGAATTGTTGAGTCGTTTATTTTACAGTTTTGACAGAGCATACATCTACCTCATTTCATTCTTATTCTTGTCCTAAGAAAAAAGGTCAAAAATAGTCAAAGTTTTATACTCTCATTATAGCATGATTAAGGTGTAAAGCAAGTAAAAAGATTGGGAAGTGTTCGTTTTAAAAGAGGGATTTATGGAGAATTAAGCGACATTGAAGGTAAGAAAAAATCCCATTTGCGGTGACAAAAAGGATTCTCATTCATCGGGCCTTACTACCCGTTATTTTCATATTAGTAAAGGAGTTCGTAGATTTCCATTGCAATCAAATCAATGCTATCAAAGGTATAAGTTTCACGAGCCTCTACATCGCGAAGGGTGAAGAGTGATCCGTTTTCTTCGTCATGGCTGTATGCAACTTCTGCGACAACAACACCTTCACGCTCAAAATTACGTTTTAGATTTCCACCATCTTTTGTCATTGCTTCTAGGCGGTTAATGATTCTAACCAAATGTGATTCCATTTTGATTCTCCTCCATTTCTTATCGTTTCTATTTTACCATAAACAAGAGGTGGTTGACTAGAAAAAAACTGTGATTTCTCTCTATTTCTCTGTTCTAACAAGTTAATTGTTAAAATTAGAGAAAAGAATTGCATTTTAATTCAATTCATGTTATAATAATACAATCTAATACATAGAAAGTTGATTGAATATGAATTTTTCATTTTTACCAAAGTATTTACCATATTTTAACTATGGTGCTCTGATTACCGTATTGATTTCCATCCTTGTTGTCTGCTTAGGAACCATTATAGGTGTGTTACTGGCCTTTGCCCAACGTTCACGCTTTAAACCGCTCGTTTGGTTTGCAAATATGTATGTTTGGATTTTCCGTGGAACTCCGATGATGGTTCAGATTATGATTGCCTTTGCTCTTATGCATATCAATGCTCCGACTATTCAAGTGGGAATTTTAGGAGTTGATCTTTCTCGTTTGATTCCTGGTATTCTGATTATTTCTATGAATAGTGGAGCTTACGTTTCAGAAACTGTTCGTGCTGGGATCAATGCGGTTCCTAAAGGGCAGTTGGAGGCAGCTTATTCCTTGGGTATTCGTCCGAAAAATGCCATGCGTTATGTCATTTTGCCACAAGCTATCAAAAATATTCTTCCAGCTCTGGGAAATGAATTTATCACCATTATCAAGGATAGTTCCCTCTTGTCTGCGATTGGGGTGATGGAGTTGTGGAATGGTGCAACGACAGTGGCAACAACAACTTATTTACCGTTGACTCCCCTTTTATTTGCAGCCTTTTACTATTTGATTATGACCTCTGTTTTGACAGTGGCGTTGAAAGCATTTGAAAAACATATTGGACAAGGAGACAAAAAATAATGACAGAAACCTTGATTAAAATTGAAGAACTACATAAGTCTTTTGGGAAAAATGAAGTCTTAAAAGGAATCAACCTTGAGATTAAACGAGGAGAAGTTGTGGTCATTATCGGTCCGTCAGGGAGCGGGAAGTCAACTCTCCTTCGTTCGATGAATCTCCTTGAAGAAGCAAGTAAAGGTAAGGTTATCTTTGAAGGAGTTGATATCACAGATAAGAAAAATGACCTTTTTGCTATGCGTGAAAAGATGGGCATGGTATTCCAACAATTCAACCTCTTTCCCAATATGACAGTGATGGAAAATATCACCTTATCCCCTATCAAAACCAAAGGTGAAAGCAAGGAAGTTGCGGAGAAAAGAGCACAGGAACTATTAGAAAAAGTTGGCTTGCCAGATAAGGCAACGGCTTATCCCCAGAGTTTGTCAGGTGGTCAGCAACAACGGATTGCCATTGCACGTGGACTTGCTATGGAACCAGATGTTTTACTCTTTGATGAGCCGACTTCAGCCCTAGACCCTGAGATGGTTGGAGAAGTTCTAGCTGTTATGCAAGACCTCGCCAAGTCAGGGATGACCATGGTGATTGTGACGCATGAAATGGGCTTTGCGCGTGAGGTAGCAGACCGTGTTATCTTTATGGCAGATGGGGTTGTTGTCGAAGATGGAACACCAGAGGAGATTTTCGATCAAACAAAAGAACAACGGACCAATGAATTTTTGAGTAAGGTTTTGTAAGACCTCATTTTTAGAAGAAATGTAGTAGGCATCATGGCTTCCAGTAAAGAATATTTAACCTTTATTCTCGATCAGCTATCGGAGTTAGAGGAGATAAGTTATCGTCCTATGATGGGAGAGTATATCCTTTATTATCGTGGGAAGATTATTGGGGGAATCTATGATAATCGTCTGTTACTGAAGCCTGTGAAGGTAGTCATGGATCAACTGGGACAGACTAGGCTTGAACGTCCTTATGAAGGAGCTAAGGAGATGATTTTGATAGAAGACATTGAAGATAAGTCATTTCTAACGAGATTAATTAAGGATATGTATGAAGTCTTACCGGCTCTAAAAGTCAAAAAGAAAGCCTGACAAGTTTACCTAGTATAAATAGGCATAAAAGCTCGATAAGGGCTTTTTCTTATAGTTTTTGACTATAAGGTCCATTAGGCAAGAAATGCTAGAATGACAAGGTATTTTTTGTTATAATAGAGGATATTTGATAGAAAAGAGAAGAGATATGGCACAGATTATCGATGGGAAGGCTCTTGCAGCTAAGTTACAAGGACAGTTGGCTGAAAAGACGGCCAAACTAAAAGAAGAAACTGGTCTAGTTCCAGGATTGGTAGTGATTTTGGTGGGGGACAATCCAGCAAGCCAAGTTTACGTTCGCAACAAGGAACGTTCTGCCATTGCGGCTGGTTTTCGTAGCGAAGTAGTGCGAGTTCCAGAGACTATTACTCAAGAGGTGCTGTTAGATTTGATTGCTAAATACAATCAAGATCCAGCTTGGCATGGGATTTTGGTCCAGTTGCCATTACCAAAACATATCGATGAAGAGGCGGTTTTATTAGCCATTGACCCAGAAAAGGATGTGGATGGTTTCCATCCCTTAAACATGGGACGTCTTTGGTCTGGACATCCAGTTATGATTCCATCAACACCTGCAGGAATTATGGAAATGTTTCATGAATATGGGATTGACTTGGAAGGTAAAAATGCGGTCGTAATCGGCCGTTCAAATATTGTCGGTAAACCCATGGCCCAGTTGTTATTAGCTAAGAATGCAACAGTGACCTTGACTCACTCACGCACCCATAATCTTGCTAAGGTGGCTGCGAAAGCAGATATTCTTGTAGTCGCAATCGGTCGTGCTAAGTTTGTGACTGCTGACTTTGTCAAACCAGGTGCGGTTGTCATTGATGTCGGTATGAACCGCGATGAAAATGGCAAGCTCTGTGGAGATGTTGACTATGAGGCAGTTGCCCCACTTGCTAGCCACATCACACCAGTTCCTGGAGGCGTTGGTCCTATGACCATTACTATGCTAATGGAGCAAACTTATCAAGCAGCACTTCGGACATTGGATAGCAAATAAAAGAAACATTCGCGGAAGATAGTATATTTTCTATAGCTATATCTAAAATGGCAGAAATGAGTATTAAATTTTAGATATAAGATTACAAAAGGAGGTCTGAGCCTCCTTTTTGTTGTATAATAGAGTGAGGTGATTAGATGATTTTAAAAATTTATAATGGAGAATATAGTTTACAATGGGATGGGATATACTACTTAGCACTAATTGATTATCCAAATATTCAAGAGTGGGAATTAGAAAAAATTGCTAAATTTATAGCTTACGAAAAACTTCATAAACGTCAAACAAGTATTGAGTGTGCTGATTCTTGTTTAAAAAAAGAAATTTTAGATTACATCTGTCAGCATCCCTTTCTGCCACCATTTACCCCTACAGATAAAAGAGTAGCCTCAACTTATGATCTACATAAGAGGTTAGTGACTTCAGACTACTGTAGTCATACTACGACTATAGATGCAGCGATTTCTATCTTTAAAACAGGTCTGCTCTTATCTGCTGTGAAAGCCTTTGGGCGAGATGCTGAGGAGTTGGTTTTGGATATTAGAAATGCTGCATCGGATCCGATAGATTATTTTGACTATGTCATGTTAGGGTGGTCAAATACAAGTTCTGGTTATCGATTAGCGATGGAGCGTTTATTAGGTCGAGCTCCTTCAGAGAAAGAATTACAAGACAAGTTTATTCCTGGAGTGAGTTTTCATTTTATCTATACAGATTTGATTAAAGTTACTGGTTATATTTTTGATGGCTACCATGTTGCAAAAATTAAGGACATGTTGAATTTATTTAGTGAGTTGTATATTTGTATTATTCCAACTCATAATAAGAGCCAATTTGAAAATATTATTCCAACTAAAATACAAGATAGGGTGCATTATCTTGACTATGCTGGAGAAGACTTAGAAGAGTGGACTAAGAAAGTATATCAAGTTGTTTTAAAACAATCAGATAAAGGATAGTTGAGGAAAAAACGATGAAAGTGATTGATCAAGGTTTACTAGAAAAAGTCATTATTGAACGTTCTCGTACAAGTCATAAAGGAGACTACGGTCGTCTGCTGTTGCTTGGTGGGACTTATCCTTATGGGGGAGCAATCATCATGTCAGCCATTGCAGCTGTTAAAAGTGGAGCTGGTTTGGTGACTGTTGGAACAGATAGGGAAAATATCCCAGCTTTGCACAGTCATTTACCTGAGGCTATGGGCTTTTCTCTTCAAGACCAGCAATTGTTAAAAGAGCAGTTGGGGAAGGCAGAAGTTGTCTTATTGGGGCCTGGTTTAGGAGATGATGCTTTTGGAGAAGATTTAGTTAAACAGATCTTTGCTAACTTAAGCCAAAATCAGATTTTGATTGTAGACGGAGGGGCCTTAACCATCCTTGCTAGAACAAGATTGTCATTTCCTTCCAGTCAGCTTATCCTAACTCCCCACCAAAAAGAGTGGGAAAAACTGTCTGGAATTACGATTGAAAAGCAAAACGAAGCTACAACAGCTAGTGCCTTGACTTCCTTCCCTCAAGGAACAATTTTGGTAGAGAAAGGTCCAGCTACTCGTATTTGGCAAGCTGGTCAATCTGATTATTACCAGTTACAGGTTGGCGGTCCCTATCAGGCGACTGGGGGAATGGGAGATACTCTGTCTGGGATGGTTGCAGGATTTGCAGGCCAGTTTCACCAAGTCAGTCTCTATGAGAGAGTGGTGGTAGCGACTCACCTTCATTCAGCTATTGCGCAAGAACTTGCTCAAGAAAACTATCTTGTCCTGCCAACAGAAATTAGCAAGCTACTCCCAAAAACAATGAAAAAAATATCTCAAAAAGGCAGCTAATACCTTGGTTGTCTTTTTATGTTGATGTAGGTTTGTTGATAAGGTTTTCAAATATCTCAGAACCAGCAATCAACTGCTGAACTTACGAGGAATTCTCACTTTTAAGGTCTTGATTTTTACTCAAACTCAAAAGAAAAGCGAGATTGTTATCAAAGTTGAGGGGTGTCAAATCATGCTTTTTTTGATATAATTTTTAATGATGAATGCGAGAAATGATCGGTATGTGGTCGTTGATTTAGAGGCGACCAGCACCGGAAGCAAGGCAAAAATTATTCAAGTAGGCATTGTGGTGATTGAGAATGGTGACATCATCGATCAGTATGTGACCGATGTCAATCCCCACGAACTCTTGGATTCTCATATCAAAGAATTAACAGGTCTGACCGATCAGCGTTTGGCTGCGGCACCAGAATTTTCTCAGGTGGCTGGAAAAATTTTTGAATTGGTTAAGGACGGTATTTTTGTTGCGCACAATGTACAGTTTGATGCCAACCTTCTTACAGAATTTCTCTTTTTTGAAGGATATGAATTGCGTACACCGCGGGTGGATACAGTTGAGCTTGCTCAAGTTCTGTATCCTCAGTTTGAAAAGTATAACTTAGGTATCCTTTGTCAAGAGTTGGGCATTGAGCTGGAACATGCCCATACTGCCCTGTCAGATGCTCAGGCAACAGCTGAACTCTTGCTTTACATGCGTCAAAAACTATTTGAGTTACCAAACGGGCTCTTAGAAAGCTTGTTAAACCTTGCAGACAACCTTCTCTATGAAAGTTATCTGGTGATTGAGGAGGTCTATCAGCAACAATCTCTCTTGTCTTCACCGGACTTGATGGAGCTTCATGGGCTTTTTCTCAGAAAGGAAAGCAAAGCCTTAGTCCCACGAAAGTTATCCAAAGATTTTGCTAAAAATATTTCTTTATTGGGGCTGGAGGAGCGTCCGCAACAGTTGGAATTTGCGGAGAAGGTTGAGCACTTATTGGAAGAACACCAGACTTCCTTCATCCAAGCTCAAACAGGACTGGGCAAGACTTATGGTTATCTCCTCCCAGCTTTGAACTTGGAGAGTCAAGCAGGTGTCCTAGTGAGTGTTCCGACCAAAATTCTTCAAAATCAAATCATACAAGAAGAAGGTCAGCGCTTAAAAGAGGTCTTCCATCTGGAAATTCATAGTCTCAAGGGGCCTCAAAATTATTTAAAACTGGATGCCTTTCACCGAGTTCTCCATCGACCGGAGTCCAATCGCCTTTTCACACGCTTTAAAATGCAACTGCTTATCTGGCTAACGGAGACAGAGACTGGTGATTTGGATGAAATTGGGCAACTTTATCGCTACCAGCATTTTCTGCCAGAACTAGTCCACGATGGCAAGCTTTCAAAGAAAAGTTTATTTGCTACAGAGGATTTTTGGAAACGAGGGCAGGAAAAGGCCAAGACCAGTCGTGTTCTTCTGACCAATCATGCCTATCTGGTCACTCGTTTGGAAGACAATCCAGAGTTTGTCGACAATCGTATGGTGATTTTGGATGAGGCTCAAAAAATGCTGCTAGCTCTCGAAAATCTAGCCCAGCAGTCTTATCGCCTTGAGGATCTTGTAACTCAAATTGATAAGTCCTTAGAGTCAGAGGAAGATTTGGTTCAGAAGCGCTTGCTTGAGAGTATTGGCTTTGAATGTCGTTACTTGATAGAGCACTACCAGTCAGACCTTAAGAATGGAAAGTGGTTGGATTCTCTTGAACAGTTGCGCCAGCATTTTTCGGAGCTAGCTCTCCCAGAGTATAGAGATCTTGCAAACTTTTTCACTTCGGACCGTGAATTTTGGCTTGCTACAGCAGAAAAATCGAGCAAGGATGTCTTGATTTGTTCAAGCAAAAAAGGCCGCTTTATACTAGCGGATTTATTGCCAGAAGATTGTAGGCTCCTAGGAGTATCGGCCACTCTTGAAATCAGCAATCGGGTTTCCCTAGCAGATCTATTGGGCCTTCCAGATGCTCCGCTTGTTAGGCTTGATGTAGCAAAACAGGAGCAACAAGAAGTCTTTCTAATTGATGACTTTCCTCTTGTGACGGAAGTTTCACCTTTTGACTATGCTAGTGAAGTGGCTTCTGTTATCCGAAGGTTACAAGCCTTTCAAGAACCCTTATTGGTTTTGTTTACTTCAAAAGAGATGTTGCTGGCAGTTTCGGACCTGCTCGACCAACCGCATCTAGCTCAGTATAAAAATGGGGAACCAAGCCAACTGAAAAAACGTTTTGAAAAAGGCGAACGCCAGATCTTACTCGGAACAGGTAGTTTCTGGGAAGGGGTTGATTTTTCAACCCATCCTTGCGTGATTCAAGTGATTCCGAGATTGCCTTTCCAAAATCCCCAAGAACCGTTAACCAAAGAATTAAACCAAGAACTGCGTCAAGAAGGGAAAAGTCCTTTCTATGATTATCAGTTGCCGATGGCGATCATTCGGTTAAAACAAGCCCTGGGCCGTACTGTTAGACGAACTGACCAAGGTTCGGTTGCTCTAATCTTAGACAGTCGTGTTGTCAGCAAACGTTATGGCAAACAAATCGCTCAGGCCTTGTCAAAAGAAAGGGCTGTTCAGGTTCTTTCTAGAGGACAGCTAGAGCCTGCTGTGGCCGATTTTCTCCAATCCCGTCGCAATAGAATGAAAGAAAAATCCAAGAAAGAGAAAAGGTAAAAAATATGAAACGTTCCTTCGACTCTCGAGTCGATTATAGCCTCCTTCTACCAGTGTTTTGTTTAATGGTGATTGGAGTAGTGGCCATTTATATAGCAGTTAGTCATGACTATCCAAATAATGTATTACCAATTCTAGGTCAGCAAATCGCTTGGATTGCCTTGGGGCTTGTCATTGGTTTTGTGGTCATGTTCTTTAATACCGAGTTTTTATGGAAGGTGACTCCCTATCTTTATGGTCTAGGGCTAGCTTTGATGGTTCTCCCTCTTGTTTTCTACAATCCAAATCTTGTAGCGTCAACGGGTGCCAAGAACTGGGTATCAATTGGCGGAACGACACTCTTTCAGCCATCGGAGTTCATGAAGATTTCCTATATCTTGATGCTAGCTCGAGTCATCGTACAATTCACTCAAAAACACAAGGAATGGCGACGGACTATTCCCTTGGATTTCCTATTGATTGGTTGGATGATTGCCTTTACCATCCCAGTCTTGATCCTCTTAGCCCTACAAAGTGACTTGGGGACTGCCCTGGTCTTTGTAGCTATTTTTGCAGGTATGGTTCTCCTTTCAGGTGTTTCGTGGAAGATTATCATTCCTGTTTTTGCGACAGGAGTGATTGCAGTTGCAGGCTTCATGGCCATCTTTATAAGCAAGGATGGACGTGCCTTCTTGCATCAGATTGGGATGCCAACCTACCAGATCAACCGCATCTTGGCTTGGCTCAATCCCTTTGACTTTGCGCAAACAACGACTTACCAACAGGCGCAGGGACAAATTGCTATTGGAAGTGGGGGCTTGTTTGGACAAGGTTTTAATGTGTCCAATCTCCTCATTCCAGTACGTGAAAGTGATATGATTTTCACCGTAATTGCTGAAAACTTTGGCTTTATTGGTTCAGTCTTTGTCGTTGCCCTGTACTTGCTTCTTATTTACCGGATGTTGAAGATTACGCTCAGGTCAAATAACCAGTTCTACACCTACATTTCGACTGGTTTTATCATGATGTTGCTCTTCCATATCTTTGAAAATATCGGTGCCGTGACAGGCTTACTTCCTTTGACAGGGATTCCTCTACCTTTCATCTCTCAAGGGGGCTCCGCAATTATTAGCAACCTCATTGGTGTCGGTCTCCTCTTATCTATGAGTTACCAGACCAACCTAGCGGAGGAGAAAAGTGGAAAAGTTCCATTCAAACGAAAAAAAGTCGTCCTAAAACAAATCAAATAAGGAGGCCACTATGGCAAAAGTAGCAGTTATCTTAGCCCAGGGTTTTGAAGAAATTGAAGCCTTGACAGTAGTTGATGTCTTGCATCGAGCAAACATTTTATGTGATATGGTAGGATTTGAAGAGCAGGTGACAGGATCACATGGCATTCAGGTAAAAGCCGACCGTATCTTTGATGGTGATTTGTCTGACTATGACTTGGTAGTTCTTCCAGGTGGCATGCCAGGATCAGCTCACCTACGGGATAATCCAGCTCTCATTTCTGAGATTAAAGCCTTTGACCAAGCTGGAAAGAAAGTTGCGGCTATCTGTGCAGCTCCAATCGCCCTCCATCAAGCAGGTGTCCTGAAAGACAAGCACTTCACCTGTTATGACGGTGTTCAGGAGAACATCAGTGATGGAATTTACCGAAAGGAAACAGTAGTTGTGGATGGCAATTTAACAACTAGCCGAGGACAGTCAACCGCACTTGCCTTTGCTTATGAGTTGGTAGAGCAGTTGGGAGGAGATGCAGAAAGTTTACGAGTCGGCATGCTCTATCGAGATGTCTTTGGAAATTAACAGTAAGACGAGAGTTCGGCTCTCGTTTTTGCTTGGAAAAATCTAGGAAATCATCGCTTTTTTAACGAAAAAATGGTATAATGAAAGCTATGAAATATCACGACTACATATGGGATTTAGGTGGTACCCTATTGGATAATTATGAGACTTCTACAGCAGCCTTTGTAGAGACCTTAGCCCAATACGGAATAGAGCAAGAACACGACCGTGTTTACGAAGCCTTGAAGGTTTCGACAGCTTTTGCCATTGAGAAGTTTGCCCCAGACATCGAGAATTTTTTAGAAAACTACAAAGAAAATGAAGCGCGTGAGCTAGAGTATCCAGTTTTGTTTGAAGGGATTCCAGAACTACTCAAAGACATTTCTGACAAGAGGGGGCGTCATTTCTTAGTTTCTCATCGAAATGACCAAGTTCTAGAACTTCTTGCAAAGACTCAGGTAGCCGACTATTTCACAGAAGTCGTGACTGCCAGTTCCGGTTTCAAACGAAAACCAGAGCCTGAGTCCATGATTTATTTACGTGATAAATATCATATCTCATCCGGTTTGGTCATTGGAGACAGGAATATTGATGTAGAAGCAGGTAAATCTGCTGGATTAGATGCCTATCTTTTTAAAAACGTTGCAACACTGAGACAAGCAATAGACATGTAAGAAAAGGGAAAAAATGACAGAAGAAATTAAAAATCAACAGGCACAGGATTATGATGCCAGTCAAATTCAAGTTTTGGAGGGGCTGGAAGCCGTTCGTATGCGTCCAGGTATGTATATTGGATCGACTTCAAAAGAGGGCCTTCACCATCTAGTTTGGGAAATCGTTGATAATTCAATTGACGAAGCCCTAGCTGGATTTGCCAGTCATATCCAAGTCTTTATAGAGCCTGATAATTCTATCACCGTTGTGGATGATGGGCGTGGAATTCCTGTTGACATTCAGGAAAAGACAGGACGTCCTGCTGTTGAGACCGTCTTTACTGTTCTTCACGCTGGAGGGAAGTTCGGCGGTGGCGGATACAAGGTCTCAGGTGGATTGCACGGTGTAGGTTCATCAGTAGTAAATGCCCTCTCAACTCAACTAGATGTTCGGGTTCATAAAAACGGAAAAATTTATTATCAAGAATACCATCGTGGGAATGTCGTTGCGGATCTTGAGGTGGTTGGAGACACGGATAGAACCGGAACAACAGTTCATTTCACGCCGGATCCAGAGATTTTTACAGAAACAACGACCTTTGATTTTGACAAATTAAACAAACGTATTCAAGAACTAGCCTTTTTGAACCGAGGTCTTCGAATCTCCATCACAGATAAACGTGAAGGTCTCGAACAAAGCAAACATTACCACTATGAAGGTGGGATTGCTAGTTACGTTGAATATATCAATGAGAATAAGGATGTTATCTTTGACACACCAATCTACACAGACGGTGAGATGGATGATATTACTGTTGAAGTAGCCATGCAGTACACAACCGGTTACCACGAAAACGTCATGAGTTTCGCCAATAATATTCACACCCATGAAGGTGGAACGCATGAACAAGGTTTCCGTACAGCACTGACGCGTGTTATCAATGATTATGCTCGTAAAAATAAATTACTAAAAGACAATGAAGACAACCTAACAGGGGAAGATGTCCGTGAAGGCTTGACTGCTGTGATCTCTGTCAAGCATCCAAATCCGCAGTTTGAAGGACAAACCAAGACCAAACTGGGCAATAGCGAAGTAGTCAAGATTACCAATCGCCTCTTCAGCGATGCCTTCTCTGATTTTCTCATGGAAAATCCACAGATTGCCAAGCGTATCGTGGAAAAAGGAATTTTGGCTGCTAAGGCTCGTGTGGCTGCCAAGCGTGCGCGTGAAGTCACTCGTAAAAAATCTGGTTTAGAAATTTCTAACCTTCCAGGGAAACTAGCAGACTGTTCTTCTAACAATCCTGCGGAAACAGAACTCTTCATCGTCGAAGGAGACTCAGCGGGTGGATCAGCCAAATCTGGTCGTAACCGTGAATTCCAGGCTATCCTTCCAATTCGCGGTAAGATTTTGAATGTTGAAAAGGCAAGCATGGATAAGATTCTTGCTAACGAAGAAATTCGTAGTCTTTTCACAGCCATGGGAACAGGATTTGGCGCAGAATTCGATGTTTCAAAAGCCCGTTACCAAAAACTCGTTTTGATGACCGATGCCGATGTCGATGGGGCCCACATTCGTACCCTTCTTTTAACCTTGATTTACCGCTACATGAAACCAATCCTAGAAGCTGGTTATGTTTATATTGCCCAACCACCAATCTATGGTGTCAAGGTTGGAAGCGAGATTAAAGAATACATCCAGCCAGGTGCAGATCAAGAAGTCAAACTCCAAGAAGCTTTAGCCCGTTATAGTGAAGGTCGTACCAAACCAACCATTCAGCGTTATAAAGGTTTGGGTGAAATGGATGACCACCAATTGTGGGAAACAACCATGGATCCAGAACATCGCTTGATGGCCAGAGTTTCTGTGGATGATGCTGCAGAAGCAGATAAAATCTTTGATATGTTGATGGGTGATAGAGTAGAACCTCGTCGTGAGTTTATCGAAGAAAATGCTGTCTATAGTACACTTGATGTCTAAAAAAACGGGAGAAGTAGTTCCCTTGGTTTAAAAAATATGATATAATCATTACGATTGTTTCTAGTATAAAAGGAGTTTGATATGTCTAATGGACAACTAATTTATCTAATGGTTGCGATCGCGATCATTTTGATTTTAGCTTATGTAACAGCCATTTTTCTACGTAAGCGTAATGTAAGCAGATTAACGGCGCTTGAAGAAAGAAAAGAAGAACTCTACAATCTTCCTGTAAATGATGAGGTTGAAGCCGTTAAAAATATGCACTTGATTGGTCAAAGTCAGGTAACCTTTCGTGAATGGAATCAAAAATGGGTTGATTTATCTCTGAACTCATTTGCAGACATCGAAAATCACGTCTTTGAAGCTGAAAACTACAATAATTCTTTTCGTTTCTTCAAAGCGGCTCACAAGATTGATCAAATTGAAAGCCAGATTAGTTTGATTGAAGAGGATATTGCAGTTATTCGCAATGCCCTTTCTGAACTCGAAAAGCAAGAGTCTAAGAACAGTGGTCGCGTCCTACATGCTTTGGACTTGTTTGAAACCCTTCAACATACGGTTGCAGAGGACTCAGAGAAATATGGGAAAGCTCTTCCTGAGATTGAGAAACAATTGGAAAATATCCAATCGGAATTCTCTCAATTCGTTACCCTTAACTCATCAGGTGACCCAGTTGAAGCTGCAGCAATCTTAGATGATACTGAAAATCATATTCTTGCTCTAACGCATATTGTTGATCGTATTCCAGCTCTTGTTGAAACCTTGACAAAGGAATTACCGGACCAATTAGCAGATTTGGAAGAAGGCTATCGTAAGCTGTTGGATGCCAACTACCACTTTATCGAAACAGATATTGAGTCACGTTTCCAACTTTTGCATGAATCTTTGAAGAATAATCAAGAAAACATTCGTCAGTTGGAGTTGGACAATGCAGAGTATGAAAATAATCGCATTCAAGAAGAAATCAATGCACTTTATGATATTTTCACTCGTGAAATTGAGGCTCAAAAAGTCGTTGAGAATCTCCTCTCAACACTTCCAACCTATCTTAACCATTTGAAGGAAAATAACCAGGTGCTTGTTCAGGAGCTTGAACGCCTAAATAAAACTTACCTTCTTCCAGAAAGTGATGGAAATCATGTCCGCCGACTTCAAGAAGAATTAGCTGCACTTGATACCGCTATTTTAGAAGTAACAGAGGAACAAAGAGAATCTGCTCAAGTCTATTCTGTTCTTGAAGAACAGTTGGAAATGCTTCAAAGCAATCTCAAAGATATTGAAGATGAGCAAATTTCTGTGAGCGAACGACTTACGCAAATTGAAAAAGATGACCTCAATGCTCGCCAAAAAGCAAATGTCTATGTGAATCGTTTGCACACTATCAAACGTTACATGGAGAAGCGAAACTTACCAGGAATCCCTCAAAATTTTTTGAAACTCTTCTTTACGGCAAGTCATAACACAGAAGATTTGATGGCGGAGCTAGAACAACCGCAGGTTAATATTGAATCTGTTAAGCGAATTCTTGAAATTGCAACGAATGATATGGCAGTACTTGAGACAGAAACATATGACATTGTTCAGTATGCAACTTTGACAGAGCAACTTCTCCAATACTCAAATCGCTACCGGTCATTTGATGAACGCATCCAAGAGACTTTTAATAAAGCGCTTGAAATTTTTGAAAAAGAGTTTGACTACCAGGCATCATTTGAGAAGATTTCTCAAGCCTTGGAAGTTGCAGAACCAGGAGTTACAAACCGTTTTGTGACTTCATATGAAAAAACACGTGAAGCAATTCGCTTTTAAAATAGAAGCTTAGAGAACTCTAAGCTTTTTCTTTATGTATGACGGGCATGCCGTCAGTCTGTGGTGAAAGTCCACGTAGGGCGTAGTTTCCGACGAACCTCATAGCAACTTGCAAGGTTATCATCGTGAGGTGATGGCGAGAAGAAGCAATAGCAAAATCGTAGCCTGACGTACAGAAACCTAATATCAAGGCTTACATAAAGGATGAGTGGGCATAAAGTCACAAAGTCCAAAAGGCAAACGTAACTGATGTAAGTAAATTAGGCAGGTAGATGAGGAAAGACTGACGACTTATCCCGTGAGGTCTCACAGAGGGAAAACCTAGTAACAACGAACTGTGAGAAGTCAGCAGAAGCCATAGTAGTGGGGAAGTTTCTGTAATGGAAATGGAGCGAAGGGCTGAACAATTCTAAAAGTCAAAGTGACTTAATCAAACTGAGTATATAAGTCCGACAAGAAACATAGTAGCAAAGACGTAACGGAGTGAACATTTCACAGGAGCTAGGACTAATATGTACAAAAGAAAATTAGGAAAGTGAGACAATCTATGGGACAACTAATGAACCAAATATTATCCAGAGAAAATATGAAAATGGCATACAAAAAGGTAAAAGCCAATAAGGGTGCCGGAGGCATAGATGGTATAAGCGTCGAAGATGTTAACAAATACCTCAAAGAAAACTGGATAGATATCAAAACGAAAATCCTGAAAAGGAAATATAAACCACAACCAGTACTCAGAGTAGAAATACCAAAACCAAACGGTGGAGTACGAAATCTTGGACTTCCAACAGTAGTAGATAGAATCATAGAACAAGCAATTGCCCAAGTTCTAATACCAATGTTTGAGCCACAATTTAGTGAACATAGTTATGGCTTTAGACCAGGTAGAAGAGCACAACAAGCAATAGTAGAGCTACTAGAATATCTAAATGATGGATACACATACATAGTGGATATTGACCTAGAAAAATTTTTCGATAACGTACCACAGGACAAGCTTATGTACTTGGTAGGTAAAACGGTGAAAGACCCAGATGTAATATCTCTTGTAACTAAGTATCTAAGAGCAGGAGTTATGGTAAAAGGGAAATACGAAGAAACCACTATAGGAATTCCGCAAGGAGGTAACTTATCCCCTTTGCTTAGTAAGATAATGCTCAATGAACTATACAAAGAGTTAGAAGCACGAGGCTTGCACTTTGTTAGATATGCAGATGACTGTATAATAACCGTTGCAAGCAGTGCAGCTGCAAATAGAGTGATGCATACGGTCACATCGTGGATAGAGAGGAAGCTAAGCCTTAAGGTAAATGCTACTAAATCCAAAGTCACAAAACCAACAAGGCTCAAGTACCTAGGATTTGGCTTTGTGAAAATGAATGGAAAATGGGAAGCCAGACCACATAAAGATTCAATAAACAGATTCAAGAGAAAGCTCAAGAAACTAACCTATCGTTCGTGGTCAGTGCCTATGGACTAGAGGATACTGAGATTAAATCAGGTGATAAGAGGATGGATAAACTATTTTAGGATAGGTAAGATGAAACAAAATATGACTAAAATAGACAAACATCTTCGTAATCGTATGAGGATAGTTATATGGAAACAATGGAAAACTAGCAAGAACAGGATGTGGGGACTAAGAAAGCTAGGTGTACCAGAGTGGATGGCTAGACAATCCGTAGGATTTACAGACTATTATCAGGCGGCAGCCAAAACAGCGGGACTTCGCAAGATAACAAAAGAAATCCTCGCAAAACGAGGACTCATTAGTTGTTTAGATTACTATTTGAATTGAACCGCGGAGTGCCGAACGGCACGCTCCGTGGTGTGAGAGGGAGGAGAAAGTCCTCCCTACTCGATTTTTTGAAATGGAGCTAGATTACCTGTTTATCATTGAAATAATAGCTTTGATTTGATATGATGGAAACATGAAGAAAAATATGAACCGTGTTTCTCACGATAAAAAGAGAAGTATATTGCTCTCCTTTGTTGGAATCTTAGGAGTCGCTATGATTCTTTTGGGAAGTGCCATTGGCTACAAGGTTCTACAAAAGCAATCTTATGAACAAAAAATTGAAGCGTTAAAAAGCGAAAAGGATCAGCAATTCAACTCAGGTAGTCAGAAGGACCATTTCCGAAAAGGGCAAGCTGAGGTGATTGCCTACTACCCTCTGCAAAGAGAGGAAGTCATTGCATCTATTAGAGAAAAAATCAACCAGGATATCAAAGAAAAACTAGAAAATAAAGAGGATCTGGTCTTTTATTATACTGAGCAGCTGGATCCTGTCCTAAAGGGAGTTGTTGCTCGCAATATCAGTAAGCAAGTATACGATTTATCTGCATCGAAGATTGAAGAAAAAGAAAAGACTTCTTTAGGGAAAATTTTCTTGACTGAAGACGGGAAAGATTTTGGCCTCAGTAAATTTTTTAAAAATGCAAGCAGAGCTAAGGAATTTTTACTAAGTCAGGTCAAATCAACTCTAGAAGATAAGAAACTTGACCAGAAAAATATTGATCAGGTTGTAAAAAACTTCACAGATCAGGATTTGGCATCTTGGAGTTTTGATTATAAAGATAGTCAAATCATCCTTTATCCTGCTAATTCTGGAGAGACTGTTGAAGAAATTGCTTTACCAATATCCAGTTTCTTTGATGTCATTGAGTCCTCTTATTTACTAGAAAAAGATGCTGAACTTTATCAAGCTTACTTTGCCAAGAAAAATAAAAAGGTTGTAGCCTTGACCTTTGATGATGGTCCAAATCCGACTACAACTCCACACGTTTTGGATACCCTAGCTAAGCACGGTGTAAAGGCAACCTTCTTTGTGCTTGGCAAAAACATCGCAGGAAATGAGGAGCTTCTGAAACGAATGAAATCGGAGGACCATGTTGTAGGAAATCATAGCTGGGATCACCCTATCCTTTCTAAATTATCCCTCGAAGATGCTAAAAAGCAAATCACTGATACAGAAGATTTGTTAACTCAAGTTTTAGGATCAAGCTCTAAACTGATGCGCCCACCTTATGGTGCCATCACTGATGATATTCGAAATAGCCTTGACTTGAGTTTTATCATGTGGGATGTGGATAGTTTAGACTGGAAGAGTAAGAATGAAGCTGCTATTTTGACAGAAATTCAACACCAAGTTCGTAATGGTTCTATCATTCTTATGCATGATATCCATGGTCCTTCTGTTAATTCTCTACCAAGTGTCATTGAGTATCTAAAGGGTGAAGGGTATACATTTGTGACCGTTCCTGAATTGCTCAATTCTCGCTTGAAAGCTCATGAGATCTATTACGATCGTGATCAATAATTGTTAAAATCTAAAGGAGCAAGTGTACTGCTAATCAGGACTTTGTTTCTTTAGATTTTCTTTACATAGAAAGGAAAAACGATGAAATCATATACCCTTAATAATGGAGTTTCAATTCCTGTTCTAGGATTTGGAACATGGAAGGCTGAAAATGGAGAGGTAGCCTACCAAGCTGTTTTAGAAGCTTTAAAGGCTGGTTATCGTCATATCGATACTGCAGCTATCTATAAAAATGAGGAGAGTGTTGGTCGTGCTATTCAAGATAGCGGTATTCCACGCCAAGAAATCTTTGTAACGACCAAACTTTGGAATACCAATCACAGCTATGGTAACGCTCGCCAAGCATTTGAAGAATCAATGGAAAAACTGGGATTGGATTATCTAGATTTGTACCTTATCCATTGGCCAAATCCAAAACCACTAAGAGAAAATGACGGATGGAAAACTCGCAATGCTGAAGTCTGGCGAGCGATGGAGGATCTTTACAAAGAAGGCAAAATCCATGCTATCGGCGTTAGTAATTTCCTTCCCAAGCATCTGAATGCTTTGCTTGAGACAGCAAGAGTCATTCCAGCGGTTAATCAGGTACGTTTGGCACCAGGAGTTTACCAAGAGGAAGTGGTTACCTACTGTAGAGAGAAGGGAATTATCCTAGAGGCTTGGGGACCTTTTGGGCAAGGGGAGTTGTTTGAACAGAAAGAAGTCCAAGAAATTGCTGCTAAGCATGGGAAATCAGTGGCTCAAATTGCCTTGGCTTGGAGTTTGGCAGAAGGCTTTTTAGCTCTACCTAAGTCAGTGACGGCTTCTCGCATCCAGAGCAATCTTGACTGTTTTAGAATTGAACTCAGCAAAGAAGAGCGAGAAATCTTAAAGACTATCTCGGTGGTTTCCGGTGCACCTCATGTGGATGAGATGGATTTTTAGAAAGTAAGAAAATAATTGTAAATTTTCTCTCTTTCTGATATAATAATCAACGAGAAAGAAAGTCTTATGGCGTTCTTCAGCGAGCTTGGGGTAGTGGGAGCCAAGTAGAACAAGGTAAGAAACTGGCGCTTTCTGTCGTATTTTTAAAAACAATGAAGTAATAAATTAGGGTGGAACCGCGTTTCAGACGCCCCTAGGTCACAGGCTTAGGAGCAAAGACACGGTTCTTTTTGTATCCAAAGTCATAAGAATTTATAAAAAAGGAGTAAACAATGTCTAAGAAATTAACATTTCACTGCGTCAGTGGCAGAGACCTCCTTATAGTCGGGCTGCCCCACGCTCAGCACTAGAGTGCCTGAGCTAGACGCAGTACTAACTCGTCTTGCCTCGTATGATCGACGAGGTAGACTCGTGTCGCAAGTAATTTATAAAAAAGGAGTAAATAATGTCTAAAAAATTGACTTTCCAGGAAATCATCCTTACTTTGCAACAATTTTGGAATGACCAAGGTTGTATGCTGATGCAGGCTTATGACAACGAAAAAGGTGCGGGGACAATGAGTCCTTACACTTTCCTTCGTGCTATCGGGCCTGAGCCATGGAATGCGGCTTATGTAGAGCCATCACGTCGTCCTGCTGACGGTCGTTACGGAGAAAATCCGAACCGTCTTTACCAACACCACCAATTCCAAGTGGTCATGAAGCCTTCTCCATCAAATATCCAAGAACTTTACCTTGAGTCTTTGGAAAAATTGGGAATCAATCCTTTGGAGCACGATATTCGTTTCGTTGAGGACAACTGGGAAAATCCATCTACTGGTTCAGCTGGTCTTGGTTGGGAAGTTTGGCTTGATGGGATGGAAATCACTCAGTTCACTTATTTCCAACAAGTTGGTGGATTGGCAACTGGCCCTGTGACTGCGGAAGTTACCTATGGTTTGGAGCGTTTGGCTTCTTACATCCAAGAAGTAGACTCTGTCTATGATATCGAGTGGGCCGATGGCGTAAAATATGGAGAAATTTTCATCCAGCCTGAGTACGAGCATTCAAAATATTCATTTGAAATTTCGGACCAAGAAATGTTGCTTGAAAACTTTGATAAGTTTGAAAAAGAAGCTGGTCGTGCATTAAAAGAAGGCTTGGTTCACCCTGCCTATGACTATGTTCTCAAATGTTCACATACCTTTAATCTGCTTGATGCGCGTGGTGCCGTATCTGTAACCGAGCGCGCTGGCTATATCGCTCGTATCCGTAACTTGGCCCGTGTCGTAGCCAAAACCTTTGTCGCAGAACGCAAACGCCTAGGCTACCCACTTTTGGATGAGGCGACACGGGCTAAACTCTTAGCAGAAGACGCAGAATAGTGAGTAATACTGTGCTCTAAAATCGTTAGAGGCAAGTCGAAAACTTGCTAGAGGGATATGCACCGCTGTACTGTCATGTGGGGATTTTTGAAACCTTGGGTTCAAAAATCAGTCAGCTAAATCCACTTTGATGAGCCTGTTTGAAATCTTGGTTTGTTTGGTATAAGATTTCCTTACAGACTCACAAAAGTTAGTTAGTGACGCCCCCAGTACCTAAGATGCATATCAAAAAAGATTGAAGAAAATATAAAGGAAAAAACATGACAAAAAACTTATTAGTAGAACTCGGTCTTGAAGAGTTACCAGCCTACGTAGTAACTCCAAGTGAAAAACAACTAGGTGAAAAAATGGCAGCCTTCCTCAAGGAAAACCGTCTGTCTTTTGAAGCCATTCAAACTTTCTCTACACCACGCCGTTTGGCTGTTCGTGTGACTGGTCTTGCAGACAAACAGTCTGATTTGACAGAAGATTTCAAGGGACCAGCAAAGAAAATTGCATTGGATGGTGATGGAAACTTCACCAAAGCAGCTCAAGGATTTGTCCGTGGGAAAGGCTTGACAGTTGAAGATATTGAATTCCGTGAAATCAAGGGTGAAGAATATGTCTATGTTACCAAGGAAGAAGTGGGCCAACCAGTTGAGAACATTGTTCCAGGTGTAGTGGACGTCTTGAAGTCATTGACTTTCCCTGTCAGCATGCACTGGGCTAACAACACTTTTGAGTATATCCGCCCTGTACACACTTTGACAGTTCTCTTGGACGAGCAAGAGTTTGACTTGGATTTCCTTGATATCAAGGGCGGTCGTGTGAGCCGTGGTCATCGTTTCTTGGGACAAGAAACTAAGATTCAGTCAGCATTGAGCTATGAAGAAGACCTTCGTCGTCAGTTTGTAATTGCAGACCCACGTGAACGTGAGCAAATGATTGTTGACCAAATTAAGGCAATCGAAACTGAGCATGGTGTACATATTGAAATTGATGCCGACTTACTGAACGAAGTCTTGAACTTGGTTGAATACCCAACTGCCTTTATGGGAAGTTTTGATGCCAAATACCTTGAAGTTCCAGAAGAAGTTTTGGTGACTTCAATGAAAGAACACCAACGTTACTTTGTTGTTCGTGATCAAGATGGCAACCTCTTGCCAAACTTTATTTCTGTCCGTAACGGAAATGCAGAGCATTTGAAAAATGTCATCAAAGGAAATGAAAAAGTCTTGGTAGCCCGTTTGGAAGATGGTGAATTCTTCTGGCGTGAAGATCAAAAATTGGTCATTTCAGATCTTGTTGAAAAATTAAACAATGTGACTTTCCATGAGAAAATTGGTTCCCTTCGTGAACACATGATTCGTACTGGTCAGATTGCTATTCTCTTGGCAGAAAAAGCAGGCTTGTCAGCGGATGAAACGATTGACCTAGCCCGTGCAGCAGCCATTTACAAGTTTGACTTGTTGACTGGGATGGTTGGTGAATTTGATGAGCTCCAAGGAATTATGGGGGAGAAATATGCTCTTCTTGCTGGTGAAACTCCAGTAGTTGCAGCTGCTATTCGTGAACACTACATGCCTACATCAGCGGACGGAGCTCTCCCAGATAGCAAGATTGGAGCCATTCTTGCCATTGCAGACAAATTGGATACGATTTTGAGTTTCTTCTCAGTAGGCTTGATTCCATCAGGTTCTAATGACCCTTATGCCCTTCGTCGCGCGACTCAAGGTGTGGTTCGTATCTTGGATGCCTTTGGTTGGCACATTGCTATGGATGAGTTGATTGATAGCCTTTACAGTTTGAAATTTGACAGCTTGACTTATGAAAATAAAGCAGAGGTTATGGACTTTATCAAGGCTCGTGTTGATAAGATGATGGGCTCTACTCCAAAAGATATCAAGGAAGCGGTACTTGCAGGTTCAAACTTTGTTGTGGCGGAAATGTTGGAAGCAGCAAGTGCTCTCGTAGAAGCAAGCAAGGAAGAAGACTTCAAACCGTCTGTCGAATCTCTCTCACGTGCTTTCAACTTGGCTGAGAAGGCGGAAGGATCTGAAACAGTTGATTCTGCTCTTTTTGAAAAAGAAGAAGAGAAAGCCTTGGCGGAAGCAGTAGAATCACTCGTTTTATCAGGGGCTGCAAGTCAGCAATTAGAACAACTCTTTGCGCTTAGCCCAGTTATTGATGCTTTTTTTGAGAATACCATGGTTATGGCTGAAAACGAGTCAGTCCGTCAAAATCGTTTGGCTATCTTGTCTCATTTAACTCAAAAAGCAGTTAAGCTTGCTCGTTTTAACCAAATTAATACTAAATAAAATTTGATAAACGGACTTTATCTTATCACAAAGGAGAAGAAATGGATCCGAAAAAAATTGCTCGTATCAACGAGCTAGCTAAAAAGAAAAAAACAGAAGGCTTAACTTCTGCTGAAAAAGTGGAACAAGCTAAACTTCGTGAGGAGTATATCGAAGGCTATCGTCGTGCTGTTCGTCACCACATTGAAGGAATTAAAATCGTGGATGAGGAAGGAAATGATGTAACGCCAGAAAAACTACGCCAAGTGCAACGTGAAAAAGGTTTACATGGTCGTAGTTTGGATGATCCTAACTCATAAAATGAAAGGGGTTTGTAGATGATTTACAATCCCCTTTTCTGTTGCAATAAAAAAAGGAGCCAAATGACCCCTTTTGTGTTTCTTAGTTACTTGCTCCAGATGTAGCGTCTGAGCCACCACCGTGTCCTCCAGCATCACCTGCATCAGAAGCACCAGATGTGGCATATGCACTGCCATGTCCTCCAGCAGCAGGAGCAAATGGTCCGCTACCACTTACCAAACGTTGACCTGTTTCTTTTAGGTACCAGTCAAGCCATGATTGGAAGTTAAAGACGATTTCATTGATACCAGCATATGATCCGTCAGGATAGTACATTGCTTGGTAGTTGTTGGTGTTGATGATACCTGCAGGAGAACCTGGAACGGATAGTACGGACGTATTCTTGGTTCCCGTTGCGAAGTGTTCCGATAATCAACTCTACATTCTTCATACGTGCTGGTGGAAGAGATCCATGAACAGTCGACATACGGTTACTTGATTGAGGCGCTACACGTTTGGCAAACATGGTGTCTGGATCTTGGTGAGCCTTATTGTAGTAGAGGAATTGGTTGTTGTCGTCAGCGTATGTCAATTCAAATGGCATAACTTTCAAGAACATATCGATTTGGTTAACTGTCAGGATACCGTGGTTCAGCTTGACATAGGTATCGCCAGAAATAGTGCCAGTGATTGCTGCAACTTTTTCTACCCATTCTGAATCGTTAGGATCAACTTCTGTGATGGTTGTAGCGATTTGTTTTCAACAATCCAAATCTTCTGGTTCGATTGGTTCTGATTTTTTTAATTTTGAAACGACTCCTACGTATTTTACAAAGTTGTCTAAGCAAGTTTCAAAGAATTTAACAGCTCCTTCGTTGGTGATATTTCCGTCCTTATCAAATGCTTCCTTAGCTTTACCAAGAAGGAATTCGTTACCTGAAAGGGTATAGGTATTGACACCTGGAGCGTCAAGGATTTTACGAAGATGAACTTGGGCACGAGAAGTTCCTTGGTCATAGTATGATGCACCCACAATCATAACAGGTTTGTTTTCAAATGGATGAACTTCGCATGAAAGCCATTCAAGTACAGATTTGAGTGAAGCTGAGATAGTTTGGTTGTGCTCAGGAGTGGCGATAATGACAGCGTCAGATGCCTCGATTTTAGTTATAATTTCAAGAATTTTAGCTGGAAGTTGCTTGTCAGCTGGTTTGTTGAAAACAGGGATATCCTTAATTTCAACGAGTTCAATCTCCGCCTTATCAGTCAGCATGTATTGAAGCAATTGGCGCTTTGTAGAACGTTTAGAATTCGTTGCAACAATGACAATAAGTTTTAGTATGAGATTTTGGGGTGCAGTTCATCAATATTAAGTGTTTTTTTGAAAAAAAAAAAGAGAATTCTGAGAAAATACTCTTGTAAACGCTAACACTAAATGGTATACTAGAAGGGTAAATTAAAAATTAAAGGTAGGAATTTTTCTATGAGTAAAATTGTTGTAGTCGGTGCTAATCATGCTGGTACAGCCTGCATTAATACGATGTTGGATAACTTTGGTCATGAGAATGAAATCGTTGTATTTGACCAAAACACAAATGTTTCATTTCTTGGTTGTGGAATGGCGCTTTGGATCGGGGAACAAATTGATGGCTCAGAAGGTCTCTTCTACTCTGATAAAGAAAAATTGGAAGCAAAAGGTGCTAAAGTTTACATGAACTCACCAGTACTCTCAATTGATTACGATAATAAAGTTGTAACTGCAGAAGTTGAAGGAAAAGAACACAAAGAGTCTTATGATAAATTAATCTTTGCAACTGGTTCAACTCCAATCGTGCCTCCAATCGAAGGTGTAGAAATTGTTAAAGGAAACCGCGAATTTAAAGCAACTCTTGAAAATGTACAATTTGTTAAATTGTACCAAAACGCTGAAGAAGTCATCAATAAACTTGCTGACAAGAGCAAACACCTTGACCGTATCGCTGTTGTTGGTGGTGGTTATATCGGTGTTGAACTTGCTGAAGCCTTTGAACGTCTTGGCAAAGAAGTTGTCCTTGTTGATATCGTTGATACTGTCTTGAACGGATACTATGATAAAGACTTCACTCAAATGATGGCGAAGAATTTGGAAGATCACAACATTCGCTTGGCGCTTGGTCAAACTGTTAAAGCAATCGAGGGTGACGGTAAAGTTGAACGCTTGATTACTGATAAAGAAACTTTCGATGTGGATATGGTTATCCTTGCAGTTGGTTTCCGTCCAAATACAGCCCTTGCTGATGGTAAGATTGAACTCTTCCGTAACGGTGCCTTCCTTGTAGACAAGAAACAAGAAACTTCACTTCCTGGTGTATTTGCCGTTGGTGACTGTGCGACTATTTATGACAATGCTCGTAAAGATACAAGCTACATCGCTCTTGCATCTAACGCTGTACGTACTGGTATCGTTGGTGCCTACAACGCTTGTGGCCATGAATTGGAAGGAATCGGTGTGCAAGGTTCAAACGGTATCTCAATCTACGGTCTTCACATGGTTTCAACTGGTTTGACTCTTGAAAAAGCAAAAGCAGCTGGTTACAACGCGACTGAAGCAGGCTTTAACGATCTTCAAAAACCAGAATTCATGAAACATGATAACCATGAAGTAGCGATTAAGATTGTCTTTGATAAAGATAACCGTGAAATTCTTGGTGCACAAATGGTTTCACATGATGCTGCTATCAGCATGGGAATCCACATGTTTTCACTTGCTATCCAAGAGCATGTAACGATTGATAAATTGGCATTGACAGACCTATTCTTCTTGCCACATTTCAACAAACCATACAACTACATCACAATGGCTGCCCTTACAGCTGAAAAATAAAATTAGATGAGCTATCTGGCCTTAAGCTAAGGTCGGATAGTTTTTTAGTCAATGTGTACCCATACAATTATTCTTTTTTTATCTTGTGATTCCTTCTAAACTGACTTAAAATGAAAAGGTAGCTACAAATACAAATGATAAGGAAAAAGAAATGACTGAAAATCGTTATGAACTAAATAAAAACTTGGCACAGATGCTCAAGGGCGGTGTTATCATGGATGTTCAGAACCCTGAACAGGCTCGTATTGCAGAGGCAGCTGGTGCAGCAGCTGTTATGGCCTTGGAGCGGATTCCAGCTGATATTCGTGCAGCTGGCGGAGTTTCTCGCATGAGTGATCCAAAGATGATTAAGGAAATCCAAGAAGCGGTCAGTATTCCGGTGATGGCAAAGGTCAGAATCGGGCATTTTGTTGAAGCTCAGATTTTAGAGGCTATTGAGATTGACTATATCGATGAGAGTGAAGTTTTATCTCCAGCTGACGACCGTTTCCATGTGGATAAGAAAGAATTTCAAGTTCCCTTTGTCTGTGGTGCCAAGGACTTGGGTGAAGCCTTGCGTCGTATCGCTGAAGGTGCTTCTATGATTCGTACCAAAGGAGAACCAGGTACAGGAGATATCGTCCAGGCTGTTCGTCATATGCGTATGATGAATCAAGAAATCCGCCGTATTCAAAATCTACGTGAGGACGAGCTATATGTAGCTGCCAAGGACTTGCAAGTCCCTGTAGAATTGGTTCAATACGTCCATGAACATGGGAAGTTACCAGTTGTAAATTTCGCTGCTGGAGGCGTTGCAACGCCAGCAGATGCAGCGCTGATGATGCAATTAGGGGCAGAGGGGGTTTTTGTTGGTTCAGGTATTTTCAAGTCTGGAGATCCTGTTAAACGAGCAAGTGCCATTGTCAAAGCTGTAACCAACTACCAAAATCCTCAAATTCTGGCTCAAATCTCTGAAAATCTAGGAGAAGCCATGGTTGGTATCAATGAAAATGAAATCCAAATCCTCATGGCTGAGCGAGGAAAATAGATGAAAATAGGAATATTAGCCTTGCAAGGTGCCTTTGCAGAACATGCAAAAGTGCTAGAACAATTAGGTGTTCCTAGTTTCGAAATCAGAAACCTAGATGATTTTCAAAAACATCAGAGTGACTTATCCGGTTTGATTTTGCCTGGTGGTGAGTCTACAACCATGGGCAAGCTCTTACGAGACCAGGATATGTTGCTTCCTATCCGAGAAGCCATTCTATCTGGTTTACCAGTGTTTGGAACCTGTGCAGGCTTAATTTTGCTGGCTAAGGAAATCACTTCTCAGGAAGAAAGTCATCTTGGAACCATGGATATAGTGGTTGTGCGCAATGCCTATGGACGCCAACTGGAAAGTTTTTATACAGAAGCAGAATGTAAGGGAGTCGGTCAGATTCCGATGACCTTTATTCGCGGTCCGATTATCAGTAGCCTTGGAGAGGGTGTGGAAGTCCTAGCAACCGTAGATGACCAAATCGTTGCAGCCCAAGAACAACATATGTTGGTCACTTCTTTTCATCCGGAATTGACTGATGATGTTCGTTTGCATCAATACTTTATCAAGATGTGTAAAGAAAAAAGTTGAGAATGAGTTTCTCAACTTTTTTACATGATAAATTGTAAAATAATAGTGCAACAAAAAACTCATAGCCTTTCATTGGTGTAAACTGTAAGTAACCACACAAACAGAACCCGAGGAAAAACTATGAGCTAGGCACTGCCCCCATAAAATGAGACACAAGAAAAACACTCCTGTTGAAATCTGGTAAACTAGAAACAGGAGTGTTTTGTTATGGTCAAAAAAGCCTATTCAGTAGAAACGAAGTTAGCCTGCATCGAAATGAAGAAGGCGGGTCAATCAACCAAGGTCATCATGGAGACCCTCGGTATCACAAATGTTAGTCAGGTGAAGACTTGGTGGCGATGGTATCAACATAATTCGTATAGTGTAATGTTAATTTATTTTTTCTGAAACGGTAAGAACTTGCATGCCTTCTTTCATTTATGTAATCTTACAATCTACAAGTTGATTTATTTTCTATTATTTGTTACTATAATAGTGATAAGCAAAACAGAGAGGGGTTCTATATGACACCAGAAGAAGTCTACATGACAGAGCGATTGGAAAAGCAAATCACCTACTTTCAGGGGAAGAGTTCCCAGCATCGCAGACGCTACAAGGTCTTGAAAATTGCTGAGATTGTTTCCGGTTTTTTGATTGCGATTTTCTGTGCCATTCCCATGCCGGGAGATCACTATCGCCTTGTCTCTGTTGCGCTTTCAAGCATGGGGTTGCTTTGTGAGGGATTGCTTGGTATTTATAATAGCAAGGAGCACTGGATATCCTATCAGAAGACAGCGCAACTTTTAGAACGAGAAAAGTTCCTCTACCAGTGTCTGACTGAGAAATACGCAGGTAAAAACAAGCCTTTTGCCCTCTTTGTCAAGATCTGTGAAGGAATCATCTCTGACGAAATAATCAAGTGGGAAGGCATCCAGTCTAAAGAAGCGGGTGTGCCTGCGGAAGCTCCTACGAAACTTGATACATGACAAAAGAGTGAAGTTTTTGCTCTTGAGCGTCTAGCATAGATGACGAGTCAGGAGAGCATTCTTAATGGTAGAGAACGGCGCAACTCCAATGCAAGAAAAATCGGGGGGTAACAGCTAGCCTATAGTCAGGGAAAGAATAGCCCGACTGGAAAGCAGTATGAAAAAATGAAATTCACAGAGTAAAACAACTCAAGGTCTGGTTTGGTTTTTGTGCTTAAAAGACAGGGACTTCCTTGAAACTTGAGTTTGTCTCGGTGCATTTGAAAGAAAACTCAGTCCAGACGGAGACTGTTAAACAAGCTTACGACCTAACCAGTACGGATGTGGTTGAGTAGCTAGTAGATGGTTTTTTAGAAATGGAAAGAGTGCAGATTTCAATGTTTCAACACCTAAAGGAAGAGAACTAGGAGGTGATCAAGGTTAAAACAAAACGAATAAATGGTGATTTATTTTCAGGTCTTATCACTGATGTCGACGAAGAAATCATGAATAGCGATAACAATCGTTTAACTATCGATACCATTGTCATTCACCATAATGGCGGTTTGAGCGATGAAGGAGCCAGGAGCACAAGAAGTTCGCTTTAGTAAAGTCAATGTAGGCGGAGAAGAAATTGCAGGTGCGGAAATCCACATCAAGCAAGGCGACACTGTCGTGGCAAGCTGGGTATCAGAAGCCGGTAAGACACATACATTGAAACTAAAACCAGGTCACTATACCTTCCATGAAGAGGTAGCCCCAGGTGGCTATCTAGCAGTAACAGATATTCACTTTAGTGTAGATGAAACTGGTCAAGTGACAGTAACTGATGTAAATGGAAATACAGCTGTAGCGGAAGGCAACAAGCTTACGGTTACAGACCAAACCAAACCAGTAACCCCACCAAGTCCAGAAGAGCCATCAGAGCCAGGAGCACAAGAAGTTCGCTTTAGTAAAATCAATGTAGGCGGAGAAGAAATTGCAGGTGCGGAAATCCACATCAAGCAAGGCGACACTGTCGTGGCAAGCTGGGTATCAGAAGCCGGTAAGACACATACATTGAAACTAAAACCAGGTCGCTATATCTTCCACGAAGAGGTAGCTCCAGGCGGTTATCTAGCAGTAACAGATATTCACTTTAGTGTAGATGAAACTGGTCAAGTGACAGTAACTGATGCAAATGGAAACACAGCTGTAGCAGAAGGCAACAAGCTTACGGTTACAGACCAAAGCGCTGATAAAGATAAGCAAGATAAGTTGCCAAACACAGGAGAAGCAACAGGAACTTATTTGTCAATACTTGGTATGATTACTGCAGTTTTTGCAGGCATATTGTATCGTAGTAAGAAAAAATAGTTCTTGCCCTTCTCTCCAATTTGTGAGCTACATTAAAGTTTTTGAGGATGATTTTTGTATTTTTGTTAACGACAAAGAGTCCGAAAAGCTTGCATGGAGAGAAAACTGACAGATATACTCCCCGTATAGTGGATAGTAAAAAAATAGAAAGTCGCCCAAAATAACGACTTAATGTCCACTGTAATGAGTGAGATATAACTAAGTTCGAGAGAGAATCAGATTGATTCTCTCTTTTGTAATAGTCAAGAGACAAGAAAAATTTTATGGCTCTTTGAAAATATAAAATGAATTGAATTCCTACAAATATTATGGAGCCAAATTTCCTAACCTTTTTAGAGTAGTAAAGCAAAAATGTTATAAAATCGTAATATTTCTGATAATACATCATTTGCTACATAAAATATAATATTTACAGCAATATATATATATATATACGTGTTTATGTATAATATTTATGGTAGAATAGTAAGTTTAGATAAGTATCTATTGAATTATTAGAATAAAAGTGTATATTAGGATATGAAAGAATAATTATTTTGGAGGAAATTAGATGTTTTACAAAGGTAAACACGATCGTGAACGACAACTACGATTTTCTATTCGCAAGGTTAGCTTTGGTGCAGCTTCGATAGCTGTAGCAGCCTTCTTTATGTTTGTGGGGAATGGAGCAGTAGCGGCGGCAGAAACACCATCCACTTCTGTACCAACTCCAGATACAAGTAAGCAAATTGAAGAAGAGAAAGAACAGATAAATAATCAGACAGATGAGACTAGGGGAGGTACTTCTCTTCAGGTAGTGGATGAGCAGGATACTGAAAGCGGAACTATAGGCAAACATGGTAAAACTACTGATACGCCTTCTGTATCCAATATAAAAGGGAAGTCAGAGGAAACTTTGCTACATAGGCGAAATCGTCGAGCTTTACCGCAAGAAGCTCAAGATATGGAAAATCCAACATACACTGCACCAAGCGATAGCGCAAGTGCAGATGATTTAGCTACTAAATTGAAGGAGTTGCCAAGCACAGTAGATAATGAGAAAAAACTTCCTGCAATAGATGAAGTTGGTGCTACCCAAAATATAAATAAGGGTGAAGTAAAAGAACTTAATGAGTTTGGCGGTTGGAATGCTGTGATAGCTGATAACCAAAAAGGAAAGTTCACTGTTGCAAGAAAAACAGCAGACGGGGTATTTCCTATTGAAACTGTTAATACCGTAAAAGGGAAGAATTTAATAGATAATGTAACATGGACTCAAGAATCTGTTTTTAATCGCGATAATGAATATGTGTTGCTTTTATCAAAAGTAAGAACTGAGAAAAATAGGCAAGAAGAAACATTTGATGGCAAACCTTACCAGGAAAATGGTGAAGGTAAAACTATAGCCAAGGGGTTAAAAGGTTTTAATGGAATTGAAAAGACTTTTAAAACCTTTTCCTCTTCAGTAGGTTCTAGCACAACAATTAGATTTAAGACAGGATATACAGGAGATATTGATGGATTTAAAGCCAAATATAAGGTTGAAGTATTTGGTAAAAAAATGGGAAGCACGACTCCAGATGTGCTTTATACTGCTACTTTTGATCCTTCAAAAGATGTAGCTGATGACAATATGACAGTAGTAGCTGCAAAAGATGGAAACACTGGGACCTTTTCTACTAAGAGAGGAGCTACAAATAGAGATGAGTTAAATAAGAAATTAGCGGAAACTAAAAATAAACCAAATGGTACAGCAGGGACATTTACAAGTAAAGTAATTGATATTCCTGCAGGCTATACGGAATACACCGTTCGAATTAGTGCAGGTGATAATGACCGTTTGGGTATGGGCTATCAAATAAATTGGGATCATTACGCTCTTCCAATTACTGGATCAGGATTTAGTATTACTCAGGATACAAAAAAAGTAGCTAAAGATTTATTAACTAAAGTATATACGAAACTAACAGAACAAAAACCAAATGATACCAAATGGTCAACTGCTGAAACTAAAATGGAATATGAAGAAAAGCTACAAGCTATCACTGTTGGACTAAATTCTGAAGCCAGTACAACAGAAAATTACAAAAAATTAGCAGAAGCTGTGGTTGAAAAACATAAAACTTTGAATGAGGAGACAAAAATTAAAGACAAGGCCAAAGCTATCGTAGAAAGCGCCTTGTCAGACAAAGAGAAAGCACTCGACGCGAACGCTAAACTTTCAGAAGCAGAAAAAACAGCCGCCAAAGCAGAAGCTAAGAAAGCAGCAGACCAAGCTAAGGAAGCTATTGATAAAGCTAGCGACCAAGCAGAAGTAGATACCAAAGCTACTGAAGGTAAAACGAAAATAGAAGCGATTAACCCGGTAGGCAAAGACAAGGCCAAAGCTATCGTAGAAAGCGCCTTGTCAGACAAAGTCAAAGCACTCGACGCGAACGCTAAACTTTCAGAAGCAGAAAAAACAGCCGCCAAAGCAGAAGCTAAGAAAGTCGCAGACCAAGCTAAGGAAGCTATTGATGGAGCTAGCGACCAAGCAGAAGTAGATCGCAAAGCTACTGAAGGTAAAGCGGCAATCGAAGCGATTAACCCAGTAGGCAAAGCCAAGGCCAAAGCTATTGTAGACAGCGCCTTGTCAGAAAAAGAGAAAGCACTCGATGGGAACGCTAAACTTTCAGAAGCAGAAAAAACAGCCGCCAAAGCAGAAGCTAAGAAAGTCACAGACCAAGCTAAGGAAGCTATTGATGGAGCTAGCGACCAAGCAGAAGTAGATCGCAAAGCTACTGAAGGTAAAGCGGCAATCGAAGCGATTAACCCAGTAGGCAAAGTCAAGGCCAAAGCTATCGTAGAAAGCGCCTTGTCAGACAAAGAGAAAGCACTCGATGGGAACGCTAAACTTTCAGAAGCAGAAAAAACAGCCGCCAAAGCAGAAGCTAAGAAAGTCGCAGACCAAGCTAAGGAAGCTATTGATGGAGCTAGCGACCAAGCAGAAGTAGATCGCAAAGCTACTGAAGGTAAGACGAAAATAGAAGCGATTAACCCAGTAGGCAAAGCCAAGGCCAAAGCTATTGTAGACAGCGCCTTGTCAGAAAAAGAGAAAGCACTCGATGGGAACGCTAAACTTTCAGAAGCAGAAAAAACAGCTGCCAAAGCAGAAGCTAAGAAAGCAGCAGACCAAGCTAAGGAAGCTATTGATAAAGCTAGCGACCAAGCAGAAGTAGATCGCAAAGCTACTGAAGGTAAGACGAAAATAGAAGCGATTAACCCAGTAGGCAAAGACAAGGCGAAAGCTATTGTAGAAAGTGCCTTGTCAGACAAAGTCAAAGCACTCGACGCGAACGCTAAACTTTCAGAAGCAGAAAAAACAGCCGCCAAAGCAGAAGCTAAGAAAGCAGCAGACCAAGCTAAGAAAGCTATTGATGGAGCTAGCGACCAAGCGGAAGTAGATGCCAAAGCTACTGAAGGTAAAACGAAAATAGAAGCGATTAATCCAGTAGGCAAAGACAAGGCGAAAGCTATTGTAGAGGCCGCCTTGTCAGACAAAGAGAAAGCATTACCAAGTACAGGTACCGCCGATTCGTCTACACTGATGATTGCAGCGGCCGCAAGTGCCGTTTTGGGGCTTGCTTTTGTAGGATATCGTCGTAAAGAAGATGATATCTAAGATAATAACGTCGTGAAGCTTACTGTCAACTGTAGTGGGGTGATGAAAAGTTACAACCTGAGACTAGGCAGAAACTCACTTCTAACTATCAAAAAAACGAGCATTTCCGTAGTTGGAGATACTCGTTTTCTTATGTCATGGTTTATAATTAAAATAACAAGCAAACAATTAGAAAGTCATGAAAATGTACAAAGATTGTAATACAAATCAGTTAAGTTTGGAAATAAATCTTGCCTACGCTATTCCAACAACTCACGAAGCGAGAATGAGTAGCCTCTTTGTGGACAGTATCCCTAGTCAAGTATTACTGGAAGAGACCTTTCACACTGATCGCCCTGCCTTTCATCTAGCTATGCTCATGAAAAAGGTTCTCGAATCTACGTCAAACGAAAAATCAATATTGAACCCATTTTTGCTAGATTGAAGAATGTTTTCGGCTGCATGGCAGAAGCAAACAAGCTGTCGCAACAGATCTAGTACTCCTTTTTATGAGCATAAATTTCACCGAATTGGTCAAGAATCTTACCTCTAAAATATCAACTATTCAAAAACCACACAGTGTTTCCTTTAACTTGCTTATATTCAAGACTGAAATCACTGTGTGGTTTTATTTAGGGGCTAGTTTTTGCCCAGATTTTTTACATGTAATAAACAATGGCGATGTATTGTAGTGCAGCCGCTGCTAGGATAAAGAGATGCCAAATCATGTGGAAATAAGGTTTTTTCTTAGCGTAAAATCCAGCTCCAACTGTATAACACAGCCCACCAGTTACCATGAGGCTCCAGAAAATTGGCGTTGTTTGACTGATAATGGCAGGAATGACAGCCAGAACCAACCAGCCCATAATCAAGTAAAGGGCAAGGCTGAATTTTTCATTGACCTTTTTAGCAAAGATTTTATAGAGGATGCCAAAGATGGTCGTTCCCCACTGAATGGCAATAATGAGATAGCCAAACCAGTTATTCATCAAAGTCAAGACGACCGGCGTATAAGAGCCTGCGATAGCGACATAAATCATAGAATGGTCGATGATTCGCAAGACGTATTTGTGGGTCGAACCATAGGCCATAGAGTGGTAAATAGTTGACGAGAGGAACATGAGAAAGAGACTGATAACAAAGATAGAAACGCCAAAAGATGATAAAAATCCATGTGCTTCATAACTATAGGTGGATGAAATGGGGAGTAAGATGAGCATGATAACGGCACCTACAGCATGGGTCACGCTATTAGCAATTTCCTCTCCAAAACTGAGTTTTTTACTGAGCTTTAGACCGGTATTCATTGGATTTCCTCCTCTTCTTTGATAAGGATTAAGTCTAGAGTTTGATGATAGAGTTTAATGGTTTGGCAGCTGCTTTGGATAATAGGGTTAGCTGGGTCAATTCCTTGGTTCATGTAGTCCACAAAAGCGTCGTAGAGCTGGTCTGAGCTTGCTTGAGTTTGGAGACTATTCAGTGTCTGGGCGATTTCTTGGATCGAAAAGACAGACTTGAGAGTGGTAATGGCAATCAAACGGGCAATCTGTTTTCGTTGGTATTTTTTCTTGTCTGGCTTTGTCAGGTAACCATGTTTGACATAGTTGTTGACCATGGATGCGGTCAGACCCTTGTCTTTATCTGGAGAGATAGGGGAACAGACTTGATTGACATAAAGTAAAACCTGATCCAGATAGAGGTCAATGTTTGGAATTTCTTCCCATCTTGGGTAGGAAAAGGTAGTTTTCATTTTTAACTCCTTTTTATCTAGTTTTTATAACTAGATTATAAAATAACGAAAACAAAAAGTCAAGTTTTAACTGCTTGTGAAAAGGCTTAAATTATGTTATGATGGGAGAAACTAGTCAGAAAAGAGGAGAAAAGATGGAGATTCGTTTAGCTTTTCCAAATGAAGTAGATCCCATTATGCGGGTGATTGCGGATGCTAAAAAATGTTTAGCAGATGCTGGTAGTGACCAGTGGCAAAATGGCTATCCAAATGCAGACATCATTATTGATGATATCATCTCAGGCCAAGCCTATGTAGCCTTGGAAGAAGGAGAACTGCTAGCCTATGCTGCTGTGACCAAGAGCCCCGAGGCAGCCTATGAAACCATTTATGAAGGAAATTGGCAGGGGGGAGAGTCAGAATATCTGGTCTTTCACCGTATCGCTGTGGCAGCAGATGTCCAAGGACAAGGTGTTGCTCAGACTTTCTTAGAAGGCTTGATTGAAGGTTTTGATTATCTAGATTTTCGTTCAGATACGCATGCACAAAACAAGGCCATGCAGCATATCTTTGAAAAGCTGGGCTTCCAACAGGTTGGTAAAGTTCCGGTTGATGGGGAACGTTTGGCCTATCAGAAATTAAAAAAATGAAGCAGAAAAAGTACGCAAAAATGCTCTACCCATCGCCAATTGGAACCGTATCCTTAGTTGCTGACGAGCAATATCTGTATGGAATTTGGATACAGGACCAGAAACATTTTGAGAGGGGAATCGCCGGAGATAGTATAGAAGTAGTTAAGAAACATCCTGTCCTAGACCAGGTTATTTCCTATTTAGATACCTATTTCGAAGGCAGTGTTCAGGATCTGTCTGACTTACCTTTGGCTCCAATTGGAACAGATTTTGAAAAGCGAGTCTGGGCTTGCTTACAGACCATTCCTTATGGTCAAACAGTGACTTACGGACAAATAGCTCAAGATCTGCAAGTGGCTTCTGCTCAAGCGATTGGTGGAGTAGTGGGGCGCAATCCTTGGTCCATACTCGTTCCCTGTCATCGTGTGCTGGGGTCAGGCAAGCGCTTGACAGGCTATGCATCGGGAGTCGAAAGGAAAGCCTGGCTCTTGCAACATGAAGGTGCAGCATTTCAAGAAAATAAAAAATAGAAAGAAAAGAAGATGTTAGAATTTATCGAATACCCAAAATGTTCAACTTGTAAGAAAGCAAAACAAGAATTAAACCAACTCGGTGTGGACTACAAAGCTGTCCACATCGTAGAAGAAACCCCAAGTGAAGACGTGATTTTGAACTGGTTGGAAACTTCCAGTTTTGAAGTGAAGCAATTTTTCAACACCAGTGGGATCAAATACCGTGAATTAGGGCTGAAAGATAAGGTGGGAAGCTTGACAAAACAAGAAGCAGCTAAACTTCTAGCGAGTGATGGCATGTTATTGAAACGTCCAATTCTGGTGGAGAATGGTGCTGTTAAACAAATCGGCTATAGAAAAACCTATGAGGACTTAGGTTTGAGATAGTTTTTATCTATCAAATATATAGCCTCCCTGTTTTAAAGTGTGATAAACTAGAAGATAGACAAAGTCTGAGCAACCCGTAGCAAATAATTTGCTTGCGAGCAGAAGTATGATAGAATGAATCATTATCAGGAGAGGATGTTTTTATGACTGTTACAACATTTTTAGCATCAGATTGGTACCAAAGTTTGATGCAACTCATTCCGGATGGTAAGCTCTTTAGTTTGCGTTCGGTCTTTGATGGAATTACAAGGATTGTCCAGCAACTGCCTACAACCTTGATGTTGACGCTTGGAGGTGCACTCTTTGGTTTGCTACTTGCCCTGATTTTTGCCATTGTGAAGATCAATCGTGTTAAGATTCTATATCCCTTGCAGGCCTTTTTCGTCAGTTTCTTAAAAGGTACCCCAATCCTAGTCCAACTTATGTTGACCTACTACGGAATTCCTTTGGCACTGAAAGCTATCAACCAACAATGGGGAACTGGTTTCAATATCAATGCCATTCCAGCGGCGCTTTTTGCGATTGTAGCCTTTGCTTTTAATGAGGCGGCTTATGCAAGTGAAACGATTCGTGCAGCCATTCTCTCAGTTAATCCTGGTGAGATTGAGGCGGCACTCAGTCTGGGTATGACCCGAGCGCAAGTTTATCGACGAGTGATTATTCCAAATGCAGCAGTGGTAGCGACACCGACTTTGATTAACTCCCTTATCGGTTTGACCAAGGGAACTTCTCTAGCCTTTAGTGCAGGTGTTGTGGAGGTCTTTGCCCAGGCTCAGATTTTGGGTGGAGCCGATTATCGTTACTTTGAGCGTTTTATCTCTGTTGCTCTTGTTTATTGGGTAGTCAATATCGGAATTGAAAGTCTCGGTCGTTTCATCGAGAGAAAAATGGCTATTTCAGCACCCGATACAGTGCAAACAGATGTGAAAGGAGACCTTCGTTAATGATTAAGATTTCGAATTTAAGCAAATCCTTTTCAGGACAGACTGTCTTGGATCATCTGGATCTGGATATCCAAAAAGGGGAGGTAGTGGCCTTGATTGGTTCATCTGGAGCTGGGAAATCAACCTTTCTTCGTAGTTTGAACTACCTTGAAACTCCAGATAGTGGAACGATTCAGATTGACAATTTTAAAGTTGATTTTTCTCAGATTAGCCAAGAAGAGATCCTAACTCTTCGTCGCAAGTTGTCCATGGTTTTCCAACAGTTTAATTTGTTTGAACGCCGAACAGCTCTTGACAATGTCAAGGAAGGTTTGGTTGTCGTTAAGAAATTATCGGACGAGGAAGCAACAAAAATCGCTAAGGAAGAGTTGGCCAAGGTTGGACTCTCTGACCGTGAAAACCATTATCCTCGCCACTTATCAGGTGGACAAAAGCAACGGGTTGCTCTCGCGCGTGCGCTTGCCATGAAACCAGATGTCTTGCTCTTGGACGAGCCCACTTCAGCCCTTGACCCAGAATTGGTCGGTGAGGTAGAAAAGTCTATTGCAGACGCTGCCAAGTCAGGTCAGACCATGATTTTGGTTAGTCATGACATGTCTTTTGTAACCCAAGTGGCAGACAAGCTTCTCTTCTTAGATAAAGGGAAAATCATCGAGTCCGGCACACCGGATGACATCATCAATCATCCGAAAGAAGAACGAACAAAAGAATTCTTTGCTAGTTACAAACGGACTTATATTTGATATAATAGATAAAGGAAAACTCAGTTAGCTGGACTAGCTGAGTTTACTCTTTAAAAAAGATAGAAATGAGAGAAATCATGCTACTGCAACTATTTTCTTTATATTTCGAGAGTTTGATCTTGACCACCATCCTCGTCCTGATTTTTTTAGGGATTTGGATTGGACTGAGAGCCATGTCGGGAATTGATAAGACGGCCAAGGCTCGCCAAGCCCATCTCTATGATATGATTATGATTGGAGTTTTGGCCGTTCCGGTGTTATCCTTTGCCGTCATGAGTTTGCTCTTGGTTTTCAAGGCATAATCCTTGCGTGACTAGCAAGAATAAGTTAGAATAAAGATAGTTACAACAAGAAAGAAGGAATCGAAATGTACGATACGATTATTATCGGTGCTGGACCTGCGGGAATGACAGCTGCCTTATATGCTGCTCGAAGCAATCTGAAAGTGGCTTTGATTGAAGCTGGTCTGCCAGGTGGTCAGATGAATAATACATCTGATATTGAAAATTACCCAGGATATGCTAATATTAGTGGGCCAGAATTGGCTGAAAAGATGTTTGAACCACTTGAAAACCTTGGAGTGGAGCATCTTTATGGCTATGTTGAAAATATTGAAGACCAAGGTGACTATAAGAAGGTAATCACTGATGACCAAGTTTACGAAACCCGTACTGTCATCGTGGCAACTGGTTCTAAACACCGTCTCTTGGGTGTCCCCGGAGAAGAAAAACTGAACAGTCGTGGTGTTTCCTATTGTGCAGTCTGTGATGGAGCTTTCTTCCGCGATCAAGACTTGCTCGTAGTTGGTGGTGGAGATTCAGCGGTAGAAGAAGCCCTCTTCTTGACTCGCTTTGCCAAGTCTGTCACTATTGTTCACCGTCGCGACCAACTTCGTGCCCAAAAGGTTTTGCAAGACCGTGCCTTTGCAAATGAGAAAGTCAACTTTATCTGGGACTCTGTCGTCAAGGAAATCAAAGGTGAAAACCGAGTAGAATCTGTCGTATTTGAAAATGTAAAAACAGGTCAAGTAACAGAGCAAGCCTTCGGAGGTGTCTTTATCTATGTTGGTTTGGACCCTGTTAGTGATTTTGCAAAAGATTTGAATATCCAAGACCAGGCAGGCTGGATTGTGACAGACAATCACATGAAAACTGGTGTTGACGGGCTCTTTGCGGTTGGGGATGTTCGCCAGAAAGACCTTCGCCAAGTGACAACAGCAGTTGGAGATGGGGCTATCGCTGGTCAAGAGGCCTACAAGTTTATCACCGAACATAGTTAAGCAAAAAAGTTTCCAATCACTTGATTGGAAACTTTTTTATAGTCTGTTTCGGAAAACTTCGTATATGAGAATGGCTGCGGCAACACTGGCATTGAGGCTTTGAACATGCCCATTCATGGGAATGGTAATCATTTCATCGACCTGTTTTTTGATGTTGCTAGAAATGCCTTTTCCTTCATTTCCGATGATGAGGGCGATTTTCCCTTTTGTATTCCACTTGTGGCAAGGAGTACCGTTCATATCTGTTCCAAAGGTCCAGAAGCCTTCATCCTTGAGTTTGTCTAGAGTTTGACTGAGGTTGGTCACTCGGGCAATTGGAACGTGCTCAATAGCACCTGTGGCCGTTTTGGCAACTACAGGAGTCACTCCGACAGCACGGTGCTTGGGAATGATGACACCTGAAACATTGGTCGCATCAGCAGTTCGCAAGATAGAACCTAGATTATGAGGATCAGTTAGACCATCCAGAATCAATAGAAGTGGATTTTCTTCTTGGCGTGTTTTGGCTAGGATGTGATCCAGCTCGCTATAGGCAAATTCGGACACTCGTAGAACAAAACCTTGGTGAACAGCATCTTCAGTCATCTCTGAGAGGGATTTTTTTGAACTCCAAGAAATGGACACCTTCTTTTCTGTAGCCAGTTCCTTGACTTTCTCAACATTCTTACCTCGGAGATCTTCTTGGAGGTAGAGTTTGTTTCCAGTATTTGCAAGGAGGGCTTCTGTAACGGCGTGGACGCCATAGACAATATCATTTGTTTTCATGTCTCTATTATAACACAAAACCCCGTCTTGAAACGGGATTTTTCTTTATTCGAGGATGAGGAGTCCATCTTTAACTTCAAATGGGTCTTTTTCATTGATACGATCGTAAAACATGATTCCGTTGATGTGGTCAATTTCATGCTGAACAACAATGGAGTTGTAGCCTTTGAGTTTGATGCGGTGTTTTTCTCCATCCTTGTCAAAGTAGTCAACAGTGACGCGGGCATGACGAACAACATAGCCTGGAACTACACGGTCGACAGATAGGCACCCTTCTCCTTCACCGAGAGCGGCGTCCTGAACAGAGTGCGAGACGATTTTTGGATTGTACATAATAGCTTGCAAATCGTAGGGTTCCTGTGGGGTTTCACCTTCTTCCACAATATTTGGCACTAAAACAGCGATAATACGTTTTGAGATATCGATCTGGGGGGCAGCCAATCCAACCCCACCGCGGAGCCCCATCTTTTCAGCCATAACGGGATCCTGAGAATGTTTGAGGAATTGCATCATCTTTTCTCCAAGGATGATTTCCTGGTCAGATAGTGGGAAAGTGACCTCCTCAGCAACCGCGCGTAAAGTTGGATTTCCCTCACGGATAATATCGTTCATATCAATTAAATGAGCAGCTTTTGTAATACGTTCTATAGCAGACATTTTCTCTCCTTTCATTACCTCTATATGATAACACAAAATAGGCGAGAAAGAAAGTCATAGAAGTTCCTAAAAAATAATATAATAAACGGCATTCCCCTTTTGTCTGTGGTATAATAAAAGAAAAGACTTGCAGTAAAAGCAAGGGGGGATAAAGATGGAAAAGCGACAAGATAGAGGGGCTCATGGTCCTATTTTTGGATTGTTGAAGAGTGGTATTGGTTTCTTTAGAAATTATAAATCTTGGACAAATGCCCAGTTTATTACGGTGTTGTTGCTTGCAGTTTCCTTGTCTATGGGGCTGAACTTGTTGGTCCAAGCAGTACAAGGTAATAAGGGAACAAGTCTGAGTGGTCAAACAGTTGATTCTGCTCGGACGTCTAGTCAGTCCAAGGAAAATCAGTCTGACGAAACGACAGCCCGTATCATGGCAAATGGTGACCTTCTCTACCATATTCCCATCTACCGAACAGCTCTGAAAGAAGACGGTAGCTACGATTTCCACGAAAATTTTGAATATGTAAAACCATGGCTCAAGCAAGCGGATTTAGTGCTTGGTGACTTTGAAGGAACGGTGAACAAGGATCACTACTTGGCAGGTTACCCTCTCTTTAATGCACCTGGAGAAGTCATGGATGCAATCAAAGATGCAGGCTATCAAGTCTTAGATTTGGCTCATAATCACATCTTGGATTCTCAAATAGAGGGAGTGGTTTCGACAGCAGAAGCTATTGAAAAGGCTGGAATGACACCCATCGGAGTCTACACACATGAATCCCGTGACCAAGCTCCACTAGTTATCAAGGAAGTCAATGGTATCAAGGTAGCTCTCCTAGCCTATTCTTACGGTTTTAATGGCATTGAGCAGTATATCTCTCAAGAGGACTATAATCGCTATCTTTCTGACCTGAATGAAGATAAGATGAAGGCAGAAATCGAGCGTGCTGAGAAGGAGGCGGATATTACTGTCATCATGCCTCAGATGGGAATTGAGTACCGGCTAGAACCAACGGAAGAACAGAAAATACTGTACCACAAGATGATTGACTGGGGAGCCGATATTATCTTTGGAGGACATCCTCACGTTGTTGAACCTGCTGAAACAGTTGAAAAAGATGGTGACAAAAAACTGATCATCTACTCCATGGGAAATTTCCTATCAAACCAGCGCATTGAAACCATGCAAGACGAGGAAAATGCTAAGTGGACGGAGCGCGGTGTTCTCATGGATGTGACCATTAAGAAAAAAGATGGCAAGACAAGGATTGAAACTGCTAAAGCACATCCTACTTGGGTCAATCGAACTCCTAAGGGAACTTATTCTCCAGAAGGCTATCCGCTCTTCCTCTATCAGACCTATATCCTAGAGGACTTCATTGAGGGAGGCAGTTACCGTAACAAGTTGGATGAGGCGACTAGGGAACGAATTGACACGGCCTATAAAGAAATGAATGAACATGTGGGATTGAAGTGGGATTAGTTTGAATCCAGAGGAAATGAAATGACGATTAAGGTAATTGCGACAGATATGGATGGAACCTTGCTGGATGCTAGAGGTCAGCTGGATCTTCCACGTTTGGAAAAGATTTTAGATCAGCTAGATCAAAAGAATATCCGTTTTGTCATTGCGACGGGGAATGAAGTTCATCGTATGAGACAATTGCTAGAACATTTGGTGAGTAGAGTTGTCCTAGTCGTTGCCAATGGGGCGCGTATTTTTGAAAATAATAAACTGATTCAAGTACAGACCTGGGATGATGCTATGGTTGACAAGGCTTTAGTTTATTTTAAAGGGAGAGAGTGTCGAGATCAATTTGTTGTCACTAGTATGAATGGGAGTTTTGTCAAGAAAGGAACTGTTTTTACAGAACTTGATAAATTTATGACTCCTGAGATGATTGAAAAACTCTATCGGCATACAAACTTTGTTGAAGAGCTTAGCTCGGATCTCTTTGGTGGGGTGCTAAAGATGAGTATGGTCGTCGGTGAAGAACGTTCTAGTTCTGTTTTGCGGGAAATCAATAATCTCTTTGATGGGCATGTGAGAGCTGTTTCCAGTGGTTATGGTTGTATTGATATCCTACAGGCTGGAGTTCACAAGGCTTGGGGATTGGAAGAATTACTCAAACGCTGGAATTTGCAATCGGAACAAGTCATGGCTTTTGGTGACAGTGAAAATGATGTCGAAATGCTAGAACTGGCTGGAATGGCCTATGCTATGGAAAACGCAGCTGATGAGGTCAAGGCCGTTGCGACTGATTTAGCGCCAGCCAACAGCCAGGCGGGTGTTTATCAAGTCCTAGAAAATTGGTTAGAGAAAGAGGGATAAGGTGGCGGTACAGTTATTAGAAAATTGGCTCCTAAAAGAGCAGGAAAAGTTTCAAACCAAGTATCGTGAATTGAATCAAGTTTCTGCCCTAGAGCCAGATGTAATTTTTATCGGCGATTCGATTGTAGAATACTACCCATTGCAAGAGTTGTTTGGGACTGCAAAGACGATTGTCAATCGTGGCATCCGAGGCTACCAGACGAGACTGTTATTAGAGAATTTGGATGCACATCTTTATGGTGATGCTGTGGATCAAATTGTCCTATTGATTGGGACAAATGATATCGGAAAAGATGTCCCTGTGAATGAAGCCTTGGATAATCTTGAGCGAGTGATCCAATCAATTGCCCGAGATTATCCGTTGTCACAAATAAAGCTCCTTTCCATTCTGCCAGTCAATGAGGGAGAGAAATACAAGCAGACTGTTTATATCCGAACCAATGAAAAGATTAGAGAATGGAATCAAGCCTATGAGGCTCTAACATCCGCCTATATGCAGGTAGCTTTTGTGCCTGTTTATGATAGTTTGATAGATTCAAAAGGGCAGCTTCAATCAACCTATACAACAGATGGTCTCCATCTAAGTGTAGCCGGTTATCAAGCCTTGTCAGAAGCCTTAAAAGAGTATCTTTTCTAAAGAGGTGGCTTGATTTTGCATTTTTGAGTTAGATAAGGTATAATGGTTTTATTGTCTTTTGGGGTCGTTACGGATTCGACAGGCATTATGAGGCATATTTTGCGACTCGTGTGGCGACGTAAACGCTCAGTTAAATATAACTGCAAAAAATAACACTTCTTACGCTCTAGCTGCCTAAAAACCAGCAGGCGTGACCCGATTTGGATTGCTCGTGTTCAATGACAGGTCTTATTATTAGCGAGATACGATCAAGTTTTGTCTGACGGCTTGATAAGAGATTGATAGACTCGCAGTTTCTGGGCTTGAGTTATGTGTCGAGGGACTGTTAAACTAATACATAACCTATGGTTGTAGACAAATATGTTGGCAGGTGTTTGGACGTGGGTTCGACTCCCACCGGCTCCATTATTCTTTCACTAACCTTGGAAAAACGTTGTTAAATCAACGTTTTTTATTTTTATCTTTGGTATTCTTGCAGAAAAAGGAGTCAAATACAGACTCTCTTTTTGAAGAAGGTCTGTCGTATTCTAGAAATCTATATCCTTTTGTTTTATGAAATCATATAGTGTTTGTATTATTTGATTTTTAAATGTTTGCGATAAAAAAACTGCACCGAAATGCAGTTTTTGTTTTTCTACGGAAGACATGGGATTCGAACCCACGCACGCTGTTACACGCCTACCGCGTTTCCAACACGGCCTCTTAAGCCCCTTGAGTAATCTTCCAATACTTACTCAAATAGTCTACCATAAAGACCCTTATCTTGCAATAAAAATTCTGAAATAAGAAAAAATGATAGAATTTGATAGAAAATGATAAAAAATGCTTGACTTTGAAAGGAAGTGTGATAGAATGAATAGTGTAAACGATAACAGGAGGTGATTCGATGTTAAAAACAGAGCGGAAACAACTGATTTTAGAGGCGTTAAATCAACACCATGTAGTCTCCCTAGAAAAATTAGTCAGTCTATTAGAAACATCAGAATCAACAGTACGAAGAGATTTAGATGAGTTGGAGACGGAAAACAAGCTTCGCCGTGTGCATGGAGGAGCAGAATTACCCCACTCTTTGCAGGAAGAAGAAACCATTCAAGAAAAATCTATCAAAAACCTTCAAGAGAAGAAGTTGTTAGCTCAGAAAGCAGCCTCTCTCATTAAAGAAAAAGATGTCATCTTTATCGATGCTGGAACAACTACAGCCTTTTTGATTCATGAATTGGTCAATAAGAATATTACTGTAGTAACCAACTCGATTCACCATGCTGCTCAGTTGGTTGAAAAGCAGATTCCAACTGTCATGGTTGGAGGAAGTGTCAAGATGGCGACAGATGCTAGCATCGGGGGCGTTGCTCTTAACCAAATCAATCAATTGCACTTTGACCGTGCCTTTATCGGAATGAATGGTGTGGATGATGGCTATTATACGACTCCTGATATGGAGGAGGGGGCTGTGAAGCGTGCTATTTTAGAGAATGCCAAACAGACATATGTCTTGGTGGATTCGTCTAAGATTGGACAAACTTGCTTTGCTAAGGTAGCTCCACTCAAACGAGCTATTGTTATCACAAGTCAAGGGCATGAGCTCTTGCAGGCCATTAAGGAAAAAACGGAGGTAATAGAAGTATGATTTATACAGTCACACTCAATCCATCCATTGACTATATCGTTCGTTTGGACCAAGTCCAAGTTGGTAATGTCAATCGTATGGACAGTGATGATAAGTTTGCTGGTGGGAAAGGGATCAATGTCAGCCGTGTCTTGAAACGTTTGGATATACCAAATACAGCGACGGGATTTATCGGTGGCTTTACTGGTAAATTTATCACAGATACTTTGGCTGATGAAGAAATCGAGACACGTTTTGTCCAAGTAGCAGAAGATACTCGTATCAATGTCAAAATCAAAGCAGACCAAGAAACAGAAATCAACGGAAGGGGTCCAACTGTCAACCCAGCTCAGCTAGAAGAATTGAAAGCTATTTTATCTAGTCTAACAGCAGATGATACGGTGGTGTTTGCAGGTTCAAGTGCTAAGAATCTAGGTAATGTTATCTACAAGGATCTAATTGCCTTGACACGCCAGACGGGTGCGCAAGTGGTTTGTGACTTTGAAGGACAGACCTTGATTGATAGTTTGGACTACCAGCCACTATTGGTTAAACCAAACAATCACGAGCTTGGAGCTATCTTTGGAGTGAAACTCGAAAGTTTAGATGAAATCGAGAACTATGCTCATCAGTTACTGGCCAAAGGTGCTCAAAATGTCATTATCTCTATGGCTGGGGACGGTGCCCTTCTTGTCACATCTGAGGGAGCTTACTTCGCAAAACCAATCAAGGGAACAGTCAAAAATTCTGTCGGAGCTGGTGACTCTATGGTCGCTGGATTTACAGGTGAATTTGTCAAATTAAAAGATGCAGTAGAAGCCTTCAAATGGGGAGTTGCTTGTGGAACAGCAACGACATTCTCTGATGACTTGGCAACTGCAGCATTTATAAAAGAAACTTATGAAAAAGTTGAGGTAGAAAAACGATGAAAATTCAAGACCTATTGAGAAAAGATGTCATGTTGCTGGATTTGCAGGCGACTGAAAAAACAGCAGCTATCGAAGAGATGATTCATAGCTTGGTAGAACACGGTTATGTGACGGATTTTGAAACCTTTAAAGAAGGAATCTTAGCGCGTGAAGCTCTCACTTCTACTGGTTTGGGTGACGGAATCGCTATGCCTCACAGCAAAAACTCTGCTGTCAAAGAAGCAACAGTTCTCTTTGCTAAGTCAAACAAGGGTGTTGACTACGAGAGCTTGGATGGACAACCAACAGACCTCTTCTTCATGATTGCGGTTCCAGAAGGTGCCAATGATACTCACTTAACAGCCTTGGCAGAATTGTCCCAATTCTTGATGAAAGACGGTTTTGCTGACAAACTTCGTCAAGTAAGATCATCTGACCAAGTTATCGAACTTTTTGACCAAGCTTCAGAAAAAACTGAGGAGCCTGTCCCAGTACCTGCAAATGAATCTGGCAACTTTATCGTAGCTGTTACAGCTTGTACGACAGGTATTGCTCATACATACATGGCTCAAGAAGCCCTTCAAAAAGTAGCTGCTGAAATGGGTGTCGGCATCAAGGTTGAAACCAATGGTGCTAGCGGTGTTGGAAACCAACTAACTGCAGAAGATATCCGTAAGGCTAAAGTTGTTATTATCGCAGCAGACAAGGCCGTTGAAATGGATCGTTTCGATGGCAAACCATTGATCAATCGTCCAGTTGCAGACGGTATCCGTAAGACGGAAGAATTGATTAACATGGCTCTTTCAGGAGATGCTGAAATCTACCGTGCTGCTAATGGAGCAAAAACTGCAACAGCATCTAATGAGAAACAAAGCCTTGGTGGTGCCTTCTACAAACACTTGATGAGTGGTGTATCTCAAATGTTGCCATTCGTTATCGGTGGTGGGATCATGATTGCCCTTGCCTTCTTGATTGACGGTGCTTTGGGTGTTCCGAATGAAAACCTTGGCAGTCTTGGTTCCTACCATGAACTAGCTTCTATGTTCATGAAAATCGGTGGTGCAGCCTTTGGTTTGATGCTTCCAGTCTTTGCAGGTTATGTTGCCTACTCTATCGCTGAAAAACCAGGTTTGGTTGCAGGTTTCGTGGCTGGTGCTATTGCCAAAGAAGGTTTTGCCTTTGGTAAAATTCCTTATGCAGCAGGTGGTGAAGCAACTTCAACTCTTGCAGGTGTCCCATCTGGTTTCCTAGGTGCCCTTGTTGGTGGATTTATCGCAGGTGCCTTGGTTCTTGCTATCAAGAAATACGTTAAAGTTCCTCGTTCACTTGAAGGTGCTAAATCAATCCTGCTATTGCCACTTCTTGGAACAATCTTGACTGGATTTGTTATGCTGGCTGTCAACATTCCAATGGCGGCAATCAACACTGCTATGAATGACTTCCTAGGTGGTCTTGGAGGCGGTTCAGCTGTCCTTCTTGGTATCGTTCTTGGAGGAATGATGGCTGTCGATATGGGTGGACCAGTCAATAAAGCAGCTTATGTCTTTGGTACAGGTACGCTTGCAGCGACTGTTTCTTCAGGTGGTTCTGTAGCCATGGCAGCAGTTATGGCTGGAGGAATGGTTCCGCCACTTGCCATCTTTGTTGCAACTCTTCTTTTCAAAGATACATTTACCAAAGAAGAACGCAACTCTGGTTTGACAAACATCATCATGGGCTTGTCATTTATCACTGAGGGAGCTATTCCGTTTGGTGCAGCCGACCCAGCTCGTGCTATCCCAAGCTTCATCCTTGGTTCAGCAGTAGCAGGTGGCCTCGTTGGTCTTACTGGTATCAAACTCATGGCGCCACACGGAGGAATCTTCGTAATCGCCCTTACTTCAAATGCCCTTCTTTACCTTGCCTCAGTCTTGGTAGGAGCAATCGTAAGTGGTGTGGTTTATGGTTACCTGCGCAGGCCTCAAGCAGTGAAATAAGTAAAATAAATTTAGAGAACTATATATATCTGTTTACACCAACAATAACATGTAGTGTTTCGACAATATCGAAAAAGACGATTTCAGTTTGGAAATCGTCTTCTCACTATTTCAACAGTTCATACTCAAATAATTTACTTTCAAGCTCATTCTCATAGTAATCAGCTAACCTTGTTTTAAGTTCTTTTAGTTTAGTATTAACTTTTTCATTGTTGAATATCTTTTTATCATTACCATCTTTGTATGATGTATTTATGTCCAGTTCAATTTGATAAGTACCATAGTTGTATTTTGGGTTATATTCTTGAGTATTTTTAGCTAATTCAAGTAATTCATCGAAGACACCTAGCAACATTAAGTCAGCTCTATCAAGTTTTCCATATTTTTCTTGTTGGACCAATTCTTTACGAACTAGAGAGTTCTCATCTAGGCACATTTCGTTATTATAAAACTTTCCATCAGAACCATCAAAGCTCAAACAATGATTTTTTTGAGAGATACAAGTCCATAATGTAGCTTTTCTAAGAAAATCTGTATCCTCTGTATACAAATCCCCTTTATCAGCAGTTGTATAGTAAATATCCCTTTCATACCAGTTTTTTTGAGGGTATTGCTTGGCAACAAACAAAGCAGTTTGCTCTGCGTAATTATTTGTTCTAACTTGACTACCATATCCATGATAAGTTGAAATTCTAGTCATACGGACATCTTGTGCTGTCAAACCAAAACCGCTGGCTTCTAGGTGAGCTAAAATATCCTTACTATATATTGGATTAAACTTTTTATTATCACGCAAATAAGTTTCATAGCCATCATATCTAACAACGGTTGTTGCTTTTTGATCAGTGGGTAACTTTTTAGAGTACAACTTAGATAAAGTAGTATAAACTTTTTTTATGTTTACATTCTTCACATCTTTAAGGATAGCATCCTCAGGTGCATCAATGACTGCTGCTCCTTTCCCAGTTCCCCATTTTTTATTATCTCTCCATATTTCTTTAGCAGTTACAGTAATACTTTCAGTTTCGTTATCTTGATCATTTTTCCAAAGTGCTACCAAAACGGAACTTTCTTGTGCTTTAAAGTTCCCTCTGTTTGCTAGAAAACCATCAATAAAGATTTTGTGCATTAGACCAACTGATTTCCAATACTTAACAGGAGCAAATAAAATATAATAGTCGTTTTCATCTCTCATAAAGTATTTTTCAAAAGACCAAACGAATTGATTTAGCAAATCTTTTGCATGGTTACTATCACCAACAAATTTATCGGACATCAATTTCCTTATATAGCTAAATTTATCTCTCGATTTAACATTTCCTTCTTGAGCACGAGCTAATTCGCTAGAATAAGGGGGATTTTCAAAACCAATAATCGCAACATTTTTGTCATCTATGACTTCTTGTAATGTATTATGTTTTCCCTCTGTTTCCATTGGAATTGATAAAAACTCTTCTGCTAAAGCATCCCCACCTGTTACTAAGTTCCCCTTGTTTTCTTGTACCATTGAAAGTGGTGGTATGATAGCCCGTACCTTCCCAATATATTTGTTATACAAAACAAGCCATTCTTTTATTTCATAAGTATTCAAGATAACATGGCTTAACTCTTCTTCAGTTAAATAATGCTCTAATGCTCCTGTACCAGCACATCTATCCAAAATAACATAGTCCCTACCTTTAGGAAGACTGCTAATAGCTTGACGAACAAGTTTAGTTGCTTCTTTAACATAAGGTAATGGTGTATAAAACGCACCTAAATCTTTTCTATTTGCAGGGTCATTTAATGCGTCCATCACGGTGTCAAAATCACTTTCGTCTCCACACCAAGGTAAGATATAGTTTTCGACTATTGAATTAGATGGTTGTTTGAGCATCTCAAACATTTGAGATTTTGTTGTTGTTTTATCGTAACGGTATATGTAGTTCGCCCACCCTAAAATGTTTGGAAAATCAATTTCAAACTTTTGATACTCGTCTATTTGAAATAATTCACGCAATTCGCGATTTTTAGGGCTATTTGGTTGAAAAACATCAAATTCAATTACTTTTTCAGGATTAGTAGCATTTTTTAAAGTGGTCTGATTTACATTTTTTGATGCACTATTCGTATAATTTTGTAAAATTTCTAAACGATATTGAGTTGTATCATAAACACTAGCACGATTTTTATTAATATCAACTAAAACGATTTTGCTTGGTATAGGAATACCACCTTTTATCCTTAATTTAGACAGATAGTGGATAGCTTGAACAAGCACAGCATTAAGATCAGCAATGCTATTTTTAAATTCAAACAGAGCTCCGTTAATGATACCATCAGTATTTTCGATTAAAATATCTTTTTCATCAAAACCGAAATTTCTCCAGAAAAATAAATTGTCAGCTCTTTCATTTCCAGATTGCCAACTTCTATCAATAGCTAGAGGAGCCATTTTACACCTCCAACAATCAACTCATTGAGTTGAGAAGCAACAGAAAAGACCTTCTCACAAAAATGTGAAAAAGCCTGTTTTAGGGCTTGACAAAAAATACGCTTGATTATATAATCAGCGTGAGCTGTGAGCTGTGAGCTGTGAGCTGTGAGCTGTGAGCTGTGAGCTGTGAGCTGTGAGCTGTGAGCTGTGAGCTGTGAGCTGTGAGCTGTGAGCTGTGAGCTGTGAGCTGTGAGC
>NZ_CAMPPY010000009.1 GCF_946902915.1 Streptococcus sp. Marseille-Q5986 | reverse complement strand
CTGTGAGCTGTGAGCTGTGAGCTGTGAGATGTGTGTTTTTTTCTTTCAGCAGGCAGCAGTCGGCAGTTAGAGTGGAGCTGTGAGCTGTGAGCTGTGAGCTGTGAACAGTGATCTGTTAGCTGTGAGCTGTGAGCTGTGAGCTGTGAGCTGTGAGCTGTGATTGTGTTCATACCAATCATTCCTTTACTTTTTGATAGTTCTATTATATCAAAATTTCAAAATTTTGCATCTCTTCTTTTTTTAATGAACAGTCAGCTGGATCATAAAGGCTATCAAAAAGATATTCTGAAATGGCTTAGAGAAAGAAACTATGGATAAGAAAATCTTATTTGAATCTCTTAATACCGAACTATTCAAGGAGAATATGGACCTTTTTCGAAATGGGTTTGAAATATGATATAATAGAAGAATGGCAAACAAGAATACAAGTAAAACAAGACGGAGACCGTCTAAAGCAGAACTCGAAAGAAAAGAAGCGATTCAACGAATGTTGATTTCATTAGGAATCGCGATTTTATTGATTTTCGCAGCTTTTAAATTAGGGGCTGCAGGTATCACTCTTTATAATTTAATTCGCTTGATGGTGGGGAGCCTAGCCTATCTGGCAATATTTGGCCTCTTGGTCTATCTTTTCTTTTTCAAGTGGATCCGAAAACAGGAAGGTCTTTTATCTGGCTTTTTCACTATCTTCGCTGGCTTGCTCTTGATTTTTGAGGCCTATCTTGTCTGGAAGTTTGGTTTGGAGCAGTCAGTTCTAAAAGGGACTCTGGCTCAAGTTATGACGGATCTGACTGGTATCCGGGTGACTAGCTTTGCTGGTGGAGGTCTGCTTGGTGTTGGACTTTATATCCCCATTGCCTTTCTTTTCTCAAATATCGGTTCATACTTTATTGGAGTTCTCTTGATTTTAGTTGGGGCTCTCTTGGTCAGTCCTTGGTCTATTTATGATGTTGCAGCCTTTATTGGAGCTCAGTTCAGATCCTTCATGGAAAAACAGGAACAGAGACAACAGGAACGCTTCATCAAGAGAGAAGAAGAGAAGGGTCGTCAAGAAGCTGAAGAAGCTGCCAGAATCAAGAGAGAACAAGAAGAACAGGATGCACTACCGCTTCCTCCTGTAGATCCTGAAACGGGAGAAATCTTATCAGAAGTTCCAGACTATGATCTTCCACCAATTCCTGAAAAAGAATGGATTGAACCGGAGATTATCCTCCCCCAAGCTGATTTTGACGTTCCAGATGTGGAAGAAGACTTTGAGGATGAAGAGGTGCAGGTTGATTTTTCTGCCAAGGAAGCCCTTGAATACAAGCTACCAAACTTGCAACTCTTTGCGCCAGATAAACCCAAAGATCAGTCCAAGGAAAAGAAGATTGTTCGAGAAAATATCAAAGTCCTAGAAGAAACCTTTGCTAGCTTTGGTATCAAGGTAATGGTTGAACGAGCTGAAATTGGACCATCAGTGACCAAGTATGAAGTCAAGCCAGCAGTCGGTGTACGGGTCAACCGCATTTCCAATCTGGCAGACGACTTAGCGCTGGCTCTGGCGGCCAAGGATGTTCGGATTGAAGCTCCGATCCCTGGTAAACCCTTAGTCGGAATTGAAGTACCCAACTCTGAGATTGCGACCATCTCCTTCCGCGAACTCTGGGAACAGTCTCAAACAAAAGCAGAAAATCTCCTCGAAATTCCTCTAGGGAAGGCGGTTAATGGAACGGCTCGCACCTTTGACCTTTCCAAGATGCCCCACCTACTTGTAGCAGGTTCGACAGGATCAGGGAAATCAGTCGCAGTTAATGGTATTATCGCTAGCATTCTTATGAAAGCAAGACCTGACCAGGTCAAGTTTATGATGGTGGATCCAAAGATGGTTGAGTTATCGGTTTACAATGACATTCCTCATCTCTTGATTCCAGTTGTAACCAATCCACGCAAGGCCAGCAAGGCTCTGCAAAAGGTTGTGGATGAGATGGAAAACCGTTATGAACTCTTTGCTAAGGTTGGTGTGCGAAATATCGCTGGTTACAATGCTAAGGTCGAGGAATTTAATAGCCAATCTGAGTACAAACAAGTACCGCTACCTTTGATTATTGTCATTGTAGATGAGTTGGCAGACCTCATGATGGTGGCTAGCAAGGAAGTGGAAGATGCAATCATTCGTCTCGGCCAGAAGGCGCGTGCCGCAGGAATTCACATGATTCTCGCAACGCAACGTCCATCAGTTGATGTCATTTCTGGTCTCATCAAGGCCAATGTCCCATCTCGTGTGGCTTTTGCAGTTTCATCAGGTACAGATTCACGAACCATCTTGGATGAAAATGGAGCTGAAAAACTGCTTGGTCGAGGAGATATGCTCTTTAAACCAATCGATGAAAATCACCCTGTCCGTCTGCAGGGATCCTTTATCTCGGATGATGATGTCGAACGCATCGTAAATTTCATCAAGGCTCAGGCAGACGCGGACTACGATGAGAGTTTTGATCCAGGTGAGGTTTCTGAAAATGACGGTGAATTTTCAGATGGTGAAGCTGGTGGAGATCCGCTTTTTGAAGAAGCTAAGGATCTGGTTATCGAGACGCAGAAAGCCAGTGCTTCGATGATTCAGCGTCGTTTGTCGGTTGGATTTAACCGTGCGACCCGCCTTATGGAAGAACTTGAAATTGCCGGTGTCATCGGTCCAGCTGAAGGTACCAAACCACGAAAAGTATTGCAACAATAAAAAATAGCTTCTTTCCAAAGCTGGAAGGAAGCTATTTTAGTGATTATTGAATGCTTTTGTTTTCGGAACTAGTCGTTTTGGACGAGTTTCCACTATCAGTTATTTCTTTTGTTGAGGAAGGTGTAGAAGAATCCTGAGTTGATGTTTTCTGCTCTTCTTTTTTATCTTCCTTGACGCTAGATTTTGGCGTTTCTTCTTGTTGTATTTTTTCTTGACTAGTATTATTTTCCTTATTGGGACTGGTATTTTCCTGAGGGGATTCTTTTTGAATTTCTTTGACAACAGTTGTTTGAGTCGTCGTTGGTTCTTTTTTGTTATTCTTGTTATTATCCACGGCGTTCATGATGGTAATAGTAGCGGTGATTAGGCCAAGGATACTACCGATGGTAGCAATCGTTTTTTGAAAGACAGTAAACCCCTTTTTGATATGCTCAGTTTTTGGTTTTGAAGTTCTATGATAGTTAGACATGATACTCTCCTTTAATTATGATTTATTATACCTCATTTCTTTAAAAAAATCTTAAAAAAAGAGGACTTACCCTTTCTTGTCGCAGGCTCCGTTTCATGATACAATAGAGAAAGTGATTTTAGAAAGAGTGAGAAAACATGATTTACTTTGATAATTCGGCGACGACCAAGCCTTATCCAGAAGCCCTTGAAACCTATATGCAGGTGGCTTCAAAAATTGTAGGAAATCCATCTAGTCTCCATCGTTTGGGAGATCAGGCAACACGAATCTTAGATGCTTCCCGTCAACAGATTGCAGATTTAATCGGTAAGAAGAGTGATGAAATCTTCTTTACTTCTGGTGGAACAGAAGGGGATAACTGGGTCATCAAAGGTGTGGCCTTTGAAAAAGCCCAGTTTGGCAAGCACATCATCGTATCAGCCATTGAACATCCAGCAGTTAAGGAATCAGCCCTCTGGCTGAAAAGTCAAGGTTTTGAGGTGGATTTTGCTCCAGTTGATGAGAAAGGGTTTGTGGATGTTGAGGCTCTAGGAGCTTTGATACGACCTGATACGACCCTCGTCTCCATTATGGCAGTAAACAATGAAATTGGGTCTATTCAACCTATTGAGGCCATCTCAGAACTCTTGGCAGACAAGCCAACTATTTCCTTCCACGTTGATGCAGTTCAGGCACTCGCTAAGATTCCGACTGAAAAATATCTGACAGATCGTGTGGATTTTGCGACCTTCTCAAGTCATAAATTTCATGGTGTCAGAGGTGTTGGCTTTGTCTATATCAAGTCTGGCAAGAAGATTACGCCTCTGTTGACTGGCGGTGGTCAGGAGCGAGACTATCGTTCGACAACTGAAAATGTAGCAGGGATTGCAGCGACTGCTAAGGCTCTCCGTTTGTCTATGGAAAAGCTAGATATCTTTATTAGCAAGACAGGGCAGATGAAGGCGGTGATTCGCCAAGCTCTTTTGGACTATCCGGATATATTTGTCTTTTCAGATGTGGAAGACTTTGCCCCTCATATCCTGACTTTTGGGATTAAGGGTGTTCGTGGAGAAGTCATTGTTCACGCCTTTGAAGACTATGATATTTTCATATCAACGACTTCTGCTTGTTCATCCAAGGCTGGGAAACCTGCGGGAACCTTGATTGCCATGGGAGTGGACAAAGATAAGGCCCAGTCAGCTGTACGTCTTAGCCTAGACCTTGAAAATGATATGAGTCAGGTCGAGCAGTTTTTGACCAAGCTAAAATTAATTTACAATCAAACTAGAAAAGTAAGATAGGAGCATTCATGCAGTATTCAGAAATTATGATTCGCTACGGAGAGTTATCAACCAAGGGCAAAAACCGTATGCGGTTCATCAATAAACTTCGTAATAATATTTCGGACGTCTTGTCCATCTATCCCCAAGTTAAGGTAACCGCTGATCGCGACCGTGCCCACGTTTACCTCAATGGATTCGACTACACAGCAGTTGCAGAATCTCTCAAAAAAGTCTTCGGGATTCAAAATTTTTCTCCAGTATATAAGGTTGAAAAATCTGTAGAAGTTCTGAAGTCTTCTGTCCAAGAGATTATGAAAGATATCTACAAGGAGGGCATGACCTTTAAAATCTCTAGTAAGCGTAGCGACCACAACTTTGAACTTGACAGTCGTGAACTCAATCAAACACTTGGAGGGGCTGTATTCGAAGCTATTCCAACGATTCAAGCCCAGATGAAAAATCCGGACATCAATCTTCAGGTGGAGATTCGTGAAGAGGCTGCCTATCTTTCCTATGAAACTATTCGTGGAGCGGGTGGTTTGCCTGTGGGGACTTCTGGTAAGGGGATGCTCATGTTGTCAGGAGGGATTGACTCGCCTGTAGCAGGTTATCTAGCCCTTAAACGTGGAGTAGATATTGAAGCTGTTCACTTTGCCAGCCCACCTTACACCAGTCCTGGAGCCCTTAAAAAAGCCCAATATTTGACTCGTAAATTGACCAAGTTTGGGGGAAATATCCAGTTTATCGAAGTACCTTTCACAGAGATTCAAGAGGAAATCAAGGCCAAAGCGCCAGAAGCCTACCTCATGACTCTGACTCGTCGCTTTATGATGCGGATTACCGACCGTATTCGTGAGGTACGAAATGGTTTGGTTATCATCAATGGGGAAAGTCTTGGTCAAGTAGCTAGTCAAACTCTTGAAAGTATGCAGGCTATCAATGCTGTTAGCAACACTCCAATCATCCGTCCAGTTGTTACCATGGATAAGTTGGAAATCATCGATATTGCACAAGAAATTGATACCTTTGACATTTCAATCCAACCGTTTGAAGACTGTTGTACGATTTTTGCACCTGACCGTCCTAAGACCAATCCTAAGATTAAGAATGCAGAGCAGTATGAAGCACGTATGGATGTTGAAGCTTTGGTTGAGCGAGCAGTGGCAGGGATTATGATTACTGAGATTACACCTCAAGCTGAAAAAGATGAAGTCGATAACTTGATTGACAATCTCCTATAATCGGAAAATCCAAAAGAATTTAGAAAATTAAATGAAAAAGTTAGTTATTTATCCTTAAAATGGACATCTACTGACTTTTTTTCTATTTTTATGGTATAATAAGATAAAATTTTGAATATAGAGAGTTTTCTGACAATGAATCATTCCTACTTTTACTTGAAAATGAAAGAACACAAACTCAAGGTTCCTTATACAGGAAAAGAGCGTCGTGTGCGTGTGCTCCTGCCAAAGGACTACGAGAAAGATACAGACCGTTTTTACCCTGTTGTTTACTTTCATGACGGGCAAAATGTCTTTTACAGCAAGGAGTCTTTCATTGGTCATTCATGGAAGATTGTCCCAGCTATTAAGCGAAATCCAGATATCAGTCGCATGATTGTCGTAACCATTGATAATGATGGTATGGGGCGGATGAATGAATATGCGGCTTGGAAGTTCCAAGAATCTCCTATCCCAGGGCAGCAATTTGGTGGTAAGGGTGTAGAGTATGCCGAGTTTGTCATGGAGGTGGTCAAGCCTTTTATCGATGAGAACTACCGTACTAAAGCAGACCGCCAGCACACTGCTATGATTGGTTCGTCACTAGGAGGCAATATTACCCAGTTTATCGGTTTGGAATACCAAGACCAAATTGGTTGCTTGGGCGTCTTTTCATCTGCCAACTGGCTCCACCAAGAAGCCTTTAATCGCTATATCGAGCGTCAGCAACTATCGCCTGACCAGCGCATTTTCATCTATGTGGGAACAGAAGAAGCAGACGATACGGACAAGACCCTGATGGCTGGTAATATCAAGCAAGCCTATATCGACTCGTCGCTTCGCTATTACCATGATTTGATTGCAGGTGGAGTACACTTGGATAATCTTGTCTTGAAAGTTCAGTCTGGTGCCCTCCATAGTGAAATACCTTGGTCGGAAAATTTACCAGACTGTCTGAGATTTTTTGCAGAGAAATGGTAAGTTAGGAAAGGAGAAACCCAATGCATATTGAAAACCTCAGCCATTGGAGTGGCTATCTCAACCGTGAAATGTACCTCAACCGTTATGGGCATGCTGGGATTCCAGTTGTTGTTTTTGCTTCATCTGGTGGCAGTCACAACGAATACTATGATTTTGGCATGATTGATGCCTGTGCTTCCTTTATCGAGGAAGGCCGTGTTCAGTTCTTTACCCTATCCAGTGTAGACAGTGAGAGCTGGTTGGCCACTTGGAAAAACGGTCACGACCAAGCGGAGATGCATCGCGCCTATGAGCGCTATGTGATTGAGGAGGCCATTCCTTTTATCAAGCACAAGACAGGGTGGTTTGATGGCATGATGACGACAGGTTGCTCGATGGGCGCCTATCATGCAGTCAATTTCTTCCTCCAGCATCCAGATGTCTTTACCAAAGTGATTGCTCTCAGTGGTGTTTACGACGCACGTTTCTTTGTCGGCGATTACTACAATGACGATGCTATTTACCAAAATTCGCCAGTAGATTATATCTGGAATCAGAACGACGGCTGGTTTATTGACCGTTATCGTCAGGCAGAGATTGTGCTGTGTACGGGTCTTGGTGCCTGGGAACAAGACGGTCTACCATCTTTCTACAAGCTCAAAGAAGCCTTTGACCAGAAACAAATTCCAGCCTGGTTTGCTGAATGGGGACACGATGTCGCCCACGACTGGGAATGGTGGCGCAAACAAATGCCTTATTTCCTCGGCAATCTCTATTTATAAAAGGAGTGACCTATGAATTACCTTGTTATTTCTCCCTACTATCCACAAAACTTTCAACAGTTTACTATTGAACTAGCCAATAAAGGCATCACCGTCTTGGGAATTGGTCAGGAACCATACGAGCAATTGGATGAGCCTTTACGCAATAGCCTAACAGAGTATTTCCGTGTTGATAATCTTGAAAACATAGATGAAGTCAAGAGAGCAGTTGCTTTCCTTTTCTATAAACATGGTCCAATTGATCGTATCGAATCTCATAATGAATACTGGCTTGAGTTAGATGCAAGTCTTCGTGAGCAATTCAATGTTTTTGGTGCCAAACTAGAGGAACTCAAAAAGACGAAATATAAGTCTGAAATGAAGAAACTTTTCAAAAAAGCAGGTGTCCCTGTGGTTCCTGGAGCTGTTATCAAGATAGAAGCAGATGTTGATCAAGCAGTAAACGAAATCGGCCTTCCAATGATTGCCAAACCTGATAATGGAGTAGGAGCAGCCGCGACCTTTAAGCTTGAAACAGAAGACGATATCAATCACTTCAAGACTGAGTGGGACCATTCAACCCTTTATTTCTTTGAAAAATTTGTCACTTCCAGCGAAATTTGCACTTTTGATGGTCTAGTGGATAAGGATGGAAAGATTGTCTTTTCAACAACTTTTGACTATGCCTATACACCGCTTGATCTCATGATGTATAAGATGGACAATTCTTATTACGTTCTTAAGGATATGGATCCTAAATTACGTAAATATGGTGAGGCCATTGTCAAAGAATTTGGTATGAAAGAACGGTTCTTCCATATTGAGTTCTTCCGTGAAGGGGATGATTACATTGCCATTGAGTACAACAATCGTCCTGCAGGTGGCTTTACCATTGACGTTTATAACTTTGCTCATTCCTTGGACCTCTACCGAGGCTATGCGGCGATTGTCGCAGGAGAAGAGTTCCCAGTGTCAGAATTTGAACCTCAGTATTGTTTGGCTACTTCTCGCCGTGCCAATGCCCACTATGTTTATTCTGAGGAGGACTTGCTTGCTAAATATAGCCAGCAGTTCAAGGTTAAAAACATCATGCCAGCGGCCTTTGCGGAACTTCAAGGAGATTACCTTTATATGCTGACAACTCCGAGTCGACAAGAAATGGAACAGATGATTGCAGACTTTGGTCGGCGTCAAGAGTAACGAAAAGGATGAAAGGAGTTTGACTTCTTTTTGTCCTTTTCTTAAAGATAAGTTAAATGAAGCGTTTTCCATAGATTCTTTTAGAAAATCTGTTGCTAAGCTAATTTGTTGCTAAAAGGTCTAAAAATTGATAGAATAAGAATTATCTAAAAAAATTAAGGAGAATCTATCAAATGGATTTTACATGGGCTATTAAATATGCCACTGAATTTTTGGGAACTGCCATTTTGATCATTCTTGGTAATGGTGCAGTTGCTAACGTTGAACTTAAAGGTACGAAAGGTCACCAAAGTGGCTGGCTCGTTATCGCGGTTGGTTATGGTATAGCGGTTATGATCCCAGCCTTGATGTTTGGTAATGTATCTGGTAACCACATCAACCCAGCCTTCACACTTGGACTTGCTGTGAGCGGACTTTTCCCTTGGGAACAAGTACCATATTACATCCTTGCGCAAGTTTTAGGAGCGTTTTTTGGTCAAGCTATGGTTGTGGCAACTCACCGTCCTTACTACTTGAAAACAGAGAATTCTAATAACATTTTGGGTACTTTCTCAACGATTTCAAGTTTGGATAATGGGTCAAAAGAATCACATTTTGCAGCAACTGTTAATGGTTTTGTAAATGAGTTTGTTGGTTCATTTGTTCTTTTCTTTGCAGCCCTTGGATTGACTAAAAACTTCTTTGGTTCTGAAGTGCTTCAATACATGAAACAAATGGCTAGTCAAGCAGGTCAAAATGTTGACTTTTCTGATTTAGCAATCAAAGCCCAAGTAGCACCACATACTGCTTCAGGACTTTCAGTATCTCACTTGGCACTTGGATTCCTTGTTATGGCCTTGGTAACATCACTTGGTGGACCTACAGGACCTGGTTTGAACCCGGCTCGTGACTTCGGACCACGTCTTCTTCATGAACTCCTTCCAAAATCAGTTCTTGGTCAACATAAGGGTGATTCAAAATGGTGGTATGCTTGGGTTCCGGTTGTAGCTCCAATTGCAGCGGGTATTGCAGCAGTAGCACTATTCAAACTACTTTACCTATAAGAAACGAAACTGGGGAAACCCAGTTTTTTTCTTGTAAAATTTCTAAATAAAATAGATATGGCTTGTAAAATATTCGAAAATCCTTTAAAATAAAAGAGTTGGAGGAAGCTATGAATGCAAATCAAATGATACAAATTATTCCGACTTTGAAGGTCAATAACCGAAGATTAAATGAAACATTTTACATTAGAACTCTGGGGATGAAACCCTTACTAGAAGAGTCTGCCTTTCTTTCATTAGGCGACCAGACGGGTACGGAGAGATTGATTTTAGAAGAAGCTCCAAGCATGCGAACTCGCAGAGTTGAAGGACTTAAGAAGCTAGCTAGACTCTTGATAAAGGTTGAGGATCCTTCTGAAATCGAGTCCCTTCTTTCTCAGATGAAGTCTCTTCCTCGCTTGTTTAAAGGAAGCCGTGGATATGCTTTTGAGATTGTCTCTCCTGAAGAGGATGTGATCCTTGTTCATGCAGAAAATGATATAAGAAATTTGGTTCCATTGGAAACTGTTCCTGAATTTTATTCAAATACAGGTATAAAATACGTGAGTCAATTTGAGGTTTCTATGGAGTTGCGTTTGCCTGAAGGGACAGAGAGTTTACTTGATTCTGAAGGAGTAGCGCCAGCAATCACCTTTACTAAAGGGCAAGGGTCAGATTTGGCTGTTGAAAACAATGTCACTTGGGACCTGACGATGTTGAAATTTTTAGTAAGAAATTTTGATCTAACCAGTCTTCGTCAGAAGTTTGAAAAGACAGGCTACTTTGTCCCTAAGTCTGAAAAATTCTTCCTTGGTAAAGATACCAATAACATTGAATTGTGGTTTGAAGAAGCATGAAGTTGGAAAAAATTCTAAGAAAAATAGAAAATCAAATCGAGGCAGGGATTTATCCCGGGGTCTCTTTTGCATATTATAAGGATGGTGAATGGAAAGAGTCTTATCTGGGATTGAGTGATCCAGAACGGGGCTTGAAAACAGGGAACGGTTTGGTCTATGATTTGGCCAGTGTGAGTAAGGTCGTGGGAGTGGGGACGGTTCTCATCTTCTTGTGGCAGCAGGGGCAATTCGATATTGATCGACCGGTGACGGATTTTTTACCTGAGTGTGATTATCCTGATATCACTATACGGCTGCTTCTGACCCATGCTACAGACCTGGACCCCTTTATTCCTAACAGAGACCAGTTAAGCGCTGAGGAATTGAGAGAAGCCATGTTTCACCTCAAGAGACGAAGTCAGACAGCCTTCCTATACTCAGATGTTCACTTTTTACTCTTGGGCTTTCTTTTGGAAAAAATCTTTAACCAAGACTTGGATCAGATTATAGAAGAACAAGTTTTGGAAGCATGGGGAATGAAGGAAACGATGTTTGGTCCTGTTGAGCAAGCTGTACCAACAGTGAGAGGAGTGGAGACCGGAAAGGTTCACGATCCCAAAGCACGTCTATTAGGGAAGCACGCTGGAAGTGCAGGTTTATTTTCGACTGTCACGGATCTACAAATATTTCTGGAACATTACTTGAAAGATGATTTTGCGGCAGATTTGAGCCAAAATTTTTCTCCCTTAGATGATAAGGAGCGTTCCCTAGCCTGGAATCTGGAAGGGGCTTGGCTCGACCATACGGGTTATACAGGGACCTTCATTATGTGGAATCGAGAGAAGCAGGAGGCTGCCATCTTTCTGTCCAATCGAACGTATGAGAAGGATGAGCGTTCCCAGTGGATAGTCGATCGAAATCAAGTCATGGAAATGATTCGTCAAGAGGAGTAGGGAGAATCATGTCAAAAACATTAAAAGGAATTCTATATACAGTAGTGGCAGGGATTGCTTGGGGCTTGTCTGGAACCAGTGGCCAATACCTGATGGGACACGGAATTTCCGCTCTAGTCTTGACCAATTTGCGGCTTATCATTGCAGGCCTGGCACTGGTAGTCTTATCCTATATGACTGCAAGGGATAAACTCTATGCTTTTTTAAAAGACAGAAAAAGTCTTTTATCTCTGCTGTTGTTTGCCTTGTTTGGACTTTTCTTAAACCAGTTCGCCTATCTTTCTGCCATTCAGGAAACCAATGCTGGAACGGCGACAGTTCTCCAGTATGTATGCCCCGTTGGGATCTTGGTTTATACCTGTATCAAGGATAAGGTAGCACCGACACTGGCTGAGATTATTTCGATTGGATTGGCTATAGGAGGAACTTTTCTGATTGCGACGCACGGGAAATTCGACCAGTTGTCTGTCACACCTGCTGGTCTTTTCTGGGGTCTCTTTTCTGCCTTGACCTATGCCCTCTATATTATCCTTCCCATCACTTTGATTAAGAAATGGGGCAGTATTTTGGTGATTGGTGTTGGGATGGTTATTTCTGGTGTGGTGGCTCTTCCCTTTACAGGAGTCTTACAGGCCAGTATACCGACTAGCTTGGATTCTCTCTTTGCATTTGCTGGGATTATCATCATCGGAACGGTTTTTGCCTATACAGCTTTCCTAAAAGGGGCTAGTCTGATAGGCCCTGTTAAGTCTAGTTTATTAGCTTCCATAGAGCCAATTTCAGCTGTTTTCTTTGCCTTTCTGATTATGAAGGAACAGTTTTATGCGATTGATTTTGTCGGTATGGCCATGATTTTACTAGCCGTGACCATTATTTCATTGAAAGATTTACTGCTGGAAATAAAGAGTAAGTAATTAAAACTCCACTCAATCGAGTGGAGTTTGTGTGTATAGATGATTAGTCTTTATTTTCGTGTGGCAAGATTAAGTTTAAGATGATTCCTGTCATGGCTGATAGAGCAGTACCTGAAAGTGTAAGTGGGCCAAGTTTGAGGATAGCCCCACCAAGTCCAAGTACCAACATGGCACTTGCGATGATGAGGTTACGCATCTGGCTAAAGTCAACACGTTCCTTAATCAAAACTTTCAGACCGTTGCTGGCGATAACTCCGTAGAGAAGGATGGACATGCCACCAAGCACAGCATTTGGAATGGTTGAAATCAAGGCAGTGAATTTACCTAGGAAGCTAAGAGCAATCGCGATAAAGGCTGCGTTACGGATAACAGAGACGGAAGCGATACGAGTCATCCCGATAACCCCTGTATTTTCTCCGTAAGTCGTATTAGCAGGTCCACCGAGGAAAGCAGATACAGATGTCGCGATACCGTCACCGAGAAGAGTACGGTGAAGACCTGGATCTTTCAAGAATTGACGGCCACAGATTTGGCTTAGAACTGTATGGTCACCGATGTGTTCTGAAATGGTTACGATAGCGATAGGCAAGATTGCGATTGTTTCAGGACCGAAGTATAAGTTGTACTCTTTAAAGGCACCACCCGTATTAAATGGCAAGTAGAAACCAGGGACTTCAAACCAGTTGGCTTGAAGAATAGGAGTGAAGTCAACTAATCCAAGAACTAGGGCAAATAGGTATCCACCGATGATGGCAAAGAGGAAAGGAATGATACGGAGGAAACCTTTTCCTTTTGTATTGATAAAGGCTGCAATCAAGAACGTAACAACGGCTACAAGGGCATTTTTCCAGTTTCCATCTGCTACAAGTCCAGCATTCGTTACAGCAGAACCAGCAAGACCAAGACCGATAACGATAATCATAGGTCCGATAATGATTGGGGGCAAGAGTTTGTCAATCCATTTCGTACCTGCAAAACGAACACTTGTCGCTACAAGGACATAGACCAAACCAGTCAGGATAACCCCAGTTTGAGCGGCAGATACATCGCCTCCCATTTCTTTCATGGCTAGAGACATAGCCGTGATAAAGGCGAATGAAGAACCTAGATACACTGGAACCTTAAAGCCAGTAGAAATCATGTAGATAAGTGTTCCAATACCGGATGAAAAGAGAGCAACCGATACGGGCATTCTCAAAATTAAGGGAACGAGAATGGTTGCACCAAACATGGCAAACACGTGCTGGAAGCTTAGAAGAATCCCTTTACCAGCAGAAGGACGTTGATCAACGTCTAGTAACAAGTCAACAGTTGATTTCTGTTTCATAAAAACCTCACTTTTGGGCACCAAAAAAGAGCCCATTATTTTGCAGCAATAGGCCCTCGGAGTAAGACTTTTTAAAAAATAGCTATCTTTTAAAAATTTATATAAATCTGCGCCTTCGTCACCTCACAGGATGACATTAAAAACCTTTGCTTAGGATAGTATAGCAGAAAAAATTCGTTTTGTAAACGAATTTTTCCCGAGCCCGGAAATGCGAGAGCGAGGTTGATTTTGTAAATGGTTTTCTGAATTTTAAACAAGGGCGCACCATTGTTTAAAGTGGGCGTTTGTTGGGCATGCCAGCCTTTCTTGGGTACTTGTTAGGTGTTTCCTTTTTCTTTTCTACGATAGTGATGTAGCGCGGCTCTCCATTTGGCAGGGCATAGCTGAGGTTGTCCTCTACCTTGCTGAAGAGGAGATTGAGAGCATTCTTGGCTTCTAGCAATTCCTCGGGGGCATTGCTGGCCTTGAGTGCCAATAGTTTTCCGCCAACTTTAAGATAGGGAATGGTCAGTTCAGATAAGATCTGCATGCGGGCAACCGCGCGAGCCGTCACCGTATCAAACTGGGCACGGAAGTTCTTGGCCTGGGCAAAGTCTTCTGCTCGTCCATGGTAGAAGTGAACACCATCCAAATCCAGCTCCTGAGCTAAAAGCTGAAGGAAGTTGATGCGCTTATTGAGTGAATCAATAATGGTCACATCTAACTCCGGATAGAGGATTTTCATTGGTAGACTAGGAAATCCTGCCCCGGCTCCAATATCAAGCAATTTGATAGTTTCATTGGGAATCAAGCCTTGCAGGATGGGAGCAATCGAATCGTAAAAATGTTTGAGATAAACTTCTTCCTTGTCTGTAATAGCGGTCAGGTTAATCTTTTCATTCCACTCGACCAAGAGTTCAAAATACCGTTCAAATTGGTTCTTTTGCTGGTCCGAAAGTGGAAGATTTTGCTCAGCTAGTAGGCTGTAAAATGTTTCTGGTTTCATAGTTTTTCCTTCTTTAGTATCATCTTATTTTACCATATTTATTAAAATTTTGATATACTGGTATTAATCTAAAAGCAGAAAGGATTTATATCATGACTTGGATTATTCTTGGAGTTTTAGCTCTGATTGTTATTTTTGTGATTGTTAGCTATAACGGTTTGGTTAAAAATCGTATGCAAACAAAGGAGGCTTGGAGCCAGATTGATGTTCAGTTGAAGCGTCGTAATGATCTCCTCCCAAACTTGATTGAAACAGTCAAAGGCTATGCGAAATATGAAGGTTCTACCTTGGAAAAAGTGACAGAACTTCGTAGACAAGTAGCCGCGGCAACTTCACCGGCAGAAGCTATGAAGGTCAGTGACGCTCTTACCCGTCAGATTTCTGGTATCTTTGCAGTAGCAGAGAATTACCCAGACTTGAAAGCTAGTGCTAACTTTATCAAATTGCAAGAAGAGTTGACCAATACTGAAAATAAAATTTCTTACTCACGCCAACTCTACAACAGTGTTGTCAGCAACTACAATGTAAAATTAGAAACTTTCCCAAGCAATATCATCGCAGGACTATTTGGCTTTAAAGCTGCAGACTTCCTCCAAACACCTGAAGAGGAAAAGGCAGTTCCTAAAGTTGACTTTAGCGGTTTAGGTGACTAAGATGTTGTTTAATCAAATTGCGAGCAATAAACGAAAAACCTGGATTTTATTGCTGGTTTTCTTCCTACTCTTGACCTTGGTTGGTTATGCGGTTGGCTATCTCTTCATGCGTTCAGGTCTTGGCGGTATGATTATTGCCTTGATTATTGGTCTTATCTATGCTTTAACCATGATTTTTCAATCAACAGATATTGTCATGTCTATGAATGGGGCGCGTGAGGTTGATGAGCAAACAGCACCAGACCTCTACCATGTAGTGGAAGATATGGCCATGGTCGCTCAGATTCCCATGCCACGTGTTTTCATCATTGAGGATTCATCTTTAAATGCCTTTGCGACAGGTTCCAATCCTCAAAATGCAGCAGTAGCAGCCACCTCGGGTCTTCTAGCTATCATGAATCGCGAAGAACTGGAAGCTGTTATGGGGCATGAGGTCAGCCATATCCGGAACTACGATATCCGCATTTCGACTATTGCTGTTGCCCTTGCCAGTGCCATTACCCTTCTGTCTAGTATGGCAGGTCGTATGATGTGGTGGGGAGGCGCTGGTCGCAGACGGAGCGATAATGATCGAGATGGGAATGTCCTTGAAATCATTATGCTAGTGGTTTCTCTGCTAGCCATTGTTTTAGCACCTCTCGCAGCAACCTTGGTGCAGCTCGCCATTTCTCGTCAAAGGGAATTCCTAGCTGATGCTTCCAGTGTCGAGCTGACCCGCAATCCGCAAGGAATGATCAATGCCTTGCGCAAGTTAGAAACTAGCAAACCCATGAGTCGCCACGTCGATGATGCCAGCAGTGCACTTTATATCACTGATCCCAAGAAAGGTGGGGGGTTCCAAAAACTCTTTTATACCCACCCACCTATTTCAGAACGAATCGAACGTTTAAAACATATGTAAAATGAAGGCTGGAAAAAGTCTTTAAAATCTGAAAAACGCATCATATCAGGTGTGCAAAAAACTTGATATGATGCGTTTTATTATGGGAAGATTTACTTCCTTTTCTCATAAAATTGTGTTTTTGCCCCACCTATCTGCTATGTTGCAAATTTATAAATCTTGTAAATCAACAACTTCCAAACCATTTTCTGTCAAACGATAGATACTCGTACAGACCTCTTTTAAGAAACGTCGATCATGTGAAACAGTGATCAGACCGCCGGGATAAGAGGCAAAGAGTTTTCTGATTTCGGGTTGAGAAGTGGGAGAAAAATTACGTGTAGGCTCATCCAGAAGGAGAAAGTTTGGTTTGCGTAACACTAAATCTAAAAGCAGGAGTTTACCTTGTTGCCCGCCAGATAAGGAGCGAATTTGGTGGTGCATCTCTGGATAGCTGAAATTGAGACTGGCTAGGTGAGATTGGATTTTCTGTAGTTCCTCTTTTTCCCCAGTTTTGCTGAGATAGGCTACTGGAGATAGATCCAATTGCAGTTTTTTATGGTAATCTTGTGGCATAAAACCAAGCGATATTTCTCTTTTGGTGCTTAGGAGTGGGTGCAACTTGTCTAGCAGAGTCGATTTTCCAACACCATTTGGCCCGATGATACCGATTTTTTCTTGCCCATGGACCGTTAGTTGTAACCCCTGAGCTAAAACGCGCTGGCCAATGGACAAATTTTCTTTTTCCAGTTGGATTAAGACTTTAGAAGCCGGTAATGGTTGGATATCTGAAAAGAAAAGTTGGATTTGTTCCTCTTCAAGTGGCTTTTGGGTCATGGACTGAGCTTCCTTTTCAAAGCGTTTTTCTTGAGAGAGAACAGTTTTCATCTTTTTAGCCAATAGGCGTCCAGCAGTACTGTCTTTGGTAGCTCGAAGTACAGTTTCTACATTTTGCTTGACTCGGCGATGCTTTTCCATGCTTTTATCATAGGCTCTCTGGTCGTTAGCAGCTTGCTGACTTTGTCTGGCAAAATTAGCCTTTCTCTGCTCACTGTAGCGATCATAGTCTAAATGCTCTACAAGCGTTTCCGCTTCTTTCCGATGCTTGACCAGTCGCAAGTGGACAATAGTATCTGCCGTTTGAGAAAGAAAGTCTTCATCATGGGAAATGAAAATAACAGTTTGCCTAATCTTTTGAATCTGACCTTTTAGCCAATCAACCGTCTCAAGGTCTAGGTCATTTGAAGGTTCATCTAAAAAAAGAATTTCAAAGGGTTTGGCTAACTCATGTATGAGCTGAATTTTCAAAGATTCGCCACCTGATAGACTGCCAATTTCTTGGTCGCTAGCAAAACGGTCGCTATCAAAGTGCAACTCCTCCGCCAAACGATAAAGAATACTGTAGTCTAAATCAGTGGGATCTAAAAAGAAGTAGTCGTGTAGAGTCCTATTTTTCAGAATCTCGGGGAGTTTTTGAGGAATGTAGGCCAGTGATTGAAGGTCAGACTGAATGTCGCCCTTGATAGTAAAATTAGGTAATGCTTCCCCCATTAAAGCTCCTAGTAAAGTCGATTTACCATTTCCTTCTTCACCAATAATAGCAACCTTTTCCCCGTCTTGGATAGTCATGGTTAGGTCAGATACAAGATCTCGTAGATCTTTGTTTTGAATGATGGTTAGATGATTGATTTTTATCATATTGTCGCCCTTTCTAGAATGTCCATAGTGCATAACAAAAAGCTCTACTTTACCTAGTAGAGCCCAAAGTCACTGTCAAAAACGCCATTATCCCTATCAAAAATCCCATCAAACTAGGTCAGTCTAACCCTATCCAAGTCAAGAGGAGCATAGCTTTCTAGTTTTTTGATTTTCAATGAGGACAAGATACTAGAAAATCTAGTATTAAAAGAGAACACAAAAAGAGACAAAAACAAGATCTACTAAATAAAGATTCTTTATTTGATAGACTTAGTTGTTCATGTCTCCCTTACCTCCGAGTATTAGTACCTCTATCCTATACCTTTCAGGAAATTTTGTCAATAGAAAACAGGAAATTCTAGTTTTTATACTCAATGAAAATCAAAGAGCAAACTAGGAAGCGACCCGAAGACTGCTTAAAGCACAGCTTTGAGGTTGCAGATAGAGCTGGCGAAGTCAGTAACCCATACCAACGGCAAGGCGAAGCTAACGTGGTTTGAAGAAATTTTCGAAGAGTATTCATTCTTAAAATGGATAGATGAGACAAAAAATGAACAAGACCGTATTCTGAGTATCAGAAAACTGGTCTTGTTCATTTTTTATATTTAAGGTTAGACTTTTATCCCAGGTTCCTAGCTCTGTTAGGCAAGGCTAGAGGGGATAGAGGGTCTTTTCCCTTAATCTTCTTTGCGACGACGTCCTGCTAGACCAAGTCCTAAGATAGCAGTGCTTGCTGCAGCAGCAAGCAAGGCTGTTGAATCAGCAGTTCCTGTATTTGGCAATGTTTTCTTGCTTGTAGTATCCTTGGTCGTTTCTTTAGGAGTTGCTTGGTTAGAAGGTGTCTCCTGACCAGACTTGCTAGACGTAGTCTTAATAGCAAACAAGCTGAAATGATTGATTCTAAAGATGACATGCCCATCTTCTACTTTAGAATTAAGAAGTTCGAGTTGCCCATTTGATTTCACATGGTAAACTTGAACATCTCCTCCAAGACCATCAAGCGCAAGACGAACAGTCCGCTCTTCATTTACGTGTGTTTCCTTGCCATTTCTTGTTAAGGATAGGTCAAATAGGCGAATAGAACCTCCACCTACTTGGCGACTGATCCTATCAACAAGATCTGGTTGAGTGATCTCCTTGACGGTCACTTTTTCTGCATTAACCGGCTTGTCAAACAAGACGGTTACACTTACACCTCCAACTGTACCTGTAAAGGTTTGGTTTTTAGAGCTTGGCTTACCAGCATTGCCTTGTCCAGCATCAGCGTCTGGCTTAGCATTGCCTTGTCCAGCATCAGCGTCTGGCTTAGCATTGCCTTGTCCAGCATCAGCGTCTGGCTTAGCATCGCCTTGTCCAGCATCGCCTTGTCCAGCATCGCCTTGTCCAGCATCGCCTTGTCCAGCATCGCCTTGTCCAGCATCGCCTTGTCCAGCATCGCCTTGTCCAGCATCGCCTTGTCCAGCATCGCCTTTACCTGCATCACCGGCTTGGTCTTGTCCAGCATCGCCGGCTTGGCCTTTACCTGCATCGCCGGCTTGGCCTTTACCTGCATCGCCGGCTTGGCCTTTACCAGCATCGCCTTGTCCAGCATCGCCTTGTCCAGCATCGCCTTTACCAGCATCGCCTTGTCCAGCATCGCCTTGTCCAGCGTCGCCTTTACCAGCATCGCCTTGTCCAGCATCGCCTTGTCCAGCATCGCCTTGTCCAGCATCGCCTTTACCAGCGTCGCCTTGTCCAGCATCGCCTTTACCAGCATCGCCTTGTCCAGCGTCGCCTTGTCCAGCATCGCCTTTACCAGCATCGCCTTTACCAGCATCGCCTTTACCAGCGTCGCCTTGTCCAGCATCGCCTTGTCCAGCATCGCCTTGTCCAGCATCGCCTTGTCCAGCATCGCCTTGTCCAGCGTCGCCTTGTCCAGCGTCGCCTTGTCCAGCATCGCCTTTACCAGCGTCGCCTTTACCAGCAGTTAATCCTTTTTTATATTCGGCAACATGGGTATCTATTTCCTCTCGGGCTTTCTTCTCCAGATTTTCAACTTCTTTTCTATTTGGAGCGATATCAAATAGATTGCGGTAGTTGTCTACAATTCCCGCAAGTTTTTGGACAAGCATTTTAAAATTAGGATGCGACACGTCAACTTCATCTAAACGATCAGCCATATATTTACGCAAAGTTAGATTTGCTTTGTGTATAGCCTCCTCAGCTTGTTGGTCTCGAAGCTGAGCAAAAATATTACTTAATTGATCTAACATTGCCCGATCTCCGTCTTTAATTTCTTTTTCAAATTTTGTTCTTTGTTGTTCAGGCAGATACAAGTTTTGTAACTGATCATGTAAATCTTTCCTATAGATATCTAAGTCCGAAGATACTCCTTGTGGCCTCGGTCCATCAGCAGCCTGGACTACTTGTCCCCCCCCCCCGGCGCAGAAGAAGGTCGCAACCAATACACTGGCTACCCCTACACTAAATTTCCGAATAGAATATCGGTTCCGTCGTTCATGTCTTCCTCTCATGAGTAAGATCCTCCAATATATTTTTATTTTTTACCAGTCTATCCTAGAAATGTTAAATAGATATGAATTTTAGATAGTTTTCTCTTTTTTAATTCCAACTCGACCTTTAAAATGGCTCTCGGAGAATGCTTTACTAGAGTCATAATTAGAATTCATTCCTTTGGTTTCACTCAAGGCACAAGACAGAATGAAAAGGTCTTGTGCTCTTTGTTTTAGTCTATAATAGAAATGAGAAAGCCTATCACTACTACAAATCATGGGGAGGTGAATAAGCAAGTGGTAGAGCCACTAGCTCGCATGTTTATAGGTGTCCTTATTCCTATCAACAAGCACAAGAACTGTGACTCTGAGCACCTAAACTTATACTTGAATAAGCGACTCGTTTGTGAAAGGGAAGAACAGTCAAGGGATAGGCAGACTCAAATTTAATGGAAGTAAACATGTTAAAAACTATAATTTTAATATCAAAGTTTGGAAGGCTTACTTGTAGCCTTTTCATGGTATAATCAAGAGAGTAAATCTTTATGGAGGAAGTATGAAGTTAAATATTCAAGAAATTCGTAAGCAGTCTGAAGGCCTGCACTTTAAACAAGCTTTAGACCTAGTCGCAGACCTGCGTGCACGCAATCAAGAAATCTTAGATGTCAAAGATATCCTTGCAGTGGGGAAAGTACAGCACGAAGACCGTCTGTATTTCTTAGACTATCAGCTATCTTATACCATTGTCCTTGCTTCCAGCCGCAGTATGGAGCCAGTTGAGTTGGCTGAGTCTTATCCAGTCACGGAAGTTTTCATGGAAGGAGCAAGCAACCAGCTAGATCAAGAAGTACTAGATGATGATTTGGTCTTGCCTATCGAAAATGGAGAACTGGACCTTGCTGAAAGTGTGGCAGATAATATCTTGCTCAATATTCCAATCAAGGTCTTGACGGCAGAAGAAGAGGCGGGCCAAGGTTTTGTGTCAGGGAATGACTGGCAAATCATGACGGAGGAAGAGTACCAAGCCCAACAAGCAGTCAAGAAAGAAGAAAATAGTCCTTTTGCAGGTTTACAAGGACTATTTAATGGAGACGAGTAGATGGTTTTATCCAAGAAACGTGCTCGTCATGTCATAGAGGAAATTATTGCCCTCTTTCCAGATGCCAAGCCTAGTCTTGACTTTACCAATCATTTTGAACTCCTGGTTGCGGTCATGTTGTCAGCCCAGACGACGGATGCAGCGGTAAATAAGGCAACACCAAGTCTCTTTGCCGCCTTTCCAACGCCCCAAGCCATGTCTGTCGCGACAGAGAATGAAATTGCTTCACATATTTCTCGTCTGGGATTGTATCGAAATAAGGCTAAATTCCTTAAAAAATGTGCCCAACAGTTACTAGACGATTTTGATGGTCAAGTCCCTCAGACACGTGAGGAATTAGAAAGTCTAGCAGGTGTTGGTCGCAAGACAGCCAATGTTGTCATGAGTGTGGGCTTTGGGATTCCGGCCTTTGCAGTGGACACCCATGTGGAGCGTATCTGTAAGCATCACGATATCGTTAAAAAATCAGCTACGCCGCTTGAGGTGGAAAAGCGGGTCATGGATATCTTGCCACCGGAGCAGTGGCTAGCAGCTCATCAGGCCATGATTTACTTTGGACGAGCTATCTGTCATCCCAAAAATCCAGAGTGTGACCAGTACCCACAGTTATATGATTTTAGCAATTTATAAGATGGGGTTTCAAAAGTTTTTGCTTGATTTTAAGCATGCTTTGTGCTATTATGATTGATAACTAAATAGTCCTTTAAACCTGTCCTGTGAGGCAGGCAAGGAGCGCGATAAAGTAGAAGGGTGAAGTCTATACTGTATACAGTAGGGCTCGCTTGGCTATACATTTCAAGTCTCCTTGTAGAAGGAGACTTTTCTTTTTGGAGGTTTGTCATGAAGACAAAAGAAGTTGTAGACGAATTGACTGTCAAACGAGCGATTACGCGAATTACTTATGAGATTATCGAGCGCAATAAAGATTTGAATAAAATCGTCTTGGCTGGTATTAAAACTCGTGGTGTCTTTATCGCCCACCGTATCCAAGAACGTTTGGAGCAGCTTGAAAACCTTTCAGTTCCTGTTGTGGAATTGGACACCAAACCTTTCCGTGACGATGTTAAAAGCGGAGAAGATACTTCTTTGATTTCTGTTGATGTGACAGACCGTGAAGTTATCTTGGTGGATGATGTACTCTATACAGGCCGTACCATCCGTGCTGCTATTGATAATATTGTAGGTCATGGTCGTCCTGCGCGCGTGAGTTTAGCAGTTCTAGTCGATCGTGGACATAGAGAATTGCCTATCCGTCCAGATTACGTTGGGAAAAATATCCCAACCAGTCGTTCTGAAGAAATCATCGTAGAGATGACAGAACTTGATGGCCAAGACAGAGTTCTGATTACTGAAGAAGCTTAGAAAGCTGAAGGAGTAGCCATGTCAGAAAATCAACAAGCATTGAACCATGTGGTTTCTATGGAAGACCTCACTGTTAATCAAGTGATGAAATTGATTAAGCGAGGAATTGAGTTTAAAAATGGAGCCCAGCTTCCTTATGAAGACCATCCGATTGTTTCCAATCTTTTCTTTGAGGATTCTACACGGACGCATAAGTCCTTTGAAGTGGCAGAGATTAAGCTAGGGCTGGAGCGACTTGACTTTGATGTGAAGACTAGTTCAGTTAATAAAGGGGAGACACTTTATGATACCATCCTGACTCTGTCTGCTTTAGGAGTGGATGTCTGTGTGATTCGTCATCCAGAGGTCGATTATTATAAAGAACTGATTGCGAGTCCAACCATTACGACTTCCATTATCAATGGTGGAGATGGTTCAGGTCAACATCCTAGTCAGAGCTTGCTTGATTTGATGACCATTTATGAGGAATTTGGTCACTTTGAGTGTCTCAAGGTTGCTATTGCAGGTGACTTGGATCACTCACGTGTTGCCAAATCCGATATGCAGATTTTGAAACGCTTGGGAGCTGAACTTTTCTTTGCAGGACCTGAGGAATGGAGAAGTCAAGAGTTTGCAGACTATGGACAGTTTGTAACCATTGATGAAATCATTGATCAGGTGGATGTCATGATGTTTCTCCGTGTGCAACATGAACGCCACGAAAGTGGAGCGGTCTTTTCAAAAGAAGACTACCATGCCCAACATGGCTTGACTCAAGAACGTTATGACCGTTTGAAAGAAACAGCAATCCTCATGCACCCAGCTCCAGTCAATCGCGATGTAGAAATTGCAGATCACTTGGTTGAAGCACCAAAATCACGGATTGTCCAACAAATGACTAATGGTGTGTTTGTTCGAATGGCAATCTTAGAATCCGTACTGGCGAGTAGAAACGCCAACTAAAACACAAGACGTTAAAAGACGCCAGTGAGCGTCCACGAGAGGTGAGAATATGACAAAAAGACTTCTAGTATTAGAAGATGGCACAGTTTTTGAGGGCAAGGCCTTCGGAGCAGATATTGATGTAACAGGTGAGATCGTCTTTAATACAGGGATGACCGGCTATCAAGAATCCATTACAGACCAGTCTTATAATGGACAAATCTTGACCTTTACTTATCCTTTGGTGGGAAATTATGGAATTAATCGTGATGATTACGAATCCATCATTCCGACTTGTAAGGGAGTTGTCGTTTTTGAAGAAGCACGTAGAGCAAGTAACTGGCGCAACCAAATGACCTTGGATGAATTTTTGAAAGCCAAGAAAATCCCTGGTATTTCAGGAATTGACACCCGTGCTCTGACAAAAATTATCCGCAAGCATGGTACTATGCGTGCAACCCTTACACATGTTGGCGATACCATGGACCATATCACAGCCCAGCTCCAAGCAACAGTCTTGCCGACAGACAATATCAAACAGGTTTCTACTAAAACTTCCTATCCAGCTCCAGGAGTTGGTTTGAGCGTGGTGCTAGTGGACTTTGGTCTCAAGCACTCAATTCTACGTGAACTTTCTAAGCGTAACTGTAACGTGACCGTTGTTCCTTATTCGACAACGGCAGAAGAAATTCTTCACCTCAATCCTGACGGAGTTATGTTGTCAAATGGTCCAGGTAACCCAGAAGACGTTCCGGCTGCACTCGATATGATTCGTGGTGTGCAAGGAAAAATTCCAATCTTTGGTATCTGTATGGGGCACCAACTCTTCGCCATGGCAAATGGGGCTAAGACCTACAAGATGAAATTTGGTCACCGTGGATTTAACCACGCGGTACGTGAGATTGCTACAGGACGCGTAGACTTTACCAGCCAAAACCATGGTTATGCAGTTAGCCGTGAGGACTTGCCAGAGCATTTGATTGTTACCCACGAAGAAATCAATGACAAGTCAGTGGAAGGTGTACGTCACAGATACCAACCAGGTTTTTCTGTACAATTCCACCCAGACGCAGCTCCTGGTCCACACGATGCAAGCTACCTCTTTGATGAGTTTATCGAGATGATGGAAGCCTTTAAACAATCAAACTGAGAACGAGTAAAAGCTCGTCGGAGAATTTATATAACTAAACACGGACGGAAAGCTCGGAATTTAGAGAAACCAACTTGGATTGTCAATCCTTCCTTGGTTTTCTAAAATTCAATCGCTTTCTATTCGTCCTTTGTATCTTATTTAATGTCGCTCTGTGAGGCGACGAATAGAAAGACAGGTCGTTTCTTTTAGTCGCTATCAGGCGAACTAAAAACTCCCTGCACTAGATTTTTTATCGAAAAGTATCGTTTCGCTAAAAAATCGTCGGAGAATTTATTTAATGGCAACCCGAGAGTTGCCGAATAGAAAGGAGAAGGGTGGTCCGTATTTGCTGAACTGAATACGGGCTACGGACGGTGCTAAAAAGATAGTTATTCCTAGAACTGATAGTTCTTCGTCATAACTCCTATTTTAGCTTTGTCCGCTTGACGCCCTTAATATCTTATAAATGCCTAAACGTACTGATATTCAAAAAATTATGGTGATTGGTTCTGGTCCGATTATTATTGGTCAGGCTGCTGAGTTTGACTACGCTGGGACCCAGGCCTGCTTGTCTTTGAAAGAGGAAGGCTATGAGGTTGTCTTGGTGAACTCAAATCCTGCCACCATCATGACGGACAAGGAGATTGCGGACAAGGTTTACATCGAACCGATTACACTTGAGTTTGTGACACGTATTCTTCGTAAGGAAGGTCCAGATGCCTTACTTCCAACCCTTGGTGGGCAAACTGGTCTTAATATGGCCATGGAATTGTCTAAAAATGGTATCCTCGATGAGCTTGGTGTTGAACTTCTGGGTACTAAATTATCTGCCATTGACCAAGCCGAGGACCGTGACCTCTTTAAACAATTGATGGAAGAGCTCAACCAACCAATTCCAGAATCTGAAATTGTTAACACTGTCGAAGAAGCAGTTGCCTTTGCAGCGACAATTGGCTACCCAGTCATCGTTCGTCCAGCCTTTACACTTGGTGGTACTGGTGGTGGTATGTGTGCCAACGAGGAAGAATTGCGTGAAATCGCTGAAAATGGATTGAAATTGTCACCTGTTACACAATGTTTGATTGAGCGTTCCATTGCAGGTTTCAAGGAAATCGAATACGAAGTTATGCGTGACTCGGCTGACAATGCCCTAGTTGTTTGTAACATGGAAAACTTTGACCCAGTTGGGATTCACACAGGGGATTCCATCGTATTTGCCCCTGCGCAAACCATGTCAGACTATGAAAACCAAATGCTTCGTGACGCGAGCTTGAGCATCATTCGTGCCCTCAAGATTGAAGGTGGATGTAATGTTCAGCTAGCCCTTGATCCCCATAGCTTTAAGTACTATGTTATCGAAGTAAACCCTCGTGTATCGCGCTCTTCTGCCCTTGCTTCTAAGGCGACAGGTTATCCGATTGCTAAATTGGCAGCTAAGATTGCCGTCGGTTTGACCTTGGATGAGGTCATCAACCCAGTTACAGGTTCAACCTACGCCATGTTTGAACCAGCCCTCGACTATATCGTTGCCAAGATTCCACGTTTCCCATTTGACAAGTTTGAAAAGGGTGAGCGTCGTCTTGGTACTCAGATGAAGGCGACTGGAGAAGTTATGGCCATCGGTCGGAACATCGAGGAGTCTCTTCTTAAAGCATGTCGCTCTCTTGAAATTGGGGTTCACCACAATGAAATGCCTGAACTTGCAGCAGTTTCTGATGATGCCTTGATTGAAAAAGTTGTTAAAGCCCAAGATGACCGTCTCTTCTACGTATCAGAGGCTATTCGCCGTGGTTACACACCAGAAGAAATTGCTGAATTGACCAAGATTGATATCTTCTATCTTGATAAACTCTTGCACATCTTTGAAATTGAGCAGGAATTGGGTGCCCATCCACAAGATTTAGAAATCTTGAAAACAGCCAAACTCAATGGTTTCTCAGACCGTAAGATTGCTGAACTCTGGAAAACGACAGCTGACCAAGTTCGCCAACTTCGCTTGGAAAATAAGATTGTCCCAGTTTACAAGATGGTCGATACCTGTGCGGCAGAGTTCAACTCTGAAACACCATACTTCTATTCAACCTATGGTTGGGAAAACGAGTCTATCAAGTCTGATAAGGAATCTGTCCTAGTCCTAGGTTCAGGTCCAATCCGTATCGGGCAAGGGGTTGAGTTTGACTATGCAACCGTTCACTCTGTTAAGGCTATCCAGGCAGCTGGTTACGAAGCTATCATCATGAACTCAAACCCAGAGACCGTTTCAACAGACTTCTCTGTATCAGATAAGCTTTACTTTGAGCCATTGACATTCGAAGATGTTATGAATGTTATCGACCTAGAGCAACCAAAAGGTGTTATCGTTCAGTTTGGTGGTCAAACAGCTATCAACCTTGCGGAGCCATTGGCAAAAGCGTGTGTGACCATCCTTGGTACACAGGTCGCTGACCTAGACCGTGCCGAAGACCGTGACCTCTTTGAGCAAGCTCTAAAAGACCTGGACATTCCACAGCCACCAGGGCAAACGGCTACCAATGAAGAAGAAGCAGTCCTTGCTGCTCGCAAGATTGGCTTCCCAGTTCTTGTCCGCCCATCTTATGTACTTGGTGGACGTGCTATGGAAATCGTTGAAAACGAAGAAGACCTTCGTTCTTACATGCGAACTGCTGTTAAGGCTAGTCCAGATCACCCAGTTCTTGTCGACTCTTATATCGTTGGGCAAGAGTGTGAAGTTGATGCTATCTCAGACGGAGAAAATGTTCTTATCCCTGGTATCATGGATCACATCGAACGTGCCGGTGTCCACTCAGGTGACTCAATGACCGTTTACCCACCACAAACCTTGTCTCAAAAGGTGCAGGAAACCATCGCAGACTATACCAAACGCCTAGCAATCGGTCTTAACTGTCTTGGGATGATGAACATCCAGTTTGTCATCAAGGATGAAAAAGTCTATGTTATTGAGGTCAATCCACGTGCTAGCCGTACGGTTCCATTCCTTTCTAAGGTAACCAATATTCCTATGGCTCAGGTAGCGACTAAGCTCATTCTTGGTCAAAGTCTTGAAGAACTTGGTTACCAAGATGGACTTTATCCAGAAAGCACTCGCGTTCATATCAAGGCACCAGTCTTCTCCTTTACGAAACTAGCTAAGGTAGACAGCTTGCTCGGACCTGAAATGAAGTCAACAGGGGAAGTCATGGGGTCTGATACCACTCTTGAAAAAGCTCTTTATAAAGCCTTTGAAGCTTCTTATCTTCACTTGCCAACCTTTGGGAATGTTGTCTTTACCATCTCTGATGATACCAAAGAAGAGGCCTTGGTCTTGGCTCGTCGTTTCCAAAATATCGGTTATGGTATTCTCGCAACAGAAGGGACAGCAGCCTTCTTTGTCAGCCATGGACTCGAAGCCCAACCTGTTGGTAAGATTGGAGACGATGAACAGGATATCCCAAGCTATGTCCGTAAGGGAAAAATCCAAGCGATCATCAATACTGTCGGAACCAAACGAACTGCTGACGAAGATGGAGAGAAAATCCGCCGTTCAGCCATTGAACACGGTGTGCCCCTCTTCACAGCCCTAGATACAGCTAATGCCATGCTTAAAGTGCTGGAAAGCCGTAGCTTTGTCACAGAAGCGATCTAGTTGAGACAGAATTTTCACAGTTTTAAAGCCAGTGTCGGAAATCGCTGGCTTTTACAATACTAATGTTGCTTATTTCAACTATCATGCTTTCCTTAAGCATTATTCTAAAATGTGATATAATAAGGATGAATTGGAAATAGAAAACTGTTTTCATCATTTTTTCAAAAATTCCATTAATAAAATAGGCAAAGACAAGATTAGAAAGTGAATATTCCTATGTCTTCTTATAAAAAAGTCTCTCTTTCTGAGATCAATCAATCTATTGAGACTCCAAATAACAATCATTTTTGGCAAAATCTAAAAGCATTCTTAGGGCCTGGTGCACTTGTGGCAGTTGGCTACATGGATCCAGGAAACTGGATCACCAGTGTGGTTGGTGGTGCCTCCTACAAGTACAGTCTTTTATTTGTTATTTTAATTTCATCCATCATTGCTATGCAGCTACAACAGATGGCTGGGAAGCTCGGTATCGTGACTAGGATGGACCTAGCACAGGCAACAGCTCATCATGCTCCCAAGTGGCTTCGCTATAGTTTGTGGGTGATTTTAGAATTAGCTTTAATGGCGACAGATTTGGCTGAAGTTTTAGGTTCAGCAATTGCCTTAAATCTTTTGTTTAAAATACCGATTATGATTGCTATCCTTCTAACCGTTTTAGATGTATTTTTGTTACTTTTATTGATGAAATTTGGTTTCAAAAAAATTGAAGCTATTGTTACGACTCTTATTTTAACCATATTAGCCATCTTTACCTATCTTGTGGCCTTATCCAATCCAAGTATCCAGGGGATTATTGGTGGTTATTTACCAACTTCAACTTTATTTGAAACACCGTTACCAGGTCATGAAAGTCAATTGACCTTGGCTCTAGGGATTGTAGGTGCGACAGTCATGCCCCATAATCTCTATCTCCATTCCTCTCTATCCCAAACAAGGAAAATCAATCACAAAGATAAGAAGGATGTTCGAAAAGCAGTGCGCTTTATGACCTGGGATTCAAATCTTCAGTTGTCCCTAGCCTTTATCGTCAATTCCTTACTTCTCATTTTAGGTGCCTCCCTCTTTTTTGGTCATGCATCTGAAATTTCAGCTTTTTCTCAAATGTACAATGCTTTACAGGATTCGACAATAGCAGGAGCCATAGCCAGCTCGACTCTGTCAACTTTGTTTGCTCTAGCCCTCTTAGCAAGTGGTCAAAATTCGACTATTACAGGTACCCTGACAGGACAGATTGTCATGGAAGGGTTCTTGCATCTAAGATTACCTCAGTGGCTTATCCGTATCGGTACACGTATTTTTGCATTGCTTCCTGTGATTATTGTTGCCGTTTTGTTTGGACATCAAGAAAAAACCTTGGATCAGTTATTGGTCTATTCACAGGTCTTTTTGTCAATCGCTCTTCCGTTTTCAATCTTTCCCTTGATTTATCTAACCTCTAAAAAGTCACTGATGGGAGAATTCACCAATGCCAAGTGGAACACAATCCTAGGTTACGCGGTTTCCATTATCTTAACTATTCTCAATATCAAACTTCTTTTTGATATTTTTTAAACTTGTTCAAATTAGTTTTCGGCACTAGCTTGAAGCTTGATATTGAGATAATAGTAGTGGTTGGTTCATTAAAACATAAAAAGAAGTAAAAAAAAGAACAGTGGTAACTGTTCTTTTTATGATTATTTGAGACCGTATTTTTTGTTGAAACGATCCACGCGTCCATCTGCTTGAGTGAACTTTTGACGTCCAGTGTAGAATGGGTGTGAGTCTGATGAAATTTCCACACGGATCAATGGGTAAGTTTCGCCTTCGAACTCAACAGTTTCGTTAGAGCGTTTAGTTGAACCGCTAAGGAATTTGTAACCAGTAGTTGTGTCCATGAAGACAACTGGGCGATATTCTGGATGGATATCTTTTTTCATTTTGCAATATTTCCTTTCTGCCATGGTCTCTTTGCGAGCCATAGATTGTCACCATACTAGTCTATCAGATTCTGAAAAGTTTGGCAAGTATTTTATCAGTTTTTAAGCAAGTTTTTTAACTTTTGATAGATGATTTCGTTTTCTTCTAGACTATAGGAATTGGCGCCACTAGCTAATGGATGTCCTCCTCCGTCGTGTTCTTTGGCAATTTCATTGATAGGGGTGATTTTACTGCGCATACGCACACGAAAGTGACCGTCAACTTGCTCAACAAAGATGGCCCAAGCCTTAACGGTATTAATTCGACCAGGTGCTCCGACAATCGCAGCCGTTTCAGCATCCGTAACCTTATATTTTTCCAAGATGTCTTGAGTAAGCAGAACGCGTGCAGCCCCATTATCATCAACTTCTAAGTGATCATAAACATACCCTTGCAATTTTGCAATCTTGAAGCTCATGGTATCCATTTGACGAGACAATCCAGCAAAGTCAAAATCAACTTCTCGGAGCTGGCCAGCTATTCTAAAGGTACGGGCACTAGTTGAAGGGTAGAGAAAACGCCCAGTGTCCCCGACAATTCCTGCATAGAGAAGTCGTGCCACTTCACTAGACAAAGCCAGCTGATTTTCTTGAGCAAATAGAGCAATCATTTCACTAGCACTGCTTGAACTTGTATCCACCCAAGATAGGTCACCATAGATATCATCATTTGGATGGTGATCGATTTTGATGGTGAAAGCAGCTTGTTCATAGCGTTTATCATCGATACGAGGACGATTTGCTGTATCACAAATAATAGCAAGAGCTTCGTGGTAGTCACTATCTTGGACAGTATCCATTTCTGCCATCCAGGTTAGAGTTGGTTCGTTAAAACCGACTGCTTTGATGGTCTTTTCTGGAAAATGGTGTGTGAGAAGAGCTTTCAAGCCTACCTGACTCCCTATGGCATCGGGATCTGGTTTCATATGACGGTGAATGATAATCGTGTCGTATTCTTTGATTTTTTCTAAAATTTGATGGCAAATGTCCATAAATAACCTCAATTCTTTCTCATTTCATTGTAGCACAAGAATTTTTATTTTTAAAATGAAAAAGATGTGATATAATGGAGAAAGATGAATTGAGGAGGACGATATGGCATTAGCAAAAATTGTATTTGCCAGTATGACCGGTAATACCGAAGAAATTGCAGATATTGTAGCAGACAAATTACGTGACTTGGGCTTGGATGTCGATGTTGATGAATGTACAACTGTTGACGCTTCAGACTTCTTGGAAGCAGACATCGCTATCGTTGCGACCTATACTTATGGTGATGGAGAATTGCCTGATGAGATGATGGACTTTTACGAAGATCTAGCAGACCTCAACTTGAATGGCAAAATCTACGGAGTGGTCGGCTCAGGTGATACCTTCTATGACGAATTCTGTAAGGCTGTCGATGATTTTGATCGCGTTTTTGTAGCGACAGGAGCAGAAAAAGGTTCAGAGTGTGTTAAAGTAGACCTTTCTGCTGAAGAAGAAGACATCGAACGCTTGGAACAATTCGCAGAAGAATTGGCTGCAAAAGTAGGATAAGAAGCGAACTGCGCTGACTGGAATAAGTCTATGCAGTTTTTTATTACTTTTTTGGATTTTACTAGCCTATTTGATGGCTTTTTGATACAATAATTCAAATAAAGGAGGAGACTGTATGGATTTAGATATTATTCGCCAAGAAATTGATCAAATCGACGATCAAATTGTCAAACTATTAGAAGAACGAATGCATTTGGTTGAGGGCGTTGTCGCTTATAAGAAGGCTTCAGGTAAACCGATTTTAGATACCAAGAGAGAAGCAGTTATTTTTGAAAAGGTTAGGAGTCATGTAGAGAACAAGCGCTATCAGGAGACTATTGTCGCGACTTTTTCGGACATACTCAAACGTTCGCGTGATTATCAGGATCAAAACATCAAATGAAAAAAGAACAATTTTATCCGCTAGGGATTTTTCTAGCTGCTATGTTGGGGGGATTGGTTCGCTACTTGGTTTCTACTTGCTTACCAGCCAGTCCAGATTTTCCTTGGGGAACCCTTCTTGTCAACTATCTAGGCATTTTCTGCTTGGTTTATCTTGTTAAGGGCTATCTAGTTTATAAGGGAAGTAGTAAAGGATTGGTTTTAGCACTGGGGACGGGCTTTTGTGGAGGTTTAACAACCTTTTCTAGTCTCATGCTTGATGCTGTGAAATTACTGGATACAGGGCGTTATCTTAGTTTGATACTGTATTTGCTTTTGAGTATCGGTGGAGGTCTGCTTTTAGCTTACTATTTGGGGAGGAAGAAATGGTAATCGTCTATCTTGCAATCGCTTGTGGCTTCGGAGCACTCGTACGGTATTTCTTTTCCCGCTATAATCAAGCTTCTAAATTACCCCTGGGAACGCTCATAGCCAATCTTCTAGGTTGCTTTTTGATTGGATTATTCTACAATCATGTAGAGTCTAAGGAAGTTTATGCTATTTTAGCGACGGGTTTTTGTGGAGGTTTAACAACCTTTTCGACCTTGAATGACGAACTCCAAAGACTGTTAAGTGATAAGAAGGTATTTTATTCTTATTTGACTTTGACCTACCTAGGTGGTTTGATTGCGATTTTTTTAGGAATTCTGTTGTAAATTTCTTTACTTTTTTGTGGAAATTTGGTAAACTGTATCTTGTGTGTAATGGACGCACAAGAATACAGTTTATCCGCTGAGGAAGATTCCTCAAGATTGACAAAGATAGGAGAATAAAATGAATCCATTAATCCAAAGCTTGACTGAAGGTCAACTTCGTACAGATATCCCATCATTCCGTCCTGGTGACACTGTTCGTGTACACGCGAAAGTTGTCGAAGGTAACCGTGAACGTATCCAGATTTTTGAAGGTGTTGTTATCGCACGTAAAGGTGCTGGCATCTCAGAAAACTACACAGTTCGTAAAATCTCTAACGGTGTAGGTGTTGAGCGTATCTTCCCAATCCACACTCCACGTGTTGAAAAAATCGAAGTTGTTCGTTACGGTAAAGTACGTCGTGCGAAATTGTACTACTTACGTGCTCTTCAAGGTAAGGCAGCTCGTATCAAAGAAATCCGTCGTTAATTCGACTAAAAAACTCTGCTTCTTCAGCAGAGTTTTTATCTAGCTCCCTTAGTTCAATGGATATAACAACTCCCTCCTAAGGAGTAGTTGCTGGTTCGATTCCGGCAGGGGGCAGTAATTAGATATGAAAAATCGCTCAGCTGAGCAGTTTTCGTATATTCTTCCCTTTTACAGTACCCATGTACGAATGGCATGGGCAACGCCGGATTCGTCATTTGTTTTAGTGATGTATTTGGCGATTTTTTTGATTTCTGGATTTCCATTTTCCATGACTACAGGGTTGCCAACGACTTCCAGCATGGCACGGTCATTTTCTTCGTCACCGATTGCCATGGTTTCATCTTTGGTCAATCCGAGTTTTTCAGCTAGGTGGGTAATAGCTGAACCCTTATCTACATTCTTTTTAAGGAGTTCAAGGTAGAAAGGAGCAGATTTGTTAATAGAGTAGCGCTCATAAAATTCTGCTGGTATCTTTTCAATCACAGCATCGAGAATTTCTGGCTCATCTATGAACATACATTTGATAATTTCCTTGTCAGCCATTTCTTCAGGAGTGCGGTAGAAAATAGGCATGCTGACGAGGGTTGATTCGTGCACTGTATATTTTCCGATATTGCGATTGGCCGTGTAGATACCGTCTTTGGTAATAGCGTGCATGTGAACACTGAGCTTGCGACTGAGGAATTCCATAACCAGATAATCCTCATAGGTCAAGGATTCGCTGATAATCTCATGACCTGTAGCAGTTTCTTGGACAAGGGCACCGTTGAAGGTCACGACATAGTCACCTTCATCTCTCAACTGCAAGTCGTCCAGAAGTTTGGAAACACCTGCGATAGGGCGGCCAGTTGCAATGACGACTTTGACACCAGCTTCTTTGGCATCTTGGATGGCAGAACAAACTTCAGGAGTGATTTCTTTTTGGCTGTTGACTAGGGTTCCGTCAATATCGACGGCGATTAGTTTAATACTCATAAATTTCCTCTTCTACTTTTTATTTGGGGTAAAATGATCGTTCTCAATCAAGTGTAAAAATTGCTGGGTGATGCTTGCGAAGATGCTGTTTTGATCCAACATTTCTTTTGGGAAATAGAAACGATTATCTCCGTGGCGACTGCCAGCAAGGGATTGGACGATAGGAGATAGGCTAGAGAGTTCTGCCAGTTGACCATTTTTCTGTAAAATCTCAATCTGTGTCCGTGGATTTTCAGATTCGGGACGATAGATATCATAAGGGAGGTCAAAGTTCTTATGAATAGCAGTGTAGTAGGCCGGATCAAAGCCGATATTCTCAACCAATTTTCTCATGCTAGTGAGTTGGTCTTGTTCTTCTTGTGAAAAAGTAATGGATTTAAAGACCTTGCGGTTGATAAAGCGTTGCGACAAATCTGCGAGAATCTTGTCAGGACTGGTCATCCAGAGTTGGAAGTAGGTATTCATCACGCCGTCATCCAGAGCTAGATAGTCAGACAAGGTCACATTTTTTTCAAAGAAAGGGAGGAGATGTGGAGAAGTTCGTGCAAAGAAATCTTTGTCTTCAGGATAGAGTTCCTTGGCGCGTTTGAGGAGATTTTGTAGGAGAACTTCCATGGCACGTGTTGCTGGGTGGAAATAAACCTGCATATACATCTGGTAGCGACTGAGGACATAGTCTTCGATAGCGTGCATGCCATTGCGCTGAAAGGCGATCCCGCTTTCGACAGGTCGAATGACCCGTAGGATACGAGTCAGGTCAAATTCCCCATAGGAAGCACCTGTAAAATAGGAGTCGCGCAAGAGATAGTCCATACGATCCGCATCAATCTGACTAGAAATGAGTTGCACGACCTGCTTGTTAGGATAGGTATGGTCGATGACACTGGCTACCTTTTCTGGGAAATCGGGCGCCACTTGTAGCAGGACTTGGTGAATCTCTGTCTCAGGACTTTGGATAATCTCCTGAGTAATGGCTTCATGGTCTGTATCAAAGAGATTTTCAAAAGTATGGGAGTAGGCACCATGCCCAAGGTCGTGTAAAAGAGCAGCGGTCATGGTCAAGAGAGACTCGTCAGGGTTCCATTCTTCTGGATATTTTTCTTCAAAAATCTCCGTGATGCGTCGTGCAATTTCATAGACGCCTAGACAATGAGAGAAGCGACTGTGTTCCCCACCGTGGAAGGTATAACTGGAAGTTCCCAGTTGTTTGATACGACGCAAACGCTGAAATTCTTTTGTATTAATCAAGTCATAGATGATTTGATTATTGACATGGATGTAGTTGTGAACTGGGTCACGGAATACTTTTTCGTTCATATGACCATTATAGCAAAATCCTGCTCTTTTTGGTAAAATAGTAGGACAAGAGACAAGAAAGAGGACCTGATGTGAAGATTCGGATGCGAAATACGATTCAGTTTGATGAGCAGTTGGAAGTGATTGACCAGCTTTATGACGTGGAAGTGCATGAAAAAGGAGATTATCGCTATCTGCTTTTCTACAATGAGGAAAAGGAAAAAGTGGTTCTCAAGTTTCATGAAGAAGAACTGGTGATGACACGTTTCTCGAGTCCCAAAACCATTATGAGATTTCTAAAGGATAGCGATAGTTTAGCCTATATTCCGACTCCTATGGGAATGCAGGAATTTATCATTCAAACGAATCGTTATCAAGTGGATGGGCAAAAGATTGAGCTCGCCTATCAACTGCAAAATAAAGAGGGACACCCCTTTGCCAGCTATCAATTAGAAATTACCTGGGGATAAGAAAAAGGTTGGCAAATGCCAACCTTATTTGATATAGAGTTCTTGATTTTTTAGGACAATTTCTCGTACACTTGTAAACTTTTTGAGTTTTTTGATTTCTTCTGGATGAGTGACGAGAGTGATAACATAACCTTCCTTGCCCATACGACCTGTACGGCCAGCACGGTGAGTGTAGGTTTCAATATCTCTAGGAACATCAAAGTTTACGACGCATTCTAGACTATCGATATCAATTCCACGAGCCAAAAGGTCAGTTGAAAGGAGTAGGGTTAGCTGCTTGTCCTTAAACTTTTCTAGGATAACCTTTCTAAACTTGACATTGACATCGCTAGCGAGGGAGACAGCCAAGATATCCCGATACTGTAATTTTTCTTCTGCACTTCCAAGGTCTGATAGGCTGTTAAAGAAGACTAAACCACGGAAATCCTCTACATGAGCCAGTTTTCGCAGCATATCTACTCGGTGACGTTGGTTTACCTGCATGTAGAAATGTTGAATGTTGTCCAGTTTTTGATCAGAGAGATTAATGGTACGTGTGTTCGGTGCAATCTTTTCTTGGCCAAATTTGGTCGTCGCACTCATGTAGATGAGTTGGTAGTCACGAGGTGCGTAGTGAGTGATTTTCTCGACAAAGTGAATCTGAGAATCATCGAGCAATTGGTCAAATTCATCCAGGATGATGGTTTCCACATTCATCATCTTGATTTTTTTCAATTTAATCAACTCAAAGATACGACCAGGGGTTCCAATTAGAATTTCTGGTCCTTTTTTAAGGCGTTCAATCTGGCGTTTCTGACTCGAACCTGATAGGAAGAGCTGAGCAGTCAATCCGATAGCCTCTGCCCACGTTTTACACACATCAAAAATTTGTCCAGCAAGTTCTGTATTTGGTGCTAGAATCAAGAGTTGTCGGGCTTTTTTCTTTTGTAGTCTGAGAAGATTTGGTAGGAGGTAAGCGAGAGTCTTACCAGTTCCTGTTGGACTTACTCCTAGGAGGTTTTCTCCAGCAAGTATTGGCTCAAATAGTTGAGTTTGAATGGGGGTAAATTCTTGGAAACCGAGTTGGTCGCTCAATTTCTGCCATTCAGTCGGTAGTTTAGTTTTCATTTTCTGCCTCAAATCTAATGCCAGCAGTCTGGCGCATGGTATAGAGTAAATCATGAACAGAGCCTGCATCATCTAGCCAAGTTTGGTAGAGCGTCTGGTCTGGTTGCTGGATCATCTGTGCGAATGCAGCAACTTCTTCAGTCATCGTATGAGGAGACTGTTGGATAGGGAATTGAACTTGATTTCCTTGGTGGTCGGTAAAAATAGCTGAGCAGATATGTTCAATCGTGTTGAGGGTCAAGGTTCCATCTGTTGTGTAAATCTTACAAGGAAGATTGGAAGTGATATTTTTTCCAGCCTTGATATGAACTTGAAAGTCAGGGTAGAAGAGGATGCCATCTCCATTTAGGTCAATGCTATTGTCAAGCTGTTGAGCCTGATAAGTCGCGTCCTGAGCCTTTCCAAAGAGGCGAACGGCAGCGTAGAGAGGATAAATCCCCAAATCCATAAGTGCTCCACCAGCAAAACGGTCTGAAAAGACATTTGGCGTCTGCCCAGCCAACAAGTCTGGCATCTTGGAAGAATACTTGGCATAGTTGAAATCAGCTCCCAGCACTTGCTTGTCTGCTAAAAAGTTTTTGATAGTGGTAAAAGCTTCCTCGTGGTAATTACGTGCCGCTTCAAAGATAAAACAGTGATTTTTCTCAGCTGTCTGTCTCAAATCCAGCCATTCATGTGGCTGAGTGACAGCTGGCTTTTCAAGAATGACATGCTTGCCAAAAGACAAGGCAGCCTTGGCTTGAACAAAATGCAAGGAGTTTGGACTAGCGATATAGACTACATCAAAGGAAGACTTAAAGAAGTCTTCTAATTGATCAAAGAGTTGGACATTTTGATAGCGGGAAGCAAAGGTTGCGGCAGTTTCTCGTTTTCTAGAATAGACTGCGACCAGCTGGTATTCTCCGCTAGCATGGGCTGCTTCTATGAAATGATGGCTGATAGCGCCTGTTCCGATGACACCTAATTTAAGCATAGATACTCCTTTTCCGATTTTAAATCCTTCCTTCATTATAACATAGATGGCAGAGACTATCCAACAAGGGGTAAAAATTTTCAAATAAGCTACTAGGCCTTTTCTAAAGAAAGTGGTACAATAATGAAATGGGAGGGAAAATGAGATTATTACCTATAAGAAAAATATCACGTCAGTCTAAGAGACTAGCGCTTTTTTTGACTTTTTGTGCAGGATATGTAGATGCCTATACCTTTATTGTGCGAGGAAATACTCTTGTAGCTGGACAAACGGGGAATGTCGTCTTTCTATCAGTAGAATTAATCCAAAATAATGTTTCAGATGTTAGGGACAAGATTTTCACCTTGCTAGCTTTTATGATGGGGGTCTTTTTACTAACTGTTTATAAGGAAAAATTGAGAATTGTAAAAAAACCTATTTTGTCATTGATTCCTTTGGCAATCCTATCAATAGTTATTGGATTTGTACCGCAAACTGTAGATAATATCTATCTAGTACCGCCCCTGGCCTTTTGTATGGGGTTGGTGACAACCGCTTTTGGAGAAGTATCTGGGATTGCTTATAACAATGCATTTATGACAGGAAATATCAAACGGACCATGTTAGCTTTTGGAGATTATTTCCGGACCAAGCATACGCCTTTTTTACGTGAAGGTTTCATATTTGTTAGCCTGCTTACTAGTTTTGTCCTTGGAGTGGTTTTTGCGGCCTATTTGACGATTTTCTATCAGGAAAAGACCATTCTTGGTGTTCCTATTATAATGAGCATTTTTTATCTCAGTATGCTTTTTGCTTCATGGCAGAAAAATGTAAAAGAAAAAGCTTGATTTTAGGTGTTATTACTTGTAAGAAAATAGGAGATATGCTATACTTGAAGAGTTGACTGTGCACGATCCTGTGCAACCGCACGAACATCGTTGCTCATCGTATAACAAATTTAAACTTCGTCATTGTCGCATTGACTAGCATAAGTTAAGTCTTCGGTTCAATTTCTAGTTTATTCTTTGTTATACTTAGAGCTCTTCTTTTAAGTGGTTCGTCCCACGATGCTAGGCGAGTCTTCACAAAAATTCGGGTAAACCCATAAAAATCATAGGAGGTGCATAATGAGCACATACGCAATTATCAAAACTGGCGGAAAACAAGTTAAAGTTGAAGTTGGTCAAGCAGTTTACGTTGAAAAATTGAACGTTGAAGCTGGTCAAGAAGTTACTTTTAACGAAGTTGTTCTTGTTGGTGGTGAAAACACTGTTGTCGGAACTCCACTTGTTGCTGGAGCTACTGTAGTTGGAACTGTTGAAAAACAAGGAAAACAAAAGAAAGTTGTTACTTACAAGTACAAACCTAAAAAAGGTAGCCACCGTAAACAAGGTCACCGTCAACCATATACAAAAGTTGTCATCAACGCAATCAACGCTTAATTTTAAGGAGAACACATGATACAAGCAGTCTTTGAGAGAGCCGAAGATGGCGAGCTGAGGAGTGCGGAAATTACTGGACACGCTGAGAGTGGCGAATACGGCTTAGATGTCGTGTGTGCATCGGTTTCTACGCTTGCCATTAACTTTATCAATTCCATTGAAAAATTTGCAGGCTATGAACCAATCCTAGAATTAAACGAAGATGAAGGTGGCTATCTGATGGTTGAAATACCAAAAGATCTTCCTTCACACCAGAGAGAAATGACCCAGTTATTCTTTGAATCATTTTTCTTAGGTATGGCAAACTTATCGGAGAGCTCTTCTGAGTTCGTCCAAACCAGAGTTATCACAGAAAACTAACACGGAGGAAAACATTATGTTAAAAATGACTCTTAACAACTTGCAACTTTTCGCCCACAAAAAAGGTGGAGGTTCTACATCAAACGGACGTGATTCACAAGCGAAACGTCTTGGAGCTAAAGCAGCCGATGGACAAACTGTAACAGGTGGATCAATCCTTTACCGTCAACGTGGTACACATATCTATCCAGGTGTAAACGTTGGACGTGGTGGAGACGATACTTTGTTCGCTAAAGTTGAAGGCGTAGTACGCTTTGAACGTAAAGGACGCGATAAAAAGCAAGTTTCTGTTTACCCAATCGCTAAATAAAAAGGTCCAGTGAACCTTTTTATCCCGAGCCTTGAACTGTAAAGGCGAGGAAGCTAGAACTAGCATCAAATAAGGCTTTCTGAGATTTCGGAGAGCCTATTTTTTGTTTTGATACCCATAATTCTTTGTTACTAGTGTAGATAAATTTTATGAGTGACATTATTTTTCCTAGGTGGAAAACTTCTAAAATATGGTATAATGAACAGATAGAGAAGTTGGGGATAGAAGATGAACATTCAACAGTTACGCTATGTTGTGGCTATTGCCAATAGTGGTACTTTCCGTGAAGCTGCCGAAAAGATGTATGTCAGTCAGCCGAGTCTGTCTATTTCTGTTCGTGATTTGGAAAAAGAATTGGGCTTTAAGATTTTCCGTCGGACCAGCTCAGGGACTTTCTTGACCCGTCGTGGAATGGAATTTTATGAGAAAGCGCAGGAGTTGGTCAAAGGCTTCGATGTTTTTCAAAATCAGTATGCCAATCCTGAGGAAGAAAAGGCTGAATTTTCCATTGCCAGCCAGCACTATGACTTCTTGCCACCAACCATTACAGCCTTCTCAGAACGTTATCCTGACTACAAGAACTTTCGTATTTTTGAGTCTACTACAGTTCAAATCTTAGACGAAGTGGCCCAAGGACACAGTGAAATTGGGATTATCTACCTCAACAACCAAAATAAAAAGGGCATCATGCAACGGGTTGAAAAGCTTGGTTTAGAAGTTATTGAACTAATTCCTTTTCACACTCACATCTATCTGCGTGAAGGGCATCCTTTAGCGCAGAAAGAGGAATTGGTTATGGAGGATTTAGCGGATCTGCCAACGGTTCGTTTCACTCAAGAGAAAGACGAGTACCTTTACTACTCAGAGAACTTTGTCGACACCAGCGCGAGCTCGCAGATGTTCAATGTGACCGACCGTGCTACTTTGAATGGTATTTTGGAGCGGACGGACGCCTATGCGGCAGGTTCAGGATTTTTAGATAGTGACAGTGTCAATGGCATCACAGTCATTCGTCTCAAGGATAATTTGGATAATCACATGGTCTATGTTAAACGTGAGGAAGTGGAGCTTAGTCAGGCTGGAACTCTTTTCGTAGAAGTCATGCAAGAATATTTTGATCAGAAGAGGAAATCATGAAAAAAAGAGGAATGGTGGCAGTCATTGTACTGCTTTTGATTGCGCTGGATCAGTTAGTCAAATCCTATATCGTCCAGCAGATTCCACTGGGTGAAGTTCGTTCGTGGATACCCAATCTCGTTAGCCTAACCTACCTGCAAAATCGAGGGGCTGCCTTTTCGATGCTACAAGACCAGCAGTGGTTATTTGCTGTCATTACACTGGTCGTTATGGTAGGTGCCATTTGGTATCTACATAAGCACATGGAGGACTCTCTCTGGCTGGTCTTTGGACTGACCTTGATAATCGCGGGAGGTCTTGGCAACTTTATTGACAGAATGAGTCAAGGTTTTGTGGTGGATATGTTTCACCTAGACTTTATCAACTTTGCAATTTTCAATGTTGCTGATAGCTATTTAACAGTTGGTGTCATTGTTCTATTGATTGCAATGCTTAAAGAGGAAGTAAATGGAAATAAAAATTGAAACTGGTGGGCAACGTTTAGACAAGGCCCTGTCGGATCTTACAGAATTGTCGCGCAGTCTCGCTAATGAACAAATCAAGGCTGGACAAGTCTTGGTTAATGGGCAAGCCAAGAAAGCAAAATACACTGTCCAAGAGGGGGATATCGTCTCCTACCATGTGCCAGAACCAGAGGTTTTAGAGTATGAGGCTGAGAATCTACCACTCGAAATCATCTATCAAGATGAGGATGTAGCTGTTGTCAACAAACCTCAAGGGATGGTTGTGCATCCGAGTGCTGGTCATACTTGTGGAACTCTGGTAAATGCCCTTATGTATCATATTAAGGACTTGTCGGGTATTAATGGGGTTCTGCGTCCAGGAATTGTTCACCGTATTGATAAGGATACATCAGGCCTTCTCATGATTGCTAAAAACGATGAGGCGCATCTAGCACTTGCCCAAGAACTCAAGGATAAAAAGTCTCTTCGCAAATATTGGGCGATTGTTCATGGAAATTTGCCCAATGATCGGGGTGTAATTGAAGCACCGATTGGCCGTAGTGAAAAAGACCGTAAGAAACAGGCTGTGACTGCCAAAGGTAAGCCTGCAGTGACCCGTTTTCACGTCTTGGAACGTTTTGGTGATTACAGCTTAGTAGAGTTGCAACTGGAGACAGGTCGCACTCACCAGATTCGTGTCCACATGGCTTATATCGGCCATCCAGTCGCTGGTGATGAAGTCTATGGTCCACGTAAGACCCTGAAAGGGCATGGACAATTTCTTCATGCCAAGACTTTAGGTTTTACGCATCCGAGAACGGGTGAGACCTTGGAATTTACAGCAGATATACCAGAGATTTTTAAGGAAACATTGGAGAGATTGAGAAAGAATTAGATTTGATAAAAGGTTGAGATAGCTTGTCTCGACCTTTTTCCTATCAACTCTTTTCTATTTCCTGCTATTCATGTTATAATGGATAAATATGAAGAATCGGAGTGAGACTATGAAATACAAACGGATTGTCTTTAAGGTGGGGACTTCTTCTCTGACAAATGAGGATGGAAGTTTATCACGTAGTAAGGTAAAGGCTATTACTCAACAGTTGGCTATGTTACACGAGGCGGGTCATGAGTTGATTTTGGTGTCGTCGGGAGCCATTGCGGCTGGTTTTGGAGCCTTAGGATTTAAAAAGCGTCCGACTAAGATTGCTGATAAACAGGCTTCAGCAGCGGTAGGGCAGGGGCTTTTGTTGGAAGAATACACGACCAATCTTCTCTTGCGCCAAATCGTTTCTGCACAAATCTTGCTGACCCAGGATGACTTTGTGGATAAGCGCCGTTATAAAAATGCCCATCAGGCTTTATCAGTTTTACTTAGCCGTGGCGCGATTCCTATCATCAATGAGAATGATAGTGTTGTTATTGATGAGCTCAAGGTTGGGGACAATGATACTCTGAGTGCGCAGGTAGCGGCCATGGTCCAAGCAGACCTTTTGGTCCTCTTGACAGATGTAGACGGTCTCTATACAGGAAATCCTAATTCAGATCCAAGAGCCAAACGCTTGGAGAAAATTGAGAGCATCAATCGTGAGATTATTGATATGGCCGGTGGAGCAGGTTCGTCTAATGGTACAGGTGGCATGTTAACCAAAATCAAAGCTGCAACTATCGCGACAGAATCAGGAGTTCCTGTTTATATCTGCTCATCCTTGAAGGCAGATGCCATGATTGAGGCGGCAAATGAAACTAAGAATGGTTCTTACTTTGTTGCTCAAGAGAAGGGGCTTCGTACCCAGAAACAATGGCTGGCCTTTTATGCTCAGAGCCAAGGTTCTATTTGGGTTGATAAAGGGGCTGCGGAAGCTCTCTCTCAACATGGAAAGAGTCTTCTCTTATCTGGTATTGTTGAAGCAGAAGGAGCCTTTTCTTACGGTGATATTGTGACAGTATTTGACAAGGAAAGTGGAAAATCACTTGGAAAAGGACGCGTGCAATTTGGAGCATCTGCTTTGGAGGATATGTTGCGTTCTCAAAAAGCCAAGGGTGTCTTGATTCACCGTGATGACTGGATTTCCATTACTCCTGAAATCCAACTACTCTTTACAGAATTTTAGAGGTAAACTATGGTAAGTACACAAGAACAATTTGAACAGGTACAGGCTGTTAAAAAATCGATCAACACAGCTAGTGAAGAGATGAAAAACCAAGCCTTGTTAGCCATGGCTGATCACTTAGTGGCTGCTACTGAGGAGATTTTAGTGGCCAATGCCCTCGATATGGAAGCGGCCAAGGGTAAAATCTCAGATGTGATGCTGGATCGTCTTTATTTGGATGCAGGGCGTATAGAAGCGATGGCAACTGGGATTCGTGAAGTGGTTGCCTTACCAGATCCAATCGGTGAAGTTTTAGAAACCAATCATCTTGAAAATGGTTTGGTTATCACCAAAAAACGTGTGGCCATGGGTGTTATCGGTATTATCTATGAAAGCCGTCCAAATGTGACGTCTGATGCGGCTGCTTTGGCTCTCAAGAGTGGAAATGCGGTTGTTCTTCGTAGTGGGAAGGATGCCTATCAAACTGCCCATGCTATTGTTAAAGCTTTGAAAAAGGGCTTGGAGACAACGACTATTCATCCAGATGTGATTCAACTGGTGGAAGATACCAGCCGTGAAAGTAGCTATGCTATGATGAAAGCCAAGGGCTATCTAGACCTTCTCATTCCTCGTGGAGGAGCTGGTTTGATCAATGCCGTGGTTGAAAATGCTATTGTACCCGTTATCGAGACAGGAACTGGGATTGTCCATGTTTATGTGGATAAGGACGCAGACGACGACAAGGCTCTGTCTATCATCAACAATGCCAAAACTAGTCGTCCTTCTGTATGTAATGCCATGGAGGTTCTGCTGGTTCATGAAGACAAGGTAGCAAGCTTCCTTCCCCGCTTGGAGCACGTGCTGGTTGCAGAGCGTAAAGAAGCTGGGCTTGAACCAATTCAATTCCGCTTGGATAGCCAAGCAAGTCAGTTTGTTTCAGGCCAAGCAGCTGAAGCACAAGACTTTGATACCGAGTTTTTAGACTATGTCCTAGCTGTTAAGGTTGTGAGCAGTTTAGAAGAAGCGGTTGCCCATATTGAAACCCACAGTACCCATCATTCGGATGCCATTGTGACGGAAAATGCTGAAGCTGCAGCTTACTTTACAGATCAAGTGGACTCTGCAGCGGTTTATGTCAATGCCTCAACTCGTTTCACCGATGGGGGACAATTTGGTCTTGGCTGTGAGATGGGGATTTCTACTCAGAAACTGCACGCGCGTGGGCCAATGGGATTAAAAGAGTTGACCAGCTACAAGTATGTGGTTACTGGTGACGGACAGATAAGGGAGTAAGAGATGAAGATTGGATTTATCGGTTTGGGGAATATGGGAGCTAGTTTGGCTAAGGCTGTCTCGCAGGCCAAGACGTGTGATGACATTCTTCTTGCCAATCGTAGTCAAGCCAAGGTGGATGCTTTTATTGACGACTTCAGTGGTCAGGCTTCCAGCAATGAAGAAATTTTCGCAGAAGCAGATGTGATTTTTCTAGGTGTTAAGCCAGCTCAGTTTTCTGAACTGCTTTCTCAATATCAGACCATCCTTGAAAAAAGAGAGAGTCTTCTTTTGATTTCCATGGCAGCTGGATTGACCTTAGAAAAACTGGCTAGTCTTCTTCCAAGTCAACACCGAATTATTCGTATGATGCCCAATACCCCTGCTTCTATCGGTCAAGGAGTGATTAGTTATGCCTTGTCTCCTAATTGCAGGGTTGAGGACAGTGAGCTCTTTTGTCAGCTTTTAGCCAAGGCTGGTCTCTTGGTTGAACTAGGAGAAGGCTTAATCGACGCGGCGACAGGTCTTGCAGGTTGTGGACCTGCCTTTGTCTATCTCTTTATTGAGGCCTTGGCAGATGCGGGTGTTCAGACGGGATTACCACGAGAAACAGCCTTGAAAATGGCAGCCCAAACTGTGGTAGGAGCTGGGCAATTGGTCCTTGAAAGCCAGCAACATCCTGGAGTTTTGAAAGACCAAGTATGTAGCCCAGGCGGTTCGACTATCGCTGGAGTAGCAAGCCTAGAAACGCATGCTTTTCGAGGGACAGTCATGGAGGCAGTTCAGCAAGCCTATAAACGAACACAAGAACTAGGTAAATAAGAGGTGGCTTTGACTGCCTCTTTTATGGTGGTTGAAATGAGAAGACAAAAAGATTGTCACAAACCTCCATTTTTTTGATAGAATAGAAGTAGTAAAAAAGAAATGAGTTAGACATGTCAAAAGGATTTTTAGTCTCTCTTGAGGGACCAGAGGGAGCAGGCAAGACCAGTGTTTTAGAGGATCTGCTCCCAATTTTAGAGGAAAAAGGGGTAGAGGTGCTGACGACCCGTGAACCTGGCGGAGTCTTGATTGGGGAGAAGATTCGGGAAGTGATTTTAGACCCAAGTCATACTCAGATGGATGCGAAGACAGAACTCCTTCTCTATATCGCCAGTCGCAGACAGCACTTGGTGGAAAAAGTTCTCCCTGCCCTTGAAGATGGTAAGTTGGTCATTATGGACCGCTTCATCGATAGTTCCGTTGCCTATCAGGGATTTGGTCGTGGCTTGGATATTGACGCCATTGACTGGCTCAATCACTTTGCGACAGATGGTCTTAAACCTGATTTGACACTCTATTTTGACATCGAGGTGGAAGAAGGACTGGCTCGCATTGCTGCTAATAGCAATCGCGAGGTCAATCGTTTGGACTTGGAAGGGTTGGACTTGCACAAAAAAGTCCGTCAAGGCTATCTTTCTCTTCTGGAAAAAGAGGGAAATCGCATTGTCAAGATTGATGCGAGTCTCCCCTTGGACCAAGTTGTGGAAATTACCAAGGCTGTCTTGTTTGACAGAATGGGCTTGGCCAAATGAAACAAGATCAACTAAAGGCTTGGCAACCAGCCCAGTTTGAGCGCTTTGTCCGTATCCTAGAACAAGACCAGCTCAATCACACCTATCTCTTTTCAGGTTTTTTTGGAAGCTTGGAAATGGCTCAATTTCTAGCTAAGAGCCTCTTTTGTAGAGATAAGGTTGGCGTGTTGCCATGTGAAAACTGCCGAAATTGTAAGCTGATTGAACAGGGAGAGTTTCCCGATGTTACTTTGATTAAGCCAGTTAATCAGGTCATTAAGACAGAACGGATTCGGGAATTGGTGGGGCAGTTTTCTCAAGCAGGGATTGAAAACCAACAACAGGTTTTTATTATCGAGCAAGCTGAGAAGATGCATCCCAACGCAGCTAATTCTCTGCTCAAGGTCATCGAAGAACCCCAGAGTGAGGTGTATATTTTCTTCTTGACCAGCGATGAGGAAAAGATTTTACCGACCATCCGAAGTCGGACCCAGATTTTCTACTTTAAAAAACAAGAAGAAAAGCTCATCTTGATCTTAGAACAAATGGGGATGGTTAAGAAAAAAGCGACTCTCCTAGCTCAGTTTAGTCAATCGCGCGCTGAAGCAGAGAAGTTGGCAAATCAGGCAAGTTTTTGGACCTTGGTCGCTGAAAGTGAACGCCTACTGACTCGGTTAGTAGCTAAGAAAAAAGAAAGTTATTTGCAAGTTGCCAAATTAGCTAGCTTGGCAGATGACAAGGAAAAACAAGATCAGATTTTACGGATTCTTGAAGTCCGCTGTGGGCAGGACCTTCTGCAAGCAAGAGTGCGGATGATTCTACAAGATTTACTAGAAGCTAGAAAAATGTGGCAAGCTAATGTCAGCTTTCAAAATGCCATGGAATATCTGGTCTTGAAAGAAATATAAACTAAAAAATGAACAATAAAGAAAGGAAAGGGCTGTTTTATGGACAAAAAAGAATTATTTGACGCGCTGGACGATTTTTCCCAACAGTTATTGGTGACCTTGGCCGATGTGGAAGCCATCAAGAAGAATCTCAAGAGCCTAGTAGAAGAAAATACAGCTCTTCGCTTGGAAAATAGTAAGTTGCGGGAACGCTTAGGTGAGGTGGAAGCAGATGCCCCCGTCAAGGCCAAGCATGTTCGCGAAAGTGTTCGTCGCATTTACCGTGATGGATTTCACGTTTGTAATGATTTTTATGGACAACGTCGAGAGCAGGATGAGGAATGTATGTTCTGTGACGAGTTGTTATACAGGGAGTAGGCATGCAGATTCAAAAAAGTTTTAAGGGGCAGTCTCCCTATGGCAAGCTGTACCTAGTGGCAACACCGATTGGAAATCTAGATGATATGACCTTTCGCGCCATCCAGACCTTGAAAGAAGTGGATTGGATTGCTGCTGAGGATACGCGCAATACAGGGCTTTTGCTCAAACATTTTGATATTTCTACCAAGCAGATTAGTTTTCATGAGCACAATGCCAAGGAAAAAATTCCTGATTTGATTGGTTTTCTGAAGGCGGGACAAAGTATCGCTCAGGTCTCTGATGCGGGTCTGCCTAGCATCTCGGACCCTGGTCATGATTTAGTCAAGGCAGCCATCGAGGAAGAGATTGCAGTTGTCACAGTTCCGGGTGCCTCTGCAGGGATTTCTGCCTTGATTGCCAGTGGTTTAGCGCCACAGCCACATATCTTTTACGGTTTCTTACCGAGAAAATCAGGCCAGCAAAAGCAATTTTTCGACTCAAAAAAAGGCTATCCTGAAACTCAGATTTTCTATGAATCGCCCCATCGTGTGGTAGATACGTTAGAAAATATGCTAGAAGTCTACGGTGACCGCTCGGTCGTCTTGGTCAGGGAATTGACCAAAATCTATGAAGAATATCAAAGAGGTACCATTTCTGAGTTATTGGAAAGCATTGCTGAAACGTCTCTCAAGGGTGAATGCCTTTTCATTGTTGAAGGTGCCAGTCAGGATGTGGAGGAAAAAGCCGAGGAGGACTTGTTCTTAGAAATCCAAGCCCGTATCCAGCAAGGAATGAAGAAAAACCAAGCTATCAAGGAAGTCGCTAAGATTTACCAGTGGAATAAAAGCCAGCTATACGCTGCCTACCATGACTGGGAAGAAAATCAAGAAAATGACTAAACAGGGAAGTTTGCCTTCTTCCCTTTTTTTGTTATACTAGTAGAAGAAAAAATTAGAAAGATTTGTGGGAGTGAAAAAGTCTGGGGGACTTTTTCAGCCTGAGCCAAGAAATTCGAAAGCTCTTAAGTCCGATTGGCTTTTTCAATGTGAAATTTGTTTTCACACTCCCAAAGAGGTATTAGTGTCGTGTCTCAATCTTATATCAATGTTATCGGTGCTGGTTTGGCAGGTTCTGAAGCAGCCTACCAAATCGCAGAGCGTGGTATTCCAGTTAAACTTTATGAAATGCGTGGTGTCAAGTCAACACCCCAGCACAAAACAGACAATTTTGCTGAGTTGGTTTGTTCCAATTCTCTTCGTGGGGATGCTTTGACAAATGCAGTGGGTCTCCTCAAGGAAGAAATGCGTCGCTTGGGTTCTGTTATCTTGGAATCTGCTGAAGCTACACGTGTTCCCGCTGGAGGAGCCCTTGCGGTTGACCGCGATGGTTTCTCCCAAATGGTAACCGAAAAAGTTGCCAACCACCCCTTAATCGAAGTAGTGCGTGATGAGATTACAGAATTACCAACAGATGTTATTACAGTTGTGGCGACTGGTCCTTTGACTAGTGATGCTTTGGCTGAAAAGATTCACGCCCTTAATGACGGCGATGGATTCTATTTCTATGATGCGGCAGCGCCTATTATCGACGTCAACACTATCGATATGAGTAAGGTTTATCTCAAATCTCGTTATGATAAGGGAGAAGCGGCCTACCTCAATGCCCCTATGACCAAGCAAGAGTTTATGGATTTCCATGAAGCCTTGGTCAATGCGGAAGAAGCACCGCTCAATTCTTTTGAAAAAGAAAAGTACTTTGAAGGATGTATGCCAATCGAAGTCATGGCCAAACGAGGTATTAAAACCATGCTTTATGGCCCTATGAAACCAGTCGGTCTTGAGTATCCAGACGACTACACAGGACCTCGTGATGGCGATTTCAAAACACCTTATGCGGTGGTTCAGCTTCGTCAGGACAATGCAGCTGGTAGTCTCTATAATATTGTTGGTTTCCAAACCCACCTCAAATGGGGAGAACAAAAGCGTGTCTTCCAAATGATTCCAGGTCTTGAAAATGCGGAGTTTGTTCGCTATGGTGTCATGCACCGCAATTCTTACATGGATTCACCAAATCTTCTTGAGCAAACCTATCGTTCCAAGAAACAGCCAAACCTCTTCTTTGCTGGTCAAATGACGGGTGTGGAAGGCTATGTTGAGTCCGCAGCGTCAGGCTTGGTTGCGGGAGTTAACGCGGTTCGTCTCTTCAAGGGAGAAAGCGAGGCTATTTTCCCAGAAACAACAGCGATTGGAAGCTTAGCTCATTACATCACCCATGCGGACAGCAAACATTTCCAACCAATGAATGTCAATTTTGGAATCATCAAGGAGTTGGAAGGCGAGCGTATTCGTGATAAGAAGGCTCGTTATGAAAAAATTGCAGAGCGTGCTCTTGGCGACTTAGAGGAATTTTTAACGGTCTAATTTTTTTGAAAGAATTGCTCATGATACTATAAAAATCTTAGAAATTGTGATAAAATAGGTAGGATAAAAAAAGGAGAGTGAAAATGGCGAATCCCAAGTACAAACGTATTTTAATCAAGTTATCAGGTGAAGCCCTTGCCGGTGAACGAGGCGTAGGGATTGATATCCAAACAGTTCAAACAATCGCAAAAGAGATTCAAGAAGTTCATAGCTTAGGTATCGAAATTGCCCTTGTTATCGGTGGAGGAAATCTCTGGCGTGGAGAACCTGCTGCAGAAGCAGGAATGGACCGTGTTCAGGCAGATTACACTGGAATGCTTGGGACCGTTATGAATGCTCTTGTGATGGCAGATTCATTGCAACAAGTTGGTGTCGATACGCGAGTGCAAACAGCCATTGCTATGCAACAAGTGGCAGAACCTTACGTCCGTGGACGTGCCCTTCGTCATCTTGAAAAAGGCCGTATCGTTATCTTTGGTGCCGGAATTGGTTCACCTTACTTCTCAACAGATACAACAGCGGCTCTTCGTGCGGCTGAAATCGAAGCGGATGCCATCCTTATGGCTAAAAATGGCGTAGACGGTGTTTACAATGCCGATCCTAAGAAAGACAAGACAGCCGTTAAGTTGGAAGAATTGACCCACCGTGATGTTATCAACAAAGGTCTTCGTATCATGGACTCAACTGCTTCAACCCTCTCAATGGATAACGACATTGACTTGGTTGTCTTCAACATGAACCAACCAGGCAACATTAAACGTGTCGTATTTGGTGAAAATATCGGAACAACAGTTTCAAATAATATCGAAGAAAAGGAATAAGAAAGATTATGGCTAACGCAATTATTGAAAAAGCTAAAGAGAGAATGACCCAGTCTCACCAATCACTTGCTCGTGAATTTGGTGGTATCCGTGCCGGTCGTGCCAATGCAAGCTTGCTTGACCGTGTACATGTAGAATACTATGGAGTAGAAACTCCTCTTAACCAAATCGCTTCAATTACGATTCCAGAAGCACGTGTTTTGTTGGTAACACCATTTGACAAGTCTTCATTGAAAGACATCGAACGTGCCTTGAACGCTTCTGATCTTGGTATCACACCAGCTAACGACGGTTCTGTTATTCGTTTGGTTATCCCAGCTCTTACAGAAGAAACTCGTCGTGACCTTGCTAAAGAAGTGAAGAAGGTCGGTGAGAATGCTAAAGTGGCTGTCCGCAATATCCGTCGCGATGCTATGGACGAAGCTAAGAAACAAGAAAAAGCAAAAGAAATCACTGAAGACGAATTGAAGACTCTTGAAAAAGATATTCAAAAAGTAACAGATGATGCTGTCAAACACATCGACGACATGACTGCCAACAAAGAGAAAGAACTTTTGGAAGTCTAAAAATAAACAGAAAAACTCAGTTGGCATTGCTGGCTGAGTTTTATTCGAAAGAAGGAAATATGAATACAAATCTTGCAAGTTTTATCGTTGGACTGATCATCGATGAAAACGACCGTTTTTACTTTGTGCAAAAGGATGGTCAAACCTATGCTCTTGCTAAGGAAGAAGGTCAACATACAGTAGGGGATACGGTCAAAGGTTTTGCCTACACGGATATGAAGCAAAAACTCCGATTGACAACTCTAGAAGTGACTGCCACTCAGGACCAATTTGGATGGGGTCGTGTCACAGAAGTACGCAAGGACTTGGGTGTCTTTGTGGATACAGGCCTACCTGACAAGGAAATCGTAGTGTCACTCGATATCCTTCCAGAGCTCAAGGAACTCTGGCCTAAGAAGGGCGACCAACTCTACATCCGTCTTGAGGTGGACAAGAAAGACCGTATCTGGGGCCTCTTGGCTTATCAAGAAGACTTCCAACGTTTGGCTCGTCCTGCCTACAACAACATGCAGAACCAAAACTGGCCAGCCATTGTTTACCGCCTCAAGCTGTCAGGAACCTTTGTTTACCTACCAGAAAATAACATGCTTGGCTTTATCCACCCAAGTGAGCGTTACGCAGAGCCACGTTTGGGTCAAGTTTTAGATGCGCGCGTTATTGGGTTCCGTGAAGTGGATCGCACTCTGAACCTCTCCCTCAAACCACGCTCCTTTGAAATGTTGGAAAACGATGCTCAGATGATTTTGACTTATTTGGAAAGCAATGGCGGTTTCATGACCTTAAATGACAAGTCATCTCCAGACGACATCAAGGCAACCTTTGGTATTTCTAAAGGTCAGTTCAAGAAAGCACTCGGGGGCTTGATGAAGGCTGGCAAAATCAAACAAGACCAGTTTGGGACTGAGTTGATCTAGGGTGACATATGAGAAAATCATTTTACACTTGGCTCATGACCGAGCGCAATCCTAAAAGTAACAGTCCCAAAGCTATCTTGGCAGACCTCTCTTTTGAGGAGTCAGCCTTCCCAAAACACACGGATGATTTTGATGAGGTGAGTCGCTTTTTGGAGGAGCATGCTAGTTTCTCTTTCAACCTAGGAGACTTTGACGCCATCTGGCAAGAATACTTAGAACACTAGAGACAATGAGATGAGGCTAGTATTTTATTGTTCTCTTTGCTATAATAAAAAGAAATAAACGGATTAGAGAGGTTCTTTATTTGAAGGAACATTCAATAGACATTCAACTGAGTCATCCTGATGACCTGTTTCATCTTTTTGGTTCCAATGAGCGCCATCTTCGTTTGATGGAAGAAGAGCTTGATGTTGTCATTCATGCTCGTACGGAGATTGTCCAGGTTTTGGGAGAAGAGTCTGCTTGCGAGGAAGCTCGTCAGGTTATCCAATCTTTGATGGTCTTGGTGAACCGTGGGATGACGGTTGGTACGCCAGATGTGGTGACTGCGATTAGTATGGTCAAAAACGATGAAATTGATAAGTTTGTCGCCCTTTACGAAGAAGAAATTATCAAGGACAATACAGGGAAGCCTATTCGTGTCAAAACCTTGGGTCAAAAGCTTTATGTGGACAGTGTCAAACAGCATGATGTGACCTTTGGAATTGGGCCTGCAGGGACAGGGAAGACCTTTCTTGCAGTGACCTTGGCAGTGACTGCCCTTAAACGTGGGCAAGTCAAGCGGATTATCCTGACTCGTCCAGCAGTGGAGGCAGGAGAGAGTCTAGGTTTTCTTCCGGGTGATCTCAAGGAGAAGGTGGATCCTTATCTTCGACCAGTTTATGATGCCTTGTATCAGATTCTCGGCAAAGACCAAACGACTCGTCTTATGGAGCGTGAGATTATCGAAATTGCGCCCCTTGCTTACATGCGTGGTCGGACCTTGGACGATGCTTTTGTCATTCTCGATGAGGCACAAAATACGACCATCATGCAGATGAAGATGTTCCTGACTCGTTTAGGATTTAATTCGAAGATGATTGTCAATGGAGATATCAGTCAGATTGACCTGCCGCGTAATGTCAAGTCCGGTTTGATTGATGCCCAAGAAAAGCTCAAGAACATTCACCAAATCGACTTTGTTCATTTTTCAGCCAAGGATGTGGTTCGCCACCCAGTTGTCGCTCAAATTATCCGAGCTTATGAACCAGCTCCAGTTAAAAATGAAGAAAAGAAGGAAGAGACAGAATAGCAAAAAAAGCAGTTCAGATGTGAACTGCTCTTTTTTTACGTACGACGGGCATGTCGTGCATCTGAGGTGTAAGTCCTCCGTGGGCACCCGCTACCGGTGAAACCAATAGCGATTCCCAAGCCTGACTATCGTGAGGTAGCGGATTAAAACGGTCTGGGGATAGACCGTTTTAAGTCTGACGCTGGAAATAAGAATCGTCAGAGGAAGGGATAGCGAAATCGTGGCTCTACGAACAGGAACGTGATAGTAAGGCGTATATAGCGGATAAGGGGGCTTCAAACTCTAAAGTCCAAAAAGGTAGTCGTAACCTATATACGTAAATCACGAGAGTAATTGAATTCGGACTAAGGTTTGTGTGAAAAAGATAAATCTTCCTAGAGTCTAAAGACTCTGCGTCAGATTTCCTATTTTCACTGTAACCTTTTAATGTCCTCATATCTTGTATAAACGAGGAAAAATGTACGACTTATCCCGTGAGGTCTCATGAGCGCTTGCGTACTCGCCTACGAGTGATTATTTAGAAGCAATGGAAGAAGAAATCTAGACGATTGTGGGGATTGCTTAAGTTAGGAGTTCCTAAATGGATAGCAGATAAGGTATC
>NZ_CAMPPY010000008.1 GCF_946902915.1 Streptococcus sp. Marseille-Q5986 | reverse complement strand
ATCTAGTTATCCGCATAAAAACTGGACTTATCACACTTTATCAAGGTCAAAACCACTCAATTTACTACTAATTTACTACTTATGAATGAGCTTTGATACGACGATTTATCCTTGAAAAGTGAAGATATAAAGATACTTCCAATAAAATTTGAATATTTAATAGGTAGACACTTCAAAAAATGAGGTGTCTATTTTTTTACCCGATTTTGAAAGGAAGTGAACTTATGAAAACAAAAAATCAAGAATCAAAAGGTCGTTCCCCACTCTTTAAGACCATCAAACATTCATTCAGCCAATAAAAAAGAAAGGATAGGTAAAAATATGGAACTTAAATTTGTGATTCCCAACATGGAAAAAACATTCGGCAATTTAGAATTTGCTGGCGAGGATAAAGTCGTTCAGCGAAGAATCAACGGACGGCTAACTGTCTTATCAAGAAGCTATAATCTCTATTCTGATGTTCAAAGAGCAGATGATATTGTGGTGGTGCTTCCTGCTGAAGCTGGCGAAAAACATTTCGGCTTTGAGGAACGTGTGAAGTTAGTCAATCCACGTATTACCGCAGAGGGCTACAAAATCGGCACTCGTGGTTTTACAAATTACCTTTTACATGCTGACGACATGATAAAAGAATAAAGAAAGAGAGGAAAAATGATGAGATTAGCAAATGGCATTGTATTAGATAAAGACACGACTTTTGGAGAATTGAAATTCTCTGCTCTACGTCGTGAAGTGAGAATCCAAAATGAAGACGGGTCGGTTTCAGATGAAATCAAGGAACGTACCTATGACTTAAAATCCAAAGGACAAGGACGCATGATTCAAGTAAGTATTCCTGCCAGCGTGCCTTTGAAAGAGTTTGATTATAACGCACGGGTGGAACTTATCAATCCCATTGCGGACACCGTTGCTACTGCCACCTATCAAGGAGCAGATGTTGACTGGTATATCAAGGCAGACGATATTGTGCTGACAAAGGATTCTAGTTCATTCAAAGCTCAACCACAAGCAAAGAAAGAACCGACACAAGACAAATAGTCGCTAGGTAGAAAGGAGACTTTTTCGCATGAAACAGCGTGGTAAAAGGATTCGCCCATCTGGTAAAGATTTAGTCTTTCATTTTACGATAGCGTCACTCCTGCCTGTTTTCCTGCTGGTTGTCGGACTGTTTCATGTGAAGACAATCCAGCAGATCAACTGGCAGGATTTTAACCTATCACAAGCAGATAAGATTGACATTCCCTATTTAATTATCAGTTTCAGTGTCGCAATTCTTATCTGCTTGCTGGTAGCGTTTGTATTCAAACGGGTTCGCTATGATACGGTTAAACAACTTTACCACCGTCAAAAACTGGCAAAGATGATACTTGAAAACAAGTGGTATGAATCTGAACAGGTCAAAACAGAGGGTTTCTTTAAAGATAGTGCTGGTCGTACAAAGGAAAAGATAACCTACTTCCCTAAAATGTATTATCGACTTAAAAATGGCTTGATACAGATACGGGTGGAAATCACGCTGGGAAAATATCAAGACCAACTCTTACACTTGGAAAAGAAATTAGAGAGTGGCTTGTACTGTGAGCTGACGGATAAAGAGTTAAAGGATTCCTATGTGGAATATACTTTGCTCTATGACACCATAGCCAGTCGTATTTCTATTGATGAAGTAGAAGCTAAAGATGGTAAACTTCGCTTAATGAAAAACGTATGGTGGGAATATGATAAGCTCCCTCATATGTTGATTGCTGGTGGTACAGGTGGCGGTAAAACTTACTTTATACTGACACTGATTGAAGCCTTGCTTCATACAGATTCAAAACTGTATATTCTTGACCCGAAAAATGCTGACCTTGCGGACTTAGGTTCTGTGATGGCAAATGTCTACTATAGAAAAGAAGACTTGCTTTCTTGCATTGAAACATTCTATGAAGAAATGATGAAACGTAGTGAGGAAATGAAGCAGATGAAGAACTATAAGACTGGCAAAAATTATGCTTACTTAGGTCTCCCGGCACACTTCTTAATCTTTGATGAATACGTCGCTTTCATGGAAATGCTGGGAACAAAAGAAAACACCGCAGTTATGAATAAGCTGAAACAGATTGTCATGTTAGGTCGTCAAGCTGGCTTCTTTCTAATACTGGCTTGTCAACGTCCAGACGCAAAATATTTAGGCGACGGAATCCGTGATCAGTTTAATTTCAGAGTGGCTTTAGGTCGTATGTCTGAAATGGGCTATGGCATGATGTTTGGCAGTGACGTACAAAAGGATTTCTTCTTAAAGCGAATCAAAGGTCGTGGCTATGTTGATGTAGGAACAAGTGTCATATCAGAGTTTTATACTCCCCTTGTACCAAAAGGATATGATTTCTTGGAGGAAATTAAAAAGTTATCCAACAGCAGACAGTCCACGCAGGCGACGTGCGAAGCGGAAGTCGCAGGTGTGGACTGATCTTGCTGGCTGGTGTGGCAATAGCCACGCCAGCACTTAACCCCCCGTATCTAACAGGGGGGTACAAATCGACAGGAAACAGTCAAAAAAACATTAGAAAATCCTTTGGTTACAAGGGATTTACAAAATTTCAGCGTATGTCAAATGGGCTTTAAAAGTTGACATACGCCTTTTTGATTGGAGGGATTTTTACTGAATGAACAAACTTGGTTACAGCATTTAAAAGAAAAACGCTTGGCTTATGGACTATCTCAAAACCGTTTAGCTGTTGCGACTGGTATTACAAGGCAGTATCTAAGCGATATTGAAACAGGAAAAGTCAAGCCATCAGAGGATTTACAGCAGTCCCTTTGGGAAGCTCTGGAACGCTTCAATCCCGACGCTCCCCTTGAAATGCTGTTTGATTATGTAAGAATTCGCTTTCCGACAACAGACGTACAGCAGGTGGTCGAAAACATCTTACAACTGAAACTGTCCTATTTTCTTCATGAGGACTATGGTTTCTATTCTTATTCAGAGCATTATGCTTTAGGCGACATATTCGTCCTTTGCTCCCATGAACTGGACAAAGGAGTTCTGGTGGAATTGAAAGGTCGTGGGTGCAGACAATTTGAAAGCTATCTTCTGGCACAACAAAGAAGCTGGTATGAGTTCTTTATGGACGTTTTGGTGGCTGGCGGTGTGATGAAACGCCTTGACCTTGCCATTAACGATAAGACAGGGATTTTAAATATCCCTGTACTCACTGAAAAGTGCCAACAGGAAGAATGTATCTCCGTCTTCCGCAGTTTTAAAAGCTATCGCAGTGGCGAACTGGTACGCAAAGAGGAAAAGGAATGTATGGGAAACACCCTCTATATCGGTTCATTACAAAGTGAAGTTTATTTCTGTATCTATGAAAAGGACTACGAGCAGTACAAGAAAAATGATATTCCCATTGAAGACGCAGAAGTAAAAAACCGTTTTGAGATTCGATTGAAAAATGAGCGTGCCTATTATGCAGTCCGTGATTTACTCGTCTATGACAATCCAGAGCATACCGCCTTTAAAATTATCAATCGGTATATCCGTTTTGTAGATAAAGACGATTCCAAACCTCGTTCTGATTGGAAACTGAATGAAGAATGGGCTTGGTTTATTGGGAACAATCGTGAACGATTAAAACTAACCACAAAACCAGAGCCTTACTCCTTCCAAAGGACGCTGAACTGGCTATCTCATCAAGTTGCCCCGACCTTAAAGGTTGCGATTAAACTTGATGAAATCAACCAGACGCAGGTTGTAAAAGACATTCTCGACCATGCGAAACTGACAGACCGACACAAGCAGATTTTGAAGCAACAGTCAGTAAAAGAACAGGACGTGATAACAACAAAAAAAGGATATCTGTCAACCATACCAGTTGACAGATATCCAAAAAAAGATATAATGGGAGATAAGACGGTTCGTGTTCGTGCTGACTTGCACCATATCATAAAAATCGAAACAGCAAAGAATGGCGGAAACGTAAAAGAAGTTATGGAAATAAGACTTAGAAGCAAACTTAAGAGTGTGTTGATAGTGCATTATCTTAAAATTTTGTATAATAGGAATTGAAGTTAAATTAGATGCTAAAAATTTGTAATTAAGAAGGAGGGATTCGTCATGTTGGTATTCCAAATGCATAATGTAGATAAAACATCTACTGTTTTGAAACAGACTAAAAACAGTGATTACGCAGATAAATAAATACGTTAGATTAATTCCTACCAGTGACTAATCTTATGACTTTTTAAACAGATAACTAAAATTACAAACAAATCGTTTAACTTCTGTATTTGTTTATAGATGTAATCACTTCAGGAGAGATTACATGAACAAAAATATAAAATATTCTCAAAACTTTTTAACGAGTGAAAAAGTACTCAACCAAATAATAAAACAATTGAATTTAAAAGAAACCGATACCGTTTACGAAATTGGAACAGGTAAAGGGCATTTAACGACGAAACTGGCTAAAATAAGTAAACAGGTAACGTCTATTGAATTAGACAGTCATCTATTCAACTTATCGTCAGAAAAATTAAAACTGAATACTCGTGTCACTTTAATTCACCAAGATATTCTACAGTTTCAATTCCCTAACAAACAGAGGTATAAAATTGTTGGGAATATTCCTTACCATTTAAGCACACAAATTATTAAAAAAGTGGTTTTTGAAAGCCGTGCGTCTGACATCTATCTGATTGTTGAAGAAGGATTCTACAAGCGTACCTTGGATATTCACCGAACACTAGGGTTGCTCTTGCACACTCAAGTCTCGATTCAGCAATTGCTTAAGCTGCCAGCGGAATGCTTTCATCCTAAACCAAAAGTAAACAGTGTCTTAATAAAACTTACCCGCCATACCACAGATGTTCCAGATAAATATTGGAAGCTATATACGTACTTTGTTTCAAAATGGGTCAATCGAGAATATCGTCAACTGTTTACTAAAAATCAGTTTCATCAAGCAATGAAACACGCCAAAGTAAACAATTTAAGTACCATTACTTATGAGCAAGTATTGTCTATTTTTAATAGTTATCTATTATTTAACGGGAGGAAATAATTCTATGAGTCGCTTTTTTAAATTTGGAAAGTTACACGTTACTAAAGGGAATGGAGATAAATTATTAGATATACTACTGACAGCTTCCAAGAAGCTAAAGAGGTCCCTAGCGCCTACGGGGAATTTGTATCGATAAGGGGTACAAATTCCCACTAAGCGCTCGGGACCCCTTGTAGGAAAATGTCCTAAGTGGGATATCTGTCAACTGGTATGGTTGACTAAAAATACTTCCTACGAAAATGTAGGGGGTATTTTTTTACGAAAAAATACAATCGATTCTTAAAAAGAAAAATTTTTGATTGGCAAAACCATAACAAGTTCGTTTTAGGGTTTTGATTTTGCGATTGATGCCTTCTAAAGGACCATTAGAGTATTCAAATTTAGCGCTATTTAAGACATATTTTCTGTTTTGACGAAGGGTTTGAATAGCAGTATCCATTTCTGTATTGGTTTTTTGGTAGTCTAAGATGGTTGACTCTAGTAATTCACTATTGCGCTCGTTTAGGGCTTTCGTGATATCTTGGTAAGTTTGGTATACTTCAGCGAACTTGGAAAATTTACTAGTAATGAGATCAACAGCATTTTGGCGAGTCATATATTGTTTAACGCCGCGAAGAAAAACTACTTCTTCAGGGTGAAGATCTTCAGCTTTTTTATGGAATAGCTTCCAATGTGACTTCATAATTTTATATTCTTGGCTCTGTTTATCAAGTTGCTTTAGGATAGAGATACGACAATTGTCCAAAGCGCGACCAGCTAATTGTACAAGGTGGAAGCGATCAATAATGATATTGGCATTAGGGAAAAGGCGATAGATAAAACTTTGATATTGAGCATTTAAATCAATTACAACTGATTGAACGCATTCGCGTTCGGCTTTTGAATAACGACTTTCAAAATAATCAACAATGGTAGGTGATAGACGATCCTGTAACTTTGTGACAATTTGGTGGGTTTCAGCGTCACAACAGATAAAGGACATCACAGACTTAATTGAACGAAACTCGTCAAAACATAGATGCTTAGGCAACTTAGCCACACGATAGTGTGGTTCCATGCGCTCTAAGATTGTTCGACGAACACTGCTAGGAGAGCAGTGACACATTTCAGCAATAAGCTGACCAGATAAGCCTTTACGAGCTAAAAGCATGATTTGATTTTTGAGATCACTGGATAAGGTTTGATTTTCTTTGGTTAAATTAGTAATAGCACCAAAAGTAGTATGGCATGATTTACATTTATAGCGTTGTTTACGAAGCTCTAGTTCATATCTTCTCCCATTTAAACTTGCCAGTCGTACATGAGTTTTGCGAAAGCCATCCTTATTAACTGTGGGAAAGCCACAGTTACGACAACGATTAATCGGATAAGAAAGAGTAGCTGTTATTAGCGTTATATACTCTTTAACAGAATCGTTGTTGTGTTCAGCTTCTTCAACAGAAATAATTTTAATATTTTTATCTTTAATTCCAAGAATATTTAGGATAGAATCATTATGGGACATTTGTTTAACCTTCTTTCATGATTTTTGTGGTGAATTGATTGTATAACGAGGGGACAGCAAATGTCCTCTTTTTTGTATAAAAAAATCTGGCATGGAATCTCTATCCATACCAGAAAGTGTATACCCCAAAAAAATAACTCAAATACAAATTCATTGAATATAGAGAGGAGAACATTTTTATGAATTTTGGACAAAACCTTTATAACTGGTTTCTATCAAACGCTCAATCACTGGTGCTTTTAGCAATCGTTGTGATTGGCTTGTATCTTGGCTTCAAGCGTGAGTTTAGCAAACTGATTGGCTTTTTAATTATTGCGATTATTGCGGTTGGCTTAGTCTTCAACGCTGCTGGAGTAAAAGACATTTTACTAGAGCTATTCAATCGCATTATTGGTGCTTAAATAAAACCGTTCTTTTGTGGAATATAAGTGGTTTTCTTATGTTCCGCAAAGGAATGGTACACCAAACGAAGTGCGGTAGGGATTTTTGAATCTCTACAAAGAAAGGACGTGAATATATGGACGATATGCAAGTCTATATTGCGAATTTAGGCAAATACAATGAGGGCGAATTGGTCGGTGCGTGGTTTACCTTTCCCATTGACTTTGAGGAAGTCAAAGAGAAAATCGGCTTGAATGATGAATATGAGGAATACGCCATTCATGACTACGAGTTACCCTTTACGGTTGACGAATACACTTCCATTGGCGAACTCAATCGACTATGGGAAATGGTATCGGAATTACCCGAAGAATTACAATCGGAGCTATCTGCTCTGCTCACTCATTTTTCAAGCATTGAAGAACTAAGCGAACATCAAGAGGATATTATCATTCATTCCGATTGTGATGATATGTATGACGTGGCACGCTACTACATTGAAGAAACGGGTGCTTTAGGCGAAGTACCAGCTAGTCTTCAAAACTATATTGATTATCAAGCCTATGGTCGGGATTTAGACCTTTCAGGAACGTTTATCTCAACCAATCATGGGATTTTTGAAATCGTCTATTAAATCTGTCGGTACATTACTACTGGCAGATTTTCTATTTTACGGGGTGGCTCAATCAGCTACCCCTATTTTTTATGAAAGGATTGATTACATGAAGAAAATACGAAGCTATACCAGTATCTGGTCTGTGGAAAAGGTACTGTATTCTATCAATGATTTTAGACTTCCGTTTCCCATAACCTTTACGCAAATGACATGGTTTGTCGTGTCACTCTTTGCAGTGATGATACTTGGCAACTTGCCCCCTCTTTCCATGATAGAGGGAGCATTTCTCAAATACTTTGGGATTCCTGTGGCTTTCACATGGTTTATGTCTACAAAAACTTTTGATGGTAAAAAGCCTTATGGATTTTTGAAGTCTGTCATTGCTTATGCACTGCGACCAAAGCTGACCTATGCAGGAAAAAAAGTAACGCTTGGCAGAAACCAGCCACAAGAAGCCATTACAGCAGTTAGGAGTGAATTTTATGGCATATCCAATTAAATACATTGAAAACAATCTCGTCTGGAATAAAGACGGGGAATGTTATGCTTACTATGAGCTTGTTCCTTACAATTACTCATTTCTAAGTCCAGAACAGAAAATACAAGTGCATGATTCTTTCAGACAGCTTATCGCACAAAATCGTGATGGCAAAATTCATGCTTTACAAATCAGTACAGAATCCAGCATACGTTCTGCACAAGAGCGTTCCAAAAATGAAGTCACTGGCAAGCTCAAAGCGGTTGCCTATGACAAAATCGACCAACAGACAGACGCTTTAATATCCATGATTGGCGAAAATCAAGTGAACTACCGTTTCTTTATCGGCTTTAAGTTGCTTCTCAACGATCAGGAGTTTTCTATGAAAAGTCTTACCGTTGAAGCAAAAAATGCTTTGTCTGATTTTGTCTATGATGTGAACCATAAGCTGATGGGCGATTTTGTTAGTATGAGTAATGATGAAATCCTGCGTTTTCAGAAGATGGAAAAGCTCTTAGAAAATAAAATCTCTCGTCGTTTCAAAATCCGCAGGTTAGATAAGGACGACTTCGGCTATCTGATTGAACACCTTTACGGACAGACAGGCACTGCCTATGAAGAGTATGAGTACCATCTATCAAAGAAAAAGCTGGATAATGAAACGCTGATTAAATACTATGACTTGATTAAGCCTACTCGCTGTTTGGTGGAAGAAAAACAGCGATATTTGAAAATCCAGCAGGAAGATGAAACCGTCTATGTAGCTTACTTTACCATTAACAGCATTGTCGGAGAACTGGACTTCCCGTCCTCTGAAATCTTCTACTACCAGCAACAGCAATTTACATTCCCGATTGATACGTCAATGAATGTGGAAATTGTAGCGAATCGTAAAGCCCTATCTACTGTCCGCAATAAAAAGAAAGAACTGAAAGACTTGGATAACCACGCTTGGCAAAGTGATAATGAAACCAGCTCCAATGTGGCGGAAGCTCTGGAAAGTGTGAATGAGCTGGAAACCAATTTAGACCAAAGCAAGGAATCTATGTACAAGCTGTCTTATGTGGTAAGGGTATCAGCAAATGATCTTGACGAACTCAAACGTCGTTGTAATGAAGTGAAAGATTTTTATGACGATTTAAGCGTAAAACTGGTACGACCATTTGGGGATATGCTCGGCTTACATGAAGAATTTTTACCTGCCAGCAAGCGTTATATGAATGATTATATTCAATACGTGACCTCTGATTTCCTCGCTGGTTTAGGTTTTGGTGCTACTCAAATGCTGGGGGAAAATGAGGGGATTTATGTTGGCTACAGCTTAGATACTGGACGCAATGTATATCTGAAACCTGCTCTTGCCAGTCAAGGGGTTAAGGGTTCAGTAACCAATGCGTTAGCGTCGGCTTTTGTTGGTTCGCTGGGTGGTGGTAAATCCTTTGCGAATAACCTTATCGTCTATTATGCGGTGCTTTATGGGGCACAAGCAGTGATTGTAGACCCAAAAGCAGAACGTGGCAGATGGAAAGAAACCTTGCCAGAGATTTCCCATGAAATCAATATCGTCACTCTGACTTCTGATGAGAAAAACAAAGGCTTACTTGACCCTTATGTGATTATGAAAAATCCCAAAGATTCTGAATCACTGGCTATTGATATTCTGACATTCCTTACGGGGATTTCCTCTCGTGATGGGGAACGCTTCCCAATCCTTAGAAAAGCCATTCGTGCAGTAACCAATAGTGAAGTACGAGGGTTGATGAAAGTGATTGAGGAATTACGGGTTGAGAATACGCCACTAAGTACCAGTATAGCCGACCATATCGAAAGTTTTACAGACTATGACTTTGCACATTTATTATTCAGTAATGGTTATGTGGAGCAGTCTATCAGCTTAGAAAAACAACTGAACATTATACAGGTTGCGGACTTGGTACTTCCCGACAAGGAAACTTCCTTTGAGGAATATACCACTATGGAGCTTTTATCCGTTGCTATGCTGATTGTCATTAGTACCTTTGCTTTAGACTTTATCCATACAGACCGAAGCATTTTCAAGATTGTAGATTTAGACGAAGCATGGAGCTTTTTACAGGTAGCACAAGGAAAAACACTATCTATGAAGCTGGTTCGGGCTGGTCGTGCTATGAACGCTGGGGTATATTTCGTGACCCAAAATACAGACGACCTCTTAGATGAAAAACTGAAAAATAACCTCGGCTTAAAATTTGCATTTCGTTCCACTGACCTTAACGAGATTAAAAAGACCTTAGCCTTTTTTGGTGTAGACCCAGAGGACGAAAACAATCAGAAGCGATTGCGTGATTTGGAAAACGGGCAATGCCTTATCAGTGATTTATATGGTCGTGTCGGTGTGATACAGTTCCACCCTGTATTTGAAGAACTGCTCCATGCCTTTGATACCAGACCACCTGTGCGAAAAGAGGTGTAAATGTGAAACCATCAATAGTAAACAGAATAAAATCAAACTGGACGCTGAAACGTCTAGGTAAAGTGGCAATGACAGTGGCTTTCACACTTGTGATTGCCATTTTTCTTTTAGCCATGCTGGGAACGGTGGTTCAAGCTGCGGGCTTGGTAGATGATACGGTCAATGTGGCAAATGAATACAGCCGATACCCACTTGAAAACTATCAACTGGATTTTTATGTGGATAATAGCTGGGGCTGGCTTCCGTGGAACTGGTCGGACGGGATTGGAAAACAGGTCATGTATGGACTATATGCCATTACCAATTTTATTTGGACAATCAGTTTGTATGTTTCCAATGCGACAGGTTACTTAGTACAGGAAGCCTATTCCTTAGACTTCATTTCCGCTACAGCAGATTCCATTGGTAAGAATATGCAGACCCTTGCAGGGGTTACGCCTAGTGGACTATCAACAGAGGGTTTCTATGTTGGATTCCTTTTACTCTTGATTTTGGTTCTTGGGGTTTATGTTGCCTATACAGGACTGATAAAGAGAGAAACCACAAAGGCAATTCATGCCCTCATGAATTTTGTGCTGGTTTTTATCCTATCGGCTTCCTTTATTGCCTACGCTCCCGATTATATTAAGAAAATCAATGACTTTTCATCAGACATCAGCAACGCTAGTTTGTCACTGGGTACAAAAATTGTCATGCCCCATTCAGATAGTCAAGGCAAGGACAGTGTGGACTTGATACGTGACAGCCTATTTTCCATACAGGTTCAGCAACCGTGGCTACTGCTTCAATACAACAGTTCAGACATTGAAAGTATCGGTATTGACCGTGTGGAAAGCCTGCTCTCCACCAGCCCAGATTCCAACAATGGCGAAGACAGAGAAAAAATTGTTGCGGAAGAAATTGAAGACAGAAGCAATACCAATCTAACCATTACAAAGACCATTAACCGTTTAGGTACAGTCTTCTTCCTATTTGTCTTCAATATTGGGATTTCCATATTTGTATTCCTATTAACAGGAATCATGATTTTCTCGCAGGTACTTTTTATCATCTATGCTATGTTTCTGCCTGTGAGCTTTATTTTAAGCATGATTCCATCATTTGATGGTATGTCAAAACGAGCCATAACAAAGCTCTTTAATACCATTTTGACACGAGCTGGAATCACATTGATTATTACGACAGCATTTAGTATTTCAACCATGCTCTATACCTTATCGGCTGGTTATCCGTTCTTTTTGATTGCTTTTCTACAGATTGTGACCTTTGCAGGAATCTACTTCAAGCTGGGCGATTTAATGAGTATGTTTTCTCTACAGAGTAACGATTCTCAAAGTGTGGGAAGTCGTGTGATGAGAAAACCTCGTATGCTTATGCACGCTCACATGCACCGTCTACAGCGGAAACTTGGACGTTCCATGACTACTCTAGGGGCTGGGTCTGCCATTGTTACAGGTAAAAAAGGACAGTCGGGTTCGGGGAGTTCTGCAAGGACACAAGCAGATCACTCCCGACCAGACGGAAAGGAAAAATCAACACTTGGAAAACGTATCGGTCAAACCATCGGTACAGTAGCTGATACCAAAGACAGAATGGTAGACACTGCTAGTGGTTTGAAAGAACAGGTTAAAGATTTGCCGACCAATGCAAGATATGCAGTATATCAAGGAAAATCCAAAGTAAAAGAGAATGTCCGTGATTTAACCAGTAGTATTTCTCAAACCAAAGCGGACAGAGCCAGTGGACGCAAGGAACAGCAGGAACAAAGGCGAAAAACCATTGCGAAGCGTCGCTCTGAAATGGAACAGGTCAAACAGAAAAAACAGCCTGCTTCTTCTGTTCATGAAAGACCGACTACAAGACAAGAACAATATCATGATGAACAGACCTCAAAACAGTCTAATATTCAGACTTCATATAAGGAATCTCAACAAGCCAAACAAGAGCGTCCAGCAGTTAAGTCCGATTTTTCAAGTCCAAAAGTGGAACGCCAAGGCAATACCGTTCAAGAAAAAACCGTTCAAAAGCCAGCAACTTCAACCACTACAGCAGATAGAACTTCACAACGTCCAATCACAAAAGAACGTCCGTCTACTGTTCAAAGAGTACCACTACAAAATACAAGAAGTAGACCACCAATCAAAACCGCCACCATTAAGAAAGTCGGTAAGAAACCATGAAGTTGAAAACTTTAGTGATTGGTGGTTCTGGATTATTCTTGATGGTCTTCTCACTGCTTCTGTTTGTTGCCATTTTATTTTCAGATGAACAGGACAGCGGAATTTCCAATATTCATTATGGAGGTGTGAATGTTTCCGCAGAAGTGCTGGCTCATAAGCCTATGGTAGAAAAATATGCCAAAGAATATGGCGTTGAAGAATATGTCAACATACTTCTTGCGATTATACAGGTGGAATCGGGCGGTACTGCGGAAGATGTTATGCAGTCCTCGGAATCCCTCGGTCTTCCACCTAATTCATTGAGTACAGAAGAATCCATTAAGCAAGGTGTGAAGTATTTCAGTGAATTATTAGCCAGTAGCGAAAGGCTCAGTGTAGATTTAGAATCGGTTATCCAGTCCTACAATTATGGTGGTGGTTTCTTAGGGTATGTGGCTAATCGTGGAAATAAATATACCTTTGAACTGGCTCAAAGTTTCTCAAAAGAGTATTCAGGTGGCGAAAAAGTGTCTTACCCCAATCCCATAGCCATACCTATCAATGGGGGCTGGCGATACAACTATGGCAATATGTTTTATGTGCAACTGGTAACGCAGTATCTTGTCACAACAGAGTTTGATGATGATACGGTACAAGCCATCATGGACGAAGCACTGAAATATGAGGGCTGGCGATACGTTTACGGTGGAGCTTCCCCGACTACTTCTTTTGATTGTAGCGGACTGACACAATGGACGTATGGAAAAGCTGGAATTAACTTACCACGAACCGCACAACAGCAATATGATGTGACCCAGCATATCCCACTATCGGAAGCACAAGCTGGCGATTTGGTTTTCTTTCATTCTACCTATAACGCTGGCTCTTATATTACTCATGTTGGGATATACCTTGGCAATAACCGTATGTTTCATGCAGGCGACCCAATCGGTTATGCCGACTTAACAAGCCCCTACTGGCAACAGCATTTAGTGGGAGCAGGACGAATCAAACAATGAGAAAGGAAGATTTAATGATGAAATTTAGAAAAAATCAGAATAAAGAAAAACAGATACCAAAGGAAAAGAAACCTCGTGTCTATAAGGTCAATCCTCATAAAAAGGTTGTGATTGCCTTGTGGGTACTTTTAGGGCTTAGTTTCAGCTTTGCGATATTCAAGCACTTTACAGCTATAGATACTCATACTATTCACGAAACAACTATCATAGAAAAGGAATACGTTGATACTCATCATGTAGAAAATTTTGTAGAGAACTTTGCGAAAGTCTACTATTCATGGGAGCAATCCGATAAGTCCATTGATAATCGAATGGAAAGTCTAAAAGGCTATCTGACAGATGAACTTCAAGCTCTCAATGTTGATACAGTACGCAAAGATATTCCTGTATCGTCTTCTGTAAGAGGATTTCAGATATGGACGGTAGAGCCAACTGGCGACAATGAGTTTAATGTAACCTACAGTGTAGACCAGCTCATTACAGAGGGAGAAAATACAAAGACCGTCCACTCTGCTTATATAGTGAGTGTCTATGTAGATGGTTCTGGAAATATGGTACTGGTTAAGAATCCGACCATTACCAACATACCTAAGAAATCAAGTTATAAACCAAAAGCCATTGAAAGTGAGGGGACGGTTGATTCCATTACAACCAATGAAATCAATGAGTTTTTAACGACGTTCTTCAAGCTCTATCCTACAGCGACAGCCAGTGAACTTTCCTACTATGTGAATGACGGGATATTAAAACCAATCGGAAAAGAGTACATCTTTCAAGAACTGGTAAATCCTATTCACAATCGTAAGGATAATCAAGTCACGGTATCGCTGACAGTGGAGTATATCGACCAGCAGACCAAAGCAACGCAGGTATCTCAATTTGATTTGGTACTTGAAAAGAACGGGAGTAATTGGAAGATTATAGAATAACAAATATTGGTACATTATTACAGCTATTTTGTAATCACGTACTCTCTTTGATAAAAAATTGGAGATTCCTTGACAAATATGCTCTTACGTGCTATTATTTAAGTATCTATTTAAAAGGAGTTAATAAATATGCGGCAAGGTATTCTTAAATAAACTGTCAATTTGATAGTGGGAACAAATAATTGGATGTCCTTTTTTAGGAGGGCTTAGTTTTTTGTACCCAGTTTAATAATACCTTTATCATGTGATTCTAAAGTATCCAGAGAATATCTGTATGCTTTGTATACCTATGGTTATGCATAAAAATCCCAGTGATAAAAGTATTTATCACTGGGATTTTTATGCCCTTTTGGGTTTTTGAATGGAGGAAAATCACATGAAAATTATTAATATTGGAGTTTTAGCTCATGTTGATGCAGGAAAAACTACCTTAACAGAAAGCTTATTATATAACAGTGGAGCGATTACAGAATTAGGAAGCGTGGACAAAGGTACAACGAGGACGGATAATACGCTTTTAGAACGTCAGAGAGGAATTACAATTCAGACAGGAATAACCTCTTTTCAGTGGGAAAATACGAAGGTGAACATCATAGACACGCCAGGACATATGGATTTCTTAGCAGAAGTATATCGTTCATTATCAGTTTTAGATGGGGCAATTCTACTGATTTCTGCAAAAGATGGCGTACAAGCACAAACTCGTATATTATTTCATGCACTTAGGAAAATGGGGATTCCCACAATCTTTTTTATCAATAAGATTGACCAAAATGGAATTGATTTATCAACGGTTTATCAGGATATTAAAGAGAAACTTTCTGCCGAAATTGTAATCAAACAGAAGGTAGAACTGTATCCTAATATGTGTGTGACGAACTTTACCGAATCTGAACAATGGGATACGGTAATAGAGGGAAACGATGACCTTTTAGAGAAATATATGTCCGGTAAATCATTAGAAGCATTGGAACTCGAACAAGAGGAAAGCATAAGATTTCAGAATTGTTCTCTGTTCCCTCTTTATCATGGAAGTGCAAAAAGTAATATAGGGATTGATAACCTTATAGAAGTTATTACTAATAAATTTTATTCATCAACACATCGAGGTCCGTCTGAACTTTGCGGAAATGTTTTCAAAATTGAGTATTCGGAAAAAAGACAGCGTCTTGCATATATACGTCTTTATAGTGGCGTACTGCATTTGCGAGATTCGGTTAGAATATCGGAAAAGGAAAAAATAAAAATTACAGAAATGTATACTTCAATAAATGGTGAATTATGTAAAATCGATAAGGCTTATTCCGGGGAAATTGTTATTTTGCAGAATGAGTTTTTGAAGTTAAATAGTGTTCTTGGAGATACAAAGCTATTGCCACAGAGAGAGAGAATTGAAAATCCCCTCCCTCTGCTGCAAACGACTGTTGAACCGAGCAAACCTCAACAAAGGGAAATGTTACTTGATGCACTTTTAGAAATCTCCGACAGTGACCCGCTTCTGCGATATTATGTGGATTCTGCGACACATGAAATCATACTTTCTTTCTTAGGGAAAGTACAAATGGAAGTGACTTGTGCTCTGCTGCAAGAAAAGTATCATGTGGAGATAGAAATAAAAGAGCCTACAGTCATTTATATGGAAAGACCGTTAAAAAAAGCAGAGTATACCATTCACATCGAAGTTCCACCGAATCCTTTCTGGGCTTCCATTGGTCTATCTGTAGCACCGCTTCCATTAGGGAGCGGAGTACAGTATGAGAGCTCGGTTTCTCTTGGATACTTAAATCAATCGTTTCAAAATGCAGTTATGGAGGGGATACGCTATGGCTGTGAACAAGGATTGTATGGTTGGAATGTGACGGACTGTAAAATCTGTTTTAAGTATGGCTTATACTATAGCCCTGTTAGTACCCCAGCAGATTTTCGGATGCTTGCTCCTATTGTATTGGAACAAGTCTTAAAAAAAGCTGGAACAGAATTGTTAGAGCCATATCTTAGTTTTAAAATTTATGCGCCAAAGGAATATCTTTCACGAGCATACAACGATGCTCCTAAATATTGTGCGAACATCGTAGACACTCAATTGAAAAATAATGAGGTCATTCTTAGTGGAGAAATCCCTGCTCGGTGTATTCAAGAATATCGTAGTGATTTAACTTTCTTTACAAATGGACGTAGTGTTTGTTTAACAGAGTTAAAAGGGTACCATGTTACTACCGGTGAACCTGTTTGCCAGCCCCGTCGTCCAAATAGTCGGATAGATAAAGTACGATATATGTTCAATAAAATAACTTAGTGTATTTTATGTTGTTATATAAATATGGTTTCTTGTTAAATAAGATGAAATATTTTTTAATAAAGATTTGAATTAAAGTGTAAAGGAGGAGATAGTTATTATAAACTACAAGTGGATATTGTGTCCTGTATGTGGAAATAAAACACGATTAAAGATAAGGGAAGATACTGAATTAAAAAAATTCCCCCTCTATTGTCCGAAATGCAGACAAGAAAATTTAATTGAAATAAAGCAGTTCAAAGTAACTGTGATTACAGAGCCAGACGCAAAGACGCAGAGCCGATAAAATGAGATTAATACAATCTCATTTTATCGGCTCTTTCCGTTATGTATGGATTCTTTTAATTAGTCTTCGATGTTTCTTGCTTCGTTGATACCGCTGGCTAAAGATTCCATTAAGGATAGTTCTTTGTCTGTAAAGCTATCCATGTATTTCTCTATCTGTAATCGTCGGGTGCTTTTTACCAAGTTATTAGCAGGTAAGAAAAATTCATCAACGGAAACATGAAGTAACGATACAAGGTCATAAAGAACTTGTATGCTGGGGTGTTGCCCTTTATTTTCAATATTAGTTAAGTACCGTGGGTCAATTTCAATCAATGCTCCCACTTGTTCACGAGTTAAACCTCGTTTCAATCGAGCTTCTTTAATGGCTAAACCAAAGGCTCTAAAATCATATTTATCTTCTTTTTTACGCATAGTAGACCACCTCTATACATTTTATTGTTCCTACTGAATTAAAAACAGGTATAGAAAAACGTGTTATATGGTTTATAGGTTTATATTTAATAAAAAGCACTACTAAACGCCAATAAAAAAACCGTTATATGGTAGTGCTATTTACGCTGTTAAAATATTGTATATTACTTCCAAATGGCGGTTTGTTGGAGGTCAACGTCGCCATGAAGTACATCATATACAATAAATTTCCTTACATTGGGTTCTTGTCAAAAAAAGTCGTCTATCTGCAATAGATAAGTACGTCCACCAATGTGGTTTTATAAATCATATAGATAGAATAACAGAAGCATGTAAACAGAGAAATAAATCTGTTTATATGCTTTTTTGGCTATTCAGAACTTTTTTACAAAGTTTATTTATCAGTAATGCAACAAATCCCCCTTTCACATTGGGACTAAGAGTGAAAGGAGATAAACGAGCAAGGCTCACTTCCTTTCCTAGACAGAAAGGGGGTGAGAAACATGAAACCATCTTCTTTTCAGACCACAATAGAAAATCAGTTTGACTATATCTGTAAACGTGCTATGGAAGACGAGCGAAAGAATTATATGCTTTATCTTTCAAGGATTGCAAAGCGTGAGGTGTCCTTTTCGGATGTTGGCGATTATCTTGTTAGCCAGTTTGCGACAACAGATAACTATTCAACTGACTTTCAGATTTTTACACTCAATGGGTTATCAGTAGGCGTTGAAAATGATTTGTTGAGTGAAGCATTACGTGAGTTGCCAGACAAGAAACGTGAAATTCTACTGCTGTTTTACTTTATGGACATGAGCGATTCAGAAATTGCAGACCTGTTGAAATTGAACCGTTCTACTGTCTATCGGCATAGAACCAGTGGACTAGCCTTAATTAAAAAGTTTATGGAGGAATTTGAAGAATGAAAACACAATATCCTATGATTCCCTTTCCTCTCATTGTAAAGGCAACAGATGGCGATACCGAAGCGATTAACCAGATTCTACATCATTACAGAGGGTACATAACGAAGCGTTCCCTACGACTTATGAAAGATGAATATGGCAATCAAAGTATGGTCGTTGATGAAGTCTTACGTGGAAGAATGGAAACCAGACTGATTACAAAGATTTTGTCATTTGAAATTAAGTAATATCCTCTCTCCTTTCGTGGAAGCGTGCTAAACCATTCCACGCTTCCCGAACAGGGAGGTTTGTTATTCCACCAAAGCATATTGAGCTTTCAATGTGTTTTGATAGGCTAACGAGCCATTGTTCTTTGAAAACTGAATAAAAGTAATCGAATACGTTTCGATAAGAAAAGAGCCAACGGAACTAACCGCCATGACCTATCTTATAAAGATAGCGAGCGATTCATGTTAGTGATCCGAGAAGCAATCTTTAGCAGGATTGCCTGCAACGACATTCTTATCGTGATAATGATACTCCCATACAGTCAATAGTCCGAGCGTGATAAAACCGTCGCAGGCAATGAGTATGGCTACATGAGAACCATGCAGGGGTGGAACTCCCGTGAGCTTTGCTAAAGCTGTTCGATTGCTGGTAAAACAACTTTTATGAAATCCAAATAAGTGATTTGGAAAGGAGGATTTTATGAAGCAGACTGACATTCCTATTTGGGAACGTTATACCCTAACCATTGAAGAAGCGTCAAAATATTTTCGTATTGGCGAAAACAAGCTACGACGCTTGGCAGAGGAAAATAAAAATGCAAATTGGCTGATTATGAATGGCAATCGTATTCAGATTAAACGAAAACAATTTGAAAAAATTATAGATACATTGGACGCAATCTAGCGTCGCCAAAGGGTCTTGTATATGATAAAATAGTATTAAGTCGTATCAAGGCTCTTTCCATAAAGGAAAGGAGCAAATGCCATGTCAGAAAAAAGACGTGACAATAAAGGTCGAATCTTAAAGACTGGAGAGAGCCAACGAAAAGACGGAAGATACTTATACAAATATATAGATTCATTTGGAGAACCGCAATTTGTTTACTCGTGGAAACTTGTGGCTACAGACCGAGTACCAGCAGGAAAGCGTGATTGTATCTCACTTAGAGAGAAAATCGCAGAGTTACAGAAAGACATTCATGATGGTATTGATGTTGTAGGAAAGAAAATGACACTCTGCCAGCTTTACGCAAAACAGAACGCTCAAAGACCAAAGGTTAGAAAAAACACTGAAACTGGACGCAAATATCTTATGGATATTTTGAAGAAAGACAAGTTAGGTGTAAGAAGTATTGACAGTATTAAGCCATCAGACGCTAAAGAATGGGCTATTAGAATGAGTGAAAATGGTTATGCTTATCAAACCATCAATAACTACAAACGTTCTTTAAAGGCTTCATTCTATATTGCTATACAAGATGATTGTGTTCGGAAGAATCCATTTGACTTTCAACTGAAAGCAGTTCTTGATGATGATACTGTCCCTAAGACCGTACTAACAGAAGAACAGGAAGAAAAACTGTTAGCCTTTGCAAAAGCTGATAAAACCTACAGCAAAAATTATGATGAAATTCTGATACTCTTAAAAACAGGTCTTCGTATTTCAGAGTTTGGTGGTTTGACACTTCCAGATTTAGATTTTGAGAATCGTCTTGTCAATATAGACCATCAGCTATTGAGAGATACTGAAATTGGGTACTACATTGAAACACCAAAGACCAAAAGTGGCGAACGTCAAGTTCCTATGGTTGAAGAAGCCTATCAAGCATTTAAGCGAGTGTTAGCGAATCGAAAGAATGATAAGCGTGTTGAGATTGATGGATATAGTGATTTCCTCTTTCTTAATAGAAAGAACTATCCAAAAGTGGCAAGTGATTACAACGGCATGATGAAAGGTCTTGTTAAGAAATACAATAAGTATAACGAGGATAAATTGCCACACATCACTCCACATAGTTTGCGACATACATTCTGTACCAACTATGCAAATGCAGGAATGAATCCAAAGGCATTACAGTACATTATGGGACATGCTAATATAGCCATGACGCTGAACTATTACGCACATGCAACATTCGATTCTGCAATGGCAGAAATGAAACGCTTGAATAAAGAGAAGCAACAGGAGCGTCTTGTTGCTTAGTAGTACAAATGAATTTACTACTTATTTACCACTTCTGACAGCTAAGACATGAGGAAATATGCAAAGAAACGTGAAGTATCTTCCTACAGTAAAAATACTCGAAAGCACATAGAATAAGGCTTTACGAGCATTTAAGAAAATATAAAAAGATAATTAGAAATTTATACTTTGTTTATATGAAAAATATTCAAGCAGGAGAATTCCAGATTGCTATTGCTGGTCCAAGTTTTCTACAAAGTGAAATCATAAGTATTGAAAATATGTTACCTTTAAGTGGATCATCTGTAGAAATTAACTCTCCGGCTTTTTCAACTGGTTTAACGGAATTAGATAAACAACAAGAACTTTCTGAAATTTCTATGTATCTAGATATATCTGGTATGGTAGCATCATCTCATGAAATGGCAATGTTAAGTATCTTAAACTCGATGTTAACTGGTATTAAAGATTCATTATTAGGCCATAAGTTAAGGACACAAAAGCAATGGATATATAGTATTGTATCATACCCAATATTTTATAGTAATATGACTTTACTAAAAATAGTAACTATAACACCTACAATCTATAAGAAAAAATTGATTAAAACACTGGAGAACAATCTTGTTAATGAATCCGATTTATCTGATGAACTATTATTTTATAAGGCTAAAAAAAGAGTAATCAATGAATTGTACATAAATTGTGAAGTTAATAAAAATGAATATTTAAAAACAATTTGTAGAGAAAAATTATTTGATATTCCAAGTTGGGATAGTATTGCTGAAGAGCTGGAATTGATTTCTTTAGATGAATTAAAAAGTTTTTCAAAAAAAGCAATTATTCAAAATAGGAATTACCACATTGTAATAAAATGATAATATTTTTTTTGTAGTAATCTTTATAATTTTTGTATAATGTTTTATTGAATAATTCAAAAATTTTTAAAGCATCTTCTATTTTTAAAATTGATTTTTGATTATGATGAAATTTAAGTTCAAAAATCCTTCTAAATACAAAAAATAGTTTGTTCAAAAAAATCTGTGGAATTAGATAATATATTCTTAGTAGCTTGTTCTAAAAATAAAGCTTCCTCATATAAGCTGTTTTCAATCATAATAAGAAGTGAATTAAGAAGTAATTGAACGAGAGCTTGTTTATTTCTAGGTATAGAACTATACAACTTTCCTTTTTTAAGCGCCTCTTTGGCATATCTAAATAATAAATTTGGTAATATTGCTCGACAACAATTTCCAAGAATAAGAATTTCGTAATATCCCCAGTTCTCAACAGAAAATAAATAATTAGTAAGATAAGAGGTGTCTTGATTACTCAATTGATGAGTATTATCAATTCCATAGATAATACTTTCAATGAAAATAGCGTTTAACTTATGATAATGAGATTTGGTTTCTCTAAACAGTTCCATCTCTTTGCTTACCATATTAAGTAATGATTTGATTTCTTGATTGTATGCAGCCTGTTGAACTAAGCGTATCAAGGTATTGAAGTCTGAAGGCTGATAATTATTACATGAAAGCAAAAACTCCTCTAGTGTTACACCTATTTTTTCAAGTAGATATAATAATTTAAAAAATGAGATTTCTGTCTCTCCTAATTCAAATCTAGATATTTGAGACTTTGAAATTTCTGCACCTGCTAATGAAGAAATAGAAATACCTTTTCCTTCTCGTATTTTTCTATAAGTTTCACCTATAATCATATTTATCTCCATTTACCATAAAAAATCATTAGAAAGCGTGACAGATTATGAAAAAATACTATCAAATTTTTTTATTACTATTTGATATTATCATTATTATTGGATTATATCAATAACATTAATGAGTCTGGGTAAAAACTCAATTTCAGGAGTAAATGAAATGAATATTCCCATAATAAAACGCATTATATCAAGTTTTTTGGACAGCCTTTGTTCGAAAATTATTTTAACTCATAGTTGATGATTCCATAAATTGAAAAGTTTTATACTTAGCATTAAAATGCTCAATTTTAATACGTATTACAAGTATCTCTATTAAACTTCTTATCCTCTTCAGTCAATAGATGCTTTTTAGAATTTTTAACAGGAATGAAGGTTATATTATGAATATTCATAATGCATAAATAATCCAAATACAGAAAATCAAGTGATTGCTCTGGCAAACTTGACCTATCCTTTCTTAAAAAGAGTAAAATCATGTGTATGACCTTCTTAAAAAACTAATTAGCAGGCATGAAGTGGTGTTAAATCGAGTATGATTTGTGTCTTCATGGTGTGTCTCTTTTTTCCTGAATAATTTTACTTTGGTTTCTTTTAGGACGTTGAAATAGGACTTTCTATGACATCAATAGCTATAGTGACACTTGCTGCTTTTAAGTTGTCTAAGGCAAATAGACCTGAAGAACGAAGAGTATCTTCTACCAATATTATCGTTCGGTGACTGTCGCTAATCCAAGACCAAAATCAAAAGCTAGGAGACGTAGAGTTGGTCAATAGAATAAATAACGCAAGTTTAGCATCAACTGTTTTTATAGACTTAGCGTTTTTGGACGTCCTCCTTTATAGTGTTTGGTTTTATAAGCTTTATTTAGACAGGATATCTTCGTTGGGAAGGTGTCCTTTTTTACACTAATAAATAATTTAAAGTTCTCAGAAGTTAGTTGCATGATCTTTTGTAAATAGTTTTCTTAACTATAGTATAGCATAGTACAGTATGCATTTTATTTTTTTCCAATAAGTCTATTATACTTCAAAGACAGCTAGTTTTATTTTTTTCTCTGAACTGTACGATTTTGCGCCTGAAATGTAGGAATTACCTTTCGTTGTGGTGTGATAAAACTTACAAGTTCTTTTTGTTATTCTTGACCTAGTTTTTATAGAAAGAAGGTCTAAGATGTTAAATAAAGTCAAAACTAAAGCCTTAATTAGTGTTGGAGCAGTGGCTGCAACTAGCTTTATTCTCATGATGGGATATACTGCTGGTCAACATTCTACTGCTAAACAAAGTCGTAAAGAGATTGAATTGGCTGCAGCTAAACTTGTAGAGGGCAAACAAGCAGAAGATAAAGCAAGTATTTTGTCATCAGATACTGTAAAAGAATTTTTGACACAGTACTATACGAAAGAAAAGCTCGGAGAAAATAATACACGTATTCAACCTTATATGACTGAATCAGCTTATTCTCAAGAATTGTCAAGTCAAAATGATGCCATGAACCAAGTGTATAAGGATTATATTTTGGATTATCATTTTGAAAAAGCTGATATCTTTGTCAATCAGACTACGAATCAAGCCATTGCTATGGTGTCTTATAATGTAACCTATGTATCCGATTTAAAGAATGCCAACCAATCAAAGACCAATCAGACAGAAACCAGAACGGTTAAGTTGTCTTATTCGAAACTACCAGGTAAGTTATTGGTCAATCAAGTGCAGGTTTGGAAATCTGGGTTAGATGATTTGGATAAGGCCACTCCCAAAACTTTGGAAGAATCCTCATCTGTTCCATCACTGCCAAATACTACAACAAAATGATGATATTGCATGGAAATAGAAGAATGTAAGCAAATTTCAATTCTTGATGTAGCCAATCGTTTAGGTATCTCCTTTAAACAAGTTTCGAGCAGTGTCTATGAACATCCTGAACACGATTCATTTCGGATTTTTTCAACTACCAATACTTTTAAATGGTTTTCAAGAGATATTCAAGGTGATGTCATTGATTTTGTTCAACTTGTTAAGGGAATTTCCTTTAAAGAAGCTCTAGCCTTTCTTTCTAAAGAACCTTTTCAAAAAGAAGCTGTTCAAGAAAATAGAGAGAGACCATTTTATTATCCTTTAAAGAGAATAGAAGATTCTAACTGCAGTCTGGCCAGACATTACTTAACAGAATGTAGAGGAATTTCAGAAGAAATCGTACAAAAGATGATTCAACAAGGTTTGATAGCACAAGCCAGTTGGAAAACAAATGAAACAGTTGAACCTGTTATCGTTTTTAAAAGCTTTGATCATCGTCACAAGCTGCAGGCAGCAAGCTTACAAGGGATATATAAGAATCACTCTTTTCCAAGAGAGAGGTTAAAAACGATTCTAAAAGGAAGCCATGGACATGTTGGAATATCCTTTGACATTGGTAAACCAAATAGACTGGTCTTTTGTGAATCGTTTATCGACTTGATGAGCTATTACGAACTTCATCAACAAAATCTATTTGATGTTCGTTTGGTATCTATGGAGGGATTAAAAAGGTCTGTTGTTGCTTATCAAACTTTACGACTAATAGCTGAAGAAAATCAGAAGTTGGAATTCTTAGATACAGTAATACCTTCAAAGTTATTGCCTTTGATGAATACAATTCGTGATACCACCAGCTATTTTGATAATCATCCTGATTTATTGACACTTGCGGTAGATTGTGATGATGCAGGAAAAGATTTTTCTGATAAGTTATCTCAATCAGGATTTCCTGTTTTCCTGGATTTCCCTGATAATGAATCTGGGAAAGAAAAAGTAGACTGGAATGATGTCCTTAGAGAAAAGAAATCAGATTTACAATTGATGATCGAGAGTGCAAAAGAGACATTGAGGAATCAACCAGTAAGGCAAACCTCTCAATGTTTAGAATTGTGATAACAAAATCAAGATGTTTTAGCTAATATTAGAATGAAGGAGGATAGTATATGACCATTATTGAACGCTTAGAAGAAAAGGTCACTAGGCAAGAAAGCAAGGTAGCAAGAGAGACAGAAAAACTCGCTGCTTACTAGAGAGCAACTGGAGACAGCGATGTTTGCGACGTTCAAAAGGCGTCAAAGCATCAGTCACATGAGTTTTGAAGAAGATCTTGATCATGCCTTTGGTAAAGAAAGACAATTCGATGATTCTGAATTTAGAAAGGATGAAATGAGTGAATGACAAAAGATTGGAATTTTAATCAACCATTAGAAAGTAAATCAGAAAATCAAGAAGATCCAGATAAAATTGCGCCCTTATTTGGAAATCATCAAGGAGGTAATGATGTAAATTATGAAGCAGCTTTTCAAAAGCGAAAACAAGCACCTGTGACGGAATCAAATTCTAGTTCTAAACCCAAAGTTGCAGAGGTTAGAGCAGGAAAATAGACAGATATTACTGCAAGTTATCAGCAACATCTTAAAAGACTGATTGCGGATAACAATAGCGATATTCAAAGCAGTCAAAAGAAAATTGAAGAGCTACATACGTTGATTGACACAAAGAATAAAGACAATAAGAAATTGCAGTCCATTTATGATGCGATTTCCGAATTACACTAAGCAGTCCTGATAGGCTGCTTTTTTTGAGAGGTTATAGATGTTTACAACATTTTTTAAGAAAAATCACGACAATAGTGATGTATTTAAGAAGCTAATTCATAGACTATCGGATATGTCTGTCCAAGATCTTGAAAAAATAGACCGACTGCTAGATATCATTTTCACTCCAGATCAAGAATCAGAACAACTAAAAACAGAAGCAACTTACAGAGAAGAAATTTTGGACGACACATTAAAGGAAGCTAAGAATCAACTTCATAAGGAACAATTGGAGAAGAATCTAGAGAGATTTAGGAAAGATGGAATGAAATAAATAGTTTTATAAAATTTTCTTTTACTTGCATAAAGTCTTGTATTATACTTTTAGTATAAACTAGAGAAGGAATTAAATATTTTGGAGTTGACTACCAAGCAGGAAAAGCAACTAGGTCAGGCTCAGTGGTTTCATGCGTCATTGTTCCGACATTTAGAATCCTTAAAAAAAGGAATCGATGTCCAATTTAACTTAGGAAGTGAGCTAGACTTTGGACCTGGATTCTATATTACACCCGATTTTGAACAAGCTAGAAAATTTATCAATAAACAAGTTGAGGTATTAAATCGAAGTACCTCTAACAATAATATTTTTGACTCAAAGGAAGAAGTAGGAATTATAGTAGAATTTCGTATTTCAAATTTTGTAGAAATTTTTAAGAACCCTGACTATCATTGTCACTATTTTGCAAAACATAAAAAGTCAGAGTCAGATTTAGATTTTGCGGAATTTGTCTTTCAAAATCGGGAAAATCCAGATAAATTACAACACCATTTTGATTTTATCTATGGTGTTCAGACTGATGACAATCCAACCCAAGCTTTAGCTCGTTTCGTCAGAATGAAATTACAAAAGAAGTAATGCTTGATGAGTTTAGAAAACCCTATTCTTTTAAACAATTATCCATTCACAACCAATCTTTTTGTGATATAATGAAAATAGAGAAGGTTTATCAATCAAAAACAGGAGAGGAGTTGCAAAAATGGCAGTAGTATCATTGGAAAATAATATTAAACTATATAGTTCAGAATTATTTCATGCACTATTAAAAACCTCCAATTATAAATTGGATGAGCGTATTGCTCAGACTGTTGCAGAAGGCTATGCTCGTAATCTGGATTATTCTGATCCTGAACTGATGCATGTTGGTGTAACTTCTGTTGCTAACAATCTGCTTACAAAAATTAAACAAGAGTATTTTAATGTATAGTATTTTGAGAAAAGCCACCTAAAAAGGAATAACTCTTTAGGTGGCTTTTATAGAAGTAAAGTCTAGATAGAAAAACAAGAAATAACGCACCAATTTTGGTGCGTTCTGCTTTTTTATGCTATAATGGATTTAGAAAAATAAAGGAGTTTGCCATGATTGGAAAGAACATAAAATCCTTACGTAAAACACATGACTTAACACAACTTGAATTTGCCCGAATTGTAGGAATTTCTCGAAATAGCTTAAGTCGTTATGAAAATGGAACGAGTTCAGTCTCTACGGAACTAATAGATATCATTTGTCAGAAGTTTAATGTATCTTATATCGATATCGTAGGAGAAGATAAAATGCTCAATCCTGTTGAAGATTATGAATTGACTTTAAAAATTGAAATTGTGAAAGAAAGAGGTGCTAATCTACTATCTCGACTTTATCGTTATCAAGATAGTCAGGGAATTAGCATTGATGATGAATCTAATCCTTGGATTTTAATGAGTGATGATCTTTCTGATTTGATTCATACGAATATCTATTTAGTTGAAAATTTTGATGAAATAGAGAGGTATAGCGGCTATTTGGATGGAATTGAACGTATGTTAGAGATATCTGAAAAACGGATGGTAGCCTAATGGAAATCCAAGATTATACCGATAGTGAATTCAAACAGGCTTTAGCACGGAATCTTCGCTCACTGACAAGAGGAAAAAAATCCAGTAAGCAAGCTATAGCGATTTTGCTTGGAGGGCAAAGTGGTGCTGGAAAGACTACAATTCATCGTATTAAACAGAAAGAATTTCAAGGAAATATTGTTATCATAGATGGTGATAGTTTTCGTTCTCAGCATCCACACTATTTAGAGCTTCAGCAAGAATATGGCAAAGATAGTGTAGAATACACCAAAGATTTTGCAGGCAAAATGGTAGAGTCTTTAGTAACAAAATTGAGTCATTTGGGATACAATCTTTTGATAGAGGGAACTTTACGAACAGTTTATGTTCCAAAGAAAACGGCACAACTCTTGAAAAATAAGGGATATGAAGTACAATTAGCTTTAATTGTGACAAAGCCAGAACTGTCCTATCTAAGCACTCTTATCCGATACGAAGAACTGTACGCTATCAATCCAAATCAAGCACGCGCAACTCCAAAAGAACATCATGATTTCATTGTAAATCATCTAGTTGATAATACACGACAATTGGAAGAATTGGCTATCTTTGAAAGAATTCAAATTTATCAACGAGATAGAAGTTGTGTATATGATTCAGGAGAAGATAAAATTTCAGCAGCAAAAGTGCTACAAGAATACCTCTTCGGAAAATGGAGCAAGGTAGAGGAAGAGATGTTGAAGGTGGGAGAAGAAAGATTGGAAGATTTAACTAATCGAAATGATTGTTAGATCACGAATTTTAAAATATAGTCTATTTAGGATTGAAAAAAGTCTTTAAAATCAGAAAAACGTATAGTATTAGGTGTTGAAAAAACTTGATACTATGCGTTTTCTTGTAGGAAGATTTACTCCATTTTTTGAGATTGAGTTTTTCCTCATCTATATTTAAGGATATTTGAAGGTTATATTTTAGAAAAACAATTATGGAGTTCATAGTATAAATACTGATTCAAAGTGGAGTTTTGTATGCTTTTTGCTTTTGTTGAGTATAAAATCTATTAACTAGAGTCAAACTACAAACATTAATTTAAGATGAAGTAAACTGTAACCTTCGAAATGTCTCTTACTCGATTTCAGAATGAATCACTGACATAGGATTGAAAGAACTAAGTATTTCTTTTTGTTTTGAATGAGATACGTGAGTATAGATTTGTGTGATTGATATAGAACTATGTCCAAGAATTTGTTGAATATATCGAATATCTACATCACTATCTAGAAGCATTGTTGCAAAGCTATGTCTAAACATATGTGGTGTAATAGTTTTAGATAAGCTATTTTGTTCAACGATTCTCTTTAAAATTAAACGTACACTTTGCTCTGACAATGGTTTAGGCGAATGTTTCCCTGGAAATAGGAAATCATTAGATTCCTTTCCGGTTTTATTTATATATGTTTCTAATAAATTGAATGTTTTTTGATCTCCTAAAAATAGGATACGTTCTTTCTTACCCTTTCCTATAATATAGAGTGTCTTATTGGAAAGATTAATGTCTTTGAGATGAATGTGGCAAAGTTCAGAAATTCTGATGCCTGTTGAAAGTAAAAGTGAAATAATTAGTAGATTTCTTTCAGCGTGTTGTTTTTGATAGTCAGTTTTAGATACAATTACTTTCTGTTCTAAATATATAAAAATGCTTTTCAGAATGTCATACGGAATCGTTTTAGGCAATACTTTTTCAGTTCTAAATTGAAAGCGCAATTGATTGAAGGGATTCTCTTCAATTATGTTCTGGTATTTTAGATAGTTATAAAACACCTTCATACAAGCAATTTTTCTTCTTAATGTATTCGTTTTTATGTTAGATTGTGTCAACTGTTCTATATAGGATTCGATATTATCATAGTCTGAGTTATAAAATTGCATAAGATCATTCTTATAAGCGCGAATCGTGTGTGAACTCAAACGCTTATGAGTTTTGCAATAATCTAAGTAAGTAGAAATAAGTTTATAATCCATAAAAATCTCCTTTATCAATAATCATGCTATTATAAACTTATTTGGGTGCTTTGTATAGTGATAATAAATTGTTATCGGTAGGAAAATACTATGGAAAAGACACCAATAATTACGTTAAATAGTGAAGAAAAAGATTTTTTGTTCCGTATTGATTCTAAGATTAAATCAATACTGTTTGAATTACCAGTACAATATCATGAAATACTTCAAGTAGTGAATGGGAGCCGTTTTAGACCGTTATTGACATATTATGGCTATAAGTTGTTTTCTGAAAATCTAAATGAAAAAGTTTACAAATCTGCAATAGCTATTGAGTTAATTCATAAATCCTCTATTATTATTGATGATATTATCGATCAAGACGATAAAAGGCATGGCATATACACAGTACATAAGCAATATTCTATCAACGAAGCCTTAGTAATCACAGTTTTTTTATTAGGAAAGTGTATTGAATTATTATCTGAAATTGATGATTCTACAATTAGGGTATTTAGCCATATGATTATTAGAATGTGTCAGGGAACAATGCAAGAATTGAATATTGATATGAATGTAAGTATTGATAAAATACAAGAAATCTTAGATAACCAAACTTCACAAGTTATTCAAAATTGTTTAGTGATTGGCATGAAATCATATGATCCTGAATTAGACAATCAACATTTAGCAATTATTGGTTATAAATTAGGCTACTTATTTCAATTACTAAATGATTGCGAAGCATACTTTAATCCTGAGTTCACTGTAAAATACAAAGGGAATTATAATTTTGATGTTAATAAAAGTAGGAAAAATTTATGTTACGTTTACCTTGAACATTTTCTCTCTAATAAAGAAAAAATGAGACTTCAGAATAAAGATAAGGTGACTAATATAGAAATTTTATTGAATAAGTATAATATGTTAAAACATATAAAAAATGAAGTTTCGTTAATTGAGTTTGATATTAAAAAACAATGTGAAGTTTTAGAAAAAAATCACTCTATGGAAAGGTTAAATTATTTTATTGATTATTCAATTAAATTAGCGAAGGTGAGAGCGGGGATTTATTAAGATAAAAGAGCAGAGATTGGAATTCTCTGCTCTTTTAACAACACTAATTTTGTGATAAAAATGGTTGAAGTAACCTATATAGATTTATCAAAATGGGGATGTAACCTATCGGATTGAGTGTTTTTCCATTGAATAACTGTGGAAAGTTCGGGGAATCTTTATAGAGTTTAAATAGTTCAATATAATCTTTATTAAGTTGTTTATTACTGTAATCAATAATATCATATTCCTTTAGTTGCATTCTTTTTATTTTTTTATTATCTCTTTAATATATTTTTTCCAAAGATAATCAAAAAATAAATAACCAAACCAATCAGTATAAAAATTATTCCCCAAGTAATTATAAATACTAAGTTATTAGCTGTATCTATTACTAATGTATTCCCAGTAAATTTAATAGCAGATAGTGGGGTTGTTAAATAGAATAGAGCAGTATAAACAATACCTAAAATTCCAAAATAATTACTAAATGAACTCATATTATCGGTAAATTTAACTATCCAATCAGATTCAGATGGATTATGTAGGGAAATGGGTACTAATGAAATAAAGTCTAATTTTGAAATTTTCCTTAATGTGAAAATATAAAGTATATACTTTATATACAGTTGTATTGCAATAAATACAGTTAGAATTAAAGTGATTGCACCATAGATTGTAATTAGCTCCTGCAAGATAAGAACCTTTAATAATACTAGTGAAATGAAATAAATTAAACCAATTACAAAACAAATAGATATACTATACCATTTGTTTAGATAACTATTATTTTTGCTGAATATTGAAAATAGTGGAAAATTATTGACTTTAGTACCTGAAATAGATGTTTTAAGGATTATTTCTTTTTTCATTAAATTTTGATATGTGATAATCTGGGTTAACAATAGAGAATTTACTCCGAGAACATATATATAATTGTATCTTAGTGATGAATCAAAAATTGATACTATAATTCCAATAAAAACCCAACAAGTAAAAATAATTGTCCAAAAACATTTTTGAGATAGAATTTTATCAATTATTTTTATTTCCATAGTATTTTCCTACCGATAACAATTTATTATCACTAGTATACCATAAATTCATTTTTAGTTGTTTGATTTGTATAATGATTTTTTTAGTTAGAATTAAATAGCAAACTATAGTATTGGCCAACTATGGCTTAAAACACTGTTTTAAAATTATATCTAATACTTTTGAGTTAATTACAAACTTACAACAACGTGATATTTGTATAGTTTGAAGAAAACAAGTACAAATTTATTAGAAAAGCAACATTTTATAGAATTATCACGAAAAATTTTAATTTTAGAATTATATGTTCTATTGATTTAGAATCTGTTTTTTAATTTCTAAATGTTATAATAGTATTATCGAGTAAAAGAAGCATGCCATGATTGGAAACAATATAAAATTCATACGAAAGGCACATGACCTGACACGTCCAGAATTTGCACGAATTATAAGCATTTCACCCAATAGCCTTAGCCGTTATGAAAAGGGAACAAGTATAATTTCAACAGAATTAATAGACACGATCTGCCAAAAATTCAATGTATCGTATGTGAATATTGTTGGGAAAGAAAAAATATTAAATCTAGTGGGAAAATAATAAACTGACTTTAAAAATGGAGATTGTTAAGAAACGTTGAACAAATCTCCTAACTCATCACTATTGTTATCAAGAAAGCCAGAACCTCGTCTTTAATGATGAGAGCAATCACTGGATTGTAATGAGCGGCGCCTTATCTGATATGGTGAATACCAACATTTATCTAGTGACTACTTTTGAAGAGCTTGAGTGTTACAGGTGCTACTTGGACGGTATTGAGTACATACTAAAAACATCAGAAATGTGAATGGTAGCTTAATGAGTTTATATGATTATAGTGAGAATGAGTTTGACTGTGCCTTAGGTCGAAATGTTTGCACACTGACGAAAGGAAAGTGAATGAGCCAAAATCCAATAGCTATCTTTCTCCATGGAAAAAGCGAACTAGAAAGACAATTGTCCATTGTATCAAGCTCAAAGAGTTTCTGTTTGGTGAGTGGAGTAAGGTAAGAAGTAAATGTTGAGACTGGGGGAAAATAAATTGAGAAAATTTTAATTAGTCATGCTTTATGTTATATCAAATAGCAAGAGAGGGGAACACCATGAAATTAAGAGATATATTAGACAAAGAAATTGAAGAGATTGTTACAGAGTTTCAAAATAGAGGAATAGTATTTGAAGATTAATTTAAAGTAATGACTTCAATGTTTTGTAAGCAATATTCAAATGAGCTATTCCAATTATTGGAAGAGGAAATAGGATTAAGAATCTGTATTCACAAAAAAATGTTAAACTAAAGATGTGATACGAAAAGCATATGATACCGATTTAACCGATCAAGAATGGGCTAAACTTGAACCCTATTTCTCCCAACATCGCACCTATAAGTGGGCTAAACGAGAACTCGTGAACGCCACCTTGTATATCACTAAAACAGGTTGCCAATGGCGTATGCTCCCTCATGATTTCCCTCCTTCCCCAACTGTCTGGAGTTTCTTTCGTCGTGCCAGAGAGAGCGGCTTGTGGGACACCATTTTGACGGAACTGGTTAAAAAAAGCGACTGAAAGCTGGTAGAGCAGCCCCTCCAACCTATGCTATCATTGATTCTCAAAGCGTGAAAACAACAGATGCTGCAGAGGAACGTGGGATTGATGGCGGTAAGAAAGTCAAAGGGAGGAAGCGCCACATCCTTGTGGATACTATGGGAAATCTTCTTGATGTGGTGGTTCATGCAGCTCATTTGCACGACACAAAATCAGGCTTTTTAGTGGCTCGCAAAGTGATGCTACAATTCCCAACCATCAAGGCTTTTTCAGCCGATGCTGGTTATCGTAAAAGCTCTGAGGAGATGATGGTGAAGGAGTTTGGTTGCCCAGTAGATATTTCTGAAAAAATCAAGGACAGCTGGCAAATCATCCCCAAACCTTGGGTTGTTGAGCGAACTTTTTCTTGGTTGAATCACTCTCGAAGATTAGCTAAGGATGTTGAAAAATCCGTATCGTCAGAGCTTGCTTTTGTCAAACTTTCACACATTAATCGGCTTTTAAAGGCTCTATCATTTTGTGAATACAGGTTCTGAATCAGCTCCTCAAAAGGGACTGTATATGAATGAAGGCTATCAGCACTTAAAAAATAAAGAATGCCAGGCGCTTTTATCTCCCCAAGGTAGACAGATTTTCGCTCAACGCAAGATTGTCTTTGGATAGATAAAGGCTTGTTTGGGGTACAAGAGAGGGAATCTGAGAGGGATGCGTCAAGTGAGAATTGACATGGGATTGGTACTTATGGCAAATCAGCTCCTAAAATACAATAAGAGAGCCCTTAAAATGAAAAAGCTAGAGTTCTGCAATTGGAAATCTCTAGCTTTTTTGTGGTTGAGAACTATTTTGTCCTAGGTTCTTATTTTTATGGTTTGATAACTTCAGCTCCCCCCATGTATGGACGAAGAACTTCTGGAATGGTCACAGAACCATCTGCGTTTTGATAGTTTTCAAGAATGGCAGCTACTGTACGTCCAACTGCAAGTCCAGAACCGTTCAAGGTGTGGAGCAATTTAACCTTGCCATCTGCTTCATCACGGTAACGGATTTGGGCACGACGGGCTTGGAAATCTTCTGTATTTGAACAGCTTGAGATTTCACGGTAATTGTTTTGTGCTGGAATCCACACTTCCAAGTCGTAAGTCTTCGCAGCTGAGAAGCCCATATCCCCAGTAGAGAGGGCAACGACACGGTATGGAAGGTTGAGTTTTTGAAGGATATTTTCAGCGTTGGCTGTCATTTTTTCCAATTCTTCGTAAGACTCTTCTGGTTTGGCAAATTTAACCATTTCAACCTTGTGGAATTGGTGCAGACGGATCAAACCACGAGTATCACGACCAGCAGAACCAGCCTCAGAACGGAATGAAGGACTCATAGCAGTGAAGTAGATTGGCAAGTCTTTACCGTCTAGGATTTCATCACGATAGTAGTTTGTTAGGGGAACCTCAGCTGTAGGAATAAGGACGTAATTGCTGTCGCTGAGTTCAAAAGTATCTTCCTTGAATTTTGGATATTGACCAGTACCAAACATAGAATCATGGTTAACCATGTAAGGTGTGATGACTTCAGTATAGCCTTCTTTACCATGCTCATCCAACATAAAGTTGTAGATAGCACGTTCCAAACGCGCACCGAGGCCTTTATAGAAGAGGAAGCGAGCACCCGTTACCTTACCACCGCGTTCCCAGTCAAGGATACCAAGGTCTTCACCGAGATCCCAGTGAGCTTTAGGTTCGAAGTCAAATTCGCGTGGAGTACCCCAACGGCGAACTTCCACATTGTCATCTTCGTCAGCTCCGATAGGAACACTGTCAGCTGGAATATTTGGAAGAGTAGTGGTAAATTCTGTCAATTTAGCATCGATTTCTGCCAATTCAGCATCCAAGGCTTTGACTTCAGCAGATAGGTTTTGCATCGCAGCAATCTTGTCATCTGCATTTTCCTTGTTGCGCTTAGCTTGAGCAATTTCAGCTGAAACTGTATTACGTTCTGCTTTTAAAGTTTCAACCTTGACCAAGATGTCACGACGTTTAGCATCGATTTCTTTCATCTCATTCAAGACAGCAGCATCTACACCACGTGTAGCCAATTTTTCTGCAACAGCATCAAAGTCTGTACGAATGCGTTTGATATCTAACATAAAAACTCCTTTATGAAAAAAGCACACCTGACAAAGCGTTGGAGTGGCAGAGCCACGGTTCCATCCAACTTCACAGGTGTGCACTTGATTGCGTATGTAATTGTGAATAACGGTAGAATTTCACCTATCCCTCCTATCTGCTCGCAGCACCCGCAGACTTTCTGAAAGAAGGAGATAACCTACTTATCCGTTGCTATGATTATACTAAAGTTTCTACTTTTTTGCAAATAGATTTTTAAATTTTTGGCTAATTGTCTGAATTAGGGTAGGAAGTTTGACGACCTTGTCATTTCCCAGTTTTTCGCGTGCAATTTTGAGAATGGCACCTGAGTCTTTTGAGGCAAAGAGGAATTTTCCTTGATCGGTGAAGACTTCGAAGTGGCGACTGATTTTGTGACCAGTTACGTTAGCTCCAATTTGCTGAATACTGGACCAGGGAATTTGGATATATTGTTCGACATTGACATTAGGATAAAACTCTAAGGCTTGATCTCCAACTAGAAATTTTCCGACTTTTCCAGAGATGGAAAGATAGGATGTTCCGGTGGTTTGTAGGTTAATGACTTTATTGAGTGATTGGACCATGATTAGTCTTCCTTACTTTCATCGAAAAAGGCGTGATAGAGAGCCTTGATAGCTGCCTTTTCTTGCTCTTTATTGACAACAAACATGATGGAAACTTCACTTGAGCCTTGGGATATCATCTGGATGTTGATCTTATTTTTAGATAGAGCGCGTGTTGCAGTAGCTGTTACACCAATGTGGCTCTTCATCTTTTCTCCGACAATCATAATGATTGAAAGGTCGTGTTCGATTTCAGCATAGTCCACTTCGGCTTTTTGAACTAACTGACGCAGAATTTCTTCCTCCTTGATAGGAGTCAATTCACGGGAACGAAGGATGATTGAAAGATCGTCGATACCTGTTGGCATATGTTCCCAACCAATGTTAAGATCTTCAAGGATTTGAAGAATCTTACGACCGAATCCAACCTCGCGGTTCATGAGGTATTTTGACATGTTGATGCTGACGAATCCAGAATCACCAGCGATTCCAACGACTGGGAATTTATCGCTACTGTGTTTCAGAACGATACGAGTTCCTGGGTGGTCAGGATTGTTGGTGTTTTTGATGACAAGAGGGATTTTTCCACGATAGGCAGGAAGAAGGGCTTCGTCATGAAGAACTGAAAATCCAGCATATGCCAACTCACGCATTTCACGGTAGGTTAATTCAGGAATGGAGTGTGGTTGGTGGATAATACCAGGGTGGGCTGCAAAGATACCATCAACGTCTGTAAAGTTTTCATAGAGGTCTGCCTTAACACCGGCAGCAATGATAGAACCTGTAATGTCTGATCCTCCACGTGAGAAGGTACAGATTTGATTTTCCTTAGTAACTCCAAAGAAACCAGGAATGACAAGGACTTCATTTGCATTTGTCAATTCTTCAATCTTGTCATAACTTGATGGAATGATGCGAGCGTGACCAGGTTCACTTGTGACCACAATACCAGCTTCTCTAGGGTGAACATAGCGTGCATCAATCCCATTTTGATGAAAGTAGGCTGCGATCAATTTAGCATTGTTGTTTTCACCCGCTGCTAGGAAAGTATCGTAGAGAAATTCATTTTCTTCAATAGGAAGAGTGGTCAAGGCGCGAATGCTTTTTGAAATTTTTTCTAGCACAGCTGGTTTCAGTCCTAATTCACTAACCATAGCAGCATAGCGGTCGATAATCCAGTTTTGACTCTTGCTAATATCGTTACCAGCAACATAGTCGCGGTAGTATTTAATCAAGGCATCCGTAACCTTAGTATCTTCAGCATTGCGTTTACCAGGCGCAGAAACGATGACAAAACGACGTTCTTTATCACTTTTAACGATGTTTAAAACTTTTTCTAATTGACTAGCAGAGGCAAGCGAACTTCCACCAAATTTTACAACCTTCATAAGGACTCCTCAAGTAAGTATTTTATACGATTATAGCAGAAAGAGGGGCATTTTTCAATGAAGAAAATAGCTCCCTATCATAATAGAAGTAAATGCTAACTTATTCTGAAAAGCGACAACAGTTTAAAAGTAAGAGAGTCAAATTCTATTTACACTCATAAACGATAGGGAAATAATCAGCTGAGACACTTTCCTTTAGTTTTTCCTTGCATCTTTATCTAAAAAAGGTATACTTTGAAAATGAAATAATTTTATTTCCTTATAGAAGAGAAGGAGAAGCTATGAATCATATCCTATATCAGATCGTAGATGATCTGGCTATCATTACTTTGAATCGTCCCGAAGTGGCAAATGGTTTCCATATCCCAATGTGTGAGGAGATTTTAGAAGCGTTGACCCTAGCAGAACAAGATCAAGCTGTTCAGTTTATATTGATAAACGCGAATGGTAAGGTCTTTTCAGTTGGGGGAGATTTAGTTGAGATGAAACGAGCAGTGGATGAAGATGATATCCCTTCTTTGAATAAGATTGCAGAATTAGTCAATACAATTTCTTTTAAAATCAAGCAAATTCCTAAACCTGTTTTGATGGAGGTTGATGGAGCGGTTGCAGGTGCGGCGGCAAATATGGCAGTAGCAGTTGATTTTTGCTTGGCGACTGATAAGGCAAAATTTATCCAAGCCTTTGTTGGAGTTGGATTGGCGCCGGACGCTGGTGGGATTCATCTCTTGAGTCGTAGTATCGGGGTAACACGAGCTGCACAACTTGCTATGACAGGAGAAGCCTTGACTGCTGAAAAAGCACTGGAATGGGGCGTAGTATACCGCGTTTGTGAAGCTGACAAATTAGAAAAAACAAGAGAACAAGTTCTGAAAAAATTAAGACGAGGTTCAGCAAACTCATACGCAGCGATTAAAAAGTTAGTTTGGGAAAGTCAATTTAAGGATTGGCAAGATTATGCCGAATTGGAATTGAAACTGCAGGAATCTTTATCTTTAACTGAAGATTTTAAAGAAGGGATTCGAGCACATTCTGAAAGAAGAAGACCAAAGTTTTCAGGAAAATAAAAAAATACTTGCACAATTCTTTGAAGTTTGTTATACTTTTTCTATCAAATGTTTTGATTGTGAAAGTTTTTTGAGGAGGGAAAAAGTTTGGACTACCAACAAGTAAATGATTATTTAACATCTATTTTCAATAACGTCCTTGTGATTGAGGAGGCTAGCTTACGAGGTAGTCGATTCAAAGACACTCCATCAAAGAAATGCACACGATTGATGTGATTGGGAAGTTCCCTGAGGCGACGCCTAGTAAGGTTTCCAAAGAACTGATGGTGACCCTGGGAACAGTTACGACGAGCTTGAATAACCTAGAAAGAAAGGGTTACATTGAGCGTATTCGTTCTGATCAAGACCGTCGTGTGGTCTATCTGCATTTGACAAAGAAAGGTCGTTTGCTTCACCGCCTTCACAAACGATTCCACAAGGCAATGGTTGAAAGAATTATTGATGGCATGAGTCCTGAGGAAAAGAAAGTCATGGGCAGAGGATTGACGAACCTTTATCAATTTTTGGAGGATTTGAAATAATGGCCTTTGCTAAAATAAGCCAAGTTGCTCATTATGTTCCAGAGCAAGTGGTCACTAATCATGACTTGGCTCAAATCATGGATACAAACGATGAGTGGATTTCAAGTCGGACAGGAATTAAACAGAGACATATCTCAAAAACGGAGTCTACAAGTGACTTGGCGACAGAAGTTGCTAAGAGTTTGCTAGCTAAAGGGAGCTTAACAGCAGACCAGATTGATTTTATCATTGTAGCGACGATTACTCCAGATTCGATGATGCCTTCTACGGCAGCTCGGGTTCAGGCAAATATCGGAGCTCATAGAGCTTTTGCCTTTGATTTGACGGCAGCTTGTAGTGGCTTTGTATTCGCTCTCTCAACTGCTGAAAAGTTTCTAAGTTCTGGACAGTTCAAGAAAGGGATTGTTATCGGGGCTGAAACCTTATCCAAGGCAGTTGATTGGTCTGAACGTTCGACAGCTGTTCTCTTTGGAGATGGTGCTGGTGGCGTTCTCTTGGAAACGAGCGAAACACGGCACTTCCTTGTGGAAAGTCTCTATACAGATGGCTCTCGGAGCGAGTGTTTGACCTATGGTCAAACGGCTTTGGCTTCGCCTTTTTCAGATCAAGAAGCAGTTCCTGCTTTTCTGAAGATGGATGGACGAGCAGTTTTTGATTTTGCAAATCGTGATGTTGCTAGATCGATCAAAGAAACCATTGAAAATGGTCCAATCGCAGCATCAGAATTGGATTATCTCTTGCTTCATCAGGCAAATATCCGTATTTTGGATAAGATGGCTAAGAAAATCGGTGTAGACCGAGATAAGCTTCCTGCCAATATGATGGAGTATGGGAATACCAGTGCAGCAAGTATCCCGATTTTGCTCTCAGAGTGTGTGGAGAATGGCATGATTCGTTTAGATGGCAGCCAGACGATTCTCCTATCAGGCTTTGGTGGAGGTTTGACATGGGGCACACTCATTCTTACAATCTAGGTAATCATGTGGTAAGCACATAGTTATAATTTTTATATATTTTAAAGGAGTCCTATCATGGCAGTATTTGAAAAAGTACAAGAAATTATCGTTGAAGAACTTGGAAAAGACGCATCAGAAGTAACACTTGAATCTACTTTTGATGATTTGGATGCAGATTCATTGGACTTGTTCCAAGTAATCTCTGAAATCGAAGATGCTTTTGATATCCAAATCGAAGCAGAAGATAACTTGAAAACAGTTGGTGACTTGGTTGCCTACGTTGAAGAGCAAACAAAATAATTAACATATTACTAAAAGGAGTAGGGGAGACCCACTCCCTCTTGTTTAGGTAATAGTTTGAAGTTCAAATGATAAACTTATCGAACTATTACGTAAGCAAGGAATGGTGGAGGCACTATGAAAACACGTATTACAGAATTATTGAACATTGATTATCCTATTTTTCAAGGAGGAATGGCCTGGGTTGCTGATGGTGACTTGGCTGGTGCGGTATCAAAAGCTGGTGGTTTAGGGATTATCGGTGGTGGAAATGCACCTAAAGAGGTCGTAAAGGCTAATATCGATAAAATCAAGTCACTTACGGATAAACCTTTTGGTGTCAACATCATGCTCTTGTCACCTTTTGTAGAAGACATCGTTGATCTCGTGATTGAAGAAGGAGTTAAGGTGGTTACAACTGGTGCTGGAAATCCAAGTAAATACATGAACCGTTTCCATGATGCAGGAATTCCAGTGTTTCCAGTTGTTCCTAGTGTTGCTTTGGCAAAACGCATGGAAAAAATCGGTGCGGATGCCGTCATTGCAGAAGGTATGGAAGCTGGTGGACACATTGGTAAATTAACAACTATGACCTTAGTTCGCCAAGTTGCTGCAGCTGTTTCAATTCCAGTTATTGCTGCTGGTGGTATTGCAGATGGTGAGGGGGCAGCGGCTGGGTTTATGCTTGGCGCAGAAGCTGTTCAAGTAGGAACTCGTTTTGTAGTTGCCAAAGAGTCTAATGCTCATCCAAACTATAAAGCTAGAATTTTAAAAGCTCGTGATATTGATACAACGATTTCAGCACAATATTTTGGACACGCAGTTCGTGCCATTAAAAACCAGTTGACTCGTGATTTCGAGCAAGCTGAAAAGGATGCCTTTAAACAAGAAAATCCAGATTTGGAAATCTTTGAGCAAATGGGTGCAGGAGCTTTAGCTAAAGCTGTTGTCCATGGTGATGTGGATGGCGGATCTGTCATGGCAGGTCAAATTGCAGGGCTTGTTTCCAAAGAAGAAACTGTTGAAGAAATCTTAAAAGATATCTACTACGGTGCAGCTGAAAAAATTCAAGAAGAAGCTGCTCGTTGGGCAGGAGTTACAAAAAATGACTAAAACAGCCTTTCTATTTGCGGGCCAAGGTGCTCAGTATATAGGGATGGGACGTGATCTCTATGACCACTATCCTATCGTCAAGGAAACAATTGACCAAGCTAGCCAAGTATTAGGGTATGACCTCCGTGACTTGATTGACAATGATGAAGCAAAGTTAAATCAGACTCGTTACACGCAACCAGCTATTCTAGCTACATCCGTTGCTATTTACCGACTATTGAAAGAAAAAGGCTATCAGCCTGATATGGTTGCTGGTTTGTCTCTTGGAGAATACTCTGCCTTGGTGGCCAGCGGTGCCTTGGATTTTGAGGATGCAGTTGCCTTGGTTGCTAAACGTGGTGCTTATATGGAAGAGGCTGCACCTGCAGGATCTGGAAAGATGGTTGCGGTTCTTAATACTCCGGTAGAAGTGATTGAGGAAGCTTGCAAAAATGCCTCTAAAGTAGGAGTAGTGACTCCAGCCAACTACAATACCCCAAGCCAAATCGTTATCGGTGGTGAGGTGGCTACGGTTGACCGCGCAGTTGAACTCTTGCAGGAAGCAGGAGCAAAACGCTTGATTCCTTTAAATGTATCTGGTCCTTTCCATACAGCTCTTCTTGAACCAGCCAGTCAGCAACTAGCTGGAGCTCTTGAAGGAGTGAGTTTCTCTGATTTTACTTGTCCACTAGTCGGCAATACGGAAGCTGCTGTTATGGAAAAAGATCGAATCCAAGAGCTCTTGACGCGTCAGGTGAAAGAACCTGTTCGTTTTTATGAAAGTATTGCTGTGATGCAGGATGCTGGTGTGAGCAACTTTATTGAAATCGGTCCTGGTAAGATCCTATCAGGATTTGTCAAAAAAATCGATAAAACTGCTCAGCTAGCTAACGTTGAAGATCAAACAAGCTTGGATGCTTTGCTAGGAAACTAGTGACCCCCTTCTCACATAAAATACAACAGGAAACAGGAGAATAGAATGCAACTAAAAAATAAAAATATCTTTGTTACAGGTTCAAGTCGTGGTATCGGACTTGCCATTGCTCACAAATTTGCCAAACTAGGTGCGAATGTAGTCTTGAATAGTCGTGGGACAATCTCAGAAGACTTGCTGGCTGAGTTTTCAAACTACGGTGTCAAAGTGGTACCAATCTTAGGTGATGTTTCAAACTTCGCAGATGCCAAACGTATGGTAGATCAAGCAATTGCAGAACTCAGTTCTGTCGATGTCTTGGTCAACAATGCTGGGATAACTCAAGATACACTCATGCTTAAGATGACAGAAGAAGATTTTGAAAAGGTGATTAAAATCAACTTGACAGGTGCCTTCAACATGACGCAAGCAGTCTTGAAACAGATGATAAAGGCGCGTGAAGGTGCGATCATCAATATGTCCAGTGTGGTCGGTTTGATGGGAAATATCGGGCAGGCCAACTATGCAGCTTCTAAAGCAGGTTTGATTGGTTTTACCAAGTCAGTAGCACGTGAAGTTGCTAATCGCAACGTACGCGTAAATGCTCTTGCACCAGGGATGATTGAATCGGATATGACTGCCGTTTTGTCTGATAAGGTCAAGGAAGCGACATTGGCCCAAGTCCCAATGAAGCGTTTTGGACAAGCAGAACATATTGCAGATGCTACAGTATTCCTAGCTGGACAGGATTATTTGACAGGACAAGTTCTCGCTGTTGATGGCGGACTTAGCATGTAAAAAATAAGGAAAGATATAGGTAAGACAGATGAAACTAAATCGAGTTGTAGTAACAGGTTATGGATTGACCTCTCCGATTGGAAATACTCCAGAGGAATTTTGGAACAGTTTGCAAACTGGTAAAATCGGAATTGGAGAAATCACTAAGTTTGACCACAGCGAATTTGCTGTGCACAATGCGGCAGAAGTTCAAGATTTTCCATTTGATAAATACTTTGTCAAAAAAGATACCAACCGTTTTGATAACTATTCTTTGTATGCCTTGTACGCAGCTCAAGAAGCGGTGACAAATGCTAATCTTGATGTAGAAGCAACTGATAAAGATCGTTTTGGTGTCATCGTTGCCTCAGGTATTGGGGGAATTAAAGAAATCGAAGACCAAGTTATCCGTCTTCATGAAAAAGGTCCAAAACGTGTTAAGCCATTGACACTTCCAAAAGCCTTGCCAAATATGGCTTCGGGAAATGTTGCCATACGCTTTGGAGCAAACGGTGTCTGTAAATCAATCAATACGGCCTGTGCCTCATCAAATGATGCTATTGGAGATGCCTTCCGTTCCATCAAGCTTGGTTTCCAAGATGTTATGTTAGTAGGTGGAGCAGAATCATCTATCACTCCTTTTGCCATCGCTGGTTTCCAAGCATTGACTGCCCTATCAACTACAGAAGATCCAACTCGTGCATCTATTCCATTTGACAAAGACCGTAATGGTTTTGTGATGGGAGAAGGTTCTGGGATGCTGGTTCTTGAGAGTCTTGAACATGCTGAAAAACGTGGAGCGACTATCTTGGCTGAAGTAGTTGGTTATGGAAATACCTGTGATGCTTATCATATGACTTCACCTCATCCAGAAGGTCAAGGTGCAATCAAGGCAATTAAATTAGCTTTGGAAGAGGCAGAGATTTCTCCAGAGCAAGTAGCCTATGTCAATGCTCATGGAACTTCAACTCCTGCTAATGAAAAAGGAGAAAGTAGTGCCATTGTAGCTGTTCTTGGTAAAGAAGTACCAGTATCTTCAACCAAGTCCTTTACAGGACACTTGCTTGGTGCTGCAGGGGCAGTAGAAGCAATCGCTACAATCGAAGCTATGCGTCATAACTTTGTACCAATGACAGCTGGAACAAGTGAGTTGTCAGATTATATCGAAGCCAATGTCGTTTATGGGCAAGGCTTGGAGCAAGAAATTCCATACGCTATTTCAAATACTTTTGGGTTTGGTGGCCACAATGCCGTTCTTGCTTTCAAACGTTGGGAGAATAAATAAGTATGAATTTAAATGAGATCAAAGACTTGATGGCTCAATTTGACCAATCAAGTTTGAGAGAATTTTCTTATAAAAATGGAACGGATGAATTGCAGTTCAGTAAGAATGGAGCAAGAATGGCTTCTGAAGTAACAACTCAAGTTGCTCCAGCGACAACTGCAGTAGCTGCAAGTCCAGTAGTTTCTGCCCCTTCAACTCTAGTAGAGAGTGCAGTGGAAGAAGCTCCAGCTGAAACAAGTGTGGCTGCTGAGGGAGATGTTGTAGAGAGCCCACTTGTTGGAGTGGCTTACTTGGCTGCTGGTCCAGATAAACCTGCCTTTGTAACAGTTGGTGATAGTGTTAAAAAAGGTCAAACATTGGTAATTATCGAAGCCATGAAAGTCATGAATGAAATCCCAGCTCCTAAGGATGGTGTGGTAACGGAAATTCTCGTTTCTAACGAAGAAATGGTTGAGTTTGGTAAAGGATTGGTACGTATCAAATGATTGATATTCAAGGAATCAAAGAAGCCCTTCCCCACCGTTATCCTATGCTCCTGGTAGACCGTGTGTTGGAAGTGAACGAGGACACCATTGTTGCCATCAAAAATGTGACCATCAACGAGCCTTTCTTTAATGGCCATTTTCCTCAATACCCAGTTATGCCAGGTGTTCTGATTATGGAAGCCTTAGCGCAAACAGCTGGTGTTTTGGAGTTGTCTAAGTCTGAAAATAAGGGGAAACTGGTCTTTTACGCTGGTATGGATAAGGTCAAATTCAAGAAGCAAGTTGTACCAGGCGACCAATTGGTTATGACAGCAACTTTTGTAAAACGTCGTGGCACCATAGCTGTGGTTGAAGCAAAGGCTGAAGTGGATGGCAAGCTTGCAGCTAGTGGTACTCTTACTTTTGCAATTGGGAACTAAGGAGGTTCTCCATGTTTCGAAAAATTTTAATTGCCAATCGTGGTGAAATTGCGGTTCGTATTATCCGTGCGGCGCGTGAACTGGGGATTGCGACGGTGGCGGTCTATTCAACTGCCGATAAGGAAGCTCTTCACACACTCCTAGCGGATGAAGCTATCTGTATCGGACCTGGTAAGGCGACAGAGTCTTACCTCAATATCAATGCGATTTTATCTGCTGCAGTCTTGACAGAAGCAAAAGCCATCCACCCAGGTTTTGGTTTTCTTAGCGAAAACTCTAAGTTTGCCACTATGTGTGATGAAGTGGGGATTAAGTTCATCGGTCCTTCTGGGGCTGTAATGGATACCATGGGAGATAAGATTAATGCGCGTGAGCAAATGATCAAGGCTGGGGTTCCAGTTATCCCAGGATCTGATGGTGAAGTTCACACGGCTGAAGAGGCACTTGCAGTTGCAAAAAAAATTGGCTATCCTGTTATGCTCAAGGCTTCAGCAGGTGGTGGTGGAAAAGGGATTCGTAAGGTTGAAAAGGCAGAAGACTTGGTCGCAGCCTTTGAGACAGCATCCAGTGAAGCCAAGGCCAATTTTGGAAATGGCGCTATGTATCTTGAACGTGTGATTTATCCAGCTCGTCATATCGAAGTTCAGATTCTTGCAGATCAAGAGGGGCATGTTGTCCATCTTGGTGAACGGGATTGTTCACTTCAACGGAATAACCAAAAGGTCTTAGAAGAAAGCCCGTCCATCGCGATTGGCAAAACACTTCGTCATGAAATTGGTGCTGCTGCTGTTCGAGCGGCAGAGTCTGTAGGCTATGAAAATGCAGGGACTATTGAGTTTTTGCTTGATGAAGCAAGTAGCAACTTCTACTTCATGGAAATGAATACACGTGTACAAGTAGAACATCCAGTAACAGAGTTTGTTTCAGGTGTTGATATCGTGAAGGAACAGATTCGCATTGCGGCAGGTCAGCCTTTGTCTGTGAAGCAAGAAGATATTGTCCTACGTGGCCATGCCATCGAGTGCCGTATCAATGCAGAAAATCCAGCCTCTAACTTTGCTCCAAGTCCAGGTAAGATTACCAATCTCTATCTACCAAGTGGTGGAGTTGGTTTGCGCGTGGATTCAGCAGTTTATCCAGGCTATACCATTCCTCCCTATTATGATAGTATGATTGCCAAAGTCATCGTTCACGGCGAAAATCGTTTTGATGCCTTGATGAAAATGCAACGTGCCCTCTATGAACTAGAGATTGAAGGGGTGCAGACCAATGCTGATTTCCAGCTTGACCTCATTTCAGATCGCAATGTCATTGCTGGAGATTATGATACTTCCTTCTTGATGGAAACCTTCTTACCTAAATATCAAGAAAAAGAATAAAATGACTTCAAGAGTGTAAACCGAAAAGGGGAATCAATGGCTCTATTTAGTAAAAAGGATAAGTATATTCGGATCAATCCTAACCGTTCCGTAAGGCAGAAACCACAAGCCAAGCCTGAGGTTCCGGATGAACTCTTCTCCCAGTGTCCTGGTTGTAAACACACCATTTACCAAAAGGATCTCGGGAGCGAACGAATTTGTCCCCATTGTAGCTATACTTTCCGTATTTCAGCTCAGGAACGCTTGGATTTGACGATTGATTCTGATAGCTTTGTGGAGATGTTTACGGGTATTGAAACTCAAGATCCATTAAACTTTCCAGGCTACCAGAAAAAACTAGCTAATATGCGTAAAAAGACAGGTTTGGATGAAGCAGTACTGACTGGTACAGCTAGCATCAAGGGACAAAAAGTTGCCCTTGGGATCATGGATTCTAACTTTATTATGGCTTCTATGGGAACCGTTGTGGGTGAAAAAATCACGCGCTTATTTGAGTATGCCACGGTAGAAAACTTGCCAGTCGTACTTTTCACAGCTTCTGGTGGAGCCCGTATGCAAGAAGGAATCATGAGCTTGATGCAGATGGCTAAGATTTCTGCGGCAGTTCAACGTCATTCCAAGGCAGGACTTTTTTACCTAACCATTTTAACCGATCCGACAACAGGTGGGGTGACCGCTTCTTTTGCTATGGAAGGTGATATTATCCTAGCGGAGCCACAGAGTTTGGTTGGGTTTGCTGGGCGCCGTGTTATTGAAAATATAGTTCGTGAGACCTTGCCGGATGATTTCCAAAAGGCAGAATTTTTGCTTGAACATGGATTTGTTGATGCAATTGTCAAACGGAGAGAATTGCCTGAAACAATTGCTAAATTAGTGAGATTGCATGGAGGAAGTCGCGGATGAATATTGCAAAAATAGTCAGAGAGGCACGCGAGCAGAGTCGCTTGACTGCACTTGACTTTGCCAATGGAATCTTTGACGAGTTTATCGAATTGCATGGAGACCGCTCTTTCCGTGATGATGGTGCGGTTATTGGTGGGATTGGCTGGTTAGGTGACCAAGCAGTAACTGTCGTTGGTATCCAAAAGGGAAAAAGTCTTCATGACAACCTCAAACGAAATTTTGGGCAACCTCATCCAGAAGGCTATCGTAAGGCCTTGCGCCTGATGAAACAGGCAGAAAAGTTTGGACGTCCAGTTGTGACCTTTATCAATACGGCGGGTGCTTACCCTGGTGTGGGAGCCGAGGAACGTGGACAAGGGGAAGCAATTGCCCGAAACCTGATGGAAATGAGTGACCTTAAGGTTCCAATCATCGCGATTATTATCGGTGAAGGTGGATCTGGTGGAGCCCTAGCTCTAGCCGTAGCTAACCGTGTCTGGATGTTAGAAAACTCAATCTACGCAGTACTTAGCCCTGAAGGATTTGCCTCTATTCTTTGGAAGGATGGAAGTCGTGCTATGGAAGCAGCGGAATTGATGAAAATCACTTCACATGAACTTCTAGAAATGGGAATTGTAGACAAGATAATTTCAGAAGAGGATTTCTCAAGTAAAGAACTGCTAGGATGGGTTAAAAGTGAATTGCGTGCAGAACTAGATAGGCTGCAAAAACTACCACTCGACCAACTTATTGAAGAACGTTACCAACGCTTTAGAAAATACTAAGAATGACTAAATGAGACTAGAAAGGTCTCATTTTTTATGGAAAAATGCAATTCAGGACGAAAAATTGACAGTTGAGGAGATAGACTATAAAATAGACAAAAAAGATGTATGCTGTAGATGTAGGCTTACAAAAATTTATTTTAAGGAGGTACTTGCAATGACAGGTACAGAACAGTTTGCAGTTCTTTCAACAGAAGAGCTGGATCAGATTTCAGGTGGGAAAGTTATATTTTTAGGTGATTCTGATAATTGCCCCTATCCTGGGGAATTTAGCCCTTACTTAAATTCTAGTTCCCTTAATAACTATAGAAATTCTTGGCGTTATGGATTATTTGCAGGATAGAACATAAAAGGTCACAAGGAGAAGGAAATGAAAAAACTAGGGCATATGGGAGTCTATACATCACTGGTATTTCTATCGGTTTATCTACCAGAGTTAGGGGTTGTGCATCTAACTAAGTTTTTAGGATGGGGGATAGATGGCTATTCTATCATTTCACTTGTTTGGGAACTAGTTCTTGTAGTTTTATTTGTTTTCTGGTTAAAAAAGAAAGAGATGCTCTTTATCTTTGAAAAAAGGCTTGGACTTGGTCAACGATTTTTCCCCTTGTAGTCAGTCTAGTAGCTACTTATTTTGTTCGTCAATTGGTGGATGCTTTTCAGTTACAGTTTCATCACCTAATTGATAACAAGTATATCTTTCAAGACCTTCTTTCGGTTCTATACTCTAATGGGCAACCAACTTTTCTATCAACTATTCTCAGTTTTAGTTTAACAGTAGTCGTCGCACCTATATCAGAGGAACTAATTGACAGAGGGTATTTTATGAATACCTTCTTTCCCCAGTCCAAGTATTATCTGGATGTTATCTTATCAGCTCTTATCTTTGGTCTTGGTCATTTGATCCTAACTCACCGAGATCCTATCAGTTTGACTATTTTTAGTTTTGCTGGTCTCTTCTATGCCCTTGTCTACCGTTGGATAAAGAATTTAAAAATTACCATCCTGTGCCATAGTTTTTTCAATTTTCTCATCTATGCAAAACCTATCTGGATTTTTGTTTATAATTATGTCTATTATCATTTTTTTAGATAGTAGGAGGCAAAGAAAAAGTGTTTGATAGCTATCAAACACTTTTTCTTTTTACTGTTCTTCTGTTACAAACTGGCTGAGCAGTCCATTGATAAAACGGGCAGATTTTTGATCTGAGAAGTCCTTTGCAAGTTCGATAGCTTCATTAACAGCAACAAGCTGAGGAGTGTCAAACGAAGTGATTTCAAAGACTCCCAAGCGAAGGAGGTTTTTCTCCACAAGCGTTAAGCGTTCAATGGTCCAACTTGCTTTTAAATGCTGTGTGATTTGCTTATCTAGTTCTTCCTTTTTAGCTTGAACACCAGAAACGAGGTCTGTCAAAAAGGCTGGAAGTTGTACATCCGTATCTTCGCGATTATGAGTATAGGCGAAGCGACAAGCAGTTTCGACATCCGTACTGAACTCAAGGCTCATGAGAGCTTGAAAAGCGCATTTACGGAGCAGGCGTCTAGATTCTAATAGTGGACTAGTCATTGAGGAAGTCCTCGTCAAATAAATCTTTCAATTCTGGTTTTGGTGTCTTATCTGGGACGATACCGGCAACGTGGATATTGATAGCAGCGAGTTCTACATCAGCCATATCGCGGACTGCATCTTTGACAGCTTTCTGGATAGCAATCGCTACCTGAGGAACTTTTACTCCGTACTCAAGGTAGAGATAGATATCTGCTGTGAGTTCTTCGTCCACGTTTTTAAGATAAACACCACGGCCGAGTGAAAGTTTTGAAAGGGTATCGGATACTGATTTATTTGAAAAAGAGTGTACACCCTCTACCTTTGCAGTAGCAATAGCAATGATTTTTTCAAGTACACGTGGGGCGATAACGATTTCGCCAAGTTGTTCTTCAATTCCCATAGAATGACCTCTTTCTAGAGATTAGGCACGAGAAACGTAAGTTCCTTCTGCAGTGTTGATAACGAGTTTTTGTCCTGCTTCGATGAAGTCTGGAACGTTTACGACAAGTCCGGTTTCCATCGTTGCTGGTTTACCAGAACCTGTAACAGTAGCACCTTTGATAGATGGTTGAGTTTCTGCAACTGTCAATTCAACAGTAGTGGGAACGGTGACGCCAATCACTTCAGTTCCGTAGAATTGGATCTTCACATCAGAGTTTTCAAGGATGTAAAGCAATTCGTTTTCAATGTTGACTACAGGGATTTCGTACTGGTCGTAAGTTTCTGTATTCATGAAGTATGCTGTGTCATCCATTTTGTACAAGTATTGAGCTGGGACAGTCTCGATGATGGCTTGTTCAAATTTTTCCTCTGGACGGTAGCTTGTGTCAAATGTAGAACCAGTACGGACATCACGCAATTTCATACGCATGATTGTGTTTCCTTTACCTGGTTTGTGGTGGCTAGCTTCCAAAACGCGGATCAATTTTCCGTCAGCTGTTTCAAAGGTCATACCAGCCTTTAATTTACTTGCTTCAATCATGTTTTTACCTCTTTAATAAAATAATTTACTCTTTATTGTACCATAAAAGACAACATTACTCAAATGTCAGAAGGAACTTGATTAGTTGACTGGTACGATATTCCCATCCTCGTCTTTGGTGACGAGAACGTATTTTCCATCGACTTCGATGTAAAAATTCTTGCTGGCAGTTTGCCCAGTGTTTTGAGCAGGTGCTTGATTTTGAACTTGTTGGCTTAGTTGACCACCGAGAGTTTGGCCAAGATTCATGCCCATAAACATGTTCATCCCATTACCATTCCCTTCATTGGCAGCTGCAGCAATGAGCGCTTCGTTGCGAGCACGGCGTTCTTCGATTTCAATCGTGTTGTACTTCATTGCTACGAGCTCACTATCAAGCTTGCGAATGATATCAAGACTTTCTTGGTCGTAGCTAAGATCTTCAAGTAAGATATTGGTTGCTTCCATCCCGTAGAGACCTGTCCAAACCTTGTTGACCTCTTGTTTAGTGAGTTCGTTAAAGGTGTCTTGATTGGCATTGAGGCTATAAATATCAACCTTATTTTCGTTGGTGTATTTGGTAATGGCGATTGCGATTTTCGGTGCGATATTTTGACGGAGCGTTCCTTGAGCTACATCTTGGAGAGTAAATGGCTGTCCGTCAGTAATTTGGTGGCTAACAGAGCTCACGTAGAAGAGGACTGGATCTGCTATTTTTACATCAAACAAGCCATAGAAACGGATGTTGAGCAGTTGTTGGTAACGTTCGCTGAAATATTCGACCGCATTTTGTGTGCCGAACTTATTGCCCGCGATGGGTTGCATGCGGATAAAGATGATTTCTTGTTGAGTGATGACTTGTCCACCAAAAGAGAAACGGTTTTTAAAGTTTTTCCAAGTGCCTTTTAAACCACCTTTTTCAAGGAGCCAGGTGTTATCACCAGCTTGCCATTCGTGGCTACCAGCTTCGAGGACTTCACCAAGGAAGCTACCGTTGTTTACCAAAACAGCGGTATAGCCTTGGGGAACGATAACCACACTGCCATCTGACAAGAGTCCAGTATTTTGATTGCTGTGACGCGAATGTCCATCGGAGTCTTTTGTGAGTAATTGTCCCTTGATGGCCAAGGCATCGCTAGAGACATTGTCTGGAAGGACAATGGCTTCCTTAAATTTACTATCATTAAAACTATTTAAGCCTGCTGATAAGGCTGCACATATAAATCCCATAATTCCTCCTAATTATAAAGCTCGTCTTCATCCACAACATCATAGGTGTCCAGTACCCATTGGTTTGGACTACGAGAGAGATTGGCACCACAGTAGTCACAATCGCTAACTGCAGAGATTTTCAATGGCGCGCCACAGTTTGGACAACGACCGCTCACAACTTCGTCGGGATTGACTGTTTGCGTTTGGCTACCATGTTGACGGATAAAGTTCAATTGATACACGGTGAAGAGATCTTTTTTAGGGTTTCCTTCAAGCACATGACGACTCTCATCGTCAATGACATAGTCCCGCAAGGTAGATGACAGAATCACAACTAAGGTATCGTTTCCGTCAGGATTTTCAATGAACTCCTTGATGCGAACATTTTCGATACAAACTTTCTCTAAAACATTGGTTGTTTTAGCTCGAATGTGATCCTCAAGTTGGGTACTGTGTTGGGAGTAGAGACTAGTGCTTTCTATAGCGCGGACAGAGTTCCAATTTTTCTCAGTCCAGGCAACCTGCAATCTAAGGTAGACTTCCTTAACCCAAGATGTGAAGGCTTCCGTGTCAAAGTTTGGATCCCCGTATTTCACACACCTAATGGCCAGTGTGTTGTGTTCAACTCGACGATGGAGAGTTTGATAATCATTACTAGTGTACGTTGAATTCGAATCTCCAGACTTATTCTGCAAGGATTTGACGATAACAACTAGTATGATTCCTCCGACTAATATGAACATAAATCCTAGATAGGGAGAGTTAGCAGAACTGTCAGAGGAAGACCCATATCCAGAGCGGTAGTAGTGGTAGGATGAGCCACCAGAACGACTTCCACCTCCACTTGAGCGACTAGTACTTCTGGAGCTACTGCGGCTACTTCCTCCACTTCTGGAATGTCCGACACCCGCATCAACGATTTGAGGCACGGATAGAAAAATAAGTAATAAACAGGTCATTAAAAGAGCGTAAAACTTTTTCATGTGTCTCCTAACTATATGATTGAAAAGGTAGCTGGCTTGACCATTGGGTGACTACTAGAGAATTAGTCACTTTCTTTCAGCTTCGCCAACTCTTGTGCAAGGAGTTTAAGGGCGACTTGTGGGTTGGCTTGGCCTTTAGTTGCTTTCATGAGGAAGCCTGTGAAGGCTTTGTCTGCGTTGCGTTTGCCTGACTTGAAGTCGGCAACGGCTGCTTCATTATTCGCAAAGACTTGATGAATGATTGGAATCAAGACATCTGGATCTGAGATTTGAACCATGCCTGCTTTTTCCACGTATTCACGCGCGCCACCGCCGTTTTTAGCCAGGTGGACGAAGACTTTCTTGGCAATCTTAGAAGAGATCGTGCCGTCTTCGATGATGGCAATCATTTCTACCAAGTTTTCTGGTGTCAGTTCGATTTGTTCTAGTGTCCTGCCTTCAGCGTTCAAGAATTGAGCGACTTCGCCTTGGAGCCAGTTAGAAACTTGTTTGGCATCACCACCGAGGGCAACAGCTTTTTCAAAGAAGTCAGAAGTGACTTTGTTTGCAGTCAACTGGCTAGCATCGTAGTCTGACAAGCCAAGGTCAGATACGTAGCGCGAACGGCGTTCTTTTGGAAACTCTGGCAATTCTGTTCGCATTTCCTCAATCCACTCGTCTGAAATTTCAAAGAGGGGTAGGTCTGGTTCTGGGAAGTAGCGGTAGTCAGCAGCACCTTCCTTGACACGCATGAGGATAGTTGCTTTGTTAGCTTCATCGTAACGGCGTGTTTCTTGGCGAATTTGACCACCTGAGCGAAGGATTTCAGCCTGGCGTTGGACTTCGTATTCGAGACCCTTACGAACGTTTGAGAAGGAGTTGAGGTTCTTCAACTCAGTCTTGGTACCGAATTTCTCTTGACCATAAGGACGAAGAGAAATGTTGGCATCTACACGCATCGAACCTTCTTCCATCTTAACGTCAGAAATACCAGCGTACTGGATGACTTCCTTGAGGGCAGTCAGATAAGCATAGGCTTCTTCTGGAGAACGCATGTCGGCTTCAGATACAATCTCAATCAATGGAACCCCTTGACGGTTGAGGTCAACATAAGAGTAGCCATCTATACCGTGGGTGTTTTTACCAGCGTCTTCTTCTAGGTGAGCACGTTCGATACCGATTTTCTTAGTTGTACCGTCTTCTAGCTTCACTTCAATCCAACCATTGTAGCCGATTGGCTCATCAAACTGAGAAATTTGATAGGCTTTGGGATTATCAGGATAGAAGTAGTTCTTGCGGTCAAAGTGCATCTTTTTGTGGATGTCCATGTTGAGGGCAAGAGCTGCCTTGATACCGGCATCGACAACACCTTTATTGAGAACTGGCAGAACACCTGGGAAAGACCAGTCAATCACGTTGGTGTTGGCATTTTGGTCGTTTCCAAAGTGGGCAGAAGTAGGTGAGAAGATTTTTGAATTGGTGTTGAGCTCTACGTGGACTTCAAGTCCAATGACTGTTTCAAAGTTCATTAGTTGTCACCTCCAAAAATCACGGGTTGTTGTTTGTGGTAGTCTGTTGTTGCTTCAAAGGCAGCAGTAGCTTGGTAAATGGTTTCCTCAGAGTACTTAGGACCGATCAATTGGAGACCGACAGGTAGACCTTGAGAGAATCCAGCAGGAATCGAAATTCCTGGTAGACCAGCCAAGTTAACTGGGATTGTCAAGAGATCCGCCAAGTACATAGCAACTGGATCGTGGTTGAGCGAATCCAAGTCAAAGGCTACACTTGGAGCAGTTGGTCCCAAAATCAAGTCGTAATCCGCAAAGATGTTTTCGAAATCTTGGATGATGAGGGTACGGACCTGACTAGCCTTTTTGTAGTAGGCATCGTAGTAACCTGATGAAAGGCTGAAAGTTCCTAGCATGATACGGCGTTTCACTTCTTCACCGAAACCTTGGCTACGGCTGTTGACATAGATTTCGTCAAGATTAGTCGCATCCTCTGCGCGGTAGCCGTAACGGATACCGTCAAAACGTTGCAAGTTTGATGAGGCTTCTGATGAAGCGATAATATAGTAAACAGCAACACCGTATTTAGAGTGAGGAAGGCTGACTTCTTCAACGATGGCACCAAGCTTTTCAAAGTGTTTGGCTGCATTCAGAATGGTTTCTTTAACTTCTGGGTCAATCCCTTCACCAAGGTATTCCTTAGGAAAAGCAATTTTCATGCCCTTGATGTCTTGCCCAATTTTGGAAGTAAAGTCAGCAATGCGGACAGGAGCAGAAGTAGAGTCTTTGGCATCTTCGCTAGCAATTGCATTGAGCAAGAGGGCATTTTCTTTAACAGTTGGTGCAAAAGGTCCAATCTGGTCTAATGAGCTACCGAAGGCAATGAGACCGAAACGTGAAACTGTTCCGTAGGTTGGTTTGAGACCAACAATCCCGTTGAAGGCAGCAGGTTGGCGGATGGAACCACCAGTATCAGAACCAAGTGACAAGCGAACTTGTCCTGAAGCCACAGAAGCCGCAGAACCGCTTGATGAACCACCAGGAACCTTGCTATGGTCCCAAGCATTTTTAGTCGCACCGTAGTGAGAAGTCTCACCTGAACCACCCATGGCAAACTCGTCCATGTTGGTTTTTCCGACAATAATCATACCCTTAGCTTTGGCATTGGCAACGGCTGTCGCATCAAAGATAGGCTCGTAGTTGTAGAGCATTTTTGAGGCTGCAGTTGTCAGAATACCGTCTGTAGAGATATTATCTTTAACAGCAAGCGGAATTCCTGAAAGGACATTATCAGCGTCGATTCCAGCTTCATCAATAGCCTTAGCTTGTGCAAGGGCTTGCTCCTCAGCGATGGTAACAAAAGCGTTGATAGCTGTCTCGCGAGATTGGATATCTTCAAGCGTTGCTTGTGTCAATTCAGTTGCTGAAATCTCCTTAGAGACAAGGAGGTTGTGCAAGTCTTCAATCGTTTTGTTATTAAAAGTCATTAGGCATCTCCTCCATCATCTAGGATAGCTGGTACCTTGATATAGTAGTTGTCTTTTTCAGGTACGTTTTTAAACAAGCGGTCGCGGTCTGTTCCTTCTTCAGCCACATCAGGGCGGAGTACAGTCTTGCGGTCAGCCATAGTCGTAGTAGGTGCGACACCATTTGTGTAGACTTCGCCCAGCAATTCAACCATATCAACAATCTTAGACAAGGTTGTTGCAAAGGCAGCAGTTTCTTCTTCAGAGAATCTTAATTTTGAAAGATTGGCAACGTGTGTTACCTCTTCTTGCGTAATTTTCATCTTGCATCCTTTCGTGAAATGATGATTTTTAGTCTGTTCTATTTTACCATATTTTCCTATAAATAAGGGAGCCAAACTGAAAAGAAATAGAAATTGAAAAAAATGCTAAAATCCGATATAATGGAGTGTTGAAAGGAATGGTAAAATCCAATGTAGAAATCATTCTTAGCTATTGAAACAAGAAAAATAGAGAATCAAAGAAAGAGAACTTATGACTATTCAAGAAGAAATTAAGAAACGCCGTACCTTTGCCATCATCTCTCACCCAGATGCGGGGAAAACAACCATTACGGAGCAGTTGCTCTACTTTGGGGGCGAGATTCGTGAGGCTGGTACCGTAAAAGGAAAGAAAACAGGGACTTTTGCCAAGTCTGACTGGATGGATATCGAGAAGCAGCGTGGGATTTCCGTTACTTCATCTGTTATGCAATTTGACTACGCCGGCAAGCGCGTGAATATCCTAGACACACCAGGACACGAGGACTTCTCAGAAGATACCTATCGTACCTTGATGGCGGTGGATGCTGCAGTTATGGTCGTGGATTCTGCCAAGGGTATCGAGGCTCAAACCAAGAAACTGTTTGAGGTTGTGAAGCACCGTGGCATTCCAGTCTTTACCTTTATGAACAAGCTGGACCGTGATGGTCGTGAGCCGCTGGACCTCTTGCAAGAATTGGAAGAAGTCTTGGGTATTGCGAGCTACCCGATGAACTGGCCAATCGGGATGGGGAAAGCCTTCGAAGGCTTGTATGACCTTTATAACCAACGTTTGGAACTTTATAAAGGGGATGAACGTTTTGCCAGTCTGGAAGAAGGGGATAAGCTATTTGGTAACAATCCTTTCTACGCTCAGGTTAAGGACGATATCGAACTCCTTGAAGAAGCAGGAAATGAATTTTCAGAAGAAGCTATTCTTGCTGGAGAACTGACTCCGGTCTTCTTCGGTTCAGCTCTGACGAACTTTGGGGTGCAGACCTTCCTTGAGACCTTCCTCAAGTTTGCTCCAGAACCTCATGGACACAAGAAAACAGACGGCGAAATTGTGGATCCTTATGACAAGGATTTCTCAGGATTTGTTTTTAAAATCCAAGCCAACATGGACCCTCGTCACCGGGACCGTATCGCCTTTGTCCGTATCGTATCAGGTGAATTTGAGCGCGGTATGAGTGTCAATTTGCCTCGTACTGGTAAGACTGCCAAACTATCTAATGTCACTCAGTTTATGGCCGAAAGTCGTGAAAATGTCACTAATGCCGTAGCAGGTGATATCATCGGAGTTTACGATACCGGTACTTATCAAGTTGGAGATACCTTGACGGTTGGAAAAAACAAGTTTGAATTTGAACCACTGCCAACCTTTACACCTGAGATTTTTATGAAAGTTTCTGCTAAGAACGTCATGAAGCAAAAATCCTTCCACAAGGGGATTGAGCAATTGGTGCAAGAGGGAGCCATTCAGCTTTATAAGAATTACCAAACTGGCGAGTACATGCTAGGGGCTGTGGGTCAACTCCAGTTTGAAGTCTTTAAGCACCGCATGGAAGGCGAGTACAATGCGGAAGTGGTCATGAGCCCAATGGGTAAAAAGACCGTTCGTTGGATCAAGTCAGAGGATTTGGACGAGCGCATGTCATCAAGCCGCAATATCTTGGCCAAAGACCGTTTCGACCAACCAGTCTTCCTCTTTGAAAATGAGTTTGCCCTCCGCTGGTTTGCGGACAAGTATCCAGATGTAGAGTTGGAAGAGAAGATGTAAATCGTTACAAATGACTAGCAACATAAAGTTACTGTCATTTGACGGTAACTGCTATGGTAGTCTACCTAAACGCTTCACTAGGCAAAGTCCACGAATGATATCGATTCATGGACTTTGCCGTCGTAATAGTAAGGAGGTGAACTGGCGAACTGCCTCACTAACCTCGTTTGGCAAATGAAATCGATTTGCTAAACTCTGTGTCGTAGTTCAGGAAATTTACTTATTTGTATAACAATCTGAGTAATTAATGAACCTAGGACAAAATAGTTCTCAACCACAAAAAAGCTAGAGATTTCCAATTGCAGAACTCTAGCTTTTTCATTTTAAGGGCTCTCTTATTGTATTTTAGGAGCTTATTTGCCATAAGTACCAATCCCATGTCAATTCTCACTTGACGCATCCCTCTCAGATTCCCTCTCTTGTACCCCAAACAAGCCTTTATCTGTCCAAAAACAGGTTCCACATCAATCTTACGTTGAGCGAAAATCTGTCTACCTTGGGGAGATAAAAGCGCCTGGCATTCTTTAGTTTTTAAGTGCTGATAGCGTTCATTCCTATACAGTCCCTTTTGAGGAGCTGATTCAGATTCATCAGCATAGTAAACCTTGATTTCCTCTTGAAAGTCCGTCTCTGTTTTCTGATGTTTGATGGGGCGAAAACGATAACACCAACCATCAGGATGTGTATAGCTATCCTCCTTGCCATTATAGTACCAATTCCCTAAGTTTCTAGCTGACTGTGTATACCTTCTCTTTTGTTCCTTATCAAACATGGCATATTTCATCAGATGGTTCACCTCCTTTTCATCTAAACGAAGGAGGCTCTCTTCACTTCCATATCCAGCATCTGCGACAACTGTCTTTAGGGGTTTCAAGTAAGGGGAGAAGAGTCTTGGTATCTGTCGGATTTGAGAAGACATCATAGTGAAGAAGAAATTGGTTTTCAGTAGCGATTTGAAGATGATAAGCAGCCTTGAGTGGGTCATTTTTCATATGATCTTCTTTCATCCGCATAAAAGTGGCATCTGTATCTGTTCTTGCAGTTTGACGGAAAACTTGTCCCTTGCTTTTTTCCACACGAAACGATACTTGTTGGCATTGGCTTCAATCTTAGTCCCGTCAATACACAAACAATCTAAGATCACTAACTCTTCCATTTTTAAACGAAGATTGAGGTCGATGAAAAGATCACGAATGAGTTCTTCCATCCCTTCGGCGACACGAAAACGCTTGATGGTGCGATAGCTAACAACCAACTGCCCTGTTAGGTACTGCATGGCGAGATTTTCAATCATCATTTTTTCAATTTTTCGAGCAGAGAAAATCCCTTGTGAAGAGGCAAATAGAAGAGTAGATACAAGCATTTTAGGGTGCTAAGACGGGTGAGCAGAGGCATGATAGAAGGTAGGGAAAGGACTATCTTCCAAGGTATTCAGATAATAAAGACGAGATGGTCTTGTGGCAAGAAAGAACGGATTTCTAGTGGTAAAGTTGTTTGATTTTTGTTATAGTGAATATGCATAAGATAGCCTTTCTAAATGGTGTATTGTGCAGTTCTATTTTACCAAGACTATCGTAACCATGCAAAAAGCAACGGCAAATCCGTTGCTTTTTTGGGGATAAGAGACTATTGTCCTAGGTTTTTTTGTAGGTATAGGAGTAAAAGAAAGACCCAGCATTTAAATACTCTGGGTTGGTAATCATTTTACCATCATCAATTCAACAATCATTGCTATGTAGATGATTAAGGTTAGGAGAAAACTAGCTCTCCAGAAGAATTTAATGAATTTAGGGTAATAAAAACTTCGTTTTTTGATAAGGAAAAAGACTACAAGGAGGATTGCTAGGAGAGAAAGTGCGACACCAAGTCGCGGTAGAAAGTTGTGGGTAAAGGCTTTAGCAGTAATCAGATAATACTCAAATATCAAAAGTGGAAAAGCTAAATCTGCGAAATTAAACCCTATTTTCCTAAGTCCGAACAGTTTGGAGACAATAAAGCAAACCACCAAAGTTAATATCAACAATAAAATAGATGCTATTTTCATTAAAATCATACCTATATTGTATCATAAAAAAACTCTAAAGGAAACGAGAAACAGAGGAATTTATAGGAAAGTCAGGCTTTTGAGATTGTGGGTATTTTTTGTTATAATGAAGGTTATGAAACCTTATAATACCTTGAATGATTATTATCGAAAACTCTTTGGAGAAAAGACCTTTAAAGTCCCTATTGATGCGGGATTTGACTGTCCCAATCGTGATGGAACTGTGGCTCATGGAGGCTGTACTTTTTGTACGGTTTCTGGTTCTGGAGATGCTATTGTAGCACCGGATGCCCCTATTCGTGAGCAATTTTATAAGGAAATTGACTTTATGCACCGCAAGTGGCCAGATGTTCAGAAGTATCTGGTTTATTTTCAAAATTTTACCAACACCCATGAAAAGGCGGAAGTGATTCGGGAACGTTACGAGCAGGCGATCAATGAGCCAGGTGTAGTTGGAATCAATATTGGAACACGGCCAGACTGTCTGCCAGATGAAACCATCGAATATTTGGCTGAGTTGTCGGAGCGCATGCATGTAACGGTTGAATTGGGCTTGCAGACCACTTATGAAGCAACCTCTGACTTGATTAACCGCGCCCATTCCTATGAATTGTACGTAGAAACGGTCAAGCGTTTGAGAAAGTATCCCAAGATTGAGATTGTTTCTCATTTGATCAATGGTTTGCCCGGTGAAACCCATGAGATGATGATTGAAAATGTCCGCCGCTGTGTCACTGATAATGATATTCAAGGGATTAAACTGCATTTACTTCATCTTATGACCAATACGCGTATGCAACGGGATTATCACGAGGGGCGTTTGCAACTGATGAGTCAGGACGAGTATATCAAAGTCATCTGTGACCAACTGGAAATCATCCCCAAGCATATCGTCATCCACCGAATTACCGGAGATGCACCGAGAGATATGCTGATTGGTCCTATGTGGAGCCTCAATAAATGGGAAGTGCTAAATGCTATTGAAACTGAAATGCGACGTCGCGGAAGCGTGCAAGGATGCAAGGCTGTAAAATAGGAGTTTAAAAATGAAAAGACCACTTGAGATGGCACATGATTTTTTGGCTGAAGTAGTGACAAAAGAGGATGTCGTAGTGGATGCAACCATGGGAAATGGCCACGATACCCTTTTTTTAGCCAAGCTAGCTAAACAAGTCTATGCCTTTGATATTCAGGAACAAGCCTTGGAAAAGACCAAAGAGCGTTTGGAACAGGCTGAAATGACAAATGCCCAGCTAATCTTGCGAGGCCATGAGACACTGGATCAGTTTGTGACAGAAGCCAAGGCAGGAATTTTTAATCTGGGCTATCTACCGTCGGCTGATAAATCTGTCATTACCCAACCGCAGACAACTATTGAAGCATTAGAAAAGTTGTGCCATTTGCTTGTCAAAGGGGGACGGATTGCTATTATGATCTACTATGGTCATGAAGGAGGAGACCTCGAGCGGGATGCTGTCTTGGATTTTGTTAGCCAGTTGAATCAACAAGAGTACACAGCTGCCATTTACCGAACCCTGAACCAAGTTAACAACCCGCCCTTTTTAGTTATGATTGAAAAATTAGAGAGATAGACATGGATAAACAATACCTACGTGAAAAGCTGGATACCATGCGCCAGAAATTTGTCGAGTCAATCCACCACGAACGTGCAGTGGGCGTGCTAGACCAAGCGCATATGAGCAAAAAAATGCTTAAAATCAAGAAAAAATTAGTTGCTCTTGAAATGGAACGGTGCCAGAGAAAAATTGAGCACAAAGACTGTTCCAAGATTGACCAAAAAATCAAAGAGCAGAAGGAGATATTTGAATCCTGTTGTAAAAAAGACTAAGGAGGAATTGCGTGGAATTACTGATTTACCTCATCCTATTTTTACTTGTCTTGATTGTTTCAAGTACAATCAATAAGCTCCTGCCCTTTTTGCCTCTCCCTTTGGTTCAAATTCTTTTTGGAATTGTGATTGGTCTCTTTTTACCCAATGCCGACTTTCACCTTAATACAGAGTTATTTTTGGCCTTGGTTATCGGACCCTTGCTTTTCCGAGAGTCGGAAGAAGCGGATATTACAGCTATTTTTAAACACTGGCGAATCATTGTTTATCTCATATTTCCAGTGATTTTTATCTCGACCCTGAGTTTGGGTGGCTTAGCCCATCTTCTTTGGCTTAGCCTTCCCTTGGCAGCTTGTTTGGCTGTTGGGGCGGCTCTTGGGCCAACGGACTTGGTGGCCTTTGCCTCTCTTTCGGAGCGCTTTAGCTTTCCTAAACGTGTCTCCAATATCCTTAAAGGTGAAGGACTCTTGAATGATGCTTCTGGCTTGGTGGCCTTTCAAGTTGCCTTGGCGGCTTGGACAACAGGAACCTTTTCGCTTGGCCAAGCTGGGAGCTCGCTCATCTTTTCAATTCTAGGTGGTTTTCTGATTGGCTTTTTAACAGCCATGACCAACCGCTTCCTCCATAGCTTCTTGCTAAGTGTCCGCGCAACGGATATTGCCAGTGAGCTCCTTCTGGAATTGAGTTTGCCTCTGTTGACCTTCTTTTTAGCAGAAGAGGTACACGTCTCAGGGATTATTGCTGTTGTAGTTGCGGGGATTTTGAAGGCAAGCCGTTTTAAGAAAATCACGCTTCTCGAAGCCCAAGTGGATACGGTGACCGAGACAGTCTGGCATACAGTAACCTTCATGCTCAACGGTTCTGTCTTTGTGATTTTGGGAATGGAGTTGGAAATGATAGCAGAACCTATTTTAACCAATCCCATCTATAATCCCTTACTCTTGCTGGTATCTCTTGTCGCCCTTACCTTTGTCCTCTTTGCCATTCGTTTTGTCATGATTTATGGCTATTATGCCTCCAAGACACGCCGCCTCAAGAAAAAACTGAATAAGTATATGAAAGATATGCTTCTCTTGACCTTTTCAGGCGTCAAGGGAACGGTGTCGATTGCTACAATTCTTCTGATACCAAGTGATTTAGAGCAGGAGTATCCTCTCTTACTTTTCCTTGTCGCAGGTGTCACGCTTGTCAGCTTTTTAACAGGTCTCTTGGTCTTACCTCATCTTTCTGATGAACAGGAAGAAAGCAAGGACTATCTCATGCATATCGCCATTTTAAATGAAGTGACGATAGAGTTGGAAAAAGAGTTGGAAGATACCAGAAATAAACTTCCCCTCTATGCAGCCATTGACAATTATCATGGACGTATTGAAAATCTCATCCTGAGTCAAGAAAATAAGGGAGCTCAAGAAGACTGGGAGGCCTTGAAACTTCTTATCCTCAGTATTGAAAGCGATGGATTGGAACAGGCTTACGAGGAAGGCAAGATGAGTGAGCGTGCTTATCGGGTTTACCAACGTTATCTGAAAAACATGGAACAAGGTATCAATCGCAAGTTTGCTTCACGAGTGACCTATTATTTCCTTGTTTCCTTGCGGATTTTACGTTTTCTCCTTCATGAAGTCTTTACCTTTGGCAAGACCTTCCGCAGTTGGAAAAATGAAGAATCTAAGAAACTCAGAGCTCTTGACTATGATCAAATTGCAGAGCTCTATCTAGAAAATACAGAGATGATTATCGAAAGTTTGGAGAATCTAAAAGGGGTTTATAAGAGTTCCTTGATTAGCTTCATGCAGGATTCTCGTCTCCGTGAAACAGCTATTATCAGCAGTGGTGCCTTTGTCGAACGGGTTATCAATCGTGTCAAGCCTAACAATATCGATGAAATGCTGAGAGGCTATTACTTAGAGCGTAAATTGATTTTCGAATATGAAGAGAAACGATTGATTACGACTAAGTATGCCAAGAACTTACGGCAAAATGTGAATAACTTAGAGAACTATTCCTTGAAGGAAGCTGCCAATACCCTGCCTTATGATATGATGGAATTGGTAAGAAAAAATTAATCAAGATTGTAAGTGAAGGAGTGTGACATGAAGAAGTGGTGGAAAGAGCTGATAGACAAGCCTTTAGTAAAAGCTTTTTTACATTATTATCAAGCTTCAGATAGTGAGCTGACCAGTGTCGCAGTAGCCTACTATTGGTTGATTTCGATTTTTCCCCTGCTTTTGGTGGTAGTCAATATCCTCCCTTATTTTCAGATTCCAGTTTCCAATTTTTTGAAGGTTGTCAATGAATTTTTGCCGGATACGGTCTATGATGTGGTGGCAAAGATTATTACAGAAGTGCTGACACAACCTTCAACAGGCTTATTGAGTTTTGCGGTTTTGTCAGCCCTCTGGACCTTTTCAAAATCCATGAATTTCCTACAGAAAGCCTTTAATAAAGCTTACGGAGTAGCAAAAAATCGTGGAATGATTTCCCATCAGCTCATGAGTTTGTTTGTCAGTTTCGGATTGCAGATTCTCTTTGCCTTGGCTCTCTTTCTGAGTGTTTTTGGCCGCATGCTCCTCAACCTTATCAAAAGCTACTGGAAATCAGATAGTCCTCTCTTTGATTATCTGCAAGACCTAACAGGTCCCTTGGTCTATGCCTTGATTTTTGCCATCTTGGTCATGCTTTATTATTTCCTGCCCAATGTCAAGGTGCGACGAATTCGACATGTATTGCCAGGAAGTGCCTTTGTCTTGTTGACCTTGGTCTTCCTGCTCAATATCTTTTCAGTCTATGTCAACAACTATGTTAATCACCTCGTGGACGTTCGTTTCTTCAGTTCCGTTGTCGTGGTGGTCATGATGTTCTGGTTTATTCTCATCGCTAAGATTTTGATTGTCGGCGCGGTAATCAATGCCAGTGTTCAGAGCTTGAGAAAAGACTAACACCTTCTTTATCCATAACAAAACGCATACTATCAAGGTTTTATAATGCCTGATACTATGCGTTTTTTGATTATGTAAATTAATAGATAAACATGGCATCGCCAAAACTGAAGAAGCGGTAGTGTTCTTGGATAGCATGGTGATAAGCATCTAAGACTAATTCACGACCGGCAAAGGCAGAAACCAACATGACCAGAGTTGATTTTGGCAGGTGGAAATTGGTTGAAAAGGCATCAACAACCTTCCATTCGTAACCAGGCTTGATAAAGATATTGGTCCAGCCAGAATCTGCTTGGATTTGTCCATCAAACTTGGAACCAATAGTCTCCAAGGTGCGGATAGAAGTGGTTCCGACAGCAATGACACGACCACCATTTTCTTTGACAGAGCGAAGGGTGCTAGCTGCCTCCTCAGAAAGTTGGTAGAATTCTGAGTGCATTTCGTGTTCGTCCAGATTGTCAACTGAAACGGGTCTAAAGGTTCCGAGTCCGACATGGAGAGTCAGATAGACCAGATGGACACTCTTAGCTTGGATTTCTGCTAGCAGTTCTTTGGTGAAGTGAAGACCAGCAGTCGGTGCTGCAGCAGAGCCACTTTCTTTAGCGTAGACCGTTTGATAGCGTTCACGGTCATCCAGTTTTTCGTGGATATAAGGTGGTAGAGGCATTTCTCCCAGACTTTCCAAGACTTCTAGGAAAATTCCTTGGTATTCAAAGCGGACAATGCGTCCCCCGTGGGTCAATTCTTCTGTAACGACAGCGCTGAGGCGACCATCACCAAAGCGGATACGAGTACCGACCTTGAGGCGTTTGGCAGGTTTAGCAAGAACTTCCCACTCATCTCCAGCAGTATTTTTGAGCAGGAGAAGTTCCACATGACCTCCAGTTTCTTCCTTTTGACCATAGAGGCGGGCAGGGAGAACTCGGGTGTCATTCATAACAAGGGCATCACCAGGTTCCAGCATATCAATAATTGAGTGGAAGTGTTTATCCTGCATTTTTCTCGTCTCACGGTTGACGATGAGGAGTTTAGAGGCATCCCGTTTTTCAAGGGGTGTTTGGGCAATCAATTCCTCTGGCAAGTGGAAATCAAAATCAGCTGTATTCATATATCTGTTCATTCTTTCTAAGTTCTAATCCTATCCATTATAACATGTTTCAAGTATAGTCGCTCTTTTTTTAGAATTAAATCGTTTTCACTTGACAAAAATTGGTCTATACCATATAATAAATATAGATAGAAATGGAGGATGAAAAGATGAAAGTTATTAAAGTTGAAAACCAAATCGAAGGTGGAAAAGTTGCTTTTGAGATTTTGAAGGAAAAATTGGCCAACGGCGCTCAAACCCTAGGACTTGCGACAGGAAGTAGCCCACTTGAATTTTACAAGGAAATTGTTGAAAGTGACCTTGATTTTTCAAATCTAACCAGTGTCAACCTTGATGAGTATGTAGGTCTTGATGGCGACAATCCTCAGTCTTACCGTCACTTCATGCAAGAAAATTTGTTCAACCAAAAACCATTTAAAGAAAGTTTCTTGCCTCGTGGTGTTAAGGACAATGCTGAAGCTGAAGTTGAACGCTACAACCAAATTTTGGCTGATCATCCAGTTGAACTCCAAATCTTGGGAATCGGTCGCAATGGGCATATCGGCTTTAATGAGCCTGGTACTCCATTTGACAGTCAAACGCATCTGGTAGAACTGGACCAGTCTACTATTGAAGCCAATGCGCGCTTCTTTGACAAGATTGAAGACGTCCCAACCCAAGCTATTTCAATGGGGATTAAAAACATTTTGGATGCCAAGTCAATCCTTCTTTTTGCTTACGGTGAATCAAAAGCAGAAGCCATTGCCGGAACAGTGTCTGGTCCAGTGACTGAGAATCTACCAGCAAGTAGCCTCCAAAATCACCCTGATGTGACCATCATTGCAGATGCTGAAGCGCTTAGCTTACTTGAAAAATAAAAAGCAATGTTCTATTGAACGCTTTCAACTCTTGTATAAATGGAAGAAAAAATCAAAATTAAACCGCATTTTTGCTTGACAATTATTCCTTTTACGTGTAGAATAAAATAGATATTGAACTTGAAGGGAGTGAAAAAAATGTCTAAAACAGTAGTACGTAAGAATGAATCTCTTGACGACGCACTTCGTCGTTTCAAACGTGCGGTTACTAAAGCTGGTACTCTTCAAGAAACACGCAAACGTGAATTCTATGAAAAACCTTCTGTAAAACGTAAACGTAAATCAGAAGCAGCTCGTAAACGTAAAAAATTCTAATTGAAATGAAAGGCTAGAGAAATCTAGTCCTTTTTCTTTTAAATAAATACTATAAATCCTGCAAAAATCTGAAATATCCTCCTACAATTTGATATAATAGAGGGAAGAACTCGATTGAAGGAGGAAATGATGTCGGTTTTAGTAAAAGAAGTGATTGAAAAGCTTAGACTAGACATTGTCTATGGCGAACCAGAATTGCTTGAAAAGGAAATCAATACAGCGGACATTACGCGACCTGGTCTTGAAATGACAGGTTATTTTGACTACTACACGCCAGAGCGGATCCAGCTCTTGGGGATGAAGGAGTGGTCTTATCTGATCAGCATGCCTTCCAACAGCCGTTATGAAGTTTTGAAAAAAATGTTTCTACCTGAGACACCTGCGGTCATTGTGGCCCGTGGTTTGGTGGTTCCAGAGGAGATGTTAAAGGCAGCCAGAGAATGTAAGATTGCTATTTTAACCAGCCGTACAGCGACAAGTCGTTTATCTGGAGAATTATCTAGTTATCTGGATTCACGTTTGGCAGAACGTACCAGTGTGCACGGTGTCTTGATGGATATTTATGGGATGGGCGTCTTGATTCAGGGAGATAGTGGAATTGGTAAGAGCGAGACAGGTCTTGAGCTTGTCAAACGTGGTCACCGTTTGGTAGCCGATGACCGTGTCGATATCTTTGCCAAGGATGAGATTACTCTCTGGGGTGAACCAGCTGAAATTTTGAAACACTTGATTGAAATTCGTGGGGTTGGGATTATCGATGTCATGAGTCTCTACGGTGCGAGTGCTGTCAAGGATTCTTCACAGGTTCAGCTTGCTGTCTATTTGGAAAATTACGATACGCATAAGACCTTTGATCGACTTGGAAACAATGCAGAGGAATTAGAAATTTCTGGCGTAGCCATTCCTCGTATCCGCATCCCAGTTAAAACAGGTCGTAATATCTCTGTCGTGATTGAGGCAGCCGCCATGAATTATCGTGCCAAGGAAATGGGCTTTGATGCGACCCGTTTGTTCGAAGAACGCTTGACAAATCTTATTGCTCAAAACGAGGTGCCTAATGCTTGATCCAATTGCTATTCATCTAGGACCTCTAGCCATTCGTTGGTATGCCTTATGTATTGTTACAGGTTTGATTCTTGCGGTTTATTTGACCATGAAAGAAGCGCCTAGAAAGAAGATCATACCAGACGATATTTTAGATTTTATCTTGATAGCCTTTCCTCTGGCTATTTTAGGAGCTCGTCTCTACTATGTCATTTTCCGTTTTGATTACTATAGTCAGAATTTGGGAGAAATTTTTGCCATTTGGAATGGTGGTTTGGCCATTTACGGTGGTTTGATAACTGGTGCCCTTGTACTTTATATCTTTGCTGATCGTAAACTCATCAATACTTGGGATTTTCTAGATATTGCAGCGCCTAGCGTCATGATAGCCCAAAGTTTGGGTCGCTGGGGCAATTTCTTTAACCAAGAAGCCTATGGTGCAGCAGTGGATAATCTGGATTATCTACCTGGCTTTATCCGTGACCAGATGTATATAGAGGGGAGTTATCGTCAACCGACCTTCCTTTATGAGTCTCTATGGAATCTGCTTGGCTTTGGCTTGATTTTGATATTGAGACGAAAATGGAAGAGTCTCAGACGAGGTCATATCACTGCTTTTTACTTGATTTGGTATGGTTTCGGTCGCATGGTTATTGAAGGCATGCGGACAGATAGTCTCATGTTCTTTGGTCTTCGAGTGTCTCAATGGCTATCAGTTGTCCTTATCGGTCTCGGTATAATGATCGTTATTTATCAAAATCGAAAGAAGGCCCCTTACTATATTACAGAGGAGGAAAACTAAATGTTAGAAGTTGCATATATTCTTGTTGCTCTAGCTTTGATTGTCTTTTTGGTCTATCTAATCATTACTGTGCAAAAGCTCGGACGTGTGATTGATGAAACAGAAAAGACGATTAAAACCTTGACTTCAGATGTAGATGTGACCTTGCATCATACTAATGAGTTGCTGGCTAAGGTTAATGTCTTGGCAGATGATATCAATGTCAAGGTGGCAACGATTGATCCACTCTTTAGTGCTGTTGCAGATTTGTCTCTATCCGTTTCAGATCTCAATGACCATGCGCGTGTCTTGAGCAAGAAAGCTTCATCAGCTGGTTCAAAAACACTCAAGACTGGGGCAAGTTTGTCAGCTCTTCGTCTTGCAAGTAAATTTTTAAAAAAATAAAAAAGGAGAATCCTTATGGGTAAACTATCCTCTATCCTTTTAGGAACCGTTTCAGGTGCAGCTCTTGCCTTGTTTTTAACAAGCGATAAGGGCAAACAAGTTTGCAGTCAGGCTCAAGATTTTCTAGATGATTTGAGAGAAGATCCTGAGTATGCCAAGGAGCAGGTCTGTGAAAAACTGACAGAAGTTAAGGAGCAGGCTACAGATTTTGTTCTGAGAACCAAAGAACAGGTTGAGTCAGGTGAAATCACTGTGGACAGTGTACTTGCTCAAGCCAAATCATGCGCCCGTCAAGCGACAGAAGCCTCAAAAAATCAATTCAATAATCTCAAGGAGCAATGGCAAGAAAAGGCCGAAACTCTTGATGAATCAGAAGAGATTGTGATTGATATCAAAGAAGAAAAAATCTAGATTTGACAGAGAGGGAAAAAAATTCAATAGTAGTCGCAAATCTAGTAAATTGTGTAAGATAAAACGCATAGTATCAAGGACTGTAAATGCCTGATATTATGCGTTTTTTATGATTTTGAAGACTTTTTGACAAACCTTTTTAAAAACACATGAGTGTCAAGATTTTTTATGGTATAATGGCATTGTTGAAAGTAAAATATTTACATTTTTTTATATTTTACTGATATTTTATTAACATTAAGCCATCCATTTTTCTATGATTAGAAATCAATGTGATAGTTTATGATCAAGTAGAGGAAAAGCTCTGAAATTTTAGTCAAGAAACGATTTAGTATTTTGTCAAGGGAAAATAGTAGAAGCCTCTATTTTGTAAAAAATAGCTAGAAAGAAAGTTGGTAAAATGAAAGACATTTTTAATAAACGCCAACGTTTTTCGATTCGAAAGTTTTCTGTTGGAGTGCTTCTGTATTAATAGGAATTGCCTTGTTTACACCATCTTAGGGAGTGCTTGCTTCTACGGAAAATTCTCTATCTTCTGTGGAGAAAAGAGAAGAAGTTCAACATATACCAGATAATCAAGATAATCCTTCTTCTGAGTTAGATACCAGAGATGTTCCAATAGGATCTACAAGGACTACAGAACTCGGCATATCTGGGGATAAGGAAAATAATAGCTTGACCACAAGGGCTTCCGTGGCGGGTGAAGACAGATCAAGTACTTCAGAGGTGAGAGCAGCATCAAATCCTTCCAATATTAAAAAATATGAATTAACTGATGAGTACGCTAAGCAAATAAAAGCAGGAGTAATCGGTTCAGAAGGTGATAAGCTTGACAGTTTGTTATTAAACGGCCCTGAGTTAAGTTCAGAAGCTTATACAGATGATGATTATTTGAAGGATAAAGAAGAACTTTATATTTATGAAAAAGGCGGGGAAAAGTATGTAGGCTATAATAGTCATCCCTTATTAGAAGATACTGATGGTGATGGTATTATTGACAGTAAAAAAAAGCCAGATGAAAGATTAAAATAGAATGTAAGTGGACGCGATATGATTATGTTCATGGAATTGTCCTACCGTGATAATCATTACATTGATAGAGTGTTGGATTATAAGAAACCCTTAACAGAATCAGAGTTATATAAAAAGAATGGTGATAGGAAACCACGTTATGAATATATGATGATGAATAAGGAATTGGGACTTTATTGGGAAAGGAAGAAAAGTTATCATACATCCAGTGGACTGGATGCTGTGTTGTATGAAACTAAGAGTGATTTTTTATATTTACCAAATGGAACTGCACAAGTGTTGGCATTTCGTGGAACAAATGATGCGAAAGATATAGGAGTTGATATAACTCTGGGGACCGGAGGAAATCCTCAACAGGGGATAGATGAAGGCGATGATGTAGTTAAGAAGACAACCACTTACGCGGTCAATGCAAGTACCGGTACCCTCCCTCCAACAGTAAGAAAAGACATTGTCAATCCAAATGGTGTCAAATCTAAAGTTGTAACTAAAATAATTCCGGTAACAACGCGGTATGAAGCAGATAAAACCAGAGATGTAGGAACTAACACGGTTACTAATAATGGATCTGAAGGTAAGATAGTAACAACAACACCAAAACTTGTTAAAGTTGGTGCCAAAGACAAAGTCGTAGAAGCTCCGATTGAACCTGAAGTAGAATACGTTAAAGATGTTGAAAAAGACTTCGGTACACCAGATCAGCGTACTGAGGGTGAAAAAGGTAAAACAGTAACTACCACCACTTACGATGTAGATCCAAACGATGGTCACATCACAGAACACGTTGGTAACCCAGTCGTTAAAATTGGTGCTAAAACTAAGGTTGAACAATCTAAAGATTCTGAAGGTCGTGATGTGATTGATACCACTACCTATGAAGTTGATTCCAAAACAGGTCAGGTAACTCCAACAACAGTTCGAACTTATGGAACAAGTAAAGAACCAACAGTTGAGTTAGAACAAGCTCCTAAGACAGGTGATGTTACAGTACCACCGAAGAAACCAGATGGCTTAACATACCCATCAGGAACTAAGGTAGAAATGCCAGGTGAAGATGGAAAAGGTACAGTACCAAACAGTGACCTCCCAGAAGGTAAACTCTCAGGTACAGGTAAGATTACGGAACCAGGTAAACCAGCTGTGGGAGTTCCTAATGTAACAATTTTTGAAAACGGTGTATTAGCGGATTCAATTAAATTGCCAGAGCTAATGATTGAGGTTCTCTGGATTGATGAAGATGGAAATGTATTGAAACCATTCGTTAAGACAGGTAATGAAAAGGGTGCTGAACATGGATTAATTCCAGGATATGAATTTGTAAGAACAATGATTGATGAAAATGAACCAGTAATGATCCACATTTTCAGAAAAGTAGGTCCAAATACAAATACGATTCCAGTTGCGCCAGTCCCACCTGCTACTAATGGAGGTTCTGGTCAAGATACACCTGCACCAACAACTCCAAATGCAGATCAGGTAGATACTCAGACTACTATTGACAATGGTGCTAAGTCAAATGATTCTCAAAATGTATTGCCAAACACAGGAACAGAATCGAATGCAACTCTTGCATCTCTAGGGCTTCTTGGTATGCTAAGAGGTCTCGGACTTGCTCTTGGAAAGAAAAAAGAATACTAAAAATTTAGTCAAATGAATATTCATTCTTTTGTATTATAAAGACAAACTAGATTGATTCTGGGAATCGTGTTAGTCATAAAATAAAAAAGAATGTTTAGATAAAGAAAGCGAACAATGCTAGGATTTTGTTAAACGGAATTCTAAGTATTGTTCGCTTTTGTGGTATAATAATTACCATGCAGAAAAAAACAACGTCCGCCTATGTGCACATCCCATTTTGTACCCAGATTTGTTATTATTGTGACTTTTCAAAAGTTTTTATTAAAAATCAGCCAGTAGATAGTTATTTGGAGCATCTGCTAGAAGAATTTCGTTCTTATGATATCCAAAAGTTGCGAACTCTCTATATTGGAGGAGGGACGCCAACGGCTCTGTCAGCTTCGCAATTAGCAGTGCTTTTGGATGGCTTGACCCAAAACCTGGACTTGTCAGCCTTAGAAGAGTTGACTATTGAGGCCAACCCAGGCGATTTGGACGCGGATAAAATCACGGTTTTGAAACAGTCGCCAGTCAATCGTGTTTCCTTAGGTGTGCAGACTTTTGATGACAAAATGCTGAAAAAGATTGGGCGTAGTCACTTGGAGAAGGATATTTATGAGAATATCGACCGCCTCAAACTCGCTGGTTTTGACAATATTTCCATCGATCTAATCTACGCTCTACCTGGTCAAACTATGGCTCAGGTCAAGGACAATGTAGCTAAGGCTATCTCGCTTGATATTCCTCATATGAGCCTTTATAGCTTGATTTTGGAAAACCATACGGTCTTTATGAATCGGATGCGACGTGGGAAATTACCTCTGCCTAAGGAGGAACTGGAAGCGGAGATGTTTGAGTACATCATCGCAGAGTTGGAGCGAGCAGGTTTTGAGCATTACGAGATTTCTAATTTTTCCAAACCCGGTTTTGAAAGTCGCCACAACCTCATGTATTGGGACAATGCTGAATACTATGGCATTGGTGCTGGGGCATCTGGCTATGTCGATGGTGTTCGCTATAAAAACCATGGTCCCATTCGTCATTATCTTAGTGCAGTTGAGGAAGGCAATGCTCGTATTACAGAAGAATACCTGAGTCAAAAAGAGCAAATGGAAGAAGAAATGTTCTTGGGACTCCGCAAGAAATCAGGAGTCTCTATGGCGCGATTTGAGGAAAAATTTGGCCGATCTTTTGAAGGAATTTATGGACAAATTGTCAGAGACTTGGTTCAACAAGGTCTCATGCAAACAGAGGGTGACCGCGTGCGTATGACAAAGAGAGGTCTCTTTTTGGGAGATACTGTAGCAGAACGATTTATTTTGGAGTAGGATCATGGGCTTAACTTATCAAATGAAAATGAAGATTCCTTTTGATATGGCTGACATGAATGGTCATATCAAACTTCCAGATGTGATTTTGCTGTCCCTGCAAGTTTCAGGGATGCAGTCGATTGAACTGGGAGTTAGTGATAAGGTCATTTTGGAAGAGCATAATCTGGTCTGGATTATCACAGATTATGATATTGAGGTGGCTCATTTGCCTCGTTTTGCGGAAGAAATTACCATCGAAACGGAAGCTTTGAGCTACAATCGGCTCTTTTGCTACCGTCGATTTACCATTTATGATGAATCAGGGCAGGAGCTCATCCACATGATGGCGACCTTTGTTCTGATGGATCGAGATAGTCGAAAAGTCCATGCTGTCGAACCCGAGATTGTGGCTCCTTACCAGTCTGATTTTGATAAAAAGCTCATTCGTGGTCCAAAGTATGAGCTCTTGGAAGAGCCTGTCAGCAAGGATTACCATGTTCGTTTTTACGATTTGGATATGAATGGTCATGTTAATAACAGTAAATACCTGGACTGGATTTTTGAGGTCATGGGAGCAGATTTTTTGACCCAATATGTTCCCAAGAAAATCAACCTCAAGTATGTCAAGGAAGTTCGACCAGGTGGGGTGATTACATCGGCTGTTGAGCGGACTGGACTGGAAAGCAAGCATGAGATTACAAGCGACGGTGTTACCAATGCACAGGCTATTATCACTTGGCAAGAAATAGAAAAGGATTAGGGAGAAATAGATGAAATATAAAGGCTATTTAATTGATCTAGACGGAACTATTTATAAGGGGAAAGATAGAATTCCAGCAGGAGAGGTTTTTGTCCATGAATTGCAAAAGCGGGATATCCCCTATCTCTTTGTGACCAACAATACAACCCGCACTCCAGAGAGTGTTCAAGAGATGTTGGCTCAGAATTTTAATATCGAAACGCCCCTATCGACTGTCTACACAGCGACCTTGGCAACTATCGACTATATGAATGACTTGGGACTGGAAAAGACGGTCTATGTTATTGGAGAAGCAGGGCTCAAGGATGCCATCAAGGCGGCTGGTTATGTGGAAGACAAGGAAAATCCTGCCTATGTGGTAGTAGGACTGGACTGGCAGGTCGACTATGAAAAATTTGCAACAGTAACTCTGGCTATCCAAAAGGGTGCCCATTTTATCGGAACCAACCCTGACCTCAATATCCCGACAGAACGCGGTCTTTTACCTGGTGCTGGTTCACTGATTACGCTTCTTGAAGTGGCAACACGAGTGAAGCCTGTTTATATCGGAAAACCAAATGCTATCATCATGGACAAGGCGGTTGAGCACTTGGGCTTGAAAAGAGAAGAATTGCTCATGGTTGGGGACAACTATCTGACTGATATCCGAGCTGGGATTGACAATGGCATTCCAACGCTCTTGGTGACGACAGGTTTTACCAAGGCAGAAGAAGTAGCAGACCTGCCAATCGCACCGACTCATGTGGTTTCTAGCCTTGCGGAGTGGAACTTTGATGAAAACTAAATTAACCTTTTGGGGCTCTATGCTCTTTCTCCTCTCCCTCTCAATCCTTCTGACCATCTATCTGGCTTGGCTTTTCTATCCGCTGGAAATCAAGTGGTTAAATTTGACGGATCGAGTTTATCTAAAACCAGAAACCATTCAGTACAACTTTCATATCTTGATGAATTACCTGACCAATCCTTTTAGTCAGGTTTTAGAGATGCCGGATTTTCGTTCGTCAGCAGCCGGTCTGCATCACTTTGCGGTTGTGAAGAATCTTTTTCACTTTGTTCAACTAGTTGCCTTAGTGACACTGCCAAGTTTCTATGTCTTTGTCAAAGGGATTGTGAAAAAGGGCTTCTTGTCTCTATTTAGTAAAGGGCTTTTGGCTCTAGTGGTTTTGCCTTTACTGATTGGTCTTGGGGGAGTGTTGATTGGTTTTGACCAGTTCTTTACTCTTTTCCATCAGATTCTCTTCGTGGGAGATGATACCTGGCTTTTTGATCCAGCAAAGGATCCAGTTATTTGGATTTTACCAGAGACTTTCTTTCTCCATGCCTTTTTATTTTTCTTTGCCTTGTATGAGGGAATATTCGGTTTCCTCCTTGTTAAAGCTTCAAGGAAATAGAGGATAACATTCTGTATTTTTAATAAAAAAACGAGAGAAGTTGCTCTGCTCCCTATTTATTGTTAGGTTATCCTAAAGATAAACTTGTAAAGCAGGAGATTTTTGAAGAAAACAGTCTTTTTTTCTAAAAATACCTAGTCAAGCGCTTTATTTTTTTGTATAATAGAAATAGCAAGTATAGATAAAAGAAGAGAAAAGCATGATTACACTATTTTTATCACCGAGTTGTACATCATGTCGTAAGGCAAAGGCTTGGTTAGAGACGCATAAGGTGCCCTTTCAAGAGCATAATATTATGACTAGTCCTTTAACAAGAAAAGAATTACAGCATATTCTTGCCTTGACCGAAAATGGTACTGATGACATCATTTCAACTCGTTCAAAAATTTTTCAAAAATTGGATATTGATGTAGAGAGTATCTCGGTATCGGAGTTGCTTCAGTTGATTGAGCAATATCCTAGTCTTTTGCGTCGCCCAATTATTATAGATACCAAACGCATGCAGATCGGTTTTAATGAAGATGAGATTCGTGCTTTTCTCCCTCGTAGTTACCGTAAGCAAGAACTAAAAGAAGCAAGAATGAGAGCTGGTATAGGATAGATGAACAAACAGTATAGTTACCCACTAGATTTGTCGTGGAGCACTGAAGAACTTGCTTCAGTGCTTTCTTTTTTTAATGATGTTGAAGCTGCTTATGAAGATAAGGTAGAAGCAAAAAAACTGCTAGATTCCTATAAGGAATTTAAGTCTGTCGTTCCGAGCAAAAGTGAAGAAAAGCGCCTAGGTCGCGAATTTGAAACAGTTAGTGGTTATTCGCTTTACCGAGCAGTTCAGGCTGCCAAGGAAAAAGGGGAAGGGAAGATTTCTCTTGGAAACTAAATTTGAATTTGCCAAACAGATTGTGCAGGAAGCTGCTGACTATATTTGGGCTCACATGAAAGAAGATTTGCAGGTTGAGCGCAAGTCTTCTCCTACTGATTTGGTGACACGATTGGACAAAGAAGTTCAGGAACTCTTGGTTGATCGAATCAAGTCCTCCTATCCTGAGGATTTAATTTGCGCGGAAGAGGGCTGTTTACGTGTTGCGGTTGATCAAGGTTCTGTTTGGGTGATTGATCCCATTGACGGTACCAATAACTTTGTCGCCCAGCAGGAAGATTTTGCCGTGATGTTGGCTTATTTTGAGAATGGTGTGGGCAAATTTGGCATTATATATGATGTCATGAAAGGCGATTGTTACCATGGTGGTGGTGCTTTTCCTCCCTATCGTAATAATGAGCCCTTACCGACTTTTAAAAAGAAGCCCCTCAGAGAATTCCTGGTTGCTGGTAACTCAGGTATGTTTGAAAGCAATGAGTGGGGCTTGGCGGATTTGGGGCGAGCAGCTTTGGGAGTCCGTGTCTACGGCAGTGCGGCCATTAGTTTTGCAAAGGTTTTATCGGGTCGTCTTCTGACTTATATTACCTACCTGCAGCCATGGGATTACGCTGCGGCCAGTATCTTAGGAGAAAGTCTGGGTTATCGTCTTTTTACGGTATTGGGGGAAGCTGCCGATTTTAAAACGCGTCAGCCTGTCATGATGGTGCCAATCGAGATGCAAGAAGAAATTCAGTCTTATATCTACGAAAGGAAAGAGAACTAAATGCAATTTCCAGAAGGATTTGTTGAAAAATATGAAGCGATACTAGAAGATGAGGCAAGAGACTTTCTTGCCTCTTTTAAACAAGAAGCAGTTTCGGCTTTTCGGGTTAATCCCTTAAAAGAAAGTCAGTTATCGTTTGCAGATGCCATTCCCAATACACCTTGGGGGTATTATGGTAAAGTTTCTGGGAAGTCACCAGAGCATGTGACGGGCTTCGTTTATTCACAAGAGCCTGCAGCCCAGATGGTGGCTCAGGTAGCTCAACCCAATCCTGGAATGAAGGTCTTGGATTTGGCAGCAGCACCAGGTGGAAAATCCACTCAACTAGCAGCTTATCTGGCTAATCAAGGAGTCCTTGTCTCCAACGAAATTTCAAGCAAGCGTGCTAAGATTTTAGTGGAAAATATGGAGCGATTTGGAGCGACAAATGTTGTCGTAACCAACGAATCTGCTGACCGCTTGGCCAAGGTCTTTAAAGGTTATTTTGATGTGATTGTCCTTGATGCCCCTTGCTCGGGTGAAGGGATGTTTCGTAAGCAGCCAGATGCCATGGATTATTGGGGTACGAATTATCCTAGCCAATGTGCTAGTCTCCAAAGAGAAATTTTAGAAGATGCAGTGACCATGCTTGCTGAAGGTGGGCATTTGGTCTATTCGACCTGTACCTGGGCACCTGAGGAAAATGAAGAAATCGTCCACTGGTTGCTTGATACTTATGATGTTGAACTGCTTCCAGTCGAGCATGTGAACGGTATGGTAGCAGGAATTAATCTTTCTGAAACGGCTCGGATGTACCCTCATCATTTCAAGGGAGAAGGCCAGTTTGTTGCCCACCTGCAGTTTAAGGGACAAAATCCAGCACCTAAATTCAAAGCTAGCAAGAGCAATCTCAGTCGTGAACAACTGGCTTTGTGGCATGATTTTGCCCAAAAACACTTGCGGGTCAATCTAACTGGTATCTTGCAGACTTTTGGAGAACAGCTCTATCTCTTGCCAGAGTTGCTACCTGATCTAGGAAAACTCAAAATTGCTAGAAATGGGCTCCATCTGGGTACCTTTAAAAAGAAACGTTTTGAACCAAGCTTTGCTCTGGGATTAGCCTTGAAACCAAGTCAAGTACTACAAAATGTTGAAATCAACGATGAGGAATTTGTAAAATATGTGGCTGGTGAGACTGTTCAATTGTCTGAAGCTCTACCAAATGGCTGGTACCAAGTTGTGGTTCAAGGAAACGGACTAGGCTTTGCCAAGGTAACGGGAAATGTCTTGAAAAATTATTATCCAAAAGGGCTCAGATTCAGGTGAAAAAGCTAGTCAAAGAGCCTATTCTATGTTATAGTGGAAGTATGAGTTTTTTCTGATAGTCTTTCATTATTACTTATATTATACGATTTATACGATGGAATTGTTCGCTCCTAAGAATGACTGGATAAAATAAAGCGGGACAATCATTGATGATTATTGGATGATCAGGACAAACGGAAGAAATCAGAACATTTATCATTATGTTCAAGGAGAATAACAGTGAAAAAAAGAAAAAAGCTCGTCATGTCTCTTGCAGCTCTTTTGATGGCAGGTTCTCTAGCAGGATGTGCTAGCTGGATTGATCGTGGAGAATCCATGACAGCCGTTGGTTCAACAGCTCTTCAGCCTCTTGTCGAAGCAGCAGCAGATGAATTTGGCTCTAGAAACATCGGAAAAACAGTCAATGTTCAAGGTGGTGGGTCGGGTACAGGACTTTCCCAAGTCCAGTCTGGAGCTGTAGACATCGGGAACTCTGACGTCTTTGCAGAGGAAAAAGAAGGAATCGATGCTTCGGCTCTAGTAGACCACAAGGTTGCAGTGGCTGGTCTTGCAGTGATTGTGAACAAGGAAGTTGACGTTGAAAATCTGACAACTGAACAACTCCGTAGCATCTTCACAGGTCAAGTAACCAACTGGAAAGAAGTCGGTGGGAAGGATCTAGCCATTTCTATTATCAACCGTGCAGCAAGTTCTGGTTCGCGTGCAACTTTTGATAGTGTTGTCATGGATGGTCAATCTGCCATGCAGAGCCAAGAACAGGATTCAAACGGGATGGTCAAATCCATTGTTTCTCAGACACCAGGAGCCATTTCTTACCTAGCCTTTGCCTATGTAGATGACTCCGTGAAAAGCATGAAACTGAATGGGTATGAACCTACATCTGAGAATGTAACGACCAACAACTGGCCTCTGTGGTCTTATGAACATATGTACACACTTGGTCAGCCAAATGAGTTAGCTACTGAATTCCTGAATTTTATCCTCTCAGATGAAATCCAAAATGGAATTGTTAAAGGAATGGGCTATATCACTATCAATGAAATGAAAGTCCAAAAGGATGCTGTCGGAACGGTGACAGCACTAGAAGGGAGTCAATAATGAATCAAGAAGAATTAGCTAAAAAATTACTTTCTCCCTCAAAGAACTCTCGCCTTGAGAAGTTTGGTAAAGGTTTGACCTTCACTTGCCTTTCTTTGATTGTCATCATTGTGGCGATGATTTTGATTTTCGTAGCTCAAAAAGGCTTATCGACCTTCTTTGTCAATGGAGTAAACATCTTTGATTTCCTCTTTGGACAAACTTGGAATCCTTCAGGTAAACAATTTGGTGCCCTTCCGATGATTTTGGGTTCCTTTATTGTGACGATTTTATCAGCCCTCATCGCAACACCCTTCGCTATCGGAGCTGCAGTCTTTATGACAGAAGTTTCACCAAAAGGTGCTAAGATTTTGCAACCTGCCATTGAACTTCTCGTCGGTATTCCTTCAGTCGTCTATGGATTTATCGGTTTGCAAGTCGTAGTTCCCTTTGTCCGAAGTGTCTTTGGTGGAACTGGTTTTGGGATCTTGTCAGGGATTTTCGTTCTCTTTGTCATGATCCTACCAACTGTAACCTTTATGACAACAGACAGCTTGCGTGCGGTACCTCGTCACTACCGCGAAGCTAGTTTGGCTATGGGGGCCACTCGTTGGCAAACCATCTGGCGTGTGACCTTGAAAGCAGCACGTTCAGGGATTTTCACTGCAGTCGTCTTTGGGATGGCGCGTGCCTTCGGTGAAGCCCTTGCTATTCAGATGGTGGTCGGAAACTCAGCAGTTATCCCAACCTCGTTAACAACACCAGCTGCGACTTTGACATCTATTTTGACTATGGGAATCGGAAATACAGTCATGGGAACGGTTGATAATAACGTTCTCTGGTCACTGGCCTTGGTATTGCTCTTGATGAGTTTGGCCTTTAACAGTGTGATTAAATTGATTACGAAAGAAAGAGGAAAGAAAAACTATGCACGCTAAGAAATTAGATAAACTTGCAACAGCTGTCCTCTACTCAATTGCAGGAATTATCGTTGCCATCTTGGCATCCTTGATTCTCTATATCTTGGTGAGAGGGTTACCGCATATCTCTTGGTCCTTCTTGACTGGGAAATCCTCCTCTTATCAAGCAGGTGGGGGTATCGGGATTCAGCTCTATAATTCCTTCTTCCTTTTGGTCATTACCTTGATCATTTCTGTTCCCCTGTCTATGGGAGCTGGTGTTTTCCTCGCTGAGTATGCCAAAAAAGGGCCTGTGACCAATTTTATTCGTACCTGTATTGAGATTTTGTCTTCTCTACCATCAGTCGTTGTGGGTCTCTTTGGTTACTTGATCTTTGTAGTCCAGTTTGAGTATGGATTTTCAATCATTTCAGGTGCCTTGGCCTTGACCGTTTTTAACCTGCCTCAAATGACACGTAATGTTGAGGACAGCTTGAAACACGTTCATCATACGCAGCGTGAGGCTGGTCTGGCCCTTGGGATTTCCCGTTGGGAGACAGTTGTCCATGTCGTCATTCCAGAAGCCCTTCCAGGTATCGTAACGGGTGTCGTCTTGGCTTCTGGTCGTATCTTTGGTGAGGCCGCCGCTCTCATCTATACAGCAGGACAATCCGCTCCAGCCCTTGACTGGTCTAACTGGAACATTCTCAGTGTGACCAGCCCAATCTCTATCTTCCGTCAAGCAGAAACCTTGGCTGTTCACATTTGGAAAGTCAATAGTGAAGGAACCATTCCAGATGGAACCATCGTATCAGCAGGTTCTGCAGCCGTGCTCCTCATCTTTATCCTCATCTTTAACTTTGGAGCCCGTAAACTCGGAAGCTACCTACACAAGAAATTAACCGCTGCCTAAAGGAGAAGCCATGTCAAAATATAATTGGGATGAAAAGCATATCATCACCTTTCCTGAAGAGAAAGTGGCCCTCTCTACCAAGGATTTACATGTTTACTACGGTAAAAATGAATCCATCAAGGGCATCGATATGCAATTTGAAAGAAATAAAATAACAGCCTTAATTGGTCCATCTGGATCAGGGAAATCTACCTATCTTCGGAGTCTCAATCGGATGAATGATACCATTGATATTGCCAAGGTAACAGGTCAAATCCTCTACCAAGGGATTGACGTCAACCGTCCAGAAATCAATGTCTATGAGATGCGCAAGCATATCGGAATGGTCTTCCAACGTCCAAATCCATTTGCTAAGTCTATTTACCGCAACATCACTTTTGCTCACGAACGTGCAGGAGTTAAGGACAAGCAAGTCTTGGATGAAATTGTCGAAACCTCTCTTCGTCAGGCTGCCCTTTGGGACCAGGTCAAAGATGATTTGCACAAATCAGCCTTGACCCTATCAGGTGGACAGCAACAACGTCTCTGTATCGCTCGCGCCATCTCTGTCAAGCCAGACATCCTCTTGATGGATGAGCCTGCTTCAGCCTTGGATCCGATTGCGACAGCCCAGCTGGAAGAAACCATGCTGGAATTGAAGAAGGATTTTACCATCATCATCGTGACCCACAGTATGCAGCAGGCTGCGCGTGCTAGTGACTACACAGGATTTTTCTACTTGGGTGACTTGATTGAGTATGATAAGACCTCTAATATTTTCCAAAATGCCAAACTGCAGTCAACCAATGACTACGTAACAGGACACTTTGGATAGAAAGGAAACAGTATGACAGAACCGATTTTGCAGGTTAAAGACCTGTCCGTTTATTACAATAAAAAGAAGGCTTTGAATAGTGTTTCCCTTTCTTTCCAACCTAAGGAAATAACCGCCTTGATTGGTCCTTCTGGATCAGGAAAGTCCACCCTGCTCAAAGCCATCAACCGCATGGGCGATCTAAATCCTGAGGTGACAACAACTGGAACAGTGATTTATAATGGCCACAATATCTACAGTCCACGTACCGATACGGTTGAATTGCGTAAGGAAATCGGTATGGTTTTCCAACAACCAAACCCTTTTCCTATGTCTATCTATGAAAATGTTGTCTATGGGCTTCGTATCAATGGAATGAAGGACAAGCAAGTTCTGGATGAAGCAGTGGAAAAAGCCTTGCAGCGTGCTTCTATCTGGGATGAGGTAAAGGATCGTTTGCATGATTCAGCTATTGGGCTTTCAGGTGGACAACAACAACGTGTTTGTGTTGCCCGTGTCTTGGCAACCAGTCCGAAAATCATCCTCTTAGATGAACCGACTTCAGCTTTGGATCCTATCTCAGCTGGTAAGATTGAGGAAACCTTATATGGTCTGAAAGATAAATACACCCTGCTCTTGGTTACGCGTTCGATGCAACAGGCCTCTCGTATCTCTGATAAAACAGGCTTTTTCCTAGATGGGGATTTGATCGAGTTTAACGATACTAAGAAAATGTTCCTAGACCCACAAAACAAGGAAACAGAAGATTATATTACAGGAAAATTTGGATAAGGAGTTGAATGATGTTACGATCTCAATTTGAAGAAGATTTAGAGAAATTGCACAACCAGTTCTATGCCATGGGACAAGAAGTGCTCTCACAAATCAATCGTACAGTGCGTGCCTTTGTCACACATGACCGTGATTTGGCAAAAGAAGTTATTGAGGAAGATGCAGAAGTAAATGGATATGAAGTGAAACTCGAAAAGAAATCATTTGAAATGATTGCCCTTCAACAACCTGTTTCTCAAGACCTCCGTACCGTGTTGACCGTTCTCAAGGCAGTATCAGACCTGGAACGCATGGGAGACCATGCAGTGTCAATCGCAAAAGCAACTATTCGTATGAAGGGGGAACAACGCATCCCTGCCGTTGAGGAAGAAATCAAAAAAATGGGGCGCGATGTGAAAAACTTCGTTGAAACTGCTCTCGAACTTTACCTGAATGGCTCTGTGGATCAAGCCTACGAAGTAGCAACTATGGACGAAAAAATCAACCATTACTTTGACAGTATTCGTGATCTTGCTACAGAGGAGATTAGGAAACATCCTGAAGCCATCGTTACAGGCCGTGATTACTTCCAGGTCATTTCCTTTTTGGAACGTATCGGAGACTACGCTAAAAATATCTGTGAATGGGTTGTTTACTTTGAAACAGGGAAGATTGTCGAACTATAAGAAACGGTTTAAATATACAGAATAAAAGGCTGATTGTGATAAATCAGTCTTCTTTCTTTACGAAAAGAATTGTTTTGCAGTCAAAATCTCTAAAAGGGTTGACAACTATTTTTAAAAGAGTTATAATTATTCAGAAATAATAGAAAGGTTGTTTATTTATGAAATTTAAAAAATGGATGTTAGTTGTATGTAGCATGCTGGCCAGCATGGTTTTGGTAGCTTGCCAGTCAGGAACGGATAGTTCCCAGTCAGCTGTGGACGCTATTAAACAAAAAGGAAAGCTAGTCGTTGCGACCAGTCCAGACTATGCGCCATTTGAATTCCAATCCTTGGTAGATGGTAAAAACCAAGTGGTTGGGGCAGATATTGATATGGCTCAAGCGATTGCGGATGAGCTTGGGGTTAAACTTGAAATCTCTAGTATGAGTTTTGACAATGTTTTGACCAGCCTTCAAACTGGAAAGGCTGACTTAGCCATTGCGGGAATTAGTGCCACAGATGAGAGAAAGGAAGTCTTTGACTTTTCAATCCCTTACTATGAAAACAAGATGAGTTTCTTGGTTAGAAAAGCCGATTTAGACAAGTACAAGGATCTTTCAAGCCTCGCAAGTGCCAATATCGCAGCTCAAAAGGGAACTGTACCAGAAACCATGGTCAAGGAACAATTGCCAAATGCCCAATTGACATCCTTGACCAATATGGGGGAAGCAGTCAATGAATTGCAGGCTGGAAAAGTGGATGCTGTTCATATGGATGAACCAGTTGCTCTTAGCTACGCAGGTAAAAACTCAGATCTTGCCGTTGCGACAGCTACTTTGACGATGAAAGATGGCGAAGCCAATGCAGTTGCTATCAAGAAGGATCAATCAGACTTAAAAGCAGTAGTCGATAAGGTTATCCAAAAACTAAAAGATGACGGAACCTATCAAAGCTATCTAGAAAAAGCAGCGAAACTAACAGAAGTTGAACAATAAGAAAAGAGCAGAGTTGGACTTTAATCCAATTCTGCTTTTATGTATTCTAATAACTCTTCTAGATTTTCGAGAGAGACTTTGGCGAACTGATAAGGACAGGCGTCCAAATAAGCCTTCTCAAAAAAGTCTAGTTTGAGTGAGCTATGCTTTAAACTGACGATTTTAGGATAGTGTCTCAAATCAAGCAGAAGGCCATCGTGTAGAGGATAGTAGGGCAAGAGACAGGTATTTCTTTCAAGCACTTTCTTTATCTGAGTCTGATAGTTCTCTTGAAGAGTCAGTCTGACCAGTCGATTTTTTTCAAATAGCTGGCTATCGATGTAAAGAGAGAGAGCCTTTTGCATGATGAGATTGCTGTCATAGTCTAGGATATTTTTGTAGGAAACAAAGGCCTTTTTTAGGGCATTTGGGAGAATGAGAGCGGTGATACGAAGGGCTGGAAAGAGGCTGGTTGAGAAGGACTTGATATAAATGACCCGATCCTCAGTGTCCAGATAGTGGAAAGTTTGCCCTTTTTTAGGGTCTAAATCCCCTAGATAGTCATCCTCTACGATGTAAACACCATACTGATTTGCTAGATCCAGAATAGCCCTTTTTTCCTGATCAGAATAGGAATGACCTAGGGGATAGTGGAAGCGAGGAATAGTGTAGAAAAACTTGATTTTGCCAGATTTGAACTGTTCTTTCAGTTCTTCAAGGTCAATGCCATCAATACGGCGTTCAATGGTCTGGTAAGCTAATCCTTGAGCGACCAAGAGGCGATTCATTCGGTGGTAGGTCGGTTGTTCGACCAAAATCTCAGCTCCCTCGCTCGGAAAGTCAATCTGAGAAAGGATAAAGAGAGCTTGCTGGGTACCAGATGTTAGAACCAGTTGGTCGGGTTTGCAGTAGAGGGCTTGGTCGAAAAGAAGTTGATGGACAGATTGTCTGAGTTCCTCAAGTCCTTCTTGGTTGTCATAGTAGTTGAAGAGGTAGTTTTCTCGGCCTATCAGGGTTTCGTTGACGCAGAGTCGGAAGTCGTCATAGGCACTAGCATGCTCGTCAGTGACTTCAATTTCCAAGTCTTGGTGCTGTCCTTGTTCTAGAACATAGTAGCCACTTTGGGGTTTGGCATAGAGGTATTGTTCATGGCGTAATTCCAGCAGGGCTCGTTGGACAGTGTCCTTGCTACAGTGAAAATCTTGGCTCAGTTGACGGATAGAGGGAAGCCGGCTACCTGTTGGAAATTTTCCTGATTCGATACATTTTTTGAGAAAGGAAACGATTGCTTGGTATTTACTTTCTTTCTTCATTCCAGCCCTCCCTTGATTTTATTACATTGTACTCTTTTTTTTCCTTCTTGGCAATGTCTAGAGTGTTTCTCTCGTTCACATCTAGGGGCAAATGTGGTATACTTAGGAGTAACATTTATAGAATAATACTCTTCGAAAATCTCTTCAAACCACGTCAGCTTCGCCTTGCAGTATATATGTTACTGACTTCGTCAGTTCTATCTACAACCTCAAAGCAGTGCTTTGAGCAGCCTGCGGCTCGCTTCCTAGTTTGCTCTTTGATTTTCATTGAGTATAACAGACAAGAAAGAGAATGGATAGAAAAGTGCAGGAACCGGTTAAATTATTTCAATACAATACTCTAGGTGCCCTAATGGCTGGTCTCTATGGTGGAACCATGACAGTAGGAGAATTGCTGGAACATGGTGACCTCGGTTTGGGAACCTTGGATTCCATTGATGGGGAGTTGATTGTCCTTGATGGCAAGGCTTATCAAGCCAAAGGGGCTGGTCAAACGCCTGAAATCGTTGAGGTGGCAACGGATGCTCTTATTCCCTATGCAGCAGTGGTCCCTCATCAGGCAGAAGTGATTTTCCGTCAGCGCTTTGAGATGACAGATAAGGAATTGGAAAAACGAATTGAGTCCTACTATGATGGGGAAAATCTTTTTCGTTCCATCAAGATTCATGGCGAATTTTCACAAATGCACGTACGGATGATTCCCAAATCCACACCTGATACCAAGTTTGCTGATGTCGCGACTCACCAACCTGAATATAGCCGTGAAAATGTATCGGGAACCATTGTTGGATTTTGGACACCGGAGATTTTCCATGGAGTGAGTGTTGCAGGCTACCATTTGCATTTTATCTCAGATGATTTGACCTTTGGTGGGCATGTGATGGACTTTGTTATCAAAGAAGGAATGATTGAGGTTGGGGCAGTCGACCAGTTGAACCAACGTTTTCCAGTCCAAGATCGCCAGTATTTATTTGCCAAATTTAATGTTGACGAGATGAAGAAAGATATTGATAAGTCAGAATAGGAGAAAAAGATGACAGTACATATTATCCTCACCATGATCGCTTTAGTTCTCATTCTAGTAGGTGGAACTTGGTATGCCAAAAAACGGTTTAAAATCTCTCTTGCAGTGATGGGCTTGGGGGCAATCGCATTTTTTGTTTCTTCTCAAGTGTTAGAGAAGATGGTTCACCTTCTGGTACTCCATCCGCAAAAAGATGGAACCATTCCGCTCATGCAGGAGGAGCCTTTCTTATACGTTCTTTATGGGATCGCTATGGCAGCCCTCTTTGAAGAGACGACCCGTTTTGTCTTTTTTAAATGGTTGGAGAAAAAGAGAAAGTTGGAAGATAGAGATGCTTGGGCTTATGGCTTAGGACATGGAGGCTTAGAGATGCTCTACCTCGGAATGGGAAGTTTGATTAGCCTTTTGATCCTCTTTTCACTCCTACAATCTTCAAACTCTGATGCGGCGAATCTTCTTACAAAGGGTACATTAGAAACAGTTCAGTCTCTATCAGCATGGCAGGTCTATCTACTAGGAGTTGAGCGTGTCCTTGCTCTGGTTCTCCAAATTAGCCTTACTGTCTGGGTCTATCAAAGTGTCCGTCAAAAGAAATGGCTCTATATCGTTGCTGCCTATGGTTTGCATGCCTTATTTGACTTGGCTCCAGCTCTATCTCAAGTGGGATGGATTGCAAATCCGCTTCTAGTTGAGTTTATCCTTCTCGCAGAACTTATAGCTCTTGTCTGGCTGACAAAATCTACATTTTGGAAAAAATCATAAAAAGAGGGGTGACCTCTTTTTTTATGTGATAAATTGGATACAGAAATTTCCAGTCGTCAAAAATCTTTAAAAATGGTATAATGAAATCACTTTACAAAAGGATGAGAGATATGACATTAGTAACTAGAATACAAGAACAATTAGAAGGAATTGATATTCGTTTTAAGGAACCCTTGAAGCTCTATACCTACACTAAGGTAGGGGGACGAGCGGATTATCTGGTTTTGCCACGGAATCGCTATGAGATGGCGCGTGTCGTTCAATTTGCTAATCAAGAGAGTATTCCTTGGATGGTGCTAGGGAATGCCAGCAATATCATCGTTCGTGACGGTGGAATTCGTGGATTTGTCATCTTGTGTGACAAGCTCAATAACATTTCAGTTGATGGCTATACCATTGAAGCGGAAGCTGGGGCCAACTTGATTGAAACGACACGTATTGCCCTCCGTCATAGTTTGACTGGATTCGAGTTTGCCTGTGGCATTCCAGGGAGCGTCGGCGGTGCGGTCTTTATGAATGCGGGTGCCTATGGAGGAGAGATTGCCCATATCTTGCAGTCTTGTCAAATTTTGACCAAGGAAGGGGAGATTGAGACCTTATCTGCCACGGAATTGGTTTTTGGTTACCGTCATTCAGCTGTTCAAGATTCTGGAGCTGTTGTTTTGTCAGCTAAATTTGCCCTTGCTCCAGGAACCCATCAGGTTATCAAGCAAGAAATGGACCGCTTGACGCACCTACGTGAACTCAAGCAACCTTTGGAATATCCATCTTGTGGCTCGGTCTTTAAGCGTCCAGTCGGGCATTTTGCAGGTCAGTTAATTTCAGAAGCTGGCTTGAAAGGCTATCGTATTGGTGGAGTAGAAGTCTCAGAAAAACACGCAGGATTTATGATCAATGTTGCTGATGGAACGGCTAAAGATTACGAGGACTTGATCCGATCTGTTATTGAAAAAGTCAAGGAACACTCAGGTGTCACTCTTGAAAGAGAAGTCCGAATCTTGGGTGAGAAAGAGTAAGATTTAGGCAGAAAAGCCGCTACTATGTCAATGGAAAGGAGGTGAAAGCCTATCGCTAGCGAAGATGTATGTAGGCAGTTCAATCTCCTACACGAGGTAGTAGTGGTCTGACAGAGCCCTAATCTGTTAATTTATGAAAAAGAAGGAATTTATGCCAATTGAAAAAACCAATTATCGAATTCAAAAACGTCTCTAAAGTTTTTGAAGACAGCAACACCAAGGTTCTCAAAGACATCAACTTTGAGTTGGAAGAAGGGAAATTCTACACCCTTCTAGGCGCATCTGGTTCAGGGAAATCAACCATCCTAAACATCATTGCAGGTTTACTGGATGCGACGACAGGAGATATTATGCTAGACGGTGTCCGAATTAATGATATCCCAACCAACAAGCGAGACGTCCATACCGTCTTTCAATCCTATGCCTTGTTCCCACATATGAATGTGTTTGAAAATGTTGCTTTTCCACTTCGCTTGCGTAAAATTGACAAGAAAGAAATCGAGCAACGCGTAGCGGAAGTTCTCAAGATGGTTCAGTTGGAAGGGTACGAAAAACGTTCCATCCGTAAACTCTCTGGAGGACAACGTCAGCGTGTGGCCATTGCCCGTGCTATCATCAACCAACCCCGTGTGGTTTTGTTGGACGAGCCTTTGTCAGCGTTGGACTTGAAATTAAGAACAGACATGCAGTATGAACTGCGTGAACTGCAACAACGATTGGGGATTACTTTTGTCTTTGTCACTCACGACCAGGAAGAAGCCCTTGCCATGAGTGACTGGATTTTCGTTATGAATGATGGAGAGATTGTCCAGTCAGGAACACCTGTTGACATCTACGATGAGCCAATCAACCACTTTGTTGCTACCTTTATCGGTGAGTCAAATATTTTGCCAGGTACCATGATTGAGGACTACTTAGTTGAGTTTAACGGCAAACGCTTTGAAGCGGTCGATGGTGGGATGAAGCCAAATGAACCTGTCGAGGTTGTTATTCGTCCAGAGGACTTGCGGATTACCCTTCCTGAAGAAGGCAAGCTCCAAGTTAAGGTGGATACCCAGCTCTTCCGTGGGGTGCACTATGAAATTATCGCCTATGACGAACTTGGAAATGAATGGATGATCCACTCAACCCGTAAGGCCATCGTGGGTGAGGAAATCGGTCTGGACTTTGAACCAGAAGATATCCACATCATGCGTCTCAACGAAACCGAAGAAGAATTCGATGCTCGTATCGAAGAGTACGTAGAAATCGAAGAGCAAGAAGCAGGTCTGATCAATGCAATCGAGGAGGAAAGAGATGAAGAAAATAAGCTCTAAACTCTTTGTAGTGCCCTACATGCTTTGGATTGCCCTCTTTGTCCTGGCACCCTTGGTCTTGATTTTCGGTCAATCCTTTTTCAACATCGAAGGCCAGTTCAGTTTAGAAAATTACAAATCCTACTTTGCGTCACAAAACTTGACCTATCTCAAAATGAGCTTCAACTCTGTGCTCTATGCTGGGATTGTAACTCTAGTGACACTTCTTATCAGCTATCCAACAGCCCTCTTTTTGACCCGTCTCAAGCACCGTCAACTATGGCTCATGCTGATTATCCTGCCTACCTGGATTAATTTGCTCCTCAAGGCCTATGCCTTTATTGGGATTTTTGGTCAGAATGGCTCTATTAATCAATTCTTGGAATTCATCGGAATCGGGTCCCAACAGTTGCTCTTTACTGATTTCTCTTTTATCTTTGTCGCAAGCTACATCGAGCTTCCCTTTATGATTTTGCCGATTTTCAATGTCTTGGATGATATGGATAACAACCTCATCAATGCCAGCTATGACCTCGGTGCGACCAAGTGGGAGACCTTCCGACATGTCATCTTCCCTCTATCGATGAATGGTGTGCGAAGTGGAGTCCAATCGGTCTTTATCCCTAGCTTGAGCCTCTTTATGCTGACACGTTTGATTGGCGGAAACCGCGTTATCACCCTGGGAACGGCTATTGAGCAGAACTTCCTGACCAATGACAACTACGGTATGGGTTCAACCATCGGTGTGATTCTCATCCTGACCATGTTCATCACCATGTGGGTGACCAAGGAAAGGAGAGAACGATGAAAAAATTTGCCAATCTTTACCTAGCCTTTGTCTTTATCATCCTTTATTTTCCAATTTTTTACTTGATTGGCTATGCCTTTAATGCAGGGGATGATATGAATAGCTTTACTGGTTTTAGCTTGAGCCATTTTAAAACTATGTTTGGTGATGGTCGCCTCATGTTGATCCTCACCCAGACCTTCTTCTTAGCCTTTCTATCAGCCTTGATAGCGACCATTATCGGGACTTTCGGTGCCATTTACATCTACCAGTCTCGTAAGAAATACCAAGAAGCCTTTCTATCACTCAATAATATCCTCATGGTTGCGCCTGACGTTATGATTGGTGCCAGCTTCTTGATTCTCTTTACTCAGCTTAAGTTTTCACTTGGCTTTTTGACCGTTCTCTCTAGTCATGTGGCCTTTTCCATCCCTATCGTGGTCTTGATGGTCTTGCCTCGTCTCAAGGAAATGAATGATGACATGATCCATGCGGCTTATGATCTTGGTGCTAGCCAGTTTCAGATGTTCAAGGAAATCATGCTTCCCTACCTGACTCCGTCTATCATTGCAGGTTATTTCATGGCCTTCACCTATTCGCTAGATGACTTTGCCGTGACCTTCTTTGTAACGGGAAATGGCTTTTCAACCCTCTCGGTCGAGATTTACTCTCGTGCTCGTAAGGGGATTTCGCTAGAAATCAATGCCCTGTCTGCCCTTGTCTTTCTCTTTAGTATTATCCTAGTGGTTGGTTATTACTTTATCTCACGTGAGAAGGAGGAGCAAGCATGAAAAAACTCTATTCATTTTTAGCAGGAATTGCAGCCATCATCCTGATCTTGTGGGGAATTGCGACTCATCTAGACAGTAAAATCAATAGCCGAGATAGTCAAAAACTGGTTATCTACAACTGGGGGGACTATATCGATCCAGAACTCTTGGAACAATTCACAGAAGAAACAGGCATCCAAGTCCAGTACGAGACCTTTGACTCCAACGAAGCCATGTATACCAAGATCAAGCAGGGTGGAACGACCTACGACATTGCCATCCCAAGCGAATACATGATCAACAAGATGAAGGACGAAGACCTCTTGGTACCGCTTGATTATTCAAAAATTGAAGGAATCGAAAATATCGGACCAGAGTTTCTCAACCAGTCCTTTGACCCAGGCAATAAATTTTCTGTCCCATACTTCTGGGGGACCTTGGGAATTGTCTACAATGAAACCATGGTCGATGAAGCGCCTGAACATTGGGACGACCTCTGGAAGCCAGAGTATAAGAATTCTATCATGCTCTTTGATGGGGCGCGTGAGGTGCTGGGACTCGGGCTTAACTCGCTTGGTTACAGCCTTAACTCTAAAAATCCGAAACAGTTGGAAGAGACAGTGGACAAGCTCTATAAACTGACTCCAAATATCAAGGCTATTGTGGCGGATGAGATGAAGGGCTACATGATTCAGAATAACGCTGCTATCGGTGTGACCTTCTCTGGAGAAGCCAGCCAAATGCTGGAGAAAAATGGAAACCTCCGCTATGTGGTTCCGACTGAGGCCAGCAACCTTTGGTTTGACAATATGGTCATTCCCAAAACAGTCAAAAACCAAGACGCAGCCTATGCCTTTATCAACTTTATGTTGAAACCTGAAAATGCTCTTAAGAATGCAGAGTATGTCGGTTATTCAACACCAAACCTACCAGCTAAGGAACTGCTCCCAGAGGAAACAAAAGAAGATAAGGCCTTCTATCCTGATGCTGAAACCATGAAACACCTAGAAATTTATGAGAAATTTGACCATAAATGGACAGGTAAATACAGCGACCTCTTCCTACAATTTAAAATGTATCGGAAGTAGGGGATTTCCAGTTGCCGGAAAGAAATTTTAATTAAACTAAAATAAAACCTAGCTATTAGTAACAAGGAAAGTTTCTATAGCTAGGTTTTATTATGGTCTTAAGTGGTAAGTAGTAATAATTTGTGAATCGTGTTATAATTTTTCTAATCATAAAGAATTTATCTTTTCATAGAAAAAAGTGATTTGGAAAGTATTTGTGGGAGTATTATGTCTATTTCGTTTACTTATTTTGGAGTTGCATGTGGAGTCATTTCCGTAGATGTCAAATTTAATATAGGGATTGAACCTGATTTATCTCCTAAAGGTACTTTGGTTTAATTTAAAGGCTTTGTATCTAAAAAACAAACTGATGTCAATAATGACAAGAAGCTTCTTGATAAGGTTAACGTTTGGTTAATAACTCATGGTCATCGAGATCATTTAGATGATATAGGAAAAGGATACCTAAGGGATAAGACCGTAATTTCTCCTAACAGAAAAATCACAGAAGGATTGTCATGTTTAAATAATATAGTTTTAAATTGGGGAGAAGAGCAGTTGTTTTCAGCTGATGAATATCAAATTGTTATTAAAGCTGTGCCAGCGTACCATGCGAGTAATTATATAATGCAAAAAATAGTTGGAAAGGTTAATGGATATCAAATAACAATCACAACTCCTTTGCAAATTTAGAACCTGTATTCACAAAATGATAAAGCCTTCAAAAGACGATTGAAGCCAATGGGGTCATTGAGCCTAGTGTATCCATGACTCTTCTCACCGTTGACTAAAATTGCCACTTCAGAACTTGCCTTACTCACATCAATCCCAAATACTGTAGGCATGATATTACCTCTTTTGTCTTGAATAATTCCGTGTTCTAGTGATTTTATTTTCAATACGCGACGTCTAGCACCAAAGAGCCCTACGACTTTACAAGACACCTTTACTTTAACATAAAGAAAAAGTAGTGAGTACTCTCTCCCGTCGGAGATTTTCTCACTACTA
>NZ_CAMPPY010000007.1 GCF_946902915.1 Streptococcus sp. Marseille-Q5986 | reverse complement strand
TACAATATAAAACATCATCTCATCAAAATGCTATATACTACATTCTACAGATTACATAAAAATGCGCACGATTAAATAACAAGAGAAAACTGTGAACTGTGAACTGTGAGCTGTGAACTGTGAGCTGTGAGCTGTGAACTGTGAGCTGTGAGCTGTGAGCTGTGAGCTGTGAGCTGTGAGCTGTGAGCTGTGAGCTGTGAGCTGTGAGCTGTGAGCTGTGAGCTGTGATTGCTTTCATACCAATCATTCCTTTACTTTTTGATAGTTCTATTATATCAAAATTTCTAAATTTTGCATATTTGCTTTCCCTGACGGCTAGTCATGTATAAACCACTTAGAAAATATGATTTATGGCTACATCTATACTAAATGAAGTACATTTTGAATTGGAAAAGTCCGTTTCTCAAAGAGTTGATGGTAAATTAATTGACGTTCAGACTAGTCTGTCCGAAGTATTTTACGACAAATACATGAAATTTTGTGATAGAAAGTACTGATTTTGTTATAAATCATCGTTTTTTTCAGCTCAATTAACAAAGGTTGTGTTTATGATACGTTAAAGGAAAGTATCATAAATAGATAGGAAAGAATTGCTAGATATATGGCGGAACTAGAAGCGCTTGAAATAGTCTATGGTATGAACTGGTTAGCAGATTATATGAGCGAACATTCTGAGGGATTGATTCCTTATTAAAAGACGATTTCCGCTTGGAAGTCGTCTTTTTTGATATCCTCGCAAATACGATATCTTGTGGTTGGTGTAAACTGGTAGATAGCTCCCTTATTTTATTTATCAAAACCTTGTAAGTTTTTTTGTCGCTCTTCAGTTTGACCCTTGGCATCCAATTTATTACCATTGTAAACAGTGCTTTCCCATGATCCGTACATTGGGTTAGGGAAAATGATGAATTTCTCACCAAACTCTTTTTGGAGTTCCTCTAATTTTTGGTCGCGCTCAGTTTCAGAGGTCTTTGAAAACTCTGCAAAGTCCACAAGATTGTCTCCTAGTAGCATGACTAAGTTGGTTTTTTCTTGGACTGCTTGTCTACGACCTTCTTTAGATTTGACGCCTTTTTCTAGGAACATGAGATGATCGCGGCTTTGTACAGGAATTCCTTCGTTTTCTAGGTTTTTGATCGTATCATCTACCTGATCTATCGTGCGGTCAGATACATAGTAAATTTGGACACCGTTTTTGTCTGCAAATTGGAGAAAGTCTTTAGCACCTGGTACAGCCTTGGCTGCGGCTTTTTTTACCCAGACATCCCAGTTTTCTGGGGTAAATGCTGTTCCATCTTTGACATTTTGCGCTTGATAAGGGCTATTGTCTAATACGGTTTCGTCCAAGTCCAAAACGATAGAGTAGGGTTTATCTGTCTGTGTTTTTAGTAGTTCTTTTAAACGATCAGTAGCGACATTGTAACCTTGTAGATAGAGTGCCTTGGTTTCAGCTGCTTTTTGATACCAAAGAGTTGACATAGTATTTTCTCTTGAACGCAACTGATCATAGGTCATTGTAACCTGATTATCAGATGTACTACTTTGTGTTGTCTGTGAATTTGCCGAATTTGTGCCACAGCCAGTCAGTAAAATGATGGATGCAAATGTAGAAGCAATTGTAATAGTGACTTTGGGTATTTTCATAATCCCATCCTCCTAATAATAGTCTATTGATATTATAGCGCTTTCATGGGATTTGTGCAAGAAAATATTGAGAGAAAACAAATTTTTCAGTAGTAACTTGGTATTAGGATAAAATTATGTACTTAATTTAGGAATGAAGATGTATATAAAAAAATCCAATCGAGTTGATAGCCAATATATATTGTGAAAAGGGGAAAAGGAGTGGTAAGATGGTTTCAATCCAAATGGAAGGAGAAAGGTATGGCAAGCAAAAGAGAGCTAGTATTTAGAGCGATTCGAGGCGATGAAGTGGGAAGAGTTCCTGTGGGATTTTGGTTTCATTTTGTAACACTCGAAGAAAAGGGGCAGGGATTAAATAATCCACGTATCTTTCAAAAAAGTGTTGATGGGCATCGCAACTATGTGGAAAGAATTTGTCCTGATTTTGTCAAAATTATGAGCGATGGTTTTTTCCTTTATCCAAGTAATGTCTATAGTCCTAAGATCGCAAGCATTCAGGAGCTGACTTCTATTGAGTCGATTGGTGAGGAACACCCATGGATTCAGCAACAGGTGGAAGTGGTACAAGCGATTCGAGAGACCTTTACCGAAGAGATTGCTTCTTTCTACAATCTCTTTGCAAATAAAACTGCTCTGGAAAATATTCTAGAAGGCCTAATTGTAGCTCGTAAAGTTCCCAAGGAAGAAGCGCTCAAACGTGCAGAATCTGCCTTGGAAAAAGTTGGTTTACTGGCCTATAAGGACTACTACCCTTCACAACTATCTGGAGGGCAACAACAACGAATAGGAATTGCGCGTGCCATTGCCGTCAAGCCCGAGGTCATTTTGCTAGATGGACCAACATCTGCACTAGACCCTGAGTTGGTTGGAGATGTTTTGGATGTTCTGAAACAGTTGGCGGGAGAAGGTGTGACCATGGTGGTCGTCACGCATGAGATGGGATTTGCTAGAGATGTCGCTAACCACGTTATTTTCATGGAGGGAGACCGTATCGTAGAGGAGAATAATCCACACGATTTCTTTAGTCGTCCACGAGAAGAACGTACCAAGCAGTTTCTAGCTCGTATCTTATCGGATGCCACCTATAGTGTAGAATACATGATTTGATAGATAAGTGTATCATAAAAACAACGAGGCTGGGACAAAAAGATTTTGATTTTAGGAATTCTTTATTATAAATTTTTAAAATCGATAGATTAGACAAAAAAACGAACAAGACCGAATTCTGAATGTCAGATAACTCATTTTGTTCGCTTTTTATATTTAGGGTTAGACTTTTATCCCAGACTCGTTTTCTCTATAGGAGGGCTAGGTTATACTCCTCGAAAATCTCTTTAAATCAGGTCAGCTTCGCCTTATCTACAACCTCAATGCTGTGCTTTGAGCAGTCCTGCGGCTAGCTTTCCAGTTTACTCTTTGATTTTCATTGAGTATTAGTTCTTTTTCTTGTTTTTTATCAACCATCCAAGTCCGATAAGGGCAAGAATGCTGAATCCAGCAAGGGCAAGGAGGGATTTGCTCTCAGTTCCTGTGTTTGGAAGGACTTTCTGAGAAAGAGTCTCTGTAGCAGTTTCTTGAGTTTCAGGATTGGCTGCTAGGTTTTGAGCTTGGTCTTGTTCTGGTTCAACTTCCAAGTTAGAAAGATCAAATTCTGGTTTTTCTTCCACAGCTGGAGCGACGATGGCACCACCTTGAGACAAGCGGAGAACGACGGCAGTGAGAGCGTTCAATTTCAAGCCTTTTTCAGTCCATTCAAGACCTTGAGGGTTAGCGATTCCTACGGGACCTGCTTGGTTTTCATCTGCGAGGACTTCGGCCTTTCTCAAGTGAGCAAAGGCAGTTCCCAAGTTGAATTCGCGAGCCTTATCATCCGCATTGACAAAGACTGCGTAGACATCTCCATTTGGAGCTGTGATTTGGTAGCCGATGACCACATCTTCTTTTTCAACACCATTTTGGTCTGGGACAGTAATGAGTTGGACGCGTTCTTTGATATCTTGTAGACTCTTGAGTCGGAAGGCGTCTGTAGATTGACGAAGAGCGATCAATCCTTTCATGTAGTCACGGCTCTTGACATTTTCAGGATATGCTTTGCTATCTGTAGCCTTGGTCCAATCAAACTTGTTGACAGCATCACTAGAGTCGTAAGAGTCATGGATGAAGTACGGATAGACAAACGGCTTGCCGTCCTTATCACGCAATAAGTGAGATTTGTGTGGAGCCTTATCGTCTGGAACAGGAGTCTTGTAGGCTGGGTCTAGGAATTGTTTAGTACGTCCGTATTCCTGACCAGAGTGGATAAACGGAGTCCCTTGAGCAGTCAAGACCATGAGGTTTCCAAGTCGCAAACGGCGATGGATTTCAGCATAGTTTTCAGCCTTGCTTGGGTCTTTTTTGATAGACTGGGCAATGATGTCAAAGAGGGTCAAGTTATCATGGGCTGCGATATACTGGATAACATCTCCAGGACTATCTGCTTCAAAGTTGGTTGGTTGGGCAATGAGATTTTTAAAGATAGTGTTGATATCACGCTTGCCACCTGTGATAAAGGCCGGTTGCCCTTCGTTTGGATAGCCAGACTTGAGGTTGTTACGGATGTCGTCTGAAAAGACAGCGACAGTATCGGTATGTTTCATCCAATCTTGGTCAGCAGGTTTAGTAGGCATGTTTTCGTCACCAGCATAGGTTCTCCAACCTTCGCCAAGCATGATAAGATTTGGATTGAGGGCGCGTGCAGCCTTGTAAGCTTCTTCGATTGAAGCCGCATCGTGGTCACCCATCATATCGAAGCGGAAACCATCTACTTTGTAGGTTTCAACCAGATACTTGATAGAGTCTACCAAGACACGTTTAGACATGTAGTGGGTAGTTCCCAAACGTCCACCACCAAAGCTAGTTCGAGGTGTGCCATCAGCATCCATAAAGTGGTAGTAGTTTGGCTCAATATCTTCAAAAATGTCGACATTTGCAGTATGGTTGTAGACCACGTCCAAGATAGCCCCCATGCCACGTTTGTGGATTTCGTTGATGAGGTTTTTGAATTCGGCGATACGTTTTTCTGGATCCTTAGGATCGCTTGAGTACATACCAGTCAAGGAGAAGTAGTTTTGAGGGTCATATCCCCAGTTATAGTTGCTGTTGCTTGAAGCATAGGCAGACAAACGTTCATGGTTTTTCAATTCATTGACAAAGTAGTAGGACAAGACTGGAAGGAGCTGGATGTGAGTCACACCCAAGTCTTTGAGATAGTCTAGTTTTTCGATAAAGGCTTCAAAGGTACCAAATGGTTTGGTCAAGTCTTTTGCGATGGCCGGATCTGAAGTGAAGTCACGCACATGAGCCTCGTAGATAACGGCATCTTCACGCGATTTGAAGTTGCGAATCTTCCCATAGGTCAAGTCTTGCGGTCCTAGTTTGGATGGATCGACAAAGGCAGCTTTAGCGACCTTATGAGCGGCATCTGTTTTTGCTAGGTCACTGTTCCAAGCCGCTAATGACTTGGCATAAGGGTCAAGAACGAGAACGGTTTTACCTTGGCGCTCGATCTGGTAGTGATAGTAGTAGCCAGTGTAGTTGCTGATACCGAGACCAGAGTTTGCATCCAGAGTTTGTTTCCAGGTGCCTTTTTCTCCTTTTTCAAGGGCGACAGTTCCAACTACTTTGTCAGGGTCTTTCTTGTCGTAGACAACGACAGAAACCTTATCAGCACTTGGAGACCAGAGGGTGAGGTCAACACGCTTGCCATCTTCTTTTAGAGTTGCGCCGAGTTGACCATCGTAACTGTAGGACTCATCCTTGAGGCGCCAGCTTGAACGTGTGGTAAATCGGTCTGAATTGTAGCCGACAGTGTATGGGTGTTGAGTGTCAGAGAAGTCGCCGATGTAGGTCACTTTTTTACCTGCCTCATCCACTTCCACGTCTGTGATAGCTACTTTATTCCCTTGGTAATCAGTGATGCTGGAGTGTTTGAGGATATCGTCTTTCTTAGCCCCTACTAGGGTAGAAAAACTGCTTTCGATACGAGATTTAGCCACGTGTTGGGCACCAGTCATGCGGATGTCGTGCACATAGTAGGGGTTGGTGTAGATGGTTTCGTCATCATCTTTGAGGAAGATTTGACTGTGATTTTTTAGATCAGTGAATTTATAATCTTCTTTTCTGATTTTCACATCATCGCCTTTCTTGCTTTCGTCTAGTAATAAAAATCCAAATTCTCTTGCAGCTTCATTGAGTGGGATATCAATGTAACGACCATATTTTCCAGTTGCGGTAAAGTCAGTACCGTCAGGCCATTCTCCACTGCTTGGGTTCTTGACATCGCCCCAATACCAGAGAGATTTTTTGTCATAGTTGCCATCGGTGCGGTAGTAGTTGACACGAACAGTACCTGCTGGCTGAGGACGGTAGTTGTATACCTTGTAGTTTTCATCTAGCCAGGCCTCATTCATTTTTGGAGAGAGGCGCTCTACCGAGCGGTCCCCCGTCAGGTTATCCCCCTTGGTATTATTGATAAGGAAGCTGACTTTCTTGGCTTGCTCATTTTTGAGTTTGACATCGAGGTAATAGCCGTAGTCATCTTGTTTGGCATCCTTGAAGGACTGGGCTCCATTGGGCCAGTTTTCAGACGGCTTTTCAACATCGTCCCAAGTCCAAAGACCTTGAGAATCTTTGTTTTCTTCAGGGAGTTTTTTAACATGGATACGGAAGTGGTTATCTGCGATGGGTTCTTCAGAAGATGTGCCAGCTTGTGGTTTTTGATCTGAAGTTGGCGCCGAGGTGCTGGCATCTACTTTCTCTTCCTTGCTGTTAGCCTGGCTTGTAGTAGTATCTTCTGTTTTAGGTGTTTCTGGTGCTGTAGTAGTTTCCACAGCTGGAGCTTCCTTTTTAGAATCAAGGGAAGCGTTTGCATTCTTTTGTTCAGAAATAGGCGTTTCCTTTTGAGCTTGCCTAGTTTCAGTCTCAGTAGGGACCTTGGTCACAGCGCTGGTATTTTCCTGAGTTTGAGGAAGGTTTTCGTTAGCCGAAATAGTTGGCATTGTAGCAGAAAGCAAGACAATGCTGGCACCAATAAGGACAGAACCAGTTCCGTTCTTCAAGGAACGGATACCATAAATCATTTTTTTCTCAGTTTGAGATGGGCTCTTTTTCATCACAATTCTCCTTGTGTAGTTGTTCCCTATCAGTATAGCATGAGATAAACATTAGTGCAAGCGTTTTCCTGATTTTTAAGAGAAAATATAATGCTTCATTCTCTTGAAATTTTAAAATGATATATAGGAAAAGATTATTTAAAAAATAGTAAAAAAACCTTGAAAAATCTGGCTAAATAGGGTATAATGTAAATAATCATTTGTCGTAGGTTTTGTCTGAAATATTGTCCAGACAAGGCTCACAGCAGTTAAATCTTCTGAAAAAGTCAGATTTAGCTGCTCTTTTTGTGCTTTTTTTCAGGATTTCAAATGTTTGTAACAAATACTTAAAGATTCTGAAAATTCGTCAAAGGGACACGGTGATAGGGGTTTTTAAAACCATATGACGATTAGAAAAGCCTGATTGATAAGGCTTGGAACTTATTTACAAAGGAGAATCATCTTGGCAGGACATGACGTTCAATACGGGAAACATCGTACCCGTCGTAGTTTTTCAAGAATCAAAGAAGTTCTTGACTTACCAAATTTGATTGAAATTCAAACGGATTCATTCAAAGGTTTCCTAGACCATGGTCTTAAGGAAGTGTTTGAAGGTGTATTGCCAATTTCAAACTTCACAGACACAATGGAGTTGGAATTTGTTGGATATGAAATCAAGGAACCAAAATACACGCTCGAAGAAGCTCGTATCCACGATGCTAGCTACTCAGCACCAATTTTTGTAACCTTCCGCTTGATCAATAAAGAAACAGGCGAAATCAAGACCCAGGAAGTTTTCTTTGGTGATTTCCCAATCATGACCGAAATGGGGACTTTTATCATCAATGGTGGTGAACGTATTATCGTTTCTCAGTTGGTCCGCTCACCAGGTGTTTACTTTAACGATAAAGTTGATAAAAACGGTAAAGTGGGCTACGGTTCAACTGTTATCCCTAATCGTGGAGCTTGGTTGGAACTTGAAAGCGACTCAAAAGACATCGCTTATACTCGTATCGACCGTACTCGTAAGATTCCATTTACGACCTTGGTTCGTGCGCTTGGTTTCTCAGGTGATGATGAAATCTTTGATATCTTTGGTGACAGCGAATTGGTTCGCAACACTGTTGAAAAAGATATCCACAAGAATCCAATGGACTCTCGTACCGACGAAGCCTTGAAAGAAATTTACGAACGCCTTCGTCCAGGTGAACCTAAGACTGCTGAAAGCTCACGTAGCTTGCTTGTAGCTCGTTTCTTTGACCCACGTCGCTATGATTTGGCAGCCGTTGGTCGTTACAAGATCAATAAAAAGCTCAATGTTAAAACACGTTTGCTCAACCAAACAATTGCGGAACCATTGGTAGACCCTGAAACTGGAGAAATCTTGGTAGAAGCTGGAACAATCATGACTCGTAGCGTGATTGAAAGCATTGAAAGCCATTTGGATGGCGACTTGAACAAGATTGTCTACATTCCAAATGATGCAGCCGTTGTGAGTGAGCCTGTTGTTCTTCAAAAATTCAAGGTTGTTGCGCCAACAGACCCAGACCGTGTTGTAACCATCATCGGAAATGCCAATCCAGACGACAAGGTTCGTGTTGTAACTCCTGCGGATATCCTTGCAGAGATGAGCTACTTCCTCAACTTGGCAGAAGGTATCGGACGTGTGGATGATATCGACCACCTTGGAAACCGTCGTATCCGTGCTGTTGGTGAATTGCTTGCTAACCAAGTACGTCTTGGACTTTCTCGTATGGAACGTAACGTCCGTGAACGTATGTCTGTTCAGGACAACGAAGTCTTGACACCACAACAAATTATCAATATTCGTCCTGTAACAGCTGCGGTTAAAGAATTCTTTGGTTCATCACAGTTGTCACAGTTCATGGACCAACACAACCCACTTTCTGAGTTGTCTCACAAACGTCGTTTGTCAGCCTTAGGACCTGGTGGTTTGACTCGTGACCGTGCTGGATATGAAGTACGTGATGTGCACTACACTCACTATGGTCGTATGTGTCCAATCGAGACACCTGAAGGACCTAACATCGGTTTGATCAATAACTTGTCATCATATGGTCACTTGAACAAATATGGATTTGTTCAAACACCATATCGTAAGGTTGATTGTGAAACTGGTGTAGTCACAAACGAAATCGTTTGGTTGACAGCCGATGAAGAAGATGAATTTACTGTAGCGCAGGCCAACTCTCGTCTTAATGAAGATGGAACCTTTGCTGAGAAAGTTGTCATGGGACGTCACCAAGGGGTCAACCAAGAGTATCCAGCAGAAGTGGTTGACTACATGGACGTATCGCCAAAACAGGTAGTTGCCGTTGCGACAGCATGTATTCCTTTCTTGGAAAACGATGACTCCAACCGTGCCCTTATGGGAGCCAACATGCAACGTCAGGCTGTGCCATTGATCAATCCTCAAGCACCTTACGTTGGTACTGGTATGGAATACCAAGCAGCCCACGATTCTGGGGCGGCTGTGATTGCTCAGTATGATGGTAAAGTTACCTACGCAGATGCTGATAAGGTAGAAGTTCGTCGTGAAGATGGTTCCCTAGATGTTTATCATATTCAAAAATTCCGTCGTTCAAACTCAGGTACTGCCTACAACCAACGTACTCTTGTGAATGTCGGTGATCTTGTTGAAAAAGGTGACTTTATCGCTGATGGACCTTCTATGGAAAATGGGGAAATGGCGCTTGGACAAAACCCAATCGTTGCCTACATGACTTGGGAAGGTTACAACTTCGAGGATGCCGTTATCATGAGCGAACGCTTGGTCAAAGACGATGTCTATACATCTGTCCACCTTGAAGAATACGAATCAGAAACCCGCGATACAAAACTTGGACCTGAAGAAATTACTCGTGAAATTCCAAATGTTGGTGAAGATGCCCTTAAAGACCTTGATGAAAAGGGGATTATCCGTATCGGTGCTGAGGTTAAAGAAGGCGATATCCTTGTAGGGAAAGTAACACCTAAGGGTGAAAAAGATCTTTCAGCTGAAGAACGACTCTTGCACGCTATCTTCGGAGACAAGTCTCGTGAAGTGCGTGATACGTCCCTTCGTGTACCACACGGTGCCGATGGTGTCGTTCGTGATGTTAAGATTTTTACACGTGCAAATGGTGATGAGTTGCAATCTGGTGTGAACATGCTGGTTCGTGTCTACATCGCTCAAAAACGTAAGATTAAGGTCGGAGATAAGATGGCCGGTCGTCACGGAAACAAAGGGGTTGTTTCTCGTATCGTCCCTGTAGAAGACATGCCTTACCTTCCAGACGGAACTCCTGTTGATATCATGTTGAACCCGCTTGGGGTGCCATCACGTATGAATATCGGTCAGGTTATGGAGCTCCACCTTGGTATGGCGGCCCGTACTCTTGGCATCCACATCGCAACACCGGTCTTTGACGGAGCAAGTTCTGAAGATCTTTGGTCAACTGTTAAAGAAGCCGGTATGGATAGCGATGCCAAAACAATCCTTTACGATGGACGTACTGGTGAACCGTTTGATAACCGTGTTTCTGTCGGAGTCATGTACATGATCAAACTCCACCACATGGTTGATGATAAATTGCACGCGCGCTCAGTCGGACCATACTCAACCGTTACCCAACAACCGCTTGGAGGTAAAGCTCAGTTTGGTGGACAACGTTTCGGTGAGATGGAGGTTTGGGCTCTTGAAGCCTACGGTGCCTCAAATGTCCTTCAAGAAATCTTGACTTACAAGTCTGACGATATTAACGGACGTTTGAAGGCATATGAAGCTATTACAAAAGGAAAACCAATTCCAAAACCAGGTGTTCCAGAATCCTTCCGAGTTCTTGTCAAAGAATTGCAATCTCTTGGTCTTGACATGCGTGTCCTTGACGAAGATGGCAAAGAAGTGGAACTTCGCGACTTGGATGAAGGAATGGACGAAGATGTCATCCACGTAGATGACCTTGAAAAAGCCCGCGAAAAAGCAGCCCAAGAGGCTGAAGCAGCAGAGAAAGCAACAAAAGCGGAAGCAACAGAAGAAACTGCTGAACAAGAATAAGCAGTTCACTTAGAATAGAAAGGGAAGAAATAGTGGTTGATGTAAATCGTTTTAAAAGTATGCAAATCACCCTAGCTTCTCCAAGCAAAGTCCGTTCATGGTCTTATGGAGAAGTCAAAAAACCTGAAACAATCAATTACCGTACGTTGAAACCAGAACGTGAAGGACTCTTTGACGAAGTCATCTTCGGTCCTACTAAAGACTGGGAATGTGCTTGTGGTAAGTACAAACGCATTCGTTACAGAGGGATTGTTTGTGACCGTTGTGGGGTTGAAGTGACGCGTACAAAAGTTCGTCGTGAGCGTATGGGGCACATCGAGTTGAAAGCTCCTGTATCTCACATCTGGTATTTCAAGGGGATTCCAAGCCGTATGGGCTTGACCCTTGATATGAGCCCTCGTGCCCTCGAGGAAGTTATCTACTTTGCGGCTTATGTGGTGATTGATCCTAAGGATACACCACTTGAGCACAAGTCTATCATGACAGAGCGCGAATACCGTGAGCGCTTGCGTGAGTATGGTTATGGATCATTCGTTGCCAAGATGGGTGCCGAAGCCATCCAAGACCTTTTGAAACAAGTAGATCTTGAAAAAGAAATTACTGAACTCAAAGAAGAGTTGAAAACAGCTACTGGACAAAAACGTGTCAAAGCTATCCGTCGTTTGGATGTTTTGGATGCCTTTTACAAGTCTGGCAACAAGCCTGAATGGATGATTCTCAACATCCTTCCGGTTATTCCACCAGATCTTCGTCCAATGTTGCAGTTGGATGGTGGCCGTTTTGCCTCATCTGACTTGAACGACCTTTACCGCCGTGTTATCAACCGTAACAACCGTTTGGCTCGTTTGCTTGAGTTGAATGCACCTGGTATCATCGTTCAAAATGAGAAACGTATGCTTCAAGAAGCAGTTGACGCTTTGATTGATAATGGCCGTCGTGGCCGTCCAATCACAGGACCAGGTAGCCGTCCACTGAAATCATTGAGCCACATGCTCAAAGGGAAACAAGGACGCTTCCGTCAGAACTTGCTCGGTAAACGTGTTGACTTCTCAGGACGTTCCGTTATCGCCGTTGGTCCAACTCTTAAGATGTACCAATGTGGTGTGCCACGCGAAATGGCGATCGAGCTCTTTAAACCATTTGTTATGCGTGAAATCGTTGCCCGTGACATCGTGCAAAATGTTAAGGCAGCTAAACGCTTGGTGGAACGTGGAGACGAACGTATCTGGGATATCCTTGAAGAAGTAATCAAAGAACACCCAGTACTTTTGAACCGCGCACCGACCCTTCACCGTTTGGGGATCCAAGCCTTCGAGCCAGTCTTGATCGATGGTAAGGCCCTTCGTTTGCACCCACTTGTCTGTGAAGCCTACAATGCCGACTTTGACGGTGACCAAATGGCCATCCACGTACCGCTTTCAGAAGAAGCCCAAGCAGAAGCGCGTATCCTCATGCTTGCTGCTGAGCACATCTTGAATCCGAAAGATGGTAAACCAGTTGTTACACCATCACAGGACATGGTTTTGGGTAACTACTACTTGACCATGGAAGAAGCTGGTCGTGAAGGTGAAGGAATGGTCTTCAAGGATCGTGACGAAGCTGTCATGGCTTATCGCAATGGTTATGTTCACCTCCACTCACGTGTTGGTATCGCGACAGACAGCCTCAACAAACCATGGACAGAAGAGCAAAAACACAAGGTCTTGCTGACAACAGTTGGTAAAATCCTCTTCAACGACATCATGCCAGAGGGTCTACCATACTTGCAAGAACCAAATAATGCCAACTTGACAGAAGGGCTTCCAGCTAAATACTTCTTGCCACTAGGTGGCGATATCAAGGAAGCCATTCGCAACCTTGAACTCAATCCTCCATTCAAGAAGAAAAACCTTGGAAATATCATCGCTGAGATTTTCAAACGTTTCCGTACAACAGAAACCTCTGCATTCTTGGACCGATTGAAAGACTTAGGTTACCATCATTCAACACTTGCTGGATTGACAGTGGGGATTGCTGATATCCCAGTGGTTGAAGATAAGGCTGAAATCATTGAAGAATCTCATAAGCGTGTAGAACAAATCACAAAACAGTTCCGTCGTGGTTTGATTACTGATGATGAACGTTACAATGCTGTTACAGCTGAATGGCGTGCAGCTCGTGAGAAATTGGAAAAACGCTTGGTTGACAACCAAGATCCGAAGAACCCAATCGTTATGATGATGGACTCAGGAGCTCGTGGTAACATCTCGAACTTCTCACAACTTGCCGGTATGCGTGGTCTGATGGCTGCTCCGAACGGACGTATCATGGAATTGCCAATCCTTTCAAACTTCCGCGAAGGTTTGTCAGTACTCGAAATGTTCTTCTCAACTCACGGTGCCCGTAAAGGTATGACCGATACGGCTCTTAAGACAGCCGACTCAGGTTACTTGACTCGTCGTTTGGTTGACGTCGCCCAAGACGTTATCATCCGTGAGGACGACTGTGGAACAGACCGTGGTCTCTTGATCCGCTCTATCGCGGAAGGAAAAGAGATGATCGAGTCTCTCGAAGAACGTCTCAATGGTCGTTACACTAAGAAAACTGTTAAACACCCAGAAACTGGTGCAGTGATCATTGGTCCAAATGAGTTAATCACAGAAGACAAGGCGCGCGAGATTGTCAATGCTGGTGTGGAAGAAGTGACTATCCGTTCCGTATTTACATGTAACACTCGTCATGGTGTCTGCCGTCACTGTTACGGTATCAACTTGGCGACTGGTGATGCGGTTGAAGTTGGTGAAGCAGTTGGTACAATCGCTGCCCAATCTATCGGGGAACCTGGTACACAGCTTACAATGCGTACCTTCCACACGGGTGGGGTTGCCTCAAATACCGATATCACTCAAGGTCTTCCTCGTGTCCAAGAAATCTTTGAAGCCCGCAATCCAAAAGGGGAAGCGGTTATTACAGAGGTCAAGGGACAAGTTACAGCTATCGAAGAAGATGCTTCAACTCGTACGAAAAAAGTCTTTGTTAAGGGTGAAACTGGCGAAGGTGAATACGTCGTTCCATTTACAGCACGTATGCGTGTTGAAGTTGGAGACCAAGTTTCTCGTGGTGCAGCATTGACAGAGGGTTCTATCCAACCAAAACATCTCCTTGCTGTTCGTGATGTCTTGTCAGTTGAAACTTACCTTCTCGGTGAAGTCCAAAAAGTTTATCGTAGCCAAGGGGTAGAAATCGGAGACAAACACATCGAGGTTATGGTTCGTCAAATGATCCGTAAAGTCCGTGTCATGGATCCAGGTGATACAGATCTTCTCATGGGTACCCTTTTAGACATCAACGATTTTACAGATGCGAACAAAGATGTCCTTATCGCCGGTGGCGTTCCAGCGACAGGTCGCCCAGTCCTTATGGGAATCACCAAAGCCTCACTTGAAACAAATAGTTTCTTGTCAGCGGCTTCCTTCCAGGAAACAACTCGTGTCCTTACAGATGCAGCCATCCGCGGTAAGAAAGACCATCTCCTTGGACTCAAGGAAAATGTTATCATCGGTAAGATCATCCCAGCAGGTACTGGTATGGCTCGCTACCGCAACCTTGAACCACATGCTATCAACGAAGAAGAATACCTTAACCCTCCAGTAGAGGAAGAAGGAAACGAAGAAACAACAGAAGTAGTTGTGGATACTGCCGTTGAAACTGTGGAAGAAACAGTAGAATAAAAGAGAATGAGAGAGCCTTCGGGTTCTCTTTCTCTTTTTCTGAAAACTTTCTCCATTTTTCCATGAAATGTGGTAGAATAGAAGAACTAAAATGACAAGGGGATTTATATGGAACAAACATTCTTTATCATTAAGCCAGATGGTGTAAAGAGAGCTCTAGTTGGCGAAGTTTTGAAAAGAATTGAGCGACGTGGTTTCAAACTCGAAAAATTAGAGTTACGTTCAACCGTTTCAGAAGATTTGATTGACCAACACTATCGCGACTTAGTTGAAAAAAGTTTTTATCCTCCTATCCGCCAATTTATGACCTCAGGTCCAATAATTGTGGGAATCATTTCAGGTCCAAAGGTAATTGAAAGCTGGCGTGACATGATGGGGGCTACTCGTCCAGAAGAAGCTTTGCCAGGAACGATTCGAGGTGATTTTGCAAGAGCTGCTGGAGAAAATCAGGTTATCCAAAATGTTGTACATGGTTCAGATTCAGAAGAGTCAGCTAAGCGAGAAATTGCTCTTTGGTTTTAAGAGTGGATTGGCTCAATCAATTGGTTAAAAGCTCATTTGAATAGAAAGAAAGTATAGTCAATTAGTTTAAGACATGACGCATGATATCAAACTTTTTAGTTTTTGATATGGTGCGTTTTTTGATTAAGTGACTATTAGTTCGTCTCGCTCCGTTAGGTGCGAGACGAAAAAAACACCCGCTATGCGGGTGCGCGTCGAAGGTTATACCAAAAAAACTCCAAACGCGATACAATAAAGGTGTTCAAGCCAATTGTAAAGCGAAAGGAGAAAAATATGGCACAAAAGGTTCTTTTGTCCTGTTCTTGTTTCCATTGACTATATTTCTATACTTTTTCTTCCTTTCTCTGTGAAAATCGCAAGTTTTTCCCACCTTTTCTCAATACTGAAACAACATCTTTCCAGAACTTCAATAATTTCTTTTTGTGTTAAATCATTATTTAACTAAATCTTTGGAGGCAATACGTTTTCAAAGCTACTTTTTTACCATAGGTTTTGAGCCTTCAACACAGATTACTAAGCCAAAAATGCTCTAAATTTTTGAAATTCTAACAAATTCCACTCAACTTTATCATCATCTTTGACTTTCACAATATCTCCCTCAAAATAACATGGAATAAAGATAGTTTTCTTTTGAAACGGTTGTAGGAGGAAAATCTCTCCTACACTATTATTGATTCTGAGAGAAAATTGCAAAATATCATCTACCAAACTTTCAATTATTAAGATTTTTTGCAGTTTATCTGAATTAGAATCGCAAGGCTTCTCAATAATATAATTGTCGAATTTTTTCATTCTAACTTCCTCTCCACTATTTCTTCCTTTATCAAGAAAAAGTTACCTCAATATTAATAAAGTACAATTCTAAATTAACTCCAATTATTGATTCATGATAATATTTCAGTAACTCATCATGCAATTAAAAACAAGGATTTTTATTTCAGACGATCCATCGTGAACACTTCATCAGCCATCTCCCAAATTGCCGGATTATGTGTTGCGATAATGATTAGCCTATTATCATCTCGAAGAGATAGCAAAATCTCCATAATCAACTGAGAGGTTGCTGGGTCTATTGAAGCTGTTGGCTCATCTGCCAGAATAAAGGGTGGATTCTTTAAGATAACTTTTGCCAAGGCAACCCGTTGCGATTCTCCGCCCGATAACTCAAAGATGCGCTTATCTAGGTCAAGATAAGCCAGGCCGACCTGTTCTAAAGCCTGCTTCTGCCTCAACCGCTGTTCCGACCGACTCAACTTTTGACCAATGAGACCTAGCTTAAGGTTTTCTTCAATACTTTGGTTTTCAATTAAGCCAAAGTTCTGGAAGAGGTAGCCCAATTCGTGACGGAAAAAATCACTCGATTTATAATTGGCCAAGTCTTTACCTCGGTAAAAAATCGTCCCATCATAAGATTCTAATTTCCCAATCATGTTCATCAAGGTTGTTTTTCCGCTACCACTTGAACCAATTAAGGCATAGACTTTTCCAGCCTCAAATGTCATTGAAAGATTCGAAAATAACTCTCGTTCTCCAAAAGATTTACTCACCTGTTTAAGTTCAATCATATTAACCTCCCTTCAAAACAAGCATGGACATCTTGTTTTCTTTCTGCATTTGGACATGTAACTGTAAAAGAGATAGACCAGTAAAGAGTAACAAGACTAAGAAAGCAACTAGTATCTCTACCTGAAGAAATACACTCGCAACAAATCCCAGTAAAAACACACCCAGTTGAGCAAAGAGATAAGTGCGATGGATTTCTAAGAACCTGAGACCTGCAATGCGTTTGATAAAAATGGCACGTCTAAATTCTTCAAAGTAGAGCCTATTCATAGTGTTAAACAACAAGATTGAAGTTGCAATCCCAAGCACAGCTCCTGCTAGCATTACCCAACGTTCCCTCTGGATATTATCCAATAATGTGATGTAGTTGTGGTAACCTGTTTGCATTTCTGAGACCCAATTTTCAATGCCTTGTCTCTGGATAAGCTCTTGGGCATCAGACAATTGATTAAAGAGAATGTAGTTCTGTACTGCGTCTATCCAAAACAAAATGGACTGTGGACCAGTTGATTGGGGTGTTATAACAATGATGATTGGATCTTTCAAAAATTGTTGGTAAGAAATAGGGGTCGTATTATACACAAAACGATCCTGACCTGATTCTAAATAACCTACCGTAGCAGTCATTTGCTGTCGTTCATCTTGACTAGACATGCGACTGGTTAAGTCGTCTTCAAAAACAGATTTATAATGTTCTTCCTCTGAACGGAGGTGTTCAGGCAGCAATAAGACAAACTCCCCTACATCAAGGTGATTCATCTTTTGCTCAATAGTTGTATCTACAGGAATGTTTTGACGCTCCAAGTATTGCGGTGTGACGATAAGGACATTGCCATTCGGGCTGTAATCGTACCATTCTGTAGAGGTTATAAAGTTTTTGGAGGAAGCCATGCCATTTTGCAAAGTACGGTCAATTAACTGGTGTCTAGATAAGAAAGCCTTTTGTTCTGAAACAGCCAGATCCATCAATTGATACCAAGTTCTGAGTTTCCTTTGAGCTTGTTCATCAAAACCAGGACTCGTTCCTTCACGGCTGATTGATAGGGTAATCAGTTGCCTTTCCTGGCTCCAAGCCTCTTGTCCAATCCGATGCTGTTGCCAGGCTTGGGAATACTTTAAGCTACTCCCTATTCCCAGCGTTACAATAATAATCGCTAATAGTTGACCGATTAAAATCAAACTAATGATTCCTCTGACAGGCACTTGCCCTTTTATAATCTGCATCAGGTGTATCTTTTTTATCCCAACTGCGAAGAGTTGAGCGAAAAACAGGGAGATCGACAACAAGATGAGATTATAACTGAGCAAGCCTTCTCCTATGGTCATTAGAGATTGCGTTGGAAGCGACAGAATTTTTTGCATAAGAATGGCGAGCACGCCAGCTAAACTGAAACCAACAGTTATCCCTTTCAAATCCTCACCAACTGGTCTAAGGAAAATGGACCACCGTTTCTCTCCTGAAATGAGGCGAATACCCGACGACCGTAATTGGCTAATTTGACTAATTAAAGTCAGTGCTCCAAAGGTTAAGATGAAAATCAATAGACTGATTAACTGAAATCCGTTACTAAAGATAGCCATTAACGTAGATAGTTTAGATGGAATTGTCAGGTTCATGTTAGTCAAGCCAAGTTGACTTAGCTCCTCCCTTAGCAAGTGAATATCTAGGTGTCCATCGAATACAAAATAGTTTGTTTCAACACTACTACTTTGAGCATCTTCTAGTTTTTTTTCCTGAAGCCCATCAGGCAACTTTCCGTCCCCAAAGGTTGTATAAGAAAAAACTGTAGTACCTTCTGAGTTAGGATCTTGGTGTTGAATCGCAATAAAGCTATCTGTTTCTTCTGCTAGTTTTTCCAAGCGTGTAGCAACATGCTGAAAAGTTGTTTCAGGGGAAGAATCATGTACAACAACGTTGGGGTAATAATGGGAGACATATGTATCAGTCCAAATGGTAAATACCCAAACAAAGAACAAACTAGCAAGCAGGTTGGATATGAGTATAAATAATTTTTTCATAGTGCATTCCTTATTCTAAAACAGAGGGGAGAAATACCCCTGCCCTCTATAAACTAACAAGCTTACTAAACTATTGATAAAAGAATCTTCTTCAATTATTCTTTACCATCCCGCATCAAATGTAATTTGCTCCCCAAAATTTGTATTAACAAACGCATAGGCCGCACTACGTGCTCCTGCATAAACTGTTTTTTGATTGTCACGTTCATTACTTCCAACATAGGCCCAGTGATACTCTGAACCATGATAATAATTCGAAAATGCTCCCCAATTATATGGATCATGATGGCCTCCATAGGTCCACTCGCCACCACGGTGAGAAACTGCCAAAACAGGAAGAGCCAAACTAAATGCCAAAACGGCAAGGGATGATGCAACTACTTTTCTAAATTTTAACATATTATTCCTCCTCTTAATGAAATATTATGAAAATGAGCGAAATGCAACTACATATTTTAATTAGAAATCTCAGTCTGAATTATAGTATCCTATTTTTTCCTCCTTTCTAACTGCACGTTCCTTTCTACAGACAGAGATCTAATTTTATAAACCAATCTTAAATACTTTAGATTTTGTAACTCATAATTTTCAACAGTTGGTTAGCTATGAAAGCATTTTATCAAACATCTCCATTCTTATATCTATCTGGTATTGTTACAAGCTCTCATCAGAATACCTTTCTCTAAATAGTTGAATTTTAAAGTAATACGAAATCAATCAGCCTTCCCAACATCAAGACCATTGGACTTCTTTTGTGATTGCACTCGAATCTCCAATTGTTTATTCTTCTGAATAAATTGTTGGTAAGGAATTGTATTACTAAACATAAAAACACCTAGTAATGCAAATGTAGCTAATTTTTGAATTCCACGATTTTTCTTCATTCGTGAAACCCCTTTCTTTTCCCTTATCCTTATTTTAACAGATATATTTTATTTAGTCAAGTATTTTTATTATATTTTGAACTTTTTTATTATTACTATAGAGAATTATTTATTCCTTTAACTTGCTATTTTGAACTAAAAATTTTATAATGAAATTAAGCAAACAGGAAGGTTTATTATCTTTAATGAATACACTCGCAGAGAAATTCAGATTGAAAAGAAAAGAGTTGAGACTCTCCCAACAAACTCTTGCAGAAGGAATTTGTGAACAAAGCCAGATTAGTAAAATTGAGAGAGGGCATTTCATTCCCTCCGCAGACCTTTTGTTCAAACTCTCACAACGACTCGAAGTGCCATTAGATTATTTTTTTAATGAACAAATTGAAATTAAATCTAACCTCTCTAATTTCAAGCAATTATCTGCTCGACTATTAGATGACAGAAATTATGACAATTTGGAATATATTTATAGAATAGAGATTGAACGAAGTACTTTTCTAACACTAGAAGACCGAACTTACCTTGAATGGATTAAAGCTATTATTGACTTCTATCAATATGACAGTAAGTGTGAGGCTATTTCTTCATTGGAAAATATATTATTAAAAGTCTCTTCAAATACTCTGATTTATTTAAAGGCGTTGAATACTTTATCTAATTTCTATTCCTTAGTGGGTCGTGAACAAGAATATGAGGCAAACTACTCTCATTTGATGGAGTTATATCAGACAAAAAATTTTGAGCATCAAGAGTTTTTATTTGGCTACATCAGAGTTCGTTACAACTACGCTCACTACCTAGTATCAAAGGAAAAATATAATGAAGCCATCCAAGAAGCTCTTGAGACGATTGAACTCTGTAAACAAAGGCAGACAAGCTACCAACTGGCTCCTCTACTTATTCTTGTAGGAAATGCTGGAGCCACATTTCTAGACAAAGAACAAGTCAAAAATTATTATATAGAAGCAAGAGAGTTATGTAAGATTTATAACAATCCTTTAATGTTGATGAAGATAGAAAATTATTTGAAGGAATTAGATACTGTTTAGTTAATCTTGACATTATAGTTTTTCTGAAACGTTAAATAACCTGTAAGGCTGATAGTGAAATTAATACTATCAGTCTTATTTCAAGTTTATATTCTTCTAAAATCTCTTCAAACCACGTCAGCTCTAGCCGCAGGTTGCTCTTTGATTTTCATTGAGTATTAGTCTCTGGTGTTTGTTTAGCGTCTTAAAGAGACATTTGAGAAGATTAGAAACAGTTCTCTCTTTTCTCCTAGTATAATGATTGGTAGGGAGGGAGAGAAAAGATGAAATCAATGAGAATCTTATTTTTGTTAGCTTTAATTCAAATCAGTTTGAGTAGCTGTTTCCTATGGAAGGAATGCATCTTGTCCTTTAAACAAAGTACAGCTTTTTTCATCGGAAGTATGGTCTTTGTTTCAGGAATCTGTGCTGGAGTAAATTATCTTTATACCCGTAAGCAAGAAGTCCATAGTGTCCTAGCCAGTAAGAAGTCGGTGAAGCTTTTTTACAGTATGTTACTCTTAATTAATTTGTTAGGAGCTGTTCTTGTCTTGTCAGACAACTTGTTCATCAAAAATACGCTGCAGCAAGAATTAGTTGACTTTTTATTGCCATCCTTCTTTTTCCTGTTTGGGCTAGATTTGCTGATTTTTTTACCCTTGAAAAAATACATGCGCGATTTACTTGCTATGCTAGACAGAAAAAAGACAGTGTTGGTGACTATTATAGCAACACTTCTTTTCTTAAAAAATCCAATGACCATTGTCTCACTTCTGATTTATATTGGACTGGGTTTGTTTTTTGCAGCCTATCTTGTCCCAAATTCTGTTAAAAAGGAAGTTTCCTTTTATGGTCATGTTTTCCGAGATCTTGTATTGGTCATTGCTACGCTCATTTTCTTTTAGAGAAAGCCTGTTTTTATGGAGGTTATGATGGTAAGTTTAGCAGGAAAATAGACACAAAAGAAAAGTTTTTGGTATAATAAAAGTATGTACACAAAAAATGAAGAAGAGCTTCTAGCTATCGGAGAAAGATTAGGTCATTTGCTTCAAAAAGACGATGTTCTGATCTTGACGGGAGAGTTGGGTGCGGGTAAGACAACCTTTACAAAAGGTCTTGCCAAGGGTTTGGATATCCGTCAGATGATTAAAAGTCCAACTTATACTATTGTCAGAGAGTATGAAGGACGCTTGCCACTTTACCACTTGGATGTCTACCGTATTGAAGGAGACGCTGATTCTATTGACTTGGATGAGTTTCTCTTTGGTGGAGGCGTGACTGTTATTGAGTGGGGAAATCTCTTAGGAGATGCCTTGCCAGATACTTATTTAGAATTGGAAATTCTAAAAGAAGCAGATGGACGCCGTTTAAATTTTCAGGCAAAGGGTTTGCGTGCTGAGAAATTGTTAGAGGAGCTTCAATATGGAGTATGAATTGCTCATTAGGGAAGCAGAGCCCAAAAATGCAGCTGAATTAGTGGCCTTTTTAAATCGTGTGAGTTTGGAGACAGACTTTACCAGCCTAGACGGAGATGGTATTCTCTTGACTAGTGAGGAGATGGAAATATTCCTCAACAAGCAAGCTAGTTCGGACAATCAGATAACCTTACTTGCATTCTTAAATGGTAAAATTGCTGGTATTGTAAATATTACAGCTGACCAGCGTAAGAGAGTCCGTCATATTGGAGATCTCTTCATTGTGATTGGAAAAAGATATTGGAATAATGGCTTGGGAAGTTTCTTGCTAGAAGAAGCGATAGAGTGGGCACAAGCAAGTGGCATTCTGCGTCGTCTCCAACTGACTGTCCAAACTCGTAATCAAGTAGCAGTCCATCTTTATCAAAAGCATGGCTTTGTCATTGAAGGTAGCCAAGAGCGTGGGGCATATATAGAAGAAGGGAAATTTATCGATGTTTACTTGATGGGTAAACTGATAGATTAGTAGAAATATGGTTAAAAAAATTATTGGAATGGTGCTAGCTTTACTTTCTGTAACTGTAGTAGGAGTAGGTGTTTTTGCTTATACTATTTATCAACAAGGGACAGAAACCTTAGCTAAAACCTATAAAAAAATCGGAGAAGAAACCAAGGTTATCGAAGCAACAGAACCTTTGACCATTCTGTTGATGGGAGTGGATACCGGGAATGCTGAACGAACTGAAACTTGGGTCGGTAGAAGTGATAGCATGATCTTGATGACAGTGAATCCTAAAACGAAAAAAACAACGATGATGAGTTTAGAGCGGGATATTCTGACGCGCATTGAATTAGGAAATGGTCAGGCTCATGAAGCGAAACTGAATTCAGCATATGCAGATGGTGGAGCAGAGCTTGCTATCGAAACCATTCAAAAAATGATGAATATCCATATTGACCGCTATGTGATGGTCAATATGAAAGGTTTGCAAAAACTAGTGGATGCAGTAGGTGGTATCACAGTCAATAATACTCTAGGTTTCCCAATCTCTATCAGCGACCAAGAAGAATTTAATACCATTTCTATCGGTGTTGGGGAGCAACACATTGGGGGAGAAGAAGCCCTAGTCTATGCACGAATGCGTTACCAAGATCCTGAGGGAGATTATGGTCGTCAAAAGCGTCAACGTGAAGTCATTCAAAAAGTCATGGAAAAAGCCCTCAGTTTAAATAGCGTTGGTCATTATCAAGAGATTCTAAAAGCTTTGAGTGATAATATGCAGACCAATATTGATTTGTCTGCAAAAAGTATCCCTAACTTGCTAGGCTATAAAGATTCATTTAAAACCATTGAAACTCAGCAGTTGCAGGGTGAAGGAGAGATGCTTCAAGGTGTTTCTTACCAGATTGTTTCGAGAGCCCATATGTTGGAAATGCAAAATCTACTCCGACGTTCTTTGGGACAAGAAGAAGTCACTCAGCTTGAAACCAATGCGGTCTTATTTGAAGATTTATTTGGACGAGCACCTGTTGGTGATGAAGATAATTAACTTTCTTGATACAAATAAAAAGTCAATCGTGGGAAATTTCCTGCGATTTTTTCAAAAAGAATTCGAATAGATAAGTAGGAGGAAACATGAAAGCAGAAATCATTGCTGTTGGAACAGAAATCTTAACAGGGCAAATCGTCAATACCAATGCTCAGTTTTTATCAGAGAAGCTAGCCGAAATTGGGGTAGACGTTTATTTTCAAACAGCTGTTGGAGACAATGAAGCTCGTCTTTTGTCCTTGCTGGAGATTGCGAGTCAACGTAGCAATCTTGTGATTTTGACAGGAGGCTTGGGACCAACTGAGGATGATTTGACCAAACAAACTCTGGCAAAATTTTTAGGAAAAGATTTAGTGTTTGACCCTCAAGCGCAGGAAAAACTAGATATCTTTTTTGCCCAAAGGCCAGACTATGCGCGAACACCAAATAATGAGCGGCAAGCCCAAATTGTAGAAGGGGCAACTCCACTGCCAAATGAGACAGGTTTAGCAGTAGGAGGGGTGTCGGAAGTAGGTGGCGTGACCTACGTAGTCCTTCCAGGACCGCCGAGCGAGTTGAAACCAATGGTCTTAAATCAACTCTTGCCCAAGCTAATGACAGGCACCAAACTATATTCTCGAGTGCTTCGTTTCTTTGGAATTGGTGAGAGTCAGTTGGTGACCATTTTGGCGGATTTGATTGTTCATCAAACAGATCCGACCTTGGCGCCTTATGCCAAGACGGGAGAAGTGACCTTGCGCTTGTCCACAAAAGCAGTCAGTCAAGAAAAGGCTGATCAAGCACTGGCTATCCTAGAAAATCAAATCTTGGCTCGCCAGACCTTCGAGGGGATTTCTCTACGAGACATCTGTTACGGATATGGGGAAGAAACCAGTCTAGCAAGTGTCGTTGTAGAAGAGCTAAAGAAGAGACGGAAAAGCATTACTGCAGCAGAAAGCTTGACGGCAGGTCTCTTTCAGGCTACTTTAGCAGACTTTTCAGGTGTTTCAGCTATCTTTAATGGCGGTTTTGTCACTTACAGTTTAGAAGAAAAGTCTAAGATGCTGGATATTTCCGATCAAGAGCTGAAAGAACACGGTGTCGTTTCTGAGTTTACGGCTCGAAAAATGGCAGAGCAGGCACGACTTAAGACTCAGTCTGATTATGGAGTCAGTTTGACAGGTGTGGCAGGACCAGATAGCCTAGAGGGTCATCCAGCTGGTACAGTTTTTATTGGACTGGCACATGCAAAAGGGACAGAGGTTATCAAGGCTAATATCGCCGAACGGAGTCGAGCAGATGTTCGACATATCGCGGTCATGCATGCCTTTAACCTAGTTCGCAAAGCTTTATTAAGTGACTGAATTTTGGTATAATGAAAGATAGGTCTAAGGATCAGTAGAATATAGGAGAACAGAATGGCGAAAAAACCAAAAAAATTAGATGAAATTTCAAAAAAGTTTGGAGCGGATCGTGAAAAAGCCTTGAACGATGCCCTTAAACTGATTGAAAAAGACTTCGGTAAAGGATCAATCATGCGTTTGGGCGAGCGTGCGGAGCAAAAAGTGCAAGTCATGAGTTCAGGTTCCTTGGCTCTTGACATTGCTCTTGGTTCAGGTGGTTATCCTAAGGGACGTATTATCGAAATCTACGGACCAGAGTCTTCTGGTAAGACAACGGTTGCCCTTCACGCTGTCGCACAGGCGCAAAAAGAAGGTGGTATTGCAGCCTTTATCGATGCGGAACATGCTCTTGACCCAGCCTATGCTGCAGCACTTGGTGTGAATATCGACGAGCTGCTCTTGTCTCAACCAGACTCAGGGGAGCAAGGTCTTGAAATTGCAGGAAAATTGATTGACTCAGGTGCAGTTGACCTTGTCGTTATTGACTCAGTTGCAGCCCTTGTACCTCGTGCAGAAATTGATGGAGATATTGGAGACAGCCATGTTGGTTTGCAAGCTCGTATGATGAGCCAGGCCATGCGTAAACTTGGTGCTTCTATCAATAAGACCAAAACAATTGCCATCTTTATCAACCAGTTGCGTGAAAAAGTTGGGGTCGTGTTTGGAAATCCAGAAACAACACCTGGTGGACGTGCTCTGAAATTTTACGCTTCAGTCCGTTTGGATGTTCGTGGTAATACACAAATTAAGGGAACTGGTGACCAAAAAGAAACCAATGTCGGTAAGGAAACCAAAATCAAGGTTGTAAAAAACAAGGTAGCCCCACCATTTAAGGAAGCCGTAGTTGAAATTATGTACGGAGAAGGGATTTCTAAGACTGGTGAACTCTTGAAGATTGCAAGTGATTTGGATATCATCAAGAAAGCAGGAGCTTGGTACTCTTACAAGGATGAGAAAATTGGACAAGGTTCTGAAAATGCTAAGAAATACTTGACAGATCACCCAGAAGTTTTTGATGAGATTGACTATCAGGTTCGTGTTCAATACGGTTTGATTGAAGATGAAGAGGGAATCACTCCTACTTCTGTCGCTGAAGATCTGGCACCTAACCAAGAAGTAACACTTGACCTAGGTGATGGACTTGAAATCGAAATTGAAGATTAGAGATAAAACTAGGGAAAGCTTTCAAAATTATAAAAACGCATAATATCAGGTATTCAGAACCTTGGTATTATGCGTTTTATCGTGAGAAAGTTCATTAGACTTCTCTTCCTTGAAACAACTAATGATTATTAAAGCGTCTGTATTTGATATGAAAGTCAAAATAATGTCCATCTTGTAATTTTTGGAAGATATCACGATAGGTTTCCTCGTCGAAATGGTCACCGCGGTAGAGAATTTCAAAACTCAAGCCATCATACTCTAGAAAAGCGTTAGCTGTTTTAAAGCCATTTTGTTGATAGAAGCTCATACGAGCTTTTCTTTGTTCCAAGTTATCGCATTCTTTATCCAATCGCTCCACTTCAAGCAATATGGTTTGCTGGTAAAATCAGTTAGTTTATCGATAATTTCCTTCCCGTACCCGTGACTTCTTAAGTGAGGCATGATGGCAAAAAAGCTAATATAGAAGGCCTTTTGGTTGGAGATGGTAAAAGCAAAGCCAACAAATTTTTCTTCGTTATAAAAGGCAAAAAAGTGGGCGTCGTCTCGGTCCTGATAGCGCAAAAACTCAGAAAGAGGGACTCGTTCTTCTTCTTCTTCGGGGGAAACTTCGTTATTTAGCTTTTCAACTTTATCAAGATCTGGAAACACATCGGTTATTAATTGACTGGTCAAACTCATAAATGACCTCCTTTTCTTGATTATAGCAAACTGTCTCTCTGTAAGCAATTGATTTCAGGACTCGTTAAAGAATCTTGTCGGTCCTCTGGAAAGCTGATATAATATCTTTATGAATAAAAAACGAACAGTGGACCTGATTCATGGTCCCATTCTCCCCTCACTTTTGAGCTTTGCCCTTCCAATTCTGTTGTCCAATATTTTCCAACAACTGTACAATACAGCTGACGTCTTGATTGTAGGGCGGTTCCTTGGGCAAGAATCCCTAGCAGCAGTAGGAGCAACGACGGCTATTTTTGATCTGATTATCGGCTTTGCCCTCGGAGTTGGAAATGGGATGGGAGTTGTCATCGCTCGTCTTTACGGTGCTCGTAATTTTGCTAAGATTAAAGAAGCTGTGGCAGCAACTTGGATTCTGGGTGCCATCCTGAGTGCTCTTGTCATGCTGATAGGCCTCTTCGGTCTTTATCCACTCTTGCAATATTTAGAGACACCTGTAGAAATCCTTCCTCAATCCTATGAGTACATCTCCATGATTGTTACCTGTGTAGGGGTTAGTTTTGCTTACAATCTTTTTGCAGGCTTACTGCGCTCGATTGGCGATAGCCTTGCGGCTCTTGCTTTTCTTATCTTTTCAGCTATCGTTAATGTGATCTTGGATTTGTATTTTATTACGCAACTGCATCTGGGAGTTCAGTCTGCGGGTCTTGCCACTATTATCTCGCAGGGTTTGTCAGCAATCCTCTGTTATTTTTATATTCGTAAGAGTGTTCCAGAGCTTCTTCCGGGTCTCAAACATTTCAAATGGAATAAGGCTCTCTATGTGAATCTCTTGGAGCAGGGACTAGCCATGGGTCTGATGGGGTCAATCGTCTCTATCGGGAGTGTCATTTTGCAATCCTCTGTCAATAGTTTTGGTGCAGTCATTATCAATGCTCAAACGGCAGCACGGCGAATCATGGCCTTTGCCTTATTACCAATGACGGCTATTTCAGCATCGATGACGACTTTTATCTCTCAAAACTTTGGTGCAAAACGTCCCAAACGTATTGTCCAAGGTCTTCGTTTAGGGAGCTATTTGAGTATGTCTTGGGCAGCCCTTGCTTGTACTTTCCTATTTTTTGCCAGTCCTAGCCTAGTTTCTTTCCTGGCAGGTTCGACAGACAGCTACTTGGTAGAAAACGGGACCTTGTACTTACGTATCAGTTCTGTATTTTATCCATTTTTAAGTCTTTTATTGATTTATAGAAATAGCTTGCAGGGACTAGGCCAAAAACTTTTGCCCCTCATATCTAGCTTTATCGAGTTGTTTGGGAAAATTATTTTCGTAGCTTGGATTATTCCTTGGACAGGCTACACAGGTGTTATTTTCTGTGAACCGCTACTCTGGGTTGTGATGACTCTCCAACTTTATTTCTCCCTTTCCCGACACCCTTGGATAAAAGAAGGCAAGAAAATCGTGGCAGTCGGAGGGAAATCCTAGCTTGCTTTGCAAAAGAAAATCCATTTCCTCTAGTGAAAATCAGCTAGACTTGTGTTATAATAAGAAAGATTAAAATGTGAAAAAAGGAGATTCCTAATGGGACGTAAATGGGCCAATATCGTAGCCAAGAAAACGGCTAAAGATGGAGCTAACTCTAAAGTATATGCAAAGTTTGGTGTAGAAATCTATGTAGCAGCTAAAAAAGGGGAACCAGATCCAGAATCAAACACTGCTTTGAAATTCGTTATCGATCGTGCTAAACAAGCGCAGGTGCCAAAACACGTTATTGATAAGGCTATCGATAAGGCAAAAGGGAACACAGACGAAACCTTTACAGAAGGACGTTACGAAGGATTTGGACCAAATGGTTCTATGCTGATTGTGGATACCTTGACTTCAAACGTCAACCGTACAGCTGCGAACGTTCGTGCTGCTTTTGGTAAAAATGGCGGTAACATGGGAGCTTCAGGTTCTGTTTCTTACCTCTTTGACAACAAGGGTGTTATCGTATTTGCTGGTGATGATGCGGATGCTATCTTTGAGCTTTTGCTTGAAGCAGACATTGATGTGGATGATGTAGAAGCAGAAGAAGGAACAATCACTGTTTACACAGCTCCAACTGACCTTCACAAGGCTATCGTTGCCCTTCGTGAGTCAGGTGTCGAAGAATTCCAAGTTACTGAACTGGAAATGATTCCTCAGTCAGAAGTTGAGTTGTCAGGTGAAGATTTGGAAACCTTTGAAAAACTTTACAGCGTTCTTGAGGATGATGAGGACGTCCAAAAGATCTACACAAATGTCGATGGATTCTAATAAAAAAGCGAACAGACTTGCTAGCTGTTCGCTTTTTATATTTGAGATTAGATTCTGGTTCCAGAATCTTTTTGCTGCTGGCTTTCTCCTAGGTTTACAGCTATTTTATGAACTAGTAAGAGTTGACCATTATCCTGTTTTACAAAGGTTAGAGTAACGGTCTTGATTCTATCATCAATGCCAATATAGGTAATTTTCTTTGTGTCGTAGCTCTCAATAGTGGAATCAAACTCGGAGTCTGGCAGTCCGTGTTTTTTGATAATATCCTTGTAGTTGGTACCACCTTTTCCTTTGTTATCAAGGTCACCTTCAATTAAAGCGTCGAACTGTTCTTGTGTCCAAGTGAAGGTATCGTCTTCTTCCTCTTCAGGGAGTGAATCAATGGTATCATCTGTCAAGTCGCGTTCCATTGAGAAACTAGCTTCTCTATAGGAACGGCTAAACTCTCTGACAAAATCTTTGTAGACATTAGCGTACAGTATCTGGGTCGTAAAGAAAAGTACAACAGAAGCAACTGCGAGAGATGTTCCGATAATAGCCATTGTTTTCCGTTTTTTGAGATTGGTAATAAGTCCGATAATACCTAAGATCAACGCGACAATAGCAATGAAAAACGATAGATAGTTAATAAACGGGGTCCAGGACCCTAAAAGTGCGATGGCTCCAAAAATGGTTGCTAAAATCCCTAAAACTTTTTGTTCTTCTGGTTTCATTTGAACGTTTTCTCCCTTCATCGAGTGAATGGATTCCTATCCACGGTAGTTAGTGCTTATTATAGAGAAAATATTCTCCAATGTCAATTCAGACTAAAATAGTTCTCTTGAGAACTTTTTTCTTGACATTTCTTCTGAAAGTGATAATATAGTTCCCATGGAAACTATATTAGTTCTCCAGAGAACTATATTTAATCGTGAAAAAGGAGCAATCGTGGACAAGCCGATGTTGATGTTTAAACGCTTTGGGCATCAGGTTCACCTGATGGTACAGAAAGAAGCCAAGCGTTGCGGTATTGAATTTATGGGTGGACCGCAAGGGCAAGTTCTGCGTTTTTTAGATTATTGTGAGCAGAAAGAGGAACTGGTCTTGATTAAGGATATCGAGCGGGAACTCAATATTACTAAATCTGTGGCGAGTAATTTAGTCAAGCGCATGGTACAAAATGGTTTGGTCGAGTTAGAGGCGAGCCCGAGCGATAAGCGGGCAAAGTTTGTTCGCTTGACGGAGAAATCGCGTTCGCAGATGCAAGAAGTTAAGGCCTTTTTTGATCGGATTGATCAGAGTCTGCTAGAGGGTGTTTCAAAGTCAGACTTGGCAATTTTTGAAAAGGTACTCGGGCAATTGCAAGCAAATGTAGAAAAAATAGGAGGAGAGAATGAAGAAACTCGCTAAACGTATCACAGGAAAAGAGTGGGGGATGATTGTCCTTACGATTCTTTTCACTTGTTTCTCGGTCTATCTCGAGTTAGAGGTACCGACCTACATTTCGCAAATTACAGAATTACTGGGAACGTCTGGAACGCAGTTGGGTGAACTTTGCTCACCAGCTGCGAAGATGATTGGTTTGTCTTTATTGGCCTTCTTTTCATCTGTTATGGTTGGTTTCTTTGCCGCTCGCGTTGCAGCCTCCTATACAACCCATCTACGCACTGACGTATTTCATCGCGTTTTGGATTTTTCACAGACGGAGATCAAACGTTTTTCAATCTCAAGTCTTTTGACTCGGACGACCAATGATATCACTCAGATTCAGATGCTCTTTACTATGGGCTTACAGGTAGTGACTCGTGGGCCGATTATGGCTATCTGGGCCATTGGAAAAATCCTTGGAAAATCGGAATACTGGCTCTCGGCAGTCGCTGTGGCTGTTATTGTGAATGTCTTGATGACCACTATTCTCATGACTCTGGCCTTTCCAAAACAATCTGTCATCCAAAAATTGACAGATAAACTCAATAGCATCACTCGCGAAAGTTTGACTGGAATTCGAGTTGTTCGTGCTTATAATGCCGAGGATTACCAAGATGAAAAATTTGAAGCAGCCAACGATGAGGTGACACGTCTCAATCTCTTTGTCAATCGATTGATGGCGATTATGAACCCGATTATGATGGCGATTTCGAGTGGATTGAGTTTAGCCATTTACTGGATTGGCGCCTATATCATCAACGACGCAAGTTTGACAGAACGTCTGCCACTCTTTAGTGATATGGTGGTCTTCATGTCCTATGCTATGCAGGTCGTGATGGGCTTCCTTCTCATGGGAGCACTCTTTATCGTTCTTCCTCGTACCTTAGTTTCGGCAGGACGTATCAATCAAGTATTGGATCTGCATCCTTCTATTGAAAATCCTAGTCATGCACAGACAGCAGATCCTTCAGTTCAAGGGCAAGTGGAATTCCGTGATGTGACTTTCCGCTACTCTAAAAACTCTGAAGCAGTCGTGGAACATGTCACTTTCAAAGCAGAAGCAGGTCAAACCGTGGCCTTCATCGGATCGACTGGATCAGGTAAGTCCACGCTTGTCAACCTCTTGCCTCGTTTTTACGACGTTTCAGATGGAGAAATCCTAGTGGACGGAGTTAATGTTCAAGATTACGATTTGGAAGATTTGCGTAATAAGGTCGGCTATATTCCACAAAAAGCTGTGCTCTTTTCTGGAGATGTCAAGGGGAACTTGGATTTTGGCAAAAGCAAAGAAACTCCTCTAAGCGAAGTTGCTATGTGGCAAGCCTTGGAATTGACCCAGTCTAAAGCATTTATCGAGGATAAGGAAGCAGGTCTTGCATCAGAAGTGGCTCAAGGCGGAACCAACTTCTCAGGAGGTCAAAGACAGCGTTTGGCCATTGCGCGTGCCTTGGCTCGTAAACCAGAGATTCTCATCTTTGATGACTCTTTCTCAGCCTTGGACTACAAGACGGATCGTATCTTACGCCAAGAGCTAGCTGAGAAAACCCAATCCATGACCAAGATCATCGTAGCGCAGCGGATTTCTACCATTATGGATGCTGACCTGATCTTAGTCTTGGATCAAGGAAAAGTCGTGGGACAAGGCACCCATAAGGAACTTCTAGCTACCAGCGAAGTCTACCAAGAAATTGCCTACTCACAACTATCGAAGGAGGAATTGGAACATGGAAAATAAGGAGATGTCTTTTTGGAAATATTATAAACCTTTTCTAGCAGGTCTCCAACTTCCCCTACTAGTAGCGGTTGTAGCAGCTGTATCTTCAAGCATCATCACTGTTTATGGACCAACCAAGATTAAGGAAATTACCAACTTGATTTCAGATGGTTTGATGACAGGAATTGATTTAGAGGTTGTTTCAAGTATTGCTAGCTTTTTAGTGATTCTCTATGTACTTGGTGCTATCCTTAACTATACACAGGCCTATATCTTTTCAACAAGTATCCAACATTTTTCAAAACGCTTGCGGACAGCAATCGCTGAAAAGATCAATCGTTTGCCCCTTGGCTATTTTGATCGTCATTCACAAGGGGACACTCTATCTCGTGTGACCAATGATGTGGATACGGCGGCGCAATCTCTCAACCAAAGTCTGGGAACAGTTATCTCAGCCAGTTTCCTGTTGATTGCTGTTTTGGTGACCATGTTTAGTATGAACTGGATTTTAGCTCTGGTAACGGTTGTTTCTACGCTTGTTGGTTTTGCGGCGGTTTCCGTAATCATGGCCAAGTCACAGGGTTATTTTAAAGCCCAACAAAATAATCTAGCAGCCGTCAATGGTTATGTGGAAGAGATGTACTCTGGCCACAATGTAGTGACCAGCTACAACGCAGTGGACACCTCCAAAGCGAGATTTGCAGGTTTAAACCAAGACTTGCATGATAGTATCTGGAAATCTCAGTTTATCTCTGGTATCATGATGCCAGCCATGTTCTTTGTTGGGAATTTTAGTTATGTTTTGGTCATCATCGTTGGGGCCGCGCTTGCTCTAGAAGGGCATATCACTATAGGGATTATTGTAGCCTTTATGGTTTACGTACGAACCTTCTCCCAACCCTTGTCACAGATTGCCCAAGGGATTACGAACTTACAACAAGCGAGTGCAGCCATGGGACGTGTCTTTGAATTTCTAGGTGAAGCTGAGATGCAGGATGAATCCCACAAGGAAAGACAATTGACTGGCGTGAGAGGAGAAGTGGTCTTTGATCGCGTATCCTTTGGTTATACACCAGAACGCACCATCATCCATGACTTTTCTGCGACAGCTCATGCAGGCCAGAAGGTCGCTATCGTTGGGCCGACTGGAGCTGGTAAGACAACCATTGTCAATCTTTTGATGAAGTTCTATGAGATTGATAAGGGAAGTATCCGTATCGATGGTGTCGATACCAAGGATATGAAGCGCTCAGAAGTACACGATGCCTTTTCAATGGTCTTGCAAGATACTTGGCTCTTTGAAGGAACCATTCGAGAAAATCTCATCTACAATCAAACAGGCATCAGCGATGAGCGGATGATGGAAGCTAGCAAGGCTGTAGGAATCCACCACTTTATCATGACCTTGCCAGATGGCTACGATACTGTTTTGGATGACACCGTGACCTTGTCTGTTGGACAAAAACAACTCCTGACCATTGCTCGTGCCCTTCTCAAGGATGCGCCACTCTTGATTTTGGACGAGGCGACTTCTTCTGTTGACACACGGACAGAGGAATTGATCCAAAAAGCCATGGACCGTTTGATGGAGGGTCGAACTTCCTTTGTCATCGCCCATCGCTTGTCAACTATTCGTAATGCCGACTTGATTCTTGTCATGAAAGAAGGCAATATCATTGAACAAGGCAATCACGAGGAGCTGATGGCGCAAGGTGGCTTCTACGCTGACTTGTACAATAGCCAGTTTACAGAAGACGAAGCAGAAGAATAAATCAAAAGAAGGCTTGACGGCCTTCTTTTTCTGCACTATACTAGAAGACAAACGTCTCACCAGTAGACGAAAACAAGGTAATGAATGAGAAGTATAAATGAAAAATTATCAAGAATGGTATCGAAATATCAGCTCCAGACTCACTAGTTATCTCACCCTTTTATTTCTGTTACGCAGTTTTAATCGCTTGATGACAGTCGCCATGCCCCTGGTCTATCTGACCTTGTTAGTCACTACTTATCTGAAACTAGGATTGGGTCAGCAAGTTGGGGTTTATTTGCTTATCCCTGCCACAGGCTTTGTGATGTTATCACTTTTTCGTAAGAAAATCAACCACCCGCGACCTTATGAAACTTGGGACATCTGTCCCCTGCTTGACAAGGATAGTTCAGGACAGTCTATGCCCAGTCGCCATGTCTTTTCGGCAACCATTATCTCCATGGCTTGCTTACATGCTAGTCTACCTGTTGGCTTAGCATGTTTGCTCTTTTCAGCTTTACTGGGATTGGTGAGGGTTTTAGGTGGTGTGCATTATCCAAAGGACGTCTTGGTTGGCTATATTTGCGGTCTTTTGTGGGGATTCCTTTTCTTCCTATTCTGACATGTAAGTTAAGCTGGTCCTACAACCACTTACTGCTTCAAAATGACCACTTGCTTTTTTTCCCTTGTATTCCTAACTTAGCTTTGATATAGTAGAGTCAGAAAGGAGATGTGATGAAGTTACGAATTGAGATTGACGGCAATTTAGAGGAGACTGAAATTGTCATCAAGACCCCCACTTTGACAGATGAAATTGCAGACTTGCAACGGCTCTTGCAAGAGTCAAAGGCTCCGAGGTTGACTTTTTACAAGGGGACAGGTGAATATTATCTAGACCTGTCAGAAATTCTCTTCTTTGAAACAGAAGGGAGCAAGATTTACGCTCATACCCAGAAGGAAGCCTATGAGGTTCGCCTCAAACTCTATGAGTCGGAGTCCATCTTGCCTCGCTATTTTAGTCGAGTGTCCAAGTCAACGATCGCAAACATCCGTCAGATATACTCGGTGGACAAGTCCTTTTCAGGAACGGGCACCATTTCCTTTTATCAGACGCACAAGGAGGTTCATGTGTCACGACATTACCAGTCCCTCCTAAAAGAAAATTTAAGAAACATGAGGTGAAAGACATGAAAAAGAAAGCATTTGGTATTGTTTTATTGGTTTTAGCAGCCTGGATCTTGCTGCAAGGGAATTTTGGCATTCCTTCTTTGGATGATAAGATATGGCCTTTTATCGGTATTGGATTTTTTGCTTATCAATCAGTTGATGCTTTGCTTCGCCGTCGTTTGACATCAGCAGTTTTTACAGCTTTCATAGCCATCATTATGGCCAATCATTTTTATGGCATTTTACCGATTCCCAATCAATCACTGTTCTGGGCGGGAGTGCTAATCGTTCTCGGAGTTGGTATGTTGACTAATTCGAACAAAACATGGAACGGGAAAAAATGGTGGTATGACACTGAAAAGACCATTCTAACAGAAAAGGAAGTTTCCTTTGGTAGTGGAACTTTTTACAAACAGGATCAAGACTTGGTAGAAGACCAGTTTGAAGTTAGCTGTGGGAATGCCAAGATTTATTATGACAATGCAGAGATATTAGGCGATAGTGCAACCTTGAAAGTAGAAGTCAGTTTAGGGAGTGCAGTTATCTATGTGCCTCAACACTGGCGGGTAGATCTTAAGGTGGAGACTTCTTGTGGAGTAGCTAAGGCAGATGCTCCTGTAGCCCCAACCAGCAAAACTTTGATTATTCGTGGGGAAGTTGCTTTTGGTAAACTTGGAGTTGTTTACGTTAAATAAAAAAAGTCTCCTAATTTCCTTGCCAAAATAGAGAAAGTGTGATAACATAGTACGGTATGTGGTGCTAGCACATCCGCTATATTAGATCTAATAGGAGGAAAACACAATGGCTAAAGTATGTTACTTTACAGGTCGTAAGACTGTATCAGGAAACAACCGTTCACACGCGATGAACCAAACAAAACGTGCCGTAAAACCAAACCTTCAAAAAGTTACTGTTCTTATCGATGGTAAACCTAAAAAAGTTTGGGCTTCAGCTCGTGCTTTGAAATCAGGTAAAGTTGAACGCGTTTAATAAAGATGAAAAGACCACTTAGGTCTTTTTCTTTTGCTCTATGGATAAAATCATTTGAAAAATAGAGTAAATATCCGCCGATACAGCATTCTGCTTTTACACTTGGGATGAAATATGATAAAATAGAGTATCAACTAGTTGAGGTAAAAAAATGACTGTAAAAATTAATACAAAAGATGGTCAAATCGAACTGACAGATGAAGTGATTGCAACCGTAGTAGGTGGTGCTGCAACTGAGATTTTTGGAGTGGTCGGTATGGCTAGTAAAAATGCCCTCAAAGACAATTTCCAAGCCCTCCTTGGTAAGGAAAATTATTCTAAGGGTGTTGTCGTGAAGGCAGCCGAAGATGGTAGTATTGCAGTTGATGTTTATACCGTATTGAGCTACGGAATAAAGATAAGCGAAGTGTCAAAAAACATTCAAGAGCGTGTTCGTTTTAGTCTAGAAAATCAACTAGGAATTACGGCTCAGACTGTGAATGTCTACATTCAAAATATCAAAGTTGTAGGAGAATAATCGTGTCAAAAATTACTACCAGTTTATTCCAAGAGATGGTGCAGGCTGCATCAACTCGTTTGAATAAGCAAGCAGAATATGTCAATTCATTGAACGTCTTTCCAGTTCCAGATGGAGATACTGGGACAAATATGGGAATGACCATTGAAAATGGTGCGAAAGAAGTAGCAGACAAGCCTGCTTCTACAGTTGGAGAAGTAGCGAGCATCCTTGCCAAAGGGCTCTTGATGGGTGCGCGTGGAAACTCAGGGGTTATCACTTCTCAGCTCTTCCGTGGCTTCTCCCAAGCTATTAAGGAAAAGGATGAATTAACAGGTCAAGATTTGGCTCTTGCCTTCCAATCAGGTGTGGAAGTTGCTTATAAGGCAGTCATGAAACCAGTTGAAGGAACGATTTTGACAGTTTCTCGTGGGGCTGCTATCGGTGCTAAGAAAAAAGCTGAGCAAACAGCTGACGCTGTTGAAGTCATGCGCGCAGCCTTGGAAGGTGCTAAAACAGCTCTAGCTAAAACGCCAGACATGCTTCCAGTCTTGAAGGAAGTTGGCGTTGTGGACTCAGGTGGTCAAGGATTGGTCTTCATCTACGAAGGTTTCCTTTCAGCCCTTACTGGTGAATATATTGCATCTGAGGACTTTGTAGTGACTCCAGCCAACATGAGTGAAATGATCAATGCAGAGCACCACAAGTCTGTAGCAGGGCATGTAGCGACTGAGGATATTACTTTTGGTTACTGTACGGAGATCATGGTAGCCCTCAAACAAGGTCCAACTTATTCTAAGGACTTTGACTACGATGAATTCCGCAACTACTTGAATGAACTCGGTGACTCTCTACTTGTTGTCAATGATGATGAGATCGTCAAAGTTCACGTCCATACAGAAGACCCAGGTCTTGTCATGCAAGAAGGTCTCAAATATGGTAGCTTGATCAAGGTAAAAGTGGACAACATGCGTAACCAACACGAGGCGCAAGTTGAAAAAGAAGCGACTCAAGGGAACAAGCCTACTGAAGAAAAAGAGTATGCTTTGATTGCTGTGGTGGCTGGTAAAGGTCTAGCAGATATCTTCCGTTCTCAAGGTGTGGATTATGTTATCGAAGGTGGTCAAACCATGAACCCTTCAACAGAAGACTTTATCAAGGCTGTTGAACAGGTCAATGCTCGCAACATTATCTTCTTGCCAAACAACAAAAATATCTTTATGGCAGCTCAGTCTGCGGCTGAAGTGCTTGAACAACCAGCTGTTGTAGTAGAAGCACGTACAATTCCTCAAGGATTGACTAGTCTTCTTGCCTTTGATCCAAGCAAGTCCATCGAAGAAAACCAAGAGCGAATGACAGCTGCTCTTAGCGATGTCGTTAGCGGAAGCGTCACAACAGCTGTGCGTGATACAACAATTGATGGCTTAGAAATCCATGAAAATGACAATCTTGGTATGGTCGATGGGAAAATTCTTGTGTCAAACCCTGACATGCACCAAACCTTGACCGAAACCTTGAAACATATGTTGGATGAAGATAGTGAAATCGTAACTTTCTATGTCGGTGAAGATGGAAGCGAAGAACTTGCCAATGAAATTGTTCAAGAAATCGCAGAAGAATTTGAAGATGTTGAAGTAGAGATTCACCAAGGACAACAACCTGTATATCCATATCTTTTCAGTGTGGAATAAAAATTAAATAGATTAAAAAGAAAGTTGATTTTGCCACTTTCTTTTTTTAATGACATTTGTCATATTTCTTAGTGACAGAAGCATCTAGCTCCGCTAACTTCAAAGGACTATAATTGAAGTATGAAATGGAGGAAGAGGAGACGAAAAATAAAAAAATTGTTGCAGTAAGCTTAGTAGCAGCAGGAGTGATGACCTATCTCATGTTTTCAGGATTGGACGAGGGTTTTTATCGTTTTCCTTGGGAGCTCTTTGCTGGCTTTGGAATGATGTCTTGGCTTGTCAGAGAAGGTTTGAAATTGGTCAGAGATGTGAAAAAGGAGTTTGAGGAATGAAAAAGGCAATCATCTATTTCTTTATCGGCTTGTCACTCTTAGTATGGTTAGTGGAAATGTTTACTGGTTGGTTTGGCAAAACCTAGCTTCGCCAATTCGTTCGTGGTGCTTGGGGGGTGGATTTATGATTTTCGTTATTTTCTCTATAGGAATGGAGTGGTTGAAAGGAGAAGCTCATGACTGTGATTAAAGTTGAGAAATTGAGTAAGAAAATAAAAGACAAGGAGATCTTGCAGAACATCTCCTTTGAAATCAACGATGGTGAATGTGTAGCCTTGGTTGGCCCTAATGGTGCTGGGAAGACGACACTTTTGGACTGTTTGCTAGGAGATAAACTGGTCACCAGCGGTCAAGTATCTATTCAAGGTTTAGCAGTGAAGAGTTCTAAGTTAGACTACACTAGGGCTTACCTCCCTCAAGAAAATGTGATTGTACAGAAATTAAAAGTTAAAGAGTTAATTGCTTTCTTTCAAAGTATTTATCCAAATCCTTTGAGCGACCAGGAAATTGATCAACTATTGCAGTTTGGCAAGCAACAAAAAGAACAGTTGGCAGAAAAATTATCAGGCGGTCAAAAGCGTCTTTTCTCTTTTGTCTTAACTCTAATTGGGCGACCAAAGTTAGTCTTTTTAGATGAACCTACTTCGGCCATGGATACCTCAACTCGTCAACGTTTTTGGGAGATTATTCAGGAGTTAAAAGCGCAAGGAGTCACCATTCTTTATTCGTCCCATTATATTGAGGAAGTGGAACACACCGCAGACCGCATTTTGCTCTTAAATAAGGGAGAGTTGATTCGAGATACGACACCTCTAGCTATGCGTAGCGAAGAAATAGAAAAGCACTTTATCCTTCCTATAGCTTACAAGGAAGTCGTAGAGAAGTCAAACGTGGTTGAAAACTGGGTCCTAAAACAAGATGCCCTGCAAGTAGTCACTCGAGAAGCAGATGCTTTCTGGGAACTATTGACTCAAGCAGGATGTAGCATACAAGAAATCGAAGTTAATAACCGTAGTTTGCTAGATACAATCTTTGAAGAAACGCAGAAGGGAGATGACTAAGATGAAACGATGGATCGCACTAAACAAGATAGAATTTTTATTGACCAAACGACAATCAGTCTATTATTTATTATCCGTAGGGATGCCGACAGCCTTCTATCTATTCTTTTCTGGCATGTATCAGGACACACCAGGTGGACCCGCGAATTTTATGCGTGATTATCTTATCTCCATGACTGCCTTTTCCATGATGTCGACAGCTATCTTCTCATTCCCAGTTGTTTTACATACCGATAAGATAAACAACTGGCAGAAAACATTACGTCATAGTCCTGTAAATATGGTAGAATATTATCTATCAAAGATAACAAGTATGATGGTTGATTATTTGGTCTCAATTCTGGTTGTTTTCTCAGTTGGGCATTTTGTAAGAGGTGTGGATATGTCTATTGGAAACTGGATTGGGGCTGCACTTTTGCTGATAGTAGGAAGTATTGCCTTCGTAGCGCTTGGTTTGACCTTAACTCTCTTACCAACTAGTCAGTTGATGTCTGTCGTGGGCAATCTTCTCTATCTAGGCTTGGCTGTTTTAGGCGGACTCTGGATGCCTATCTCTTTATTTCCAGACTGGATGCAAGCAATCGGGAAGCGTCTACCAAGCTATCAGTTGATGGAATTGATCAAGACATTCTTAAATGAGAGTGGCATCAATCTACCAGCCACAGTTTATCTACTTGTTTTTTCAGCAGTTTTGTTTGGTTTGACCATTTACCTTCAAGGTCATAAGGAGAATGCTTAATGCTTGAAAGACTGAAAAGCATACACTATATGTTTTGGGTCAGTTTGATTTTTATGGTTTTCCCCATCTTACCTGTAGTGGTTGGGGAGCTTCCTGCTTGGCATTTATTGGTTGATATTCTATTTGTAGTGACGTATTTGGGCGTTTTAATAACTAAGAACCAGCGCCTATCTTGGCTTTTCTGGGGGATCATGCTGGTCTATGTAGCTGGGAATACCGCCTTTGTTGCTGTGAATTATATCTGGTTTTTCTTTTTCCTTTCCAATCTCTTAATTTATCATTTTGGCGTACGTAGTTTAAAGTCTTTACATGTCTGGACATTTCTCCTTGCTCAAGTCCTTGTTGTGGGGCGACTTTTGATTTTTCAGAGAATCGAAGTTGAGTTTCTAGTCTATCTGCTTGTTATTCTTACTTTTGTCGATTTGATGACTTTTGGTTTGGTTCGGATTCGAATTGTGGAGGATTTGAAAGAAAATCAGACTAAGCAAAATACCCAGATAAATCTATTGCTAGCAGAAAATGAGCGCAATCGTATCGGTCAGGATTTGCATGATAGTCTGGGACATACCTTTGCTATGCTGAGTGTTAAAACTGATCTAGCCTTGCAGTTATTACAGATGCAGGCTTATCCACAGGTGGAAAGGGAATTAAGAGAAATACAGCAAATTAGCAAAGAATCAATGCGTGAAGTGCGAACCATTGTGGAAAATCTTAAGTCTAGAACTTTGACATCCGAACTAGGGACTGTGAAAAAGATGTTAGAAATTGCTGGAATTGAGGTAGAGACAGATAATCAACTTGATACTGCTAGTCTTACTCAGGAATTAGAGTCAACGGCTTCTATGATTTTGCTTGAGTTAGTGACCAATATCATCAAACATGCCCAAGCGTCTAAAGCTTACTTAAAATTAGAACGTACAGAGAAGGAACTTATTCTAACAGTAAGTGATGATGGCTGTGGTTTCGCTTCTATAAAGGGGGATGAGCTCCATACAGTCCGAGATCGTGTCCTTCCATTTTCAGGAGAAGTAAGAGTAATCAGTCAGAAACAGCCAACGGAAGTGCAAGTTCGACTACCTTATAAGGAGAGAAACTAAGATGAAACTACTTGTTGCAGAAGATCAAAGTATGTTGCGAGATGCCATGTGCCAGTTGCTCGCCTTTCAAGCAGATGTAGAGTATGTCTTACAAGCCAAGAATGGACAAGAAGCAATCCAACTCTTAGAAAAAGAATCCGTAGATATCGCTATTCTTGATGTAGAGATGCCTGTTAAGACTGGCCTCGAAGTCTTGGAATGGATTCGAGCAGAAAAGCTAGAAACAAAGGTGGTTGTGGTGACGACCTTCAAGCGTCCTGGGTATTTTGAACGTGCGGTTAAGGCTGGAGTAGATGCTTATGTCTTGAAAGAAAGAAGGATTGCAGACCTCATGAAAACCTTGCACACTGTCCTCGAAGGAGGCAAGGAGTATTCGCCTGAATTGATGGAAGTGGTGATGACGCATCCCAATCCATTAACGGAGCAAGAAATCGCCGTTTTAAAGGGAGTCGCTCAGGGTTTCTCTAACCAAGAAATTGCAGATCAACTTTATTTATCAAACGGAACCGTCCGAAACTATGTCACCAATATTCTTTCGAAACTAGATGCTGCTAATCGAACAGAGGCAGCTAATATAGCGAAAGAATCTGGTTGGTTGTGATACTATCATATCTCGAAAATCATTATGTGCTAAAATTGAAATTATTCAATCAAACAATTTTGTAACTAGAGGAGGGCTTGGTTTCCTCCTTTTTGTTTCGTCTAAGGTAGTACCGAAGAGCTAAAATTAACAATAAAAAGAAAAACATCTTGACAAGCAAGGGGAAAATTTGTTACAATAACAGACGGTACTTTTTACTTTTGGTCTCTCAAGAGTGTACAGGGACGTGCTGACAAATGTTGCAAAAGTACACACAGATGATAGCTGTCACCAAGTGTATCATCACCAAAAATAAAAAAACACAGGAGAATGTAGATGCCTACAATTAACCAATTGGTTCGCAAACCGCGTAAATCAAAAGTAGAAAAATCTAAATCACCAGCTTTGAACGTTGGTTACAACAGTCATAAAAAAGTTCAAACAAACGTTTCTTCACCACAAAAACGTGGTGTTGCAACTCGTGTTGGAACAATGACACCTAAAAAACCTAACTCAGCCCTTCGTAAATTCGCTCGTGTACGTTTGAGCAACCTTATCGAAGTTACTGCCTACATCCCAGGTATCGGACACAACTTGCAAGAGCACAGCGTGGTTCTTCTTCGTGGTGGACGTGTAAAAGACCTTCCAGGGGTACGTTACCATATCGTCCGTGGTGCACTTGATACTGCAGGTGTTAACGATCGTAAACAAGGCCGTTCTAAATACGGTACTAAACGTCCAAAAGCATAAGGAAAGGGGATAAAGAGAAATGAGTCGTAAAAATAGAGCTCCAAAACGTGACGTATTGCCAGATCCGCTTTACAATTCACAATTAGTTACTCGTCTTATCAACCGCGTTATGCTTGACGGTAAACGTGGTACAGCTGCTTCAATCGTTTACGGTGCTTTTGAGCAAATCAAAGAAGCTACTGGCAATGATGCGCTTGAAGTATTTGAAACAGCTATGGAAAACATCATGCCTGTACTTGAAGTACGTGCACGTCGTGTTGGAGGTTCTAACTACCAAGTCCCAGTTGAAGTTCGTCCAGAACGTCGTACAACACTTGGACTTCGTTGGTTGGTAACAATCGCTCGTCTTCGTGGTGAACACACAATGCAAGACCGTCTTGCAAAAGAAATCTTGGATGCTGCGAACAACACTGGTGCAGCAGTTAAGAAACGTGAAGACACTCACCGTATGGCTGAAGCTAACCGTGCATTCGCACACTTCCGTTGGTAATATGGGATGCGAAAGCGTTAAGAAAGTCCCAGAGAAAATAGGGAATCGAAGCAGGTTGCGATTGCAACCAATGAGATTCATCTTTTTCTCCAGACTTTTAGCTTGAGCTCAACTAGATTATGATGCTAGGAACGGTAAGGATGCAAGGTGAAAATAGGAAACTGACGCAGTATTCGACGAATACAAGGAAGTTTATCTTTTTCACACAGCATCCCGTTCCGGCTCAAATCGGCTAATTAACTTTAGCCCGGGTTCAATTATGATACCAAGAGCGCTAAAGGCGCAAAGCAAAAATAGGAAACTGATGCAGTGTTCCGTGAACACAAAGTAGTTTATCTTTTTTGCGCAGAGCCTCGCTCGGGTTCAAATTAGCTAAATCGATTAGTCTTAGCTACAACTCAACTTATCTACAAGTTGAAACCAACAATAACATGAAAACATTGAGAACGGGTGGGTCCTGCCTATCCGTTTTTATTGAAATCGTGTTATAATAGAATAGAAATAAAAAATATAGGAGAAACAAACCTCATGGCACGCGAATTTTCACTTGAAAAAACTCGTAATATCGGTATCATGGCTCACGTCGATGCCGGTAAAACAACAACTACTGAGCGTATTCTTTACTACACTGGTAAAATCCACAAAATCGGTGAAACTCACGAAGGTGCGTCACAAATGGACTGGATGGAGCAAGAGCAAGAACGTGGTATCACTATCACATCTGCTGCGACAACAGCTCAATGGAACAACCACCGCGTAAACATCATCGACACACCCGGGCACGTGGACTTCACAATCGAAGTACAACGTTCTCTTCGTGTATTGGACGGTGCGGTTACCGTTCTTGACTCACAATCAGGTGTTGAGCCTCAAACTGAAACAGTTTGGCGTCAAGCAACTGAGTATGGAGTTCCACGTATCGTATTTGCTAACAAAATGGACAAAATCGGTGCTGACTTCCTTTACTCAGTAAGCACACTTCATGACCGTCTTCAAGCAAACGCACACCCAATCCAATTACCAATCGGTGCTGAAGATGATTTTCGTGGTATCATCGACTTGATCAAGATGAAAGCTGAAATCTATACAAACGACCTTGGTACAGATATCCTTGAAGAAGACATTCCAGCTGAATACCTTGACCAAGCTCAAGAATATCGTGAAAAATTGATCGAAGCAGTTGCTGAAACTGATGAAGAATTGATGATGAAATACCTCGAAGGTGAAGAAATCACTAACGAAGAATTGAAAGCTGGTATCCGTAAAGCGACTATCAATGTTGAATTCTTCCCAGTATTGTGTGGTTCAGCCTTCAAGAACAAAGGTGTTCAATTGATGCTTGATGCGGTTATCGACTACCTTCCAAGCCCACTTGATATCCCAGCGATCAAAGGTATCAACCCAGATACAGAAGAAGAAGAAACTCGTCCAGCATCTGATGAAGAGCCATTTGCAGCTCTTGCCTTCAAGATCATGACTGACCCATTCGTAGGTCGTTTGACATTCTTCCGTGTTTACTCAGGTGTTCTTCAATCAGGTTCATACGTATTGAACACTTCTAAAGGTAAACGTGAGCGTATCGGACGTATCCTTCAAATGCACGCCAACAGCCGTCAAGAAATTGACACTGTTTACTCAGGTGATATCGCTGCTGCCGTTGGTTTGAAAGATACTACAACTGGTGACTCTTTGACTGATGAAAAAGCTAAAATCATCCTTGAATCAATCAACGTTCCAGAACCAGTTATCCAATTGATGGTTGAGCCAAAATCTAAAGCAGACCAAGATAAGATGGGTATCGCCCTTCAAAAATTGGCTGAAGAAGATCCAACATTCCGCGTTGAAACAAACGTTGAAACTGGTGAAACAGTTATCTCTGGTATGGGTGAGCTTCACCTTGATGTCCTTGTTGACCGTATGCGTCGTGAGTTCAAAGTTGAAGCAAACGTAGGTGCTCCTCAAGTATCTTACCGTGAAACATTCCGCGCTTCTACTCAAGCACGTGGATTCTTCAAACGTCAGTCTGGTGGTAAAGGTCAATTCGGTGATGTATGGATTGAATTTACTCCAAACGAAGAAGGTAAAGGATTCGAATTCGAAAACGCAATCGTCGGTGGTGTGGTTCCTCGTGAATTTATCCCAGCGGTTGAAAAAGGTTTGGTAGAATCTATGGCTAACGGTGTTCTTGCAGGTTACCCAATGGTTGACGTTAAAGCTAAGCTTTACGATGGTTCATACCACGATGTCGACTCATCTGAAACTGCCTTCAAGATTGCGGCTTCACTTGCCCTTAAAGAAGCTGCTAAATCAGCACAACCAGCAATCCTTGAACCAATGATGCTTGTAACAATCACTGTTCCAGAAGAAAACCTTGGTGATGTTATGGGTCACGTAACTGCTCGTCGTGGACGTGTAGATGGTATGGAAGCACACGGTAACAGCCAAATCGTTCGTGCTTACGTTCCACTTGCTGAAATGTTCGGTTACGCAACAGTTCTTCGTTCTGCATCTCAAGGGCGTGGTACCTTCATGATGGTATTTGACCACTATGAAGATGTACCTAAGTCAGTACAAGAAGAAATCATTAAGAAAAACAAAGGTGAAGACTAATCTGTCTTCGCAATAGAAGGAAGTCACTTGGTGGCTTCCTTTTTTATGTATGACGGGCATGCCGTCAGTCTGTGGTGAAAGTCCACGTAGGGCGTAGTTGCCGACGAACCTCACAGCAACTTGCAAGGTTATCATCGTGAGGTGATGGCGAGAAGAAGCAATAGCAAAATCGTAGCCTGACGTACAGAAACCTAATATCAAGGCTTACATAAAGGATGAGTGGGCATAAGGTCACAAAGTCCAAAAGGCAAACGTAACTTATGTAAGTAAATTAGGCAGGTAGACGAGGAAAGACTGACGACTTATCCCGTGAGGTCTCACAGAGGGAAAACCTAGTAACAACGAACTGTGAGAAGTCAGCAGAAGCCATAGTAGTGGGGAAGTTTCTGTAATGGAAATGGAGCGAAGGGCTGAACAATTCTAAAAGTCAAAGTGACTTAATCAAACTGAGTATATAAGTCCGACAAGAAACATAGTAGCAAAGACGTAACGGAGTGAACATTTCACAGGAGCTAGGACTAATATGTACAAAAGAAAATTAGGAAAGTGAGACAATCTATGGGACAACTAATGAACCAAATATTATCCAGAGAAAATATGAAAATGGCATACAAAAAGGTAAAAGCCAATAAGGGTGCCGGAGGCATAGATGGTATAAGCGTCGAAGATGTTAACAAATACCTCAAAGAAAACTGGATAGATATCAAAACGAAAATCCTGAAAAGGAAATATAAACCACAACCAGTACTCAGAGTAGAAATACCAAAACCAAACGGTGGAGTACGAAATCTTGGACTTCCAACAGTAGTAGATAGAATCATAGAACAAGCAATTGCCCAAGTTCTAATACCAATGTTTGAGCCACAATTTAGTGAACATAGTTATGGCTTTAGACCAGGTAGAAGAGCACAACAAGCAATAGTAGAGCTACTAGAATATCTAAATGATGGATACACATACATAGTGGATATTGACCTAGAAAAATTTTTCGATAACGTACCACAGGACAAGCTTATGTACTTGGTAGGTAAAACGGTGAAAGACCCAGATGTAATATCTCTTGTAACTAAGTATCTAAGAGCAGGAGTTATGGTAAAAGGGAAATACGAAGAAACCACTATAGGAATTCCGCAAGGAGGTAACTTATCCCCTTTGCTTAGTAAGATAATGCTCAATGAACTATACAAAGAGTTAGAAGCACGAGGCTTGCACTTTGTTAGATATGCAGATGACTGTATAATAACCGTTGCAAGCAGTGCAGCTGCAAATAGAGTGATGCATACGGTCACATCGTGGATAGAGAGGAAGCTAAGCCTTAAGGTAAATGCTACTAAATCCAAAGTCACAAAACCAACAAGGCTCAAGTACCTAGGATTTGGCTTTGTGAAAATGAATGGAAAATGGGAAGCCAGACCACATAAAGATTCAATAAACAGATTCAAGAGAAAGCTCAAGAAACTAACCTATCGTTCGTGGTCAGTGCCTATGGACTAGAGGATACTGAGATTAAATCAGGTGATAAGAGGATGGATAAACTATTTTAGGATAGGTAAGATGAAACAAAATATGACTAAAATAGACAAACATCTTCGTAATCGTATGAGGATAGTTATATGGAAACAATGGAAAACTAGCAAGAACAGGATGTGGGGACTAAGAAAGCTAGGTGTACCAGAGTGGATGGCTAGACAATCCGTAGGATTTACAGACTATTATCAGGCGGCAGCCAAAACAGCGGGACTTCGCAAGATAACAAAAGAAATCCTCGCAAAACGAGGACTCATTAGTTGTTTAGATTACTATTTGAATTGAACCGCGGAGTGCCGAACGGCACGCTCCGTGGTGTGAGAGGGAGGAGAAAGTCCTCCCTACTCGATTACCTTTATTACACGCATATTTGCTGAATATATTATGGGAGTTTAGGAATTAAATGAAAATCTTGCCAACTTCCATCCCATGTACGAAGAAATTAGACTGATTTAATAAATGAAAGCAAGGAAAAGTTCCTTAGTTTGAGGATATGTTAATAAAAATGATAAAAAAGTTCATAAATACACTTTTAGATAGAAAATTCAGAAAATTGCTTCTTTTATCTTGAAAATTTTTGAAAAAATGGTATGATAGTAACAAGCTATTTTTAAGAGAAGAGAAAGGGGAACAATGGAGAAAATCAGTTTAGAATCTCCTAAGACGGGGTCAGACCTAGTTTTGGAAACACTTCGTGATTTAGGAATTGATACCATATTTGGCTATCCTGGTGGTGCAGTCTTGCCTTTGTATGATGCGATATATAATTTTAAAGGCATTCGCCACATTTTAGGACGCCATGAGCAAGGTTGTTTGCACGAAGCTGAAGGATATGCCAAATCAACTGGAAAGTTGGGTGTTGCTGTCGTCACGAGTGGACCGGGAGCTACAAATGCCATTACAGGGATTGCAGATGCCATGAGTGATAGCGTTCCCCTTTTGGTCTTTACAGGTCAGGTGGCGCGTGCAGGGATTGGGAAGGATGCCTTTCAGGAGGCAGACATCGTGGGCATTACCATGCCAATCACTAAGTACAATTACCAAGTTCGTGAGACGGCAGATATTCCTCGCATCATTACGGAAGCTGTCCATATCGCAACGACAGGTCGTCCAGGGCCCGTCGTGATTGACCTACCAAAAGACGTATCTGCCTTAGAGACAGATTTCATCTATTCACCCGAAGTGAATTTGCCAAGTTATCAACCGACTCTAGAGCCAAATGACATGCAAATCAAGAAAATCTTGAAGCAATTGTCAAAAGCCAAGAAACCTGTTTTATTGGCAGGTGGCGGGGTTAGTTATGCAGAAGCAGCTACAGAACTCAATGAGTTTGCTGAACGTTACCAAATTCCAGTCGTGACCAGTCTTTTAGGGCAAGGTACGATTGCGACGAGTCATCCGCTCTTTCTTGGAATGGGAGGCATGCACGGATCTTTCGCGGCCAACATTGCCATGACCGAAGCGGACTTTATGATTAGTATTGGTTGCCGTTTCGATGACCGCCTGACTGGTAATCCTAAGACCTTTGCTAAGAATGGCAAGGTTGCTCATATCGATATTGATCCAGCCGAGATTGGTAAGATTATCAGTGCAGATATTCCTGTGGTGGGGGATGCTAAGAAAGCCTTGCAGATGTTGTTGGCAGAGCCAACTGTTCATAACAATACCGAAAAATGGATTGAAAAAGTCACTAAAGACAAGAACCGCGTTCGTTCTTATGATAAGAAAGAACGTGTGGTTCAACCTCAGGCTGTTATTGAACGCATCGGTGAATTGACAAATGGAGATGCCATTGTTGTCACAGACGTTGGTCAACACCAAATGTGGACAGCTCAGTATTATCCTTACCAAAATGAGCGTCAGTTAGTCACTTCAGGTGGTTTGGGTACCATGGGGTTCGGAGTTCCTGCAGCTATCGGAGCCAAGATTGCCAATCCAGAAAAAGAGGTTATCCTTTTTGTCGGTGATGGTGGCTTCCAAATGACCAACCAAGAACTAGCTATTTTGAACATTTACAAGGTACCGATTAAGGTAGTCATGTTGAATAACCACTCCCTAGGAATGGTTCGTCAGTGGCAGGAATCCTTCTATGAAGGTAGAACTTCCGAGTCAGTCTTTGATACACTTCCTGACTTCCAGCTGATGGCACAGGCTTACGGCATCAAAAACTATAAATTTGATAATCCAGAGACGATAGAGAAGGATCTAGAAGTCATTCTGGAGGATGTGCCCATGTTTATCGAGGTGGATATTTCTCGTAAGGAACAGGTTTTACCGATGGTACCAGCTGGTAAGAGCAATCATGAGATGTTGGGGGTGAAGTTCCATGCGTAGAATGTTAACAGCAAAACTACAAAATCGATCAGGAGTCCTCAATCGCTTTACGGGTGTCCTATCTCGTCGTCAGGTTAATATTGAAAGCATCTCTGTTGGAGCAACAGAAGATCCGAATGTATCGCGTATTACCATTATTATTGATGTAGCTTCTCATGATGAAGTGGAGCAAATCATCAAGCAACTCAATCGTCAGATTGATGTGATTCGCATTCGAGATATCACAGATAAACCACACTTGGAAAGAGAAGTTATCTTGGTGAAGGTATCTGCTCCTGCTGAAAAACGTGCAGAAATCTTGGCCATTATCCAACCTTTCCGTGCAACGGTGGTAGACGTAGCGCCAAGCTCGATTACTATTCAGATGACAGGAAATGCAGAAAAGAGTGAAGCCCTATTGCGAGTCATTCGACCATACGGTATTCGCAATATTGCTCGTACGGGTGCAACTGGATTTACCCGCGATTAATACTCTTCGAAAATCAAATTCAAATCACGTCAGCTTTGCCTGGCTGTACTCAAGTACAGCCTGCGGCTAGCTTCCTAGTTTGCTCTTTGATTTTCATTGAGTATAAAAAAACTTAAATTTGTTAAACCAGCCTAAAAGGCAATAAAAAATAGAAAAGAGAGAAAAACTATGGCAGTTCAAATGGAATACGAAAAAGATGTTAAAGTAGCAGCGCTTGACGGTAAAAAAATCGCCGTTATCGGTTATGGTTCACAAGGACATGCGCATGCGCAAAACTTGCGTGATTCAGGTCGTGATGTCATTATCGGTGTACGTCCAGGTAAATCTTTTGACAAAGCAAAAGAAGATGGTTTTGACACTTATACAGTGGCAGAAGTAACTAAATTGGCTGACGTTATCATGATCTTGGCACCAGACGAAATCCAACAAGAACTTTATGAAGCAGAAATCGCTCCAAACTTGGAAGCTGGAAACGCAGTTGGATTTGCTCATGGTTTCAACATCCACTTTGAATTTATCAAAGTTCCTGCGGATGTAGATGTCTTCATGTGTGCTCCTAAAGGACCAGGACACTTGGTGCGCCGTACTTATGAAGAAGGATTTGGTGTACCAGCTCTTTACGCAGTATACCAAGATGCAACAGGAAATGCGAAAAATATTGCTATGGACTGGTGTAAAGGCGTTGGAGCAGCTCGTGTTGGTTTGCTTGAAACAACTTACAAAGAAGAAACTGAAGAAGATTTGATTGGTGAACAAGCTGTACTTTGTGGTGGTTTGACTGCCCTTATCGAAGCAGGTTTTGAAGTCTTGACAGAAGCAGGATACGCCCCAGAATTGGCTTACTTTGAAGTTCTTCATGAAATGAAATTGATCGTTGACTTGATCTATGAAGGTGGATTCAAGAAAATGCGTCAATCTATTTCAAACACTGCTGAATACGGTGACTATGTATCAGGTCCACGTGTGATTACTGAGCAAGTTAAAGAAAACATGAAAGCTGTCTTGGCGGACATCCAAAATGGTAAATTTGCAAATGATTTTGTAAATGACTATAAAGCTGGACGTCCAAAATTGACTGCTTACCGTGAACAAGCAGCTAACCTTGAAATTGAAAAAGTTGGTGCTGAATTGCGTAAAGCAATGCCATTCGTTGGTAAAAACGACGATGATGCATTCAAAATCTATAACTAATTGATAGAAATTAAGGTGAAGGCGAGTTGGGGGACTAACTCGCTTTTTATCTTAAACAGTATTTGAGGAGGGGACAATGCTAAGTGCAAAAGACGTGGTGAAAGCCCACAAAGTATTGAGTGGTGTAGTAGTCAATACTCCGCTTGATTATGATCATTATTTATCGGAGAAGTATGGTGCTAAGATTTATTTGAAAAAGGAAAATGCCCAACGTGTTCGTTCCTTTAAGATTCGCGGAGCCTATTATGCCATTTATCAGCTCAGCAAGAAAGAACGTGAGCGTGGTGTAGTCTGTGCCTCTGCGGGAAATCATGCGCAGGGAGTTGCCTATACTTGTAATGAAATGAAAATTCCTGCTACTATTTTCATGCCCATCACAACACCGCAACAAAAGATTGGGCAGGTTCGCTTTTTTGGTGGGGATTTCGTAACCATTAAACTAGTTGGAGATACCTTTGATGCCTCAGCCAAAGCAGCTCAAGAATTTACAGTCTCTGAAAATCGTACCTTTATTGATCCTTTTGATGATGCGCATGTTCAGGCTGGTCAAGGAACTGTCGCCTATGAGATTCTTGAAGAAGCCCGTAAAGAGTCTATTGATTTTGATACCGTACTTGTACCAGTAGGTGGTGGCGGATTGATTGCCGGTGTTTCTACATATATTAAGGAAACTAACCCGACTATTGAAGTGATCGGGGTAGAAGCTAATGGTGCTCGCTCTATGAAAGCTGCCTTTGAAGCTGGGAGACCAGTTAAACTCAAAGAGATTGATAAGTTTGCTGATGGGATAGCTGTGCAGAAGGTTGGACAATTAACCTATGAAGCGACCCGTCAGAATGTTGAAACGCTGATTGGGGTGGACGAGGGATTGATTTCTGAAACCTTGATTGACCTCTACTCTAAACAAGGGATTGTTGCAGAACCTGCTGGAGCGGCTAGTATTGCTTCTTTAGAAGTTTTAGCTGAATATATCAAGGGGAAAACCATTTGTTGTATCATTTCTGGAGGAAATAATGATATCAACCGTATGCCAGAAATGGAAGAGCGTGCCTTGATTTATGATGGGATCAAGCATTACTTTGTGGTCAATTTTCCACAGCGTCCGGGGGCTTTGCGTGAGTTTGTAAATGATATCTTGGGGCCAAATGATGATATCACACGATTTGAGTATATCAAACGAGCTAGCAAGGGAACAGGCCCAGTATTAATTGGGATCACTTTGGCAGATAAGCATGATTATGCAGGTTTGATCCGTAGAATGGAAAAATTTGACCCGTCTTATATTAATTTGAATGGAAACGAAACATTGTATAACATGTTAGTTTAAACTAAAATAAAATTCTTATCATATTATTTGCGTAATGATAACGATTGTGTTATAATGAGGATGATGAAAGGGGGAGATTCCCATGGTTTTACAAATTTTACTTCTTGTATTGATTTTAGTGGTGATTGCATCAGTGATTACGATTAGTTCTGTGTATGTGGTACGACAACAATCTGTCGCTATTATAGAACGCTTTGGTAAATACCAAAAGTTGAGCAATAGTGGTATTCATTTGCGGGCTCCCTTTGGGATTGATAGAATTGCGGCAAGAGTACAACTACGCTTGTTGCAGAGTGAAATCGTTGTAGAGACAAAGACTCAGGATAATGTATTTGTAACGATGAATGTGGCAACTCAGTATCGAGTGAATGAAAACAATGTCACAGATGCCTATTATAAATTGATGCGTCCAGAAGCCCAAATCAAATCCTATATTGAAGATGCTTTGCGTTCATCTGTACCAAAGCTAACCCTAGATGAGTTGTTTGAGAAGAAGGATGAAATCGCCTTAGAAGTTCAAAAACAAGTGGCGGAAGAAATGTCTACATATGGGTATATCATTGTCAAAACGCTGATTACTAAGGTTGAACCTGATGCTGAAGTAAAACAATCAATGAATGAAATTAACGCGGCCCAACGTAAGAGAGTTGCAGCGCAAGAACTTGCTGAAGCAGATAAGATTAAGATCGTGACCGCAGCAGAAGCAGAAGCAGAAAAAGATCGCCTACATGGTGTAGGGATTGCAGAGCAGCGTAAAGCGATTGTTGACGGGCTGGCTGATTCTATCAAAGAGTTAAAGGGAGCTAATGTTGAGCTGACTGAAGAACAAATCATGTCTATCCTATTAACGAACCAGTATTTAGATACATTGAATAATTTTGCAGAAAAAGAAGGTAATAATACAATCTTCCTACCAGCAAATCCTAATGGAGTTGAGGATATAAGAACTCATATATTATCGGCTTTAAAAGCTAAATAAAAATATGCAGAATAATATAATTGTGACGAATATATGTTTTTTATTGACAGATGGAATAAAAACGTATACAATTAAGAATTGTAAAGAATAATTCAGGAGAAGAATATGGTTAAGTCAAACTTTGAAAAGGTAGAAGCAGTTGTTAGCTGGGTTCGTGATAAGAAGATCACAGGTTACCGTATCTCTAAAGAAACGGATGCGCGTGAAATGTCTATCATTGCTCTAGCACAAGGACGCGCAAAAGTTAAAAATATTTCATTTGAAACAGCTCTTAGTTTAATCGATTTCTATGAAAAAAATCATGAAAAATTTGAAGATTGAACTGTGGTTACAGGCAGATTCCTGAATCGAGTCTGCCTTTTCTTTATAATTACAAACGAAAAAGACTGCATACAAAATGCAGTCTTTATTTATTAATTGAGATAACGCTGAAGGAATTCTTTTGTCCGCTCTTCTTTGGGATTTGTAAAGAGTTCTTCAGGTTTACCTTCTTCTGCAATGATTCCCTTGTCCATGAAGATGACACGGTGGGAGACGTCGCGAGCAAATTCCATTTCGTGGGTTACAACAATCATGGTCAAGCCTTCTTGAGCTAGGTCCTGCATAATTTTGAGGACTTCTCCGACCATTTCGGGGTCAAGGGCAGATGTAGGTTCATCAAAGAGAATGGCGTCAGGATTCATGGAGAGTGCCCGAGCGATAGCTACACGTTGCTTTTGTCCACCTGAAAGTTGCTTCGGCTTGGCTTGCCAGTAGCGTTCTCCCATACCAACTTTTTCAAGATTCTCTTTGGCAATTTTTTCAGCTTCAGAGTGGCCACGTTTGAGTACTGTCGTTTGGGCTACGATGGTATTTTCGAGGACATTCAGATTTTCAAAGAGATTGAAAGATTGGAAAACCATACCGAGCTTTTCACGATAATGGGTGAGGTTATAGCCTTTTTCTAGGACATTTTCTCCGCGATAGAGAATCTCTCCTCCTGTAGGTGTTTCGAGTAAGTTGATTGAACGAAGGAAGGTTGATTTTCCGCTTCCCGAGCTTCCGATGATGGAAATAACCTCTCCTTTATGGACGGTGAGAGAAATGTCTTTTAGCACTTCGTTTTGTCCATAGGATTTTTTTAGGTGTTTGATTTTAAGGATTGGTTGTGTCATTATTTCAAATCCCCCGTTTGCATTTGGTTAGCACCTGTAGTGTAAGTGTCCATGTCCATATAACGTTCGATAAAACGTAGGATACGGGTCACAGTGAAGGTGAGGACAAAGTAAATTACGGCGATGATGGTAAAGGTCTGGAAGTATTGATAGGTTTGCGTCGCTACAGTATTTCCTGAGAAATAAAGCTCGACAACTGAAATAACGTTCAATACAGAAGTATCTTTGATATTGATGACAAATTCATTACCAGTGGCAGGTAGAATATTACGGACAACCTGAGGAAGGATAATCTTACGCATGGTTTGATTGTGGGTCATACCAAGAGCGGTTGCAGCTTCAAACTGTCCCTTGTCAACTGCTAGAATACCACCACGAACGATTTCTGTCATGTAGGCACCCGTATTGATTGAGACGATGAAAATGGCTGCAAGTGTCCGGTCAAGGTTGATCCCGAAAGCTTGAGCAGTTCCATAGTAGATAACCATGGATTGAACAATCATCGGTGTACCACGGAAGATTTCAATATAGACATTGAGAATCCAACCGACTAGTTTTTGTAGACTGTAAATGGCTTTATTTTCCGAGAGAGGAGCAGTACGGAAGACACCAATGGCGAGACCGATAATGAGACCTACGATAGTTCCGATGATTGAGATTAAGAGTGTGATACCAGCACCACGCAAGAGCTGTTGCCAGTTTTCAGAAAGAATTTTAGCAACTTGGTTGAAGAAATTACTGCTACTTTCTTCAGTTGTTGTGGCTTGGGCAGGTTGCTCCTGAATCATACGATCCATCAGTGCAACTTGTTCATCTTTGGAGATGGTTTCAATACTCGCATTGATTTGGCTGATACGGCCGTCATCTTTACGAAGTCCAATGGCGATAGCTGTATCTTCTTCTCCAGTTTTGAAACCAGGTTCTACTTGGACCATCTTGAACTTAGAGTTTGCGGCTTCAGCAGTTAGAGCTTCAGGGCGTTCCGAAACATAGGCATCAATAACACCAGCCTCAAGAGCTTGGCGCAATTGGGCGAAGTCTCCCATGGCAGTTTCTTTCTTGACACCAGGGATTTGGGAAATCAAATCATAAAGGTAAACACCTTGTTGAGAAGTGATTTTTGCTCCACTAAAGTCCTCTAAAGATTTGGCATTCGAATAGGCAGAGTCCTTTTTGACCAATAGAACTGGCTCGCTAGTGTAGTAACTGCTTGAAAAAGCAATTTCTTGTTTGCGTTCAGCGGTTGGGCTCATACCGGCAATGATTATATCGATTTTGCCAGAAGTAAGGGCTGGAACAAGTCCTTCCCATTTGGTTTTCACAACCAAAGGTTCCTTACCAAGGTCTTTGGCAATCTTTTTAGCAATTTGAACATCGTAGCCGTTGGCATATTGGTTGGTACCGTCGATTTTGACGGCGCCGTTACCATCGTCGTCTTGGGTCCAGTTGAAGGGAGCGTAAGCAGCCTCCATCCCGATGCGTAAATATTCGTCGGCTTGGACTTGGCTAACTAGTCCTAAGATAAGGGCTAGGCTGGCAAGGATAGATAAGCATAATTTTTTCATGTTTTCTCCTATTTCTAGTCTAAAAATGACTTCTCTCTATTGTATCTAAAAATGGTGAGATTTTCAATACAAGTAAGCCTTTACTTATAAAAAATGATATAATGGTGAAAAGATTTGAAAGGGAATCAATTGTGAAAAAAAGATGGCTGGTGACTTTGGTATTTGCTTGTTTATTATTTATGCCGAGCTTAGTTTTTGCAGTAGACTTTGATATCTTATCCTATCGGGGAGATTTGAATATTCATGCAGATAATACTGCGATTTTTAAGGAAACAATCACCTACCGTTTTGGAGATGATTATAATGGCCAGCTAGTTGGACTAGGAAAAGCTGGGAAAATGCCAGAAGGATTTGACATTGATCCCGACCCGACCGTTCAAGTGTCTAAAAATGGGCAAATTATTCAAAATGTTTCCTTTTATACAAGGTAAAAATTTACAATGCTGGAAATACTGTTCGGGTGACGGTTACCTGGAAACTATCAAATCTTCTCTTCTTATACAAGGATATAGCGGAGTTAAATTGGCAACCCTTGACAGATAGTTCAGGAGATATTAAAGAGTTTGAGTTCAAGGTCAGCTCTGAAAATCTAGCGGAGAAACTCTATTTCCATACAGGAAAACTCTTTAAGGAAGCTAGTGTCAAAAAGGTAAATGATTTCTACCAGGTCAAGATGAAAGGTCTTCCGAGAAATCGTCAGGTGGAACTACATGCTTATTGGTCGAGAAGTGCTTTTGCAGAAGCTCCGGATCAAGACTTGGTATCTGATAACCTCATTTGGTTTAAAAGAGTTGAGCTTGAAATAGCAAGTGAAAAAGCTTCGGACAAGATTGTGATGATGTGGCTTATTCCAATTGTTTTGACGGTTTTTCTGTTTATCGGTTTAATCTTTTATAAACGTTTCAAAAAAGAAATTAGTCCCAAGAAGAAATTTGCTAAGAACCATCGTCTCTATGAGCCACCTATGGATTGGTCGCCAATGGTTTTAGCAGAGAGTGTATACTCCTTATCACTGGGCGAAATGAAACCGGGAGTAAAAGGACTTGGTCGTTTTACATTTGAACGAGTCATTCAGGCTACTTTGCTGGATCTGGTAGATAGAGGGCATTTGGCTATTAAGGGCTATTAAGAAAGAGGAAAAAAAGCCAATTCTTAAAATCATAAATGAAAGTGGATTGGTAAATTTTGAGAAGGAATATCTGATACTTTGCTTTTCAGATAAGAAAGAGTTGGTAATTTCGGATCTGTTTTCAGATTATCAGGTTTCATCAAGTATTCATCGTGGAGTTTCTAAAAAGGATGCAAAGCAGGTTCAGGAGATAGGGAAGCAGCTGAAACGTTCGTTTGATAGGCGCATCTCTAACATTGAAAAGCGCGTCAAAGACAAGGTGCATGTGTTGCGTATTCCAAATTATTACCGTCCTTTGAGTACGGGTGAGAAGAAACTATCTCTGGCTATGTGGATTGGATTAATTGGTTCAGCCGTAGGGAGCTGGCTATTCTTCTACTGTAGTTGGAACACGTATGGTTTTGTTTCGTTCCACCTCCTCTTTTTGGGATTACTTGCTTCCATTATTTTAGTGCTAATTTATGCTGTAACATATGGGTATTACGATAATGGTGTTTTGACAGATGAAGGGGCAGAGGTTTACTATCACTGGAAGAGTTTTAAAAACATGCTTCGCAATATCGCCCGTCTAGGCAAGGCTGAGTTGGAAAGTATCGTCCTTTGGAATCGCCTTCTGGTATATGCAACTCTTTTTGGTTATGCCAAAAAGGTCAGTCAGTTAATGAAAGTTCGGCAAATTCATCTTGAGAATCCAGACTTAGATAGTTACATTGCCTATGGCTGGTATACACAGCTCCATACCTATACTGGACAGATGAAATACTATGCAGCGGTCGCAAATACAGCAAGCAACTACCCTGTATCTTCTGGAAGTGGTTCTTCAGGTGGAGGATTCTCAGGAGGCGGAGGTGGTAGTAGCATTGGTGCCTTCTAAAAAATCTATCGCAGAATCTGAAATTATGCTATAATAGAGGACAGAAAAAGGAGTAATACATGTATCTTATTGAAATTTTGAAGTCAATCTTTTTTGGGATTGTTGAAGGAATTACGGAATGGTTGCCCATTTCAAGTACGGGTCACTTGATTTTGGTTGAAGAATTTGTACAATACAAGGACCAAAATGAAGCCTTCATGTCCATGTTTAATGTTGTCATTCAGCTCGGTGCTATCTTAGCGGTTATGGTGATTTACTTTAACAAGCTCAATCCCTTCAAACCTGGTAAAAATGAGGTCGAAGTCCGTCGAACTTGGCAATTGTGGTCAAAAGTCCTCGTTGCGACCTTGCCTTTATTGCTAGTCTTTAAGTTGGATGATTGGTTTGACACTCATTTTCACAATATGGTATCAGTTGCTATTATGTTGATTATCTATGGGGTTGCCTTTATCTATCTTGAAAAAAGAAATAAGGCGCAAGCTATTGAACCAACAGTTACAGAACTTGAAAAGCTTCCCTACAAGACAGCTCTCTATATCGGACTCTTCCAAGTCCTCGCCCTCTTCCCAGGAACGAGCCGCTCAGGTGCGACGATTGTCGGTGGTTTGTTAAATGGAACGAGTCGCTCTGTCGTAACAGAGTTTACCTTCTACCTCGGAATTCCTGTTATGTTTGGGGCTAGTGCTTTAAAGATTTTCAAATTTATAAAAGCAGGTCAACTTTTGAGTTTTGGACAACTATTCCTGCTTTTGGTTGCTATGGGAGTAGCCTTCGCGGTCAGCATGGTTGCTATTCGCTTCTTGACCGGATATGTGAAGAAGCACGACTTTACACTCTTTGGTAAATACCGTATCGTACTCGGTAGTGTCTTGTTGCTCTATAGTTTTGTGCGTTTATTTGTATAAGAAAAAGCTTGAGAGAATCTTCCTTCAAGCTTTTTAAAATCCTGTTGCTGTGACTCCTAGCAAACGAATGCCTTTTTCTTTTTCAGCTAGTTCTTCGTAGAGTTGAAGGGCAGTTTGAGAAATCTGACTAGCGTCCTGTGTTGCTTGTGGGAGGCTTTTTCGTCTAGTTAGAGTAGAGAAGTCAGCATATCGTATTTTGAGGATAATGATTTTTCCAGCTTTTTCCTGCGTGCTGAGATTGTGAGCTACTTTTTCTGAGAGAAGAGTCAGCTCTTTTTTGATGTCTTCTTCTACTTGCAAGATTTTTCCGTAGGTTTTTTCTTTGCCAATGGACTTGCGAATACGATTGGCCTTGACCGGTGAATTATGAATGCCTCTAGCCTTTCGATAAAGATCAAAACCGAGTCTGCCAAACCGATCGATTAAAGTGACTTCAGAAACGTCCAATAAGTCTTCACCAGTATAAATGCCCATTTCATGAAGCCGTTCAACTGTTTTTTTGCCCACGCCGTGAAATTTAGCAATGTCCATTTGTTTGAGAAAATCCTCAGCCTGATCTGGGAGGATAACTGTCAAACCATGTGGTTTTTGATAGTCACTAGCCATTTTAGCTAGGAATTTGTTATAAGAGACGCCTGCAGAAGCAGTCAGGTGTAGCTCCTGCCAGATATCTTGTTGGATGAGGCGGGCTATTTTGACGGCTGACTTGATACCGAGTTTATTTTCCGTCACATCCAAGTAAGCCTCGTCAATACTCATAGGTTCGATCAAATCAGTGTAGCGTTTAAAAATAGCTCGAATCTCAAGTCCTACACTCTTGTATTTTTCATAATTTCCTGAAATGAAAACAGCTTGGGGACAGCGCTCATAAGCTTCTTTAGAACTCATGGCTGAATGAACACCAAAAGCTCGTGCCTCATAGCTACAGGTAGAAACGACTCCCCGCCCACCTGTTTGTCTGGGGTCATTCCCAATGATGACAGGTTTGCCCCTTAACTTAGGATTATCTCTGATTTCCACCGCAGCAAAAAAGGCATCCATATCGATATGGAGGATTTTTCGCGATGTGTCATTGATAAGCGGAAAAATTAACATGCCGTCTCCTAGAATCTTTTAAAGCATAAATAAGCAAGTCACAATGACGAGAGTCTTCTTGTAATCTTTATTCACTAGGAGATAAACACTGCCGAATAGAAAACCAGCCAAACAAGTTAATATTCCTGTCAAGACACTTCCCTTTGACAAGACATGCATCAAGCCCCATGTCAAACCTAAGAGAATACCGCCATAGGAAACTTTATAATTTTTAAACCAAGTCTCAAAAGCTTTTTGTCCGAAAACCAGTACCATAGAAATCAGGAAACTATCAGCAGCATAATAGATATATTGAAATAGAAACTTCAACCAACCGAAATGCTGCAATTCAATCAAAATTTTGAAACCCTTCCAATCCCAGTATTGGACAAGTGTAATAAGGATAAAACTCAAGACAATCGCCAACCATTGCCAAACAGACACAGTTTTTTTCTCCGTTTTCAAAAGGTCAAAGCCAGTTTGTTTTTTAGTCAGAGCAATAATACCGAAACCGAAACTAAACCAGCCCAAACTAGTCACTATCCAGTGAGCAATCATCTGAAACCTTGTTGCATGATAAAGTGAAATCCCCCAAAATCCTTCCACGGTCACCAGTAATAATTCAAATAAAAAGGCAGCAGTAGTATACAAGGCTAACCGCAGAAAATCAAAGTCCGTAATATTTTTACTTTTTTTTCATGATAAGTCCCCCTTAACTTTATAAACTATCTAAGTTTATTAGACTCTTTTCCTGTTTTCATTTAACTTTTCAAAATTATAACACAGATAACCCTATTTGTCAAACTGTATTATAAAAGAAAGCGCTAAAAAGGCTGTTTTCTCCTTGTTGAAATCGGTTACCATGTGGTATACTTGATTTATGAATGTAACAGATAGTTGTTACTAGAAAGAAAATGAGGACATTAACATGGTTGTTAAGACAATTGTTGAAGCGCAAGATATTTTTGATAAAGCTTGGGAAGGCTTCAAAGGCGTAGATTGGAAAGAAAAAGCAAGTATTTCTCGCTTCGTTCAAGCTAACTACACACCTTACGATGGAGACGAAAGCTTCCTTGCTGGCCCAACAGAACGATCGCTTCACATCAAAAAAATCGTAGAAGAAACAAAAGCACACTACGAAGAAACTCGTTTCCCAATGGACACTCGTCCAACATCTATTGCTGATATTCCTGCTGGATTTATTGACAAAGAAAACGAAGTGATCTTCGGTATCCAAAACGATGAACTCTTCAAATTGAATTTCATGCCAAAAGGTGGTATCCGTATGGCTGAAACTACTTTGAAAGAAAATGGATACGAACCAGACTCAGCTGTTCACGAAATCTTCACTAAATATGTAACAACAGTTAACGACGGTATCTTCCGTGCCTACACTTCAAACATTCGTCGCGCTCGTCACGCACACACTGTAACTGGTCTTCCAGATGCCTACTCACGCGGACGTATCATCGGTGTTTACGCACGTCTTGCTCTTTACGGTGCAGACTACTTGATGCAAGAAAAAGTAAACGACTGGAATGCAATCGAAGAAATCGATGAAGAAACAATCCGTCTTCGTGAAGAAATCAACCTTCAATACCAAGCATTGCAACAAGTTGTTCGCTTGGGTGACCTTTACGGAGTTGACGTTCGCAAACCAGCGATGAACGTTAAAGAAGCAATCCAATGGGTTAACATCGCTTTCATGTCTGTCTGCCGTGTTATCAACGGTGCTGCTACATCTCTAGGACGTGTGCCAATCGTATTGGACATCTTTGCAGAACGTGACCTTGCTCGTGGTACATTTACTGAATCAGAAATCCAAGAATTCGTTGATGATTTCGTTATGAAACTTCGTACAGTTAAATTTGCTCGTACTAAAGCTTATGACCAATTGTACTCAGGTGACCCAACCTTTATCACAACTTCTATGGCAGGTATGGGTAACGACGGTCGTCACCGTGTTACTAAGATGGACTACCGTTTCTTGAACACTCTTGACAACATCGGTAACTCTCCAGAACCAAACTTGACAGTTCTTTGGACTGATAAATTGCCATACAACTTCCGTCGCTACTGTATGCATATGAGCCACAAACACTCTTCTATCCAATACGAAGGTGTAACAACAATGGCTAAAGACGGATATGGTGAAATGAGCTGTATCTCATGCTGTGTATCTCCACTTGACCCAGAAAATGAAGAACAACGCCATAACATCCAGTACTTCGGTGCTCGTGTAAACGTATTGAAAGCCCTTCTTACTGGTTTGAACGGTGGTTACGACGATGTTCACAAAGACTACAAAGTATTTGACATCGAACCAATCCGTGACGAAGTTCTTGAATTCGAATCAGTTAAAGCGAACTTTGAAAAATCTCTTGACTGGTTGACTGACACTTACGTAGATGCTTTGAACATCATTCACTACATGACTGATAAGTACAACTACGAAGCTGTTCAAATGGCCTTCTTGCCAACTAAACAACGTGCCAACATGGGATTCGGTATCTGTGGATTTGCCAACACTGTTGATACATTGTCAGCTATCAAGTACGCTACAGTTAAACCAATCCGTGATGAAAATGGCTACATCTACGATTACGAAACAATCGGTGAATACCCACGTTGGGGTGAAGATGACCCACGTTCAAACGAATTGGCAGAATGGTTGATCGAAGCTTACACTACTCGTCTACGTAGCCACAAACTCTACAAGAACGCAGAAGCTACAGTATCACTTTTGACCATCACATCTAACGTTGCTTACTCTAAACAAACTGGTAACTCACCAGTCCACAAAGGTGTATATCTCAACGAAGATGGGTCTGTGAACTTGTCTAAACTTGAATTTTTCTCACCAGGTGCTAACCCATCTAACAAAGCTAAAGGCGGATGGTTGCAAAACTTGAACTCACTTTCTAGCCTTGACTTTAGTTACGCAGCTGACGGTATCTCATTGACTACACAAGTTTCACCTCGCGCTCTTGGTAAGACTCGTGACGAACAAGTTGATAACTTGGTAACAATCCTTGATGGTTACTTTGAAAACGGTGGACAACACGTTAACTTGAACGTTATGGACTTGAACGATGTTTACGAAAAGATCATGTCAGGTGAAGACGTTATCGTACGTATCTCTGGATACTGTGTAAACACTAAATACCTCACTCCAGAACAAAAAACTGAATTGACACAACGTGTCTTCCACGAGGTTCTCTCAATGGATGACGCCTTGAGCTAATATTCAACTAGAATAGAAAGAAAGCCAGTTGATCTAACTGGTTTTCTTGTGTTTTAAAAACTTTTTAAAAAATAGTCAAATTTGGTCAGAAACTTATTGACTTTTACTGACCAAAGTGGTATAGTAGAAACATAAGGAAAATGACTTCCTTAGAAAACCTCATTTTCAATAAATCTATTTCTTGAAAATGTATAATAGATAGCCTAGAAAGGGGTGAGGACTATGTTAAATCTAACAGAGTTTGAAAAGAAAATGATAAAAGGCTTATTTAAAAAAGAAAAATCAGGAATTATTCTTAGGGTAGCAAGGTAGCTAGTCTAAAATTTTTAACACAAAGGTCAAAGATAGTCAATATCAGAGATCGTAAATAATTAACAAAAGAGGTAAAGAATATGAACAACAACTTTAATAACTTTAACAACATGGATGATTTATTTAACCAATTGATGGGTGGTATGCGAGGATATAGTTCTGAAAACCGTCGCTACTTGATTAATGGACGAGAAGTGACACCTGAGGAATTTGCCCATTATCGTGCAACTGGTCAATTGCCAGGAAATACAGAATCTGATGCGCAAATGCAACAACAGGTTTCAGGTATGAAACAAGACGGTATCCTTGCTAAACTAGGTCGTAACTTGACCGCAGAAGCTCGTGAGGGCAAGTTGGATCCTGTTATCGGACGAAACAAGGAAATTCAAGAAACATCTGAAATCCTTTCACGTCGTACCAAGAACAATCCTGTACTTGTCGGAGATGCAGGTGTTGGTAAGACAGCCGTTGTCGAAGGTCTAGCACAAGCTATTGTGAACGGAGATGTTCCAGCTGCCATTAAGAACAAGGAAATTATTTCCATTGATATCTCAGGTCTCGAGGCCGGTACTCAATACCGTGGTAGCTTTGAAAAAAATGTTCAAAACCTAGTCAACGAAGTGAAAGAAGCAGGGAGTATTATCCTCTTCTTTGATGAAATTCATCAAATTCTCGGCGCTGGCTCAATCGGAGGCGATAGTGGTTCTAAAGGTCTTGCAGATATTCTCAAACCAGCTCTCTCTCGTGGTGAGTTGACGGTTATTGGGGCAACGACTCAAGACGAATACCGTAACACCATCTTGAAGAATGCAGCACTTGCTCGCCGTTTCAACGAAGTTAAGGTCAATGCTCCTTCAGCAGAGGATACCTTTAAAATTCTTCAAGGAATTCGTGACCTTTATCAACAACACCACAATGTCATCTTGCCAGACGAAGTTTTGAAAGCAGCAGTGGATTATTCTGTTCAGTATATTCCTCAACGTAGTTTGCCAGATAAGGCTATCGACCTTGTTGATGTTACGGCAGCTCACTTGGCAGCTCAACATCCTGTAACAGATGTGCATGCTGTTGAACGTGAAATTGAGGCAGAAAAAGACAAGCAAGAAAAAGCAGTTGAAGCAGAAGATTTTGAAGCAGCTCTAAACTATAAAACACGCATTGCAGAATTAGAAAAGAAAATCGAAAACCACACAGAAGATATGAAGGTGACTGCAAGTGTCAACGATGTGGCTGAATCTGTAGAACGAATGATGGGTATTCCAGTATCACAAATGGGAGCGTCAGACATCGAACGATTGAAAGATATGGCTCATCGCTTGCAAGACAAGGTGATTGGCCAAGACAAGGCAGTTGAAGCTGTGGCTCGTGCCATCCGTCGTAACCGTGCTGGTTTTGATGAAGGCAATCGCCCAATCGGCAGCTTCCTCTTTGTAGGACCAACTGGGGTTGGTAAGACGGAGCTTGCTAAGCAATTGGCGCTCGATATGTTTGGAACCAAGGATGCGATTATCCGTTTGGATATGTCTGAATACAGTGACCGCACAGCCGTATCTAAGCTAATCGGTACAACAGCAGGTTATGTGGGCTATGATGACAATAGCAATACCTTGACAGAACGTGTTCGTCGCAATCCATACTCTATCATTCTCTTGGACGAAATTGAAAAGGCTGATCCTCAAGTAATCACCCTTCTCCTCCAAGTCTTGGATGATGGTCGTTTGACAGATGGTCAAGGAAATACCGTTAACTTTAAAAATACTGTCATTATCGCGACATCAAATGCTGGATTTGGCTATGAAGCCAACTTGACGGAAGATGCAGATAAACCAGAATTAATGGATCGTTTGAAACCATTCTTCCGTCCAGAGTTCCTTAACCGCTTTAACGCAGTTATCGAGTTCTCACACTTGAATAAGGAAGACCTTTCTAAGATTGTGGATTTGATGTTGGCTGAAGTCAACCAAACCTTGGCTAAGAAAGACATTGATTTGGTAGTCAGTCAAGCAGCTAAGGACTATATCACAGAAGAAGGTTATGACGAAGTCATGGGTGTTCGCCCTCTCCGTCGCGTGGTTGAACAAGAAATTCGTGATAAGGTGACAGACTTCCACTTGGATCATCTAGATGCCAAACATTTGGAAGCAGATATGGAAGATGGCGTTTTGGTCATTCGTGAAAAAGCCTAACTCAAGATTTTGAGAATAAAAAGAAGGAACCAGCTGAAAAAAACTGGTTCCTTTTTTGTGTTTAAATCACATGGCGTTCAAAGGCATCGTCTGAAATCCCTTGTTTCAGGATGAGTTTCGCCCATTCTTTAGCAGAAAAGAGGCTGTGGTCCTTGTAGTTTCCGCAAGATTCGATGGTTGTTCCAGGGACATCTTCCCAAGTAGTGGTTTCAGCGATTTCCTTGAGCGAATCCTTGATAACAGCTGCAATTTCAGCGCTGGTATGGCGTCCCCACATAATCATGTGGAAGCCTGTACGGCAACCAAATGGCGAACAGTCAATCATGCCGTCAATGCGGGTACGGATGAGTTTGGCTAAGAGGTGCTCAATAGTGTGAAGTCCAGCGGTAGGGATAGAGTCCTCATTTGGCTGTACCAAGCGAATATCAAAGTTGGAGATGATGTCTCCCTTTGGCCCTGTTTCTTCCCCAATCAAGCGAACATAGGGTGCTTTAACAATAGTGTGGTCAAGTTCAAAACTTTCAACAATAACTTCTTTTGACATGGTAAATCCTTTCAGTTTTCTTCTTTCATTATAACATAAAGGGCACTGTTGAGACAGAGAGAAAACCTCTCCGAGGATGGAGAGGTTCAAATAGTTACTTGCGATACAAGCGGTCGTATTGGTAGTAAGGGTCAAAGGTTACATTGATACCCAATTTGCGAAGGACATTCTTGTCTTCATCTGTCAAGATGATGGTTGAGTGGGCTTCGCTTCCTTTGAGGTTGCCAAGCTCTTCCATAGCACGCGCAGCATCAGGATTTTCTGTAGCTGTGATGGCAAGTGCAATCAGGATTTCATTTGAGTGGAGGCGTGGATTGCGGCTACCGAGATGATCGATTTTAAGACCTTGGATTGGCTTGACAAGTTCAGGCTCGATTAGTTTTACTTCTTCAGCAATGTCAGCTGATTTCTTGATGGCGTTGATAAGAGCAGCGGCTGTAGGGCCAAAGAGTTCTGAGTTCTTACCAGTCACGATTTCCCCACTTGGCAATTCAAGGGCTAGGGCTGGTCCGCCAGTTTCTTCTGCTTTTTGACGTGCAACAACAGCAACCTTACGGTCTGCAGGTGTGATACCGAGGTCGTTCATGAGCAACTCAATTTTCTTGACAGCAGCTTCGCCAACTTTTTCAGCTTTAAAATCAAGAACTGTTTGATAGTAACGACGGATGATTTCTTGTTTAGAGGCTTCGATAGCAGCCTTGTCATCAGTAATAGCAAAACCAACCATATTGACCCCCATGTCTGTCGGAGAAGCGTATGGAGATTCCCCGAGGATACGTTCTAACATACGTTTTAGCACTGGGAAGATTTCGATATCACGGTTGTAGTTGACAGTGGTTTCTCCGTAGGTTTGGAGATGGAAGGGGTCAATCATGTTGACATCATCAAGGTCTGCGGTTGCAGCCTCGTAGGCCAAGTTGACCGGATGATGAAGGGGAAGGTTCCAAACGGGGAAGGTTTCAAACTTAGCGTAACCAGACTTGATACCATTGAGTTGGTCGTGGTACATGTTTGACATACAAGTGGCCAATTTTCCAGAACCAGGTCCAGGAGCGGTTACGACAATTAAGTTGCGACTGGTTTTGATGTAGTCGTTTTTCCCCATGCCTTCTGGGGAAATGATGTGATCCATATCTGTTGGATATCCTTTGATTGGATAATGAAGATAAGAATCAATCCCGTTTTTCTCAAGTTGGTTGCGGAAGGCATCTGCAGCCGCTTGACCAGCGTACTGTGTGATGACAACGGAACCAACAAAAATTCCCAGCTCATTGAATTTGTCAATCAAGCGAAGAACTTCTTGGTCATAAGAAATACCTAGGTCACCACGTGCTTTAGAGTGTTCGATGTTGCTAGCGTTAATGGCAATCACAACTTCAACCTGCTCTTTCAATTCTTGCAAGAGTTTGATTTTGTTGTCAGGCTCATAACCAGGAAGTACACGAGCAGCGTGGAAATCTTCTAACATTTTGCCGCCAAACTCCAAATAGAGCTTGCCGTCAAATTGGTTAATTCGCTCCAAGATGTGGTCGCGCTGTAGATTCAAATATTGTTCAGAACTAAAAGCTTGTTTTTTCATATTTTTACCTCTGACTGCTATTATAATAAAAAATTGGAAGTTAGAAAACTACGGAGCTAAAAAAGAAATTAAAAAGATTAAGCAAACGCTTGCACATAATTCCGAAAAGCGCTATTATAGACTATAGATTATGAAAATAATGAGGTAAGAAGATGCAAGAAAAATGGTGGCACAATGCCGTAGTCTATCAAGTTTATCCCAAGAGTTTTATGGATAGTAATGGAGATGGAATTGGCGATTTGCCAGGTATTACCAGTAAGTTGGACTATCTAGCCAAGTTAGGAATCACAGCGATTTGGCTTTCTCCTGTTTATGACAGCCCCATGGATGATAATGGCTACGATATTGCCGATTATCAAGCCATTGCAGCTATTTTCGGAACCATGGAGGACATGGACCAACTGATCGCAGAAGCCAAGAAGCGTGATATTCGTATCATCATGGACTTGGTGGTCAATCATACCTCAGATGAGCATGCTTGGTTTGTCGAGGCCTGTGAAAATCCCGGCAGTCCCGAGCGAGACTACTATATCTGGCGGGATGAACCCAATGACCTAGATTCTATCTTTAGCGGATCTGCTTGGGAATACGATGAAAAGTCAGGCCAATACTATCTCCACTTTTTCAGCAAGAAACAGCCGGATCTCAACTGGGAGAATGAAAAACTGCGCCAGAAAATCTATGAGATGATGAACTTCTGGATTGATAAAGGTATCGGTGGTTTTCGCATGGATGTCATTGACATGATTGGGAAAATTCCTGACGAGAAGGTAGTCAATAATGGTCCCATGCTCCATCCCTATCTCAAGGAGATGAACCAAGCCACCTTTGGAGATAAGAATCTCCTGACAGTAGGGGAGACTTGGGGAGCTACGCCCGAGATTGCCAAGCTCTACTCGGATCCAAAGGGACAAGAATTGTCTATGGTCTTCCAGTTTGAGCACATCTGTCTTCAGTATCAGAAAGGTCAACCTAAATGGCACTACCAAAAAGAGCTGAATATCGCTAAGTTGAAAGAGATTTTCAATAAATGGCAGACAGAATTAGGAGTTGAGGACGGTTGGAATTCCCTCTTCTGGAACAATCATGACCTCCCTCGTATCGTCTCAATCTGGGGAAACGACCAAGAATATCGTGAGAAATCTGCCAAAGCCTTTGCAATCTTGCTCCATCTCATGAGAGGGACCCCTTATATCTACCAGGGTGAGGAGATTGGGATGACCAACTATCCGTTTGAAACACTGGACCAAGTAGAAGATATTGAATCCCTCAACTATGCGCGTGAGGCTCTTGAAAAAGGTGTTTCGCTGGAAGAAATCATGGACAGCATCCGTGTCATTGGACGTGACAATGCCCGTACCCCGATGCAATGGGATGGGAGCCAAAATGCTGGTTTCTCAACAGGTCAACCGTGGTTGGCAGTCAATCCAAACTACGAAGAAATCAACGTTCAAGAAGCACTGGCAAATCCAGATTCTATTTTCTATACTTATCAGAAGTTGGTTCAAATCCGTAAGGAGAACAGCTGGCTGATTCGAGCTGACTTTGAGTTGCTTGATACGGCTGACAAGGTCTTTGCCTATATCCGTAAAGATGGCAACCGTCGTTTCTTAGTTGTGGCTAACTTGTCCAATGAAGAGCAAGTCTTTGTAGTAGAAGGAAATGTCAAATCAGTCTTGATTGAAAACACTGTGGCTCAAGAAGTCTTTGAAAAACAAATCTTGGCTCCATGGGATGCTTTCTGTGTAGAAATGACTGACTAAAATGAGAAAACCTCAAGTTTTTTGAGTTTGAGATTCAGATTGAAGAAAAAGTCCGTTTTGGGCAATTTTCTTCAATCTTTTTTTAAAACTAGAGAAAGTAAAAAATCTTTAAACCAGTATGATATTGCTCTTCCTAAGAGTTTTCCTTATAGGGTAATAAGCTGCAAATGAGCCATTGTTAATGGCTGATAGTGTTTGTTTCTGTTCTGACTAAGGTTACTCTTGGCCTTGACTCGCCAGTCTAACAGTTTCAAGACTCTTATCAAATGAAATCCTGGAATAAGGATAAGTTAGTTGAAATAGCTCACTTTTAGGAAGGCTGGGTGGCTAACTTCATTGATAGAATTTTCATTAAAAAATAATGTAAAATATCGTTAAAAATACTTGACAAAAATTTAGGGGGGGGGGGGTATAATATTCATAGCATCTATGATACATGATGTTAATAAAAAGAAAAAAGGTGATCCAAATGGATAGAAAAAAAGTGATAGTAACTAGCCTAGCTAGTGCAGCAATATTAGGAGCTGGTTTTGTTACTTCTCAGCCTGCTGTGGTTAGAGCAGATGAGGCTCCCGTAGCTAGTCAGTCTAAAGCTGAAGCTGAGAAAAACTATGATGCAGCGAAGAAACAGGTTGAGGATGCGAACAAAGCAGTAGAAGAGGCTCAAAAAGCTTTAGATGAGGCAACAGCTGCTCAGAAAAGGTATGAAGATGGTCAGAAGCAAACTGAGGAGAAAGGCGCGCGAGAAAAAGCAGCGTCTAAAGAGTTGAATGAGGCAGCGAAAACACTTCAACTAGCGTATCGAGACTATGGACAAGCTAAAGACCAAGCCGCAAGAAAACTAGCAGATGAGAAGATAGAAGAAGCTAAGAAACAAGAAAAAAAGGCAAAAGCTAAATTTGATGAAGTTCGAGCAATGGTAATTCCTGAGCCAGATGCTTTGGCTGCAACTAAGAAAAAAGCAGAAGAAGCACCAAAACTTACTAAAAAACTAGAAGCAGCTAAACGACAAGCAGAAGAAGCTAAACAAAAAGCAGAAAAAGCTCGTATCCGACTAGACAAACTAACAAAAGAACAAAATACTCCTAAGTCTGAGAAGGAAAAACTCTTAAAAGAAATTGAGGAAATTAAAGAAGAGATTAAATCTGGTGAGGAGAATGGAACTGAAGCTTACTACCTTGAAGGTTTGAAAGCTCGCTTAGCAGATTTAGAGAAAGCACTTGAGACATTGATGAACAACCTGCCTCCAGTGCATGAGGTTCCTGAATTTGGTGCACATAACCCTGAGATTAAAAAAATCTTAAAAGAAATTGAGGAAATTAAAGAACAGATTAAATCTGGTGAAGAGAATGGAACTGAAGCTTACTACCTTGAAGGTTTGAAAGCTCGCTTAGCAGATTTAGAGAAAGCACTTGAGACATTGATGAACAACCTGCCTCCAGTGCATGAGGTTCCTGAATTTGGTGCACATAACCCTGAGATTAAAAAAATCTTAAAAGAAATTGAGGAAATTAAAGAACAGATTAAATCTGGTGAAGAGAATGGAGCTGAAGATTACTACCTTGAAGGTTTGAAAGCTCGCTTAGCAGATTTAGAGAAAGCACTTGAGACATTGATGAACAACCTGCCTCCAGTGCATGAGGTTCCTGACCATAATGATTCTTCAAATCCGGGAGCAAACCCTCCAGGCGTAAACCCTCCAGGCGTAAACCCTCCAGGCGTAAACCCTCCAGGCGTAAACCCTCCAGGCGTAAACCCTCCAAGAGTTGATCCTCCAGTTTTCGCAGGAACTGACCGAGATAAGACTTATCAAGCTCCAGGTGCAAAAACAGGTAAACAAGAACTTCCAAGCACTGGCGCTAAGGACAATGTCGCACTTGCTTCATTAGGCTTTTTAGGATTATTCCTAGGTGCTCTTCCATTTGTTAAACGTAAAAATTAGAGCACTTTTCTACCATTTGTCCAGTCTATCAGGGCTTTAAGTAAAATCAAACAGGATGAAGATGATTTTCATCCTGTTTTTGTGTGATTAAAAGTTAGTTGGAGTCCTCCCTTCTCCCTTTTACCATAAAAGTGGCTGTAAGGGCTAGGCTGAGGTCTGCTAAGAAGAGGAGTGGGTTGAACGCTCCTCCTGTTGCTGGAAGCTGTTCTTTAGGAGAATGATTTTCAACTTTCGCAAGACGAGGACTAGCTGAAAGCTGTTCAGCCTCATGTATCCAGGTTTCTGCATCTGAAGTAGTTGTTTTTTCTCTGTGTTAGAGGTTGTTCCAGCAGCTTATCAGAATGGACAAATTCTGATTTCAAACTATGAAGATGTAGAAGTATCAGAAAAAATTCTACTCAAGCCCTATCAAACACTGGCTATTTATGTAAATTAAACGCAGCAAGGAGCTCTTTTTCTCAGAAAAGCAGGGCTCCTTTTTTGTCGCCTATTGCCCTTCTTGAAAGCGTAAAACAAACTAGTCAGGAAAGTCACTTTATGGTATAATATAGAAGACTCAAAAAGAAACAGGAGAAAAAGAATGGATTTACTTTTAGCAATTGTATTGATTGTGCTAGCTTTTCTAGGAGGAGCTCTTGGAGGAATGTACTTGGTTCGTAAGCAAATCGAAAAAGAATTCGCTGACAATCCACGTTTGAACGCTGAGGCAGTTCGTGCTCTCTTGAGTGCAAATGGCCAAAAACCAAGCGAAGCCAAGGTACAACAAGTTTACCACCAAATCATCCGCCAACAAAAAGCAGCCCTTGCTAACAATAAAAAGAAAAAATAGATAAGGAAAAGTCTGGGATGAAAGTTCCAGACTTCTCACTATGTTGGTTATGGTTTAGGGATGAGACTTTTTCCTTGCATTCTATTGATATTTGATTATGATTAAGAGAGATAGTTGTTAATTAGGATGTCATTCAGTTCATACGGATCAATAATTATAATGAACTATCAATCAGAAAAAGACTAGAAAGAAGACTGTATGGATAATCGACCAATTGGTTTTTTGGATTCGGGCGTCGGGGGCTTGACCGTTGTTCGTGAGCTCATGCGCCAACTTCCCCATGAAAAAATCGTCTATATTGGAGATTCGGCACGGGCGCCCTATGGTCCCCGTCCTGCTGAGCAAATTCGTGAATATACTTGGCAGCTGGTCAACTTTCTCTTGACCAAGGATGTCAAGATGATTGTCATTGCTTGTAATACTGCGACTGCGGTCGTCTGGGAAGAAATCAAGGCCCAACTAGATATTCCTGTCCTAGGTGTGATTTTGCCAGGAGCTTCGGCAGCTATCAAGTCCAGTCAAGGTGGGAAAATCGGAGTGATTGGAACACCCATGACGGTACAATCAGACATCTACCGTCAGAAAATCCATGATTTGGATCCGGATTTACAGGTGGAAAGTTTGGCCTGTCCCAAGTTTGCCCCCTTGGTGGAGTCTGGAGCCCTGTCGACCAGTGTCACCAAGAAAGTGGTCTATGAAACCCTGCGTCCCTTGGTTGGAAAGGTGGATAGCCTGATTTTGGGTTGTACTCATTACCCACTCCTTCGCCCTATCATCCAAAATGTCATGGGGCCTAAGGTTCAGCTCATCGATAGTGGGGCAGAGTGTGTACGGGATATCTCGGTTTTGCTCAACTATTTTGAAATCAATCATAGCCGAGATGCGGGACCTCTTCAACATCGTTTTTACACAACAGCCAATAGCCAAAGTTTTGCCCAGATTGGAGCAGAATGGTTGGAAAAAGAGATTCATGTGGAGCATGTAGAATTATGACAAATAAAATTTATGAATACAAGGATGACCAAGACTGGTATATCGGTGTCTGGGATGTCTATGGAGGCATCTATAGCCTTATCAAAGATCCTCTCGAGCTTGATTTTATGGATTTGGCGCGGATTTTTCGTGACGAAGAAAATGGCTTTCCGATTACAATAACAGTGATGCGCTGGTCTTCTAAGTTTCGTCTGCTCTCCTTTATCGTTGAGATTTTAAATGCTGAAGCAGGCCGCAATCTAGAAGTCATCCAACGTCAGGGGGCTCTGCTATTGGTTGAAAATGGACAGCTTTTGCATGTCGAACTACCTAAAGAAGGGGTCGATGTTCAAGCCTTCTTTGAAACGAACAAGGTCAGAGAAAGCTTGTTGATTGCGACTCGCAACGAGGGCAAGACCAAGGAATTCCGAGCTATCTTTGACAAATTAGGCTACGATGTGGAAAATCTCAATGACTACCCTGATTTGCCTGAAGTAGCTGAAACAGGCATGACCTTTGAAGAAAATGCCCGCCTCAAGGCAGAAACCATTTCACAGTTAACAGGAAAGATGGTGCTAGCAGATGACTCAGGTCTCAAAGTCGATGCCCTCGGTGGCTTGCCAGGTGTTTGGTCAGCCCGTTTTGCAGGTGTGGGAGCAACTGACCGAGAAAACAATGCCAAACTCTTGCACGAATTGGCCATGGTCTTTGAACTCAAGGACCGTTCAGCCCAGTTCCACACAACCCTAGTTGTAGCTAGTCCAAACAAGGAAAGCTTGGTGGTTGAAGCTGACTGGTCAGGTTATATCAACTTTGAACCCAAGGGTGAAAATGGTTTTGGCTACGATCCGCTTTTCCTTGTGGGAGAGACAGGAAAGTCAGCAGCTGAATTAACCCTGGAAGAAAAAAATAGCCAATCTCACCGTGCCTTAGCCGTTAAGAAACTTTTGGAGGTATTTCCATCATGGCAAAGCAAACCATCATTGTAATGAGCGATTCTCATGGCGATAGCTTGATTGTGGAAGAAATCCGTGATCGCTATGTGGGCAAAGTTGACGCCATTTTTCACGATGGTGACTCAGAACTCCGTCCAGACTCTACGATCTGGGAGGGTATCCATGTCGTTAAAGGCAACATGGACTTTTATGCTGGTTACCCAGAACGTTTGGTAACTCAACTTGGTCCTACCAAGATCATCCAGACCCATGGACACTTGTTGGATATCAATTTCAACTTTCAAAAGTTGGACTACTGGGCTCAGGAAGAAGATGCCGATATCTGCCTCTATGGTCACTTGCATGTGCCAAATGCTTGGATGGAAGGAAAAACACTCTTTTTAAATCCAGGCTCCATCAGCCAGCCACGAGGAACCATCAGAGAATGCCTCTATGCCCGTGTGGAGATTGATGACAGCTATTTCAAAGTAGACTTTTTGACACGTGATCATGAGGTTTATCCAGGCTTGTCCAAGGAGTTTACTCGATGATTGCCAAGGAATTTGAAGCATTTTTATTGGAGCAGGAAGAGACTTTTCTTACCCCTGCTGAGAATCTAGCAGCCTTGATTGATACCCATAACGCTGACCATGCAATTTTGGTGTTGAGTCAAATTACCTATACCCGTATCCCTGTTGTGACCTTTGACAAACGCTTTGTCGGAACCATTGGTCTGAGAGACATTTTGGCTTATCAAATGGAGCAAGGTTTGACGGATGAGCAGATGGCAAAGACAGACATCGTCCATATGACCAAGACAGATGTGGCAGTCGTCGCTCCAGACTATAACATCACTGAAGTCCTCCATAAACTGGTGGATGAACCCTTCTTGCCAGTCGTAGATGATGAAGGGATTTTTCAAGGAATCATCACGCGCAAATCTATCCTCAAGGCTGTCAATGCTCTCTTGCATGACTTTAGTAAGGACTATGAGGTTCGATGCAAATGAGAGACAGGATTTCAGACTTTTTAAAGGAAAAGCAGGGCTTGTCTGCCAATTCCAGGATGTCCTATAAGTATGATCTAGAGCAATTTTTAGACATTGTGGGTGAGCGGATTTCGGAGACCAGTCTCAAGATTTACCAAGCCCAGCTAGCCAATCTAAAAATCAGCGCCCAGAAGCGAAAACTTTCGGCCTGTAACCAATTTCTCTACTTTCTCTATCGAAAAAGAGAGGTAGATAGCTTTTATCGTTTGGAATTAGCCAAGCAAGCTGAAAAGAAGACTGAAAAACCAGAACTGTTAAATCTAGACTCTTTTTGGCAAGAAAGTGACTATCCAGAGGGACGCTTGCTAGCGCTCTTAATCCTAGAAATGGGACTCTTGCCAAGCGAGATTTTGGCTCTCAAGGTTGCGGACATCAATCTGGATTTTCAGGTGTTGCGAATCAAGAAGGCTTCCCAACAGAGGATTGTCACTATTCCCACAACCTTGCTTTCAGAGCTAGAACCCTTGATGGGGCAGACCTATCTTTTTGAAAGGGCAGGGAAAGCTTATTCTCGTCAGTGGGCCTTCCGTCAGCTGGAGTCCTTTATCAAGGAGAAAGGTTTCCCAATCTTATCCGCTCAAGCCTTGCGGGAACAGTTCATTCTAAGACAAATAGAAAACAAGGTCGATTTGTACGAAATTGCAAAAAAATTAGGATTAAAAACAGTCCTGACCTTAGAAAAATATAGATAATGGATATTAAATTAAAAGATTTTGAAGGGCCTCTGGACTTGCTTTTGCATCTGGTTTCTAAGTACCAGATGGATATCTACGATGTGCCTATCACAGAAGTCATCGAACAATATCTAGCCTATATCTCAACCCTGCAGGCCATGCGTCTGGAAGTGACGGGCGAGTATATGGTTATGGCTAGCCAGCTGATGCTGTTCAAGAGTCGCAAGCTTCTTCCAAAGGTGGCCGAAGTGACAGACTTGGAGGATGACCTGGAGCAGGATCTTCTCTCTCAAATCGAAGAATACCGCAAGTTCAAGCTCTTGGGGGAGCACTTGGAAGTTAAGCACCAAGAACGGGCTCAGTACTATTCCAAAGCACCGACAGAGTTGATTTACGAAGATGCGGAGCTTGTGCATGACAAGACGACCATTGACCTCTTTCTGGCTTTTTCAAATATCCTAGCCAAGAAAAAAGAGGAGTTTGCACAAAATCACACGACTATTCTGCGGGATGAGTATAAGATTGAGGATATGATGGTCATCGTGAAAGAGTCCTTGACTGGACGAGAGCAGTTGCGCTTACAGGATTTGTTCAAGGAAGCCCAGAATATCCAAGAGGTCATTACCCTCTTTTTGGCAACCCTAGAGTTAATCAAAACCCAGGAGCTGGTCCTATTGCAAGAGGAGAGTTTCGGAGATATCTATCTCATGGAAAAGAAGGAAGAAAGTCAAGTGGCACAAAGCTAGACTTGATAGAGAGGAAAGATGAGTACTTTAGCAAAAATAGAAGCGCTCTTGTTTGTAGCGGGTGAAGATGGGATTCGAGTCCGCCAGTTGGCTGAACTCCTCTCTCTGCCCCCCACAGGCATCCAACAGAGTTTAGAAAAGTTAGCCCAGAAGTATGAAAAGGACCCAGATTCCAGTTTGGCTCTGATTGAGACAGGTGGTGCATACAGATTGGTCACCAAGCCTCAATTTGCAGCAATTTTGAAGGAATACTCCAAGGCTCCAATCAACCAGAGTCTGTCTCAGGCTGCCCTTGAGACCTTGTCCATCATTGCCTACAAGCAGCCGATTACGCGGATAGAAATTGATGCTATTCGTGGGGTCAACTCTAGTGGAGCATTGGCAAAGTTGCAGGCCTTTGACTTGATACGAGAAGACGGGAAAAAAGAAGTTTTGGGGCGTCCCAACCTCTATGTGACTACGGATTATTTCCTAGATTACATGGGAATTAACCATTTGGAAGAATTACCAGTGATTGATGAGCTTGAGATTCAAGCCCAAGAAAGCCAATTATTTGGTGAAAGGATAGAAGAAGATGAGAATCAATAAGTATATTGCCCACGCAGGTGTGGCCAGTAGGAGAAAAACAGAAGAGTTGATCAAGCAAGGCTTGGTGACTGTCAACGGACAAGTGGTGCGAGAACTCGCAACGACCATCAAGTCAGGTGACAAAGTCGAAGTTAAAGGCCAGCCCATCTACAACGAAGAAAAGGTCTACTATCTGCTAAACAAACCGCGCGGTGTGATTTCCAGTGTGACAGATGACAAGGGTCGTAAGACGGTTGTCGATCTTTTGCCCAATGTAAAAGAGCGCATTTACCCAGTTGGACGTTTGGACTGGGATACATCGGGTGTCTTGATTTTGACCAATGATGGGGACTTTACAGACGAGATGATTCACCCCCGTAATGAGATTGACAAGGTTTATGTTGCGCGTGTTAAAGGTGTGGCCAATAAGGACAATCTCCGCCCCTTGACCCGTGGTCTTGAAATTGATGGCAAGAAAACAAAGCCAGCTGTTTATGAAATTCTCAAAGTGGATCCAGTTAAAAATCGCTCTGTGGTACAGTTGACCATCCACGAAGGGCGTAACCATCAGGTTAAAAAAATGTTTGAAGCTGTCGGTCTCCAAGTAGATAAACTGTCTCGTACACGTTTTGGACATCTAGACTTGACAGGTCTCCGTCCAGGTGAATCTCGTCGCCTTAACAAAAAAGAAATTAGCCAACTACATACCATGGCTGTAACCAAGAAATAATGAAACGAATTTTAGTAGCGCCTGTGCGCTTTTACCAACGGTTTATCTCGCCAGCCTTTCCACCCTCTTGTCGCTTTGAGCCTACTTGTTCCAACTATATGATTGAGGCTATTGAAAAATATAGCTTCAAGGGTGTCTTGATGGGCTTGGCACGGATTTTACGTTGCCATCCTTGGTCGAAAACAGGTAAGGACCCCGTCCCAGACCATTTTTCCCTCAAACGGAATCAAGAAGAAAAATGAGGCTAGGTAAAAATATTTTAGTGAAATGATAAAAACGCATCCTATCAGGTTTGAGTGAGCTTGATAGGATGCGTTTTATCATGTAAAGATGTGATTGAGTTTAAAGTAGCTTATTTCAAGGCTTTTTGTACGTCTTCAATCATGAGTTTGGTTGATTCAAGTCCGCCTCCACTTAGATACCAGAGGTCTGGTGTTAGTTGGATAATCTTACCATTTTTAGCGGCAGGTGTTTCAGCGATAAGGGCATTTTCTAGGACACCGTCGTTACTAGAGTTGTCACCACCAATGGCAAGGGTACGGTTGATGACAAAGAGGATGTCAGGGTTGATTTCTTTGACACTTTCAAAGCTGACTTCTTGTCCGTGACGTGAGTCTTCAAATTTTGTATCAGTTGGCTTGAATTTCAAAGTTTGATACAAGAAAGAGAAACGAGATTGGGCACCAAAGGCAGCCATTTTTCCTTCGTTGAGGAGGATAGCAAGGGCTTTTTTGTCAGAACTTTCGTTTTTAGTAGCGACTTCTTGGATGTTCTTGTCTAGCTTGGCCAATTCTTCCTTGGCTTTCTGTGTACCAGTTTCACCAAAGGCGCTTGCTAAGGATTCAATGTTGGTCTTAGTAGAAGTCCAGTAGTCGTCTTTGCTTGCTTGGAAGAGAACGGTTGGGGCGATTTCTTTGAATTTATCTACAAATTTTTGTGTACGTGGTGAAGCGATAATCAAATCCGGTTCAAGAGCAGCAATGGCTTCTAAATCAGGCTCTTTCATAGAACCAACATTTTTGACAGTTCCCGCTAGGTCTTTTAGATAAGTCGGAACAGTTTTTGTAGGCATTCCGACGATATTTTTTTCAAATCCTAAAGCGCGAATAGTATCCGCAGCGCCGAGGTCAAAGGTCACAATCTTTTCAGGTACTTTTGAAAGTTTGACCTCGTCTAGTGAACTTTTAATGGTTATCTCTGTTGGAGCAGAAGTGCTTGTCTCCGTCTGGCTGGTACTTGAGTTTGAGGTTGTACTACATGCACCAAGTAGGAGCAAGAAGCTGACCGCTAGGGCAGTGAGGTAAAGTTTAAGGGATGTTTTCATGATTTCTCCTTTTTAAAATGTGATAACGATGTAAGGGGCTCTTAGATAGGCTTGTTAGCTAAGAGACAGAGGGTTCTCTAACATGAGTTCAGAATAGCTAGCTATAGATACAGAGCTTTTTGCCATTGATATCAGCTAGCGTGATGGGAATCTCATAAAGTTGACTGAGCAGGTCAGCTTGCATGATTTGACATGTCGTTCCCTTGCTAAAGACCTGGCCGTCCTTGAAGGCGACAATCTCATCTGCATACTGACTAGCCATGTTGATATCGTGGAGGACGATGATAATGGTCTTACCGAGTTCCTCCACCAGTCGTCGAAGAATCTGCATCATGCTGACGCTTTGCTTGATATCGAGATTGTTGAGTGGTTCGTCCAGCAAGATAAAGTCCGTATCCTGGGCCAGTACCATAGCGATAAAGACGCGCTGGAGTTGCCCCCCTGACAGGCTATTGATGTAGCGGTCTTTTAAGTTGGTCAGTTCCAGATAGTCCAGAGTTTCTCGGATTTTTTCCCAGTCTTCTGCCTTCAGTCGACCACGGCTGTAGGGAAAACGTCCAAAGCTGACCAGTTCTTCAACGGTCAATTTGGCTTGGTAATTGATCTTCTGCTTTAGGATAGTGAGTTCTTTGGCCAGTTCTTGCGAATTCCAGCTCTCGATTTCACGTCCTTTGATACTGAGAACTCCTTGATCTTTCTTGGTTAGTCTGCTCATGATGGAGAGGAGAGTCGATTTTCCAGCACCATTTGGACCAATAAAGGCTGTCAGTTTTTGAGGACTGACTTCAAGCGAAATGCCTTGCAAAATATCCTGTTTTTGAATGGATTTGTCAATGTTTTCCAGTTTCACTGACGAGCCCTCCTGTATAGTAAGATAAAGAATAAGAAGCCACCCACACTCTCAATGATCATACTGATGCGAATTTCCAGAGCAAATACTCGTTCGATGAGGGCTTGCCCCAAGGTCAAACTGATAAATCCAATCAGAATAGCCACGATAAAGAGTAACTTGTGCCGATAATCTTTGACAATCAGGTAAGTGAGATTGGCTAGCATAAAGCCGAAGAAGGCCATAGGCCCTACCAAGGCAGTAGCCGTTGAAGCCAAAAGCACGATGCCCCAGAGGAGCTCTCTCTGTTCTTTTTCAACATCAAGCCCCAGTATCTGAGCCGTTTCTCTTTGCAGGTGCAAGACATCCAGAACGACTGCTTTTCGAAAGAAAAAGATTGTCAAAGCGAGGATGATCAGAGAACCGATGGCTAGGATGGAAGTGTTGAGATGCTGAAAGGAGGCAAAGAGACTGTTCTGCAGTTTATCGTATTCATTTGGATCCATCAGGACTTGGAGGAAGGTACTGATATTTCGAAAGAGACTTCCGAGGGCTAGACAGATTAGCAGGATGAAGACCAGGTCTTGCTTCATCAGCGTCTTCAAGTAGCCTTGTAAGGCGAGAAAGAAGAGGGATTGGAGCAGAAGCAAGACTAGAAATTCTAAGACAGGAGACTTTCCAAGCTGTAGAAACTTGCTTTCAAATATCAGTAGCAGGGTCTGTAGCAAGACATAGAAGGATTCGATTCCCAAAATACTTGGCGTTAGAAAGCGATTTTCCGTCAAGGTTTGAAAACTAATGGTCGAAATCCCTGTCGCGATGGCTACCAAGAGATAAACGATGATTTTTTGGGAACGTAGCTTCCAGGCAAAGGTAGACAGCTGGGTGAAGGGCCAAAAGTAGAGGAGACAAGCTCCGATGGCCAGAATAATGAGAAGGCAGAAGAGCTTGGTATGTTTGCTTTTAGACTGCATCTTTTTGCCCCCCTCTCCATAGCAGTAAAATAAAGACAAGACTACCGATGATTCCTAGTAGGAGACTGACAGACAGCTCATAGGGCCGAATCAAGACTCGAGAGAGGATGTCGCAAACCAGAACTAAATTGGCACCGACCAGAGCGACAATGAGTTTGGTTTGACTTAGATTATCTCCATAGCGCTTGCGGACAAGATTGGGAACGATAACTCCAAGAAATGGTAAGCCGCCAACGGTAATCATGGTGACACTTGTCGTTAGAGCCACCAGAAAGAGGGCTAGTTTTTCAAGTAGGGAGTAAGAAATCCCCAAACTCTCACTGGTTTCCTTGCCCAGGTTCATGATGGTGAAGGTTTGGGACAATTTCCAAACAGCTATCAGGATAATGAGGCCTAAGAATAGCCACTCATACTGATGGGTCTGAATCATGGAGAAGGACCCCTGGGTCCAAGCAGTCATACTCTGAACCAGATTGAAACGGTAGGCGATAACTTCTGTGATAGAACCGATAATTCCACTATAGATGATCCCAATCAGAGGCAACATCCACCTTTCCTTTATAGTAAAAATGGTCATAAAGGCTAGGAAGAAGAGGGTGAATACGATGGATGAAACAAAAGCAAAGACCATCTTTTGAGTCAGACTAGCAGACGGAAAGACAAAGAGGCTCAATACCATTCCCAGTTTGGCGGCTTCTGTCGTTCCGACTGTACTCGGAGCAGCAAACTGATTTTGAGTAATGGTCTGCATGAGGAGGCCTGCTATACTCATACTGGAGGCTGTCAGGAGAATGCTGATGGTTCTTGGAAGACGGGACTCTTGAAGGAGAAGCCAAGTTTCATGATCCAGAGCAAAGAGTTTTCCCCATGAAAAATCACTGGTCCCAATGCTAATAGAGAGAAAGACTAGGAGTAGAAGTAAGCCGATTAAATAATGAGAAAGTTTCATACCCCGTCCTTTCATGCAGAATTGGTATCTAAAGATACCTGCGGATATTACTGTATCACGATTTCTTTAATCTGTCAATAAATTTTCTGACAATTTAATGTAAAAAGAAAGAAAAATTCCTGAAATAATATCTGCCTCTCTCTTTTATTGGAAAACTGGGTACAAACCAATCTACCTTCCCACTATCTTTCTCCTATAAAAAGTGGTAAAATGGATGAAAGAAAGAAGGAACTGAAATGACAACATTATTTTCAAAAATCAAAGAAGTGACAGAACTTGCTGCGATCTCAGGTCATGAAGCACCTGTCCGTGCTTATCTTCGTGAAAAGTTGACACCGCATGTGGATGAAGTGGTGACAGATGGCTTGGGTGGTGTTTTCGGTATCAAGCATTCAGAAGCTGCCGATGCACCGCGTGTTTTGGTCGCTTCCCACATGGACGAAGTTGGTTTTATGGTCAGCGAGATCAAGCCAGACGGTACATTCCGTGTCGTTGAAATTGGTGGCTGGAACCCTATGGTCGTTAGCAGCCAACGCTTTAAACTCTTGACTCGTGATGGTCATGAAATTCCTGTGATTTCAGGTTCTGTTCCTCCACATTTGACTCGTGGAAAGGGTGGACCAACCATACCATCCATTGCAGATATTGTTTTTGATGGTGGTTTTGCGGACAAGGCTGAGGCAGAAAGCTTCGGCATCCGTCCGGGTGATACGATTGTCCCTGATAGTTCCGCTATCTTGACAGCCAATGAAAAAAATATCATCTCAAAAGCTTGGGACAATCGCTACGGTGTCCTCATGGTAAGCGAGCTTGCTGAAGCTTTGTCAGGTCAAATGCTTGGAAATGAACTCTATCTTGGTGCCAATGTCCAAGAAGAAGTTGGGCTTCGTGGCGCTCATGCTTCTACAGCTAAGTTTGACCCAGAAGTCTTCCTCGCAGTTGACTGCTCACCAGCAGGTGATGTCTATGGTGGGCAAGGCAAGATTGGGGATGGAACCTTGATTCGTTTCTATGATCCAGGTCACTTGCTTCTCCCAGGAATGAAGGATTTCCTTTTGACAACGGCTGAAGAAGCTGGTATCAAGTACCAATACTACTGTGGAAAAGGCGGAACAGACGCTGGAGCAGCTCATCTGAAAAATGGCGGTGTCCCATCTACAACTATCGGTGTCTGCGCTCGTTATATCCACTCTCACCAAACCCTCTACGCGATGGATGACTTCCTAGAAGCTCAAGCTTTCTTGCAAGCCTTGGTGAAAAAATTGGACCGTTCAACTGTTGATTTGATTAAAAATTATTAAACATAAGGGAGGTGGTAGGGATGGCAGAACCAAACTTAGAAAGCCTTATAAAAGATCTTTATAACCATGCCCGTCAGGGCTTAAGTGAAGATTTAGTTGCTGCTCTCCTAGAGACTGCTAAAAAACTGCCTACTACAAATGAGCAATTACTGGCAGTTCGTCTCTCAGGCCTGGTCAATCGTGAATTGCTCCTAAATCCCAAACATCCGGCACCTGAGTTAATCAACTTAGCTCGCTTTATCAAAAGAGAAGAAGCTAAGTACAGGGGCACTGCAGTTTCTGCTATTATGTTTGGTGAACTCTTTAAGATGCTTTGATTCCATTGTGAATCAAAGCATTTTTCTATATGACAGAAAAGCAATTCTTGGTTAGGAGAAGAAAAACCATCCCATTCAGGATAGCTTCTTTGTTCTTAGATTTGTTCAGCAATGACCTTTTCAGCTAGATTCATAGCATGGTCTGATACACGAGTGTAGTGGGAAACAATATCGATAAAGTTGACCCCAGCTTGCGTTGAACACTCACCCTTGTTGAGGCGTTTGATGTGGGTCTTTCTGAGAACACGTTCCATATTGTTGATTTCTTTATGGCGTTCAATCAAACTTTGAGCTTTTTCAATATCATTGTTTTCTACACTATCAAGGGCATCCTTGATAAAGCCGGTGGTTTTTTGATAGATATCAGCCAATTCTTGCAAAGCAGCTTCAGAGAATTCAACATTTTTACGTTGAAGGTAGTCAGTCAAGTTGAGAAGAGCTTCTGCGTGGTCCCCAATTCTTTCCAAATCGCGGGATGAATCCAGGATATTGGTGAGCACTTCACTTTCTTTCTGGCTAAGAGCTTCGCTTGAAAGAGTAATGAGATAGCGAGTCAATTTTTCATCAATGGTGTTGATGGCTTCTTCCGTCTTGTGACCTTTTTCAGCAACCTTTTCATTGAGGTCAATGATGTAGTTGTATGAAAGGTCAAAGGCTTTAGAAGCATAATTTCCTAAGTGAAGGAGTTCTTTCTTCGCATTTCCGAGAGCGATCGATGGGGCTTGTTTGATGAAATGCTCATCAAGATATAAGGGTTCATATTTGACAACCTCGTCCTCTCCAGGAATAATCTTGGTTACAAAGTAAGCCAGAGCTCCGATAAATGGAAACTGGACAATGGTGTTGGTAATATTAAAGGTTCCGTGAGCAAAGGCGATGGTCATTTCCGGTGCTAGATTTAACGTGGATTCAAACCAATGAATCAGGGCTGTAAAAGGAACTAGAAAAATAACGCAGACGACTGTTCCGATAACGTTGAAGGCAACATGAGCTCCTGCTACCCGTTTAGCTGCAATATTAGCCCCTAAAGAAGCGATGATGGCTGTAATGGTTGTCCCGATATTGTCGCCAAATAGAACTGGCAAAGCTCCCTGTAGGTCAATCAGATTGCTGGCGTAGAGGTTTTGTAAAATCCCAATGGTAGCCGAAGAAGCTTGAATCAGCAAGGTTAAGCCGGTACCAACAAAGACACCCCAAACAGGATTCTTACTTAGCTCAATCATATAGTCTTTAAAGACCTGTAAATCCTTGAGTGGAGCCATTGCGCCGCTCATGAGATTGAGGGCAAAAAAGATACCACCGACACCAAAGAGGATGCGTCCGATATTATTGACTGTACGATTTTTCGTAAAGAAGAGACAGACAGCACCGATAAAGAGCATAGGTAGGGCATAGTCACCTAGTTTAAAACCGATGAGAAAAGATGTGACAGTTGTCCCGATATTAGCACCCATGACAATCCCGATAGCCTGACGTAAGGTTAAGAGACCTGCACTGACCAAGCCAACTGTGATAACTGTTACACCAGAACTAGACTGAATTAGAGCAGTCATCCCGATACCAACCAGAACTCCAAAGAAAGGATTGCTAGTATATTTATCGATGTAAAAACGAAGGCGATCTCCAGCAGCTTGTTGCAAACCGTCTCCCATGGTCTTGATACTATATAAGAATAGTCCCAGACCACCTAAAAAGTGAAATAAAATTTCCTGCCAATTAATGGACATTTCTTTTTCCTCCGAAAAATAATAACGGAATTTCTCCCATTCTATTCTAAAGGATAAAAGTAAATCTAACAAGTGTTAAGCTAAGATTTTAGAAAGAAAATTCGTGAGAAAAGGAAAAAATAATCTACTCTAGCATGACATGAAGATTAAATATCGAAAAATCTTGTGTAATCTTTCCTTATATTTCCAAAGTGTGATATAATTAACACGTATAAAAAAAGAAGGAGTCATATCTAATGGCAAAATTGACTGTTAAAGACGTTGACTTGAAAGGGAAAAAAGTTCTCGTTCGTGTTGACTTCAACGTACCTGTTAAAGATGGCGTGATTACAAACGACAACCGTATCACTGCAGCTCTTCCAACTATCAAGTACATCCTTGAACAAGGTGGACGTGCAATTCTCTTCTCTCACCTTGGACGTGTAAAAGAAGAAGCAGACAAAGAAGGTAAATCACTTGCTCCTGTAGCTGCTGACTTGACTGCTAAATTGGGACAAGAAGTTAAATTTATCCCAGGTGTTACGCGTGGTGCTGAATTGGAAGCAGCTATCAACGCTCTTGAAGATGGACAAGTTCTTTTGGTTGAAAACACTCGTTACGAAGATGTTGACGGCAAAAAAGAATCTAAAAACGATCCTGAACTTGGTAAATACTGGGCATCACTTGGAGATGGTATCTTCGTAAACGATGCATTCGGTACAGCTCACCGTGCACACGCATCTAACGTTGGTATCTCAGCAAACGTTGAAAAAGCAGTTGCTGGTTTCCTTCTTGAAAACGAAATTGCCTACATCCAAGAAGCAGTTGAAGCTCCAGAACGCCCATTCGTAGCCATCCTTGGTGGTTCAAAAGTTTCAGACAAGATTGGTGTTATCGAAAACTTGCTTGAAAAAGCTGATAAAGTCCTTATCGGTGGTGGGATGACTTACACATTCTACAAAGCTCAAGGCATCGAAATCGGTAACTCACTTGTAGAAGAAGACAAATTGGATGTTGCGAAAGCTCTTCTTGAAAAAGCAGACGGCAAATTGATCTTGCCAGTTGACTCAAAAGAAGCAAACGCATTTGCCGACTACACTGAAGTGAAAGACACTGAAGGTGAAGCAGTAGATCCAGGTTTCCTTGGTTTGGATATCGGTCCAAAATCTATCGCTAAATTCGATCAAGAATTAACTGGTGCGAAGACAGTTGTATGGAACGGACCAATGGGTGTATTTGAAAATCCTGACTTCCAAGCTGGTACAATCGGTGTGATGGACGCTATCGTGAAACAATCAGGCGTTAAATCAATCATTGGTGGTGGTGACTCAGCTGCTGCAGCCATCAACCTTGGTCGCGCAGACAAGTTCTCATGGATTAGTACGGGCGGAGGCGCTTCAATGGAGCTTCTTGAAGGTAAAGTTCTTCCAGGACTTGCAGCCTTGACAGAAAAATAAGATTTACTAAATGAATCAAAGAAGAGGGGAATGGAAGTTCCTCTTTTCTTTGGCTTAAAATAAAAACGCTTCCTCTCACCTATTACTCATAAAAATCACCGATTTATGATAAAATGGAAATAGAAAGTTGAGATTATGAGTTATTTTAAAAAATATAAATTCGATAAATCCCAGTTCAGACTTGGTATGCGAACCTTTAAAACAGGTATTGCTGTTTTTCTAGTTCTCTTGATTTTTGGCTTTTTTGGCTGGAAAGGTCTTCAAATCGGTGCTTTGACAGCGGTTTTTAGTCTGAGAGAGAGTTTTGATAAGAGTGTTCATTTCGGAACTTCGCGTATTCTAGGAAATAGTATCGGAGGCCTCTATGCCTTGGTCTTCTTCTTATTAAATACCTTTTTCCACGAGGCTTTTTGGGTGACCTTGGTGCTTGTCCCAATCTGCACCATGTTAACCATTATGACAAATGTTGCCATGAACAATAAGGCAGGAGTTATTGGTGGTGTAGCGGCTATGTTAATCATTACCCTATCAATACCGATCGGTGAAACAATTTTGTACGTATTTGCGCGTGTATTTGAAACATTTATGGGAGTTTTTGTCGCAATCCTTGTGAATTATGATATTGAGCAACTGAAACTCTTTTGGGAGAAAAAAAGAAAATAATGTTACATTTTATGACATTATTCGTTGACGTTTGTCTTTTTTTAGACTATAATAGACAGGAAGAGGGAAATTGTAAATGAAGGAAAGAGAATTTCGCCGAAATATGGCTGTTTTTCCTATCGGCAGTGTTAAGAAGTTGACCGATCTATCGGCGCGTCAGATTCGTTATTATGAAGATCAAGAGTTGATCAAACCTGATCGAAACGAAGGGAACCGCCGCATGTATTCCTTGAATGACATGGATCGTCTGCTTGAAATCAAAGATTATATCTCTGAAGGTTATAATATCGCTGCCATTAAGAAAAAATATGCTGAACGTGAAGCGAAATCCAAGAAAGCGGTGAGTCAGACTGAGGTGCGTCGTGCACTTCACAATGAACTCCTCCAACAGGGTCGCTTTGCTTTAGTACAGTCACCTTTTGGTCGCGGTTAGGCAACCGCAAGTAGTCATACATTAAGGAGAAAACTCATGCCAATCACAGCTGCAGATATTCGTCGTGAAGTCAAGGAAAAAAATGTTACCTTTATTCGTCTCATGTTCTCAGATATTTTGGGAACCATGAAAAACGTCGAAATTCCTGCTACAGATGAACAGTTAGATAAAGTCTTGTCAAACAAGGCGATGTTTGATGGATCTTCTATTGAAGGTTTTGTACGTATCAATGAGTCAGATATGTACTTGTACCCAGACTTGGATACCTGGACAGTCTTCCCTTGGGGAGATGAAAATGGAAGTGTTGCAGGTTTGATCTGTGATGTCTATACAACAGAAGGTGAACCATTTGCAGGTGACCCTCGTGGCAATTTGAAACGTGCTCTTCGTCACATGGAAGAAGTCGGATTCAAGTCCTTCAACCTTGGTCCAGAACCAGAATTCTTCCTATTTAAGCTGGATGAAAATGGGGATCCAACACTTGAAGTAAATGACAAGGGTGGCTACTTTGATTTGGCGCCTACTGACCTTGCGGACAATACACGTCGTGAGATTGTCAATGTCTTGACCAAAATGGGATTTGAAGTAGAAGCAAGTCACCACGAAGTTGCGATTGGTCAACATGAAATTGACTTTAAGTATGATGAAGTTCTCCGTGCTTGTGATAAGATTCAAATCTTTAAGCTTGTTGTTAAAACCATTGCTCGCAAACATGGCCTTTACGCAACCTTTATGGCCAAACCAAAATTTGGTATTGCCGGATCAGGTATGCACTGTAATATGTCCTTGTTTGATGCAGAAGGAAATAATGCCTTTTTTGATCCAAATGATCCAAAAGGGATGCAGTTGTCAGAAACGGCCTACCATTTCCTTGGTGGTTTGATTAAACATGCCTACAATTATACTGCCATTATGAATCCAACAGTGAACTCATACAAACGCTTGGTTCCAGGTTATGAAGCCCCTGTTTACATTGCTTGGGCTGGTCGCAACCGTTCACCACTTGTACGCGTGCCTGCTTCACGTGGTATGGGAACTCGTCTTGAGTTGCGTTCAGTGGATCCGATGGCAAACCCATACATCGCTATGACTGTTCTTTTGGAAGTTGGTTTGCATGGTATTGAAAATAAAATCGAAGCACCAGCTCCTATTGAAGAAAATATCTACATCATGACAGCAGAAGAGCGTAAGGAAGCTGGAATTACAGACCTTCCATCAACTCTTCACAACGCTTTGAAGGCTTTGACTGAAGATGAAGTGGTTAAGGCTGCCCTAGGAGATCACATCTATACTAGCTTCCTTGAAGCTAAGCGTATCGAGTGGGCTAGCTATGCGACCTTTGTTTCACAATGGGAAGTTGATAATTATTTAGACCTTTACTAATAAAGAAGAAAGATTGCCTAAGGGCAGTCTTTTTCTTGTATTTTATATCGAGCTGTGATATAGTTCATATAACGAAGTTCGATATATCAAATTAAATAGGAGGTGTGGTTAAATGGAATTAAAAGATAAGATCAGGCGTATTTACTTTCCCATGACTGAAACGGGTTTTTATATCTTGTTTTGTCTACAGAAGGAGAACCATGGATATGGTATCACACAAAAGGTCAAGGAGATGACAGGTTCGCAAGTTTCAATTAGTCCTGGAACTATGTATGGAACCTTGTCAAAAATGGAAAAGGATGGTTTGATTTCCTTTGTCCGAGAAGAGGAAAAACGGAAAATTTATCACATCACAGACTTGGGACGAAAGGTTTTGGAGATAGAATTGAAACGTATTGAACGACTTTACAGAAATAGTCGGGAGGAAGGATGATGGAAAAGAAAAGTGTTTACCGAATTTTTACAATTGCGGATTATGAGAGGGATGATTTATACTTTAGAGAAATGCATGCCAAGGGCTGGAAACTTAGAAAAGTAAGCTATTCTATCTTGTTGTTTACGGTTAAGTATACCTTTGAAAAGTGTCAACCTGAGCAAGTGTATTATCAGTTGGATTTTTATCCAATGAAAAAATCAGAGAGAGCCTCCTATTTACAACTGTTTAAAGACTGTGGCTGGGAGCATATTACAGACTTTAATAGTTTTTCTTACTTTAGAAAAGCGCATTCTGAAATTGAATCGGATGCAGAATTTGAAATCTATAATGACGCTGCTGGGAAGTTAGCTGTGGTTAATCGCATTTTAAGACTGCGATTAGTACCTGTTTTACTTTTGCTAGCCATACATATACCATTCTTACTTAAATTGCTCAATAGAAGTAATGCGTATGGTCTATGGAGTTTACTTGCGGTCGGGCTAGATGTTTTCTTGTCTTTAATCCTTTTGTTAATAGCTTCCTATATTAGCTGGAAGTTATGGCATAAAAAGAAGGAATTATCAGATTTATGATAGGATAGGTATGCTCAAAATTGGAGGAGAAGTCATGATAAATAAAAAGCAATTTCGAATTTTCACTATTCTTGATTTGGACAAGGAAGAAGAGTATTTGCATGAGATGCACTTGAAAGGCTGGAAGTATAGAACTAGTCGTTTTGATTTTTTCTATTTTGACCAATGTCAACCGGACGATGTCATCTACCGTATCTATGATTCTAGATTTCTTAAAAAGTATCAGCATGAATTGCAAGATTTTAGAAATAGAGGTTGGGGATTGATAGGAGCAGGTTCTTGTTCAATTCTTCGTAAATCGGCTTCTGATATACTTTCAGAGGATCAAGTTTATATGAGTAAGAGTCTTGGATGGGAAGTTATGCAATCTAGACTTCGTTCCTGTACAGCTACTTTCTCGGGTGGTCTTGTTGTTTGTATGAGTTTATTTAAAGAAGAGCTGTCTATGTCTTTCTTTATTATTTTTCTTTTATATGCCTTTCTGATTTCTTATCTAATCCTTGGTTTTTTCAGACTTAAAAGGAAATACCAAGTAGATGGAAGGTAAGGTTCTAGGTCTTCAGACTGATTTTTAGCACTCTTGGCAAAAGAGTGCTAATTTTTTGAGTTTTTGTCTTGACATTCTCTTCTAAGGGTGTATAATAGAATCATGAGTTAGCACTTGAGTGTATTGAGTGCTAATTGATCGGACAGAGAGGAGTGATGAGATGGTTACAGAGCGTCAGCAGGATATTCTAAATCTGATCATTGACATCTTTACCAAAACGCACGAACCTGTCGGATCCAAGGTGCTGCAAGAGTCTATTAACTCTAGCAGTGCAACCATTCGTAATGATATGGCGGCTCTAGAAAAGCAAGGTTTGCTTGAGAAGGCTCATACTTCAAGTGGTCGGATGCCAAGTGTTGCTGGTTTTCAGTACTATGTGAAACACTCACTGGATTTTGACCGACTGGCTGAAAATGAAGTCTATGAGATTGTCAAAGCCTTTGATCAGGAGTTCTTCAAATTGGAGGATGTTCTGCAAGAGGCTGCAAATCTACTGACAGACCTGAGTGGCTGTACGGTAGTAGCACTGGATGTTGAGCCAAGCAGGCAACGTTTGACAGCCTTTGATATCGTTGTTTTGGGGCAACATACAGCCCTGGCAGTATTCACCCTAGACGAGTCGCGAACGGTTACCAGTCAATTTCTGATTCCAAGGAACTTCTTGCAGGAAGATTTGCTGAAACTTAAGGCAATTATTCAGGAACGTTTCCTCGGTCACACCGTTCTAGATATTCACTACAAGATTCGGACGGAAATTCCGCAGATTATCCAGCGCTACTTCACAACAACGGACAATGTCATGGGTCTCTTTGAACACATTTTTAAAGAAATGTTCAACGAAAACATCGTGGTAGCGGGCAAGGTCAATCTCTTGAATTTTGCCAATCTGGCAGCCTATCAGTTCTTTGAGCAGCCACAAAAGGTGGCCTTGGAGATTCGTGAGGGGTTGCATGAAGACCAGATGCAAAATGTCCGTGTTGCGGACAGTCAGGAATCCTGTCTAGCTGACTTAGCGGTGATTAGTAGCAAGTTTCTCATTCCTTATCGGGGAGTTGGAAGTCTAGCGATTATTGGTCCGGTCAATCTGGATTACCAACAGCTAATCAACCAAATCAATGTAGTCAATCGTGTTTTAACCATGAAGTTGACAGATTTTTACCGCTACCTCAGCAGTAATCATTACGAAGTACATTAAGATTGAAATCATTAAAGGAGGCGAAAATGGCTCAAGATATAAAAAATGAAGAAGTAGAAGAAGTTCAAGAAGAGGAAGTTGTGGAAACAGCTGAAGAAACAACTCCTGAAAAATCTGAGTTGGACTTGGCAAATGAACGTGCAGATGAGTTCGAAAACAAATACCTTCGCGCTCATGCAGAAATGCAAAATATCCAACGCCGTGCCAATGAAGAGCGCCAAAACTTGCAACGTTATCGTAGCCAAGACTTGGCAAAAGCAATTCTCCCTTCTTTGGATAACCTTGAACGTGCACTCGCAGTTGAAGGTTTGACAGACGATGTCAAAAAAGGATTGGAGATGGTACAAAAGAGCTTGGTACATGCCTTGAAAGAAGAAGGGATCGAAGAAATCGCAGCTGATGGTGAATTTGACCATAACTATCATATGACCATTCAAACTCTCCCAGCAGACGATGACCACCCAGCAGATACCATCGCCCAAGTCTTTCAAAAAGGCTACAAACTCCATGACCGCATTCTACGCCCAGCAATGGTAGTAGTGTATAACTAAGATACAAAGCCCGTAGAAAGCTCACAGTAAAAATAGGAGATTGACGAAGTGTTCGATGAACACAAGAAAATCTATCTTTTTTACCCAGAGCTTAGGGCGTGTTCGATTAGGCAATTCTGACGGTTGCAACATACATAATAGAAAGCTTGTCCGAAACGACACTAAACTATGAAAGAAAGATAAAAAGCAAGCCAGAGGCTTGCAAGGAAGATATTGCCCGCCGTAGTGAAAGTTTCAGTAGCTTTTGCTACTGAAACAGGGGATTTTTGAGACAATAGGCTCAAAAATAAGTGATGAAATTCCGAAGGGAGTTGCTAACGTCCCCACCACTTAAGGGAAATATCAAAAATCAAAATTAGAATTAAAATAACAAGGAGAAAAACACATGTCTAAAATTATCGGTATTGACTTAGGTACAACAAACTCAGCAGTTGCAGTTCTTGAGGGAACTGAAAGCAAAATCATCGCAAACCCAGAAGGAAACCGTACAACTCCATCTGTAGTATCATTCAAAAACGGCGAAATCATCGTTGGCGATGCTGCGAAACGTCAAGCAGTTACAAACCCAGATACAGTGATCTCTATCAAATCTAAGATGGGGACTTCTGAAAAAGTTTCTGCAAATGGTAAAGAATACACTCCACAAGAAATCTCAGCTATGATTCTTCAATACTTGAAAGGTTACGCTGAAGATTATCTTGGTGAAAAAGTAACCAAAGCAGTTATCACAGTTCCAGCTTACTTCAACGATGCTCAACGTCAAGCAACTAAAGACGCTGGAAAAATCGCTGGTCTTGAAGTAGAACGTATCGTCAACGAACCAACTGCAGCAGCCCTTGCTTACGGTTTGGACAAGACTGACAAAGAAGAAAAAATCTTGGTATTCGACCTTGGTGGTGGTACATTTGACGTATCTATCCTTGAATTGGGTGACGGTGTCTTCGATGTATTGTCAACTGCAGGGGATAACAAACTCGGTGGTGATGACTTTGACCAAAAAATCATCGACCACTTGGTAGCAGAATTCAAGAAAGAAAACGGTATCGACTTGTCTACTGACAAGATGGCAATGCAACGTTTGAAAGATGCAGCTGAAAAAGCTAAGAAAGACCTTTCTGGTGTAACTTCAACACAAATCAGCTTGCCATTTATCACTGCTGGTGAATCTGGACCTCTTCACTTAGAAATGACCTTGACTCGTGCGAAATTTGACGATTTGACTCGTGATCTTGTAGAGCGTACAAAAGTTCCAGTTCGTCGAGCCCTTTCAGATGCAGGTTTGAGCTTGTCAGATATTGACGAAGTTATCCTAGTTGGTGGTTCAACTCGTATCCCAGCCGTTGTTGAAGCTGTTAAGGCTGAAACTGGTAAAGAACCAAACAAATCAGTTAACCCTGATGAAGTTGTTGCTATGGGTGCTGCTATCCAAGGTGGTGTCATCACTGGTGATGTTAAAGACGTTGTCCTTCTTGACGTAACACCATTGTCACTTGGTATCGAAACAATGGGTGGTGTCTTCACAAAACTTATTGATCGCAACACTACTATTCCAACATCTAAATCACAAGTTTTCTCAACTGCAGCAGACAACCAACCAGCCGTTGATATCCACGTTCTTCAAGGTGAACGACCAATGGCAGCAGATAACAAGACTCTTGGACGTTTCCAATTGACTGATATCCCAGCTGCACCTCGTGGAATTCCTCAAATCGAAGTAACATTTGACATCGACAAGAACGGTATCGTATCTGTTAAGGCCAAAGACCTTGGAACTCAAAAAGAACAAACAATTGTCATCCAATCGAACTCCGGTTTGACTGACGAAGAAATCGACCGCATGATGAAAGATGCAGAAGCTAACGCTGAAGCAGATAAGAAACGTAAAGAAGAAGTTGACCTTCGTAACGAAGTAGACCAAGCAATCTTTGCGACTGAAAAGACAATCAAGGAAACTGAAGGTAAAGGCTTCGATACAGAACGCGATGCTGCACAATCAGCTCTTGATGAATTGAAAGCTGCTCAAGAAGCTAACAATCTTGAAGATATGAAAGCTAAACTTGAAGCTCTTAACGAAAAAGCTCAAGCTCTTGCAGTTAAAATGTACGAACAAGCTGCAGCAGCCCAACAAGCTCAAGCAGGAGCAGAAGGCTCACAAGCAACAGGAAACGCAGGCGATGACGTCGTAGACGGAGAGTTTACTGAGAAATAAGATGCAAAGCCCGTTAAAACCTCACAGTGAAAATAGGAAATCTGACGCAGAAACTTTAGCTTCTAGGAAGATTTGTCTTTTTCACCAAGAGGTTAGGGCGTGCTCGATTAAGCCTAATTCGTCAAGAATGACTAATCACTAAAGTGATTGTCCTTCTACGGCAATCGCTATGGCGACTGACCTAAATGCCTTACTAGTTCAAAAAAGTATAATCGACTTTGTTTTTGAACGTCGTAATGATAGTAAGAAATCCAGAGGTTGCAAACCAGCCTCTGTTTTTCGATAAAATAGAGGGTGTAGCTTATGAAAAAAGTACTTTGTGTCATTTATCCTAATTTTTCTCTTTATGAGATAGCCTCTTTAACAAGTACTTTAGCTCTGTCTTTTGACATCACGATTGATTATGCAGCTTCAGATCATTCGATGGTGGTCTCTGAGGATGGTTTGTCCTGTTAACCGACGAAAACATTGGATCAAGTACGTATAGAAGAGTATTCTTGTGTGATTTTGCCAGGAATGGTAAATATAGTTCCTGCTCTACAAGATGAGAAATTGATCTCGTTTTTGAGAAGTCTTAATGAGCAAGATATCCTAATTGCAGCCATTTCTTCAGCGCCTCTTTTATTGGCGAAAGCAGGCTTGTTGAACGACACGAAATTTACAGGTGGAATTTGGCAAAACTTCTTTGACTATTTTGAATTTCTTCCACGTGAGAATTTCCAACCCAAAGTGGTTGTGCAAGATAAAAATATCATTACGGCTATAGGCTTTGCACATCAAGAGTTTGCAAGAAAAGTGATTCTAAATTTAGGGTTGGCAGAGAATACGGACAACTATTTTAAAGAACAAAACGAGTACACAGAGGAGGATTTGATATTTACTCTATCAGATGAAGAGTTTGATGAAGTGAAACATACCCTCTAATGATTTACTTATAAATTATAGAAAGGAACAAGGGTGTTCGCAACTGAACACGGGTTCTAAATTTTTGACATAATAGACATAATATGAAAGAAAGGAATTGAACTCGCTCTAAATTCTCGGAAAAAAGATAAATCTGTCTAGGAGCATCGCTCCTGCGTCAGATTTCCTATTTTTCAGTCGAATTTTACGGTCTTGGTATCTTAAATGAACAATACTGAATTTTATGATCGTCTGGGGGTGTCAAAAAACGCTTCTGCAGACGAAATCAAAAAGGCTTATCGTAAGCTTTCCAAAAAATACCACCCAGATATCAACAAGGAACCTGGAGCTGAGGAAAAGTACAAGGAAGTTCAAGAAGCCTATGAGACTTTAAGTGACGACCAAAAACGTGCTGCCTATGACCAATACGGTGCTGCTGGTGCCAACAGTGACTTTGGCGGTGCTGGTGGTTTCGGCGGTTTCAACGGAGCAGGTGGCTTCGGTGGTTTTGAGGATATTTTCTCAAGTTTCTTTGGCGGAGGCGGTGCTTCGCGCAATCCAAACGCCCCTCGTCAAGGTGATGACCTCCAGTATCGTGTGAATTTGACCTTTGAAGAAGCTATCTTCGGAACAGAAAAAGAAGTTAAGTACAACCGTGAAGCAAGCTGTCGTACATGTAATGGATCTGGTACTAAGCCAGGGACAAGTCCAGTCACTTGTGGACGCTGTCATGGTGCTGGTGTTATTAACGTCGATACGCAGACTCCTCTTGGTATGATGCGCCGCCAAGTAACCTGTGATGTCTGTCATGGTCGCGGAAAAGAAATCAAAGATCCATGTACAACTTGTCACGGTACAGGTCATGAAAAACAAGCTCATAGCGTACATGTGAAGATTCCTGCTGGTGTGGAAACAGGCCAACAAATCCGCCTAGCTGGTCAAGGTGAAGCAGGCTTTAACGGCGGACCTTATGGTGACTTGTATGTGGTGGTTTCAGTAGAAGTTAGTGATAAGTTTGAACGTGAAGGAACCACTATCTTCTACAATCTGAACCTCAACTTTGTCCAAGCAGCTCTTGGTGATACGGTTGATATTCCAACTGTTCATGGTGATGTTGAATTGGTTATCCCAGAGGGCACTCAGACTGGCAAGAAATTCCGCCTACGTGGTAAGGGAGCGCCGAGCCTTCGTGGTGGTGCAGTTGGTGACCAATACGTTACAGTTAATGTCGTAACACCGACAGGTTTGAACGACCGTCAAAAAGCAGCCTTGAAAGAATTCGCAGCTGCAGGTGATTTAAAAGTCAATCCAAAGAAAAAAGGTTTCTTTGACCATATAAAAGATGCCTTTGATGGAGAATAAACAAAAAGAGCCGAGTGGCTCTTTTTGTTTATAGATTTTTTAAGACTTTCCTAAGTAATGACGGACGGTAGCGACCTTCTTTGAAGTTCTATACCTAAACTTTGAGCCTAGGTCTCAAAGTTTCCGGACACCTGAAACCAAGCTGTTTCAGCTGTTTTCATTACGGTGGAAAGTCTGGGAAAGTATTCGATTTAGTTATGAAACGGTGAATAATACTCTTCAAAAATCTCTTCAAACTACGTCAGCGTCGGCTTGTCGTATATCTGTGACTGACTTCGTCAGTCTTATCTACAACCTCAAAACAGTGTTTTGAGCAACCTGCGGCTAGTTTCCTAGTTTGCTCTTTGATTTTTATTGAGTATGAGTTGCCTAAATTATGATGTATAGTTGATGGGATATAACTTGTTTACGTTTTCAAAAAGAGCCGTCGGGCTCTTTTACTTATCTTCAGTTTCCTGCATTTCTTTTATCACAGCTAGTCTGGTCTGGATATCTTTTTCTAAGACTTTAAATTTGTAAGTTAGGTCTTCTTGGTATTCTTTGGTGAGTTCTTTTTGTTGGTTGATGATTTGCAGGCTATTTTGGATAATATCCACATCGTCCTTGATAGCTTGAACGCGGTCAGTGGTATTCAAGACTTCATCTGTGATGGTTTGGCGATTTTTTGTGATCAGATAACTTCCGGCTGCAGCTCCTGCAAATAGCAGTAAATTGGATAATTTCATGGCAACTCCTTAGGCGTTTTTGATGGTTTCAGCGACTTGAGCGAGTTTGTCAAAGTCTGGTTCGTGGGCGATAAAATCAATCTTGAGGTCATCGTCGGCACTGTAGCGAGGCACGAGATGAACGTGAGTATGAAAAACTGTTTGACCTGCGATTTCTTCACAGTTGGCAATGATATTCATGCCGGCAGCCTTGGTAGCTTTCGTGACTTTTTGAGCAATTGTTGGCACTTGGGCAAAGAGTTGGCTGGCGCTAGTAGCGTCCATTTCCAAAAGATTGCGATAGTGCTCTTTTGGTACGACCAAGGTGTGCCCAGGCGTTACTTGAGAGATATCAAGAAAGGCAAGAACCTGCTCATCTTCATATACTTTTGATGCAGGAATTTCCCCTGCGATGATTTTACAAAAAATGCAATCTGACATAAAATCTACCTCTACTGTATTGAATTTTGATATAATATAGCTACATTATACCAGATTTGGAGAAAATATGTTAGAAATTAAAAACCTGACAGGTGGCTATGTTCATGTCCCTGTCTTGAAAGATGTGTCCTTTACTGTTGAAAGTGGGCAGTTGGTCGGTTTGATTGGTCTCAATGGCGCTGGTAAATCGACGACAATCAATGAGATTATTGGTCTGTTGACACCTTATAGTGGCTCCATCAATATCAATGGCTTGACCCTGCAAGAAGATGCGACAAGTTACCGCAAGCAGATTGGCTACATTCCAGAAACGCCCAGCCTGTATGAGGAGTTAACCCTCAGAGAGCATATCGAAACGGTTGCCATGGCTTATGGTATTGAGCAAAAGGTCGCTTTTGATCGAGTAGAGCCCTTGTTAAAAATGTTCCGTCTGGATCAAAAATTGGATTGGTTTCCAGTTCATTTCTCTAAAGGGATGAAGCAGAAGGTCATGATTATCTGTGCTTTTGTGGTGGATCCGAGTCTCTTCATCGTGGATGAGCCTTTTCTTGGTCTTGATCCGCTGGCTATTGCAGACTTGATTCAGCTTTTGGAAGTGGAAAAGCAAAAGGGCAAGTCCATTCTCATGAGTACTCACGTGTTGGACTCGGCGGAGAAGATGTGTGATGCCTTTGTCATTCTCCACAAGGGTGAGGTGCATGCTAAGGGAAATCTCCTGCAACTGCGCGAAGCCTTTGACATGCCTGAGGCTAGTTTGAATGATATTTACTTGGCTCTGACCAAAGAGGAGGAACTATGAAAGACTTGTTTTTAAAGAGAAAGCAGGCTTTTCGTAAGGAGTGTGTCGGTTATCTACGCTATGTTCTCAATGACCACTTTATTTTGTTCCTGCTTGTCCTGTTGGGCTTTCTAGCCTACCAGTACAGTCAACTCTTACAACATTTTCCTGAAAATCATTGGCCTATCCTTTTGTTTGTAGGGATTACTTCTATTTTACTTTTGCTTTGGGGTGGAATTGCCACCTATATGGAGGCTCCTGATAAGCTCTTTCTTTTGGTTGGCGAAGAAAAAATCAAACTCCATCTCAAGCGTCAAACTGGCATTTCCCTAGTTTTTTGGCTTTTTGTTCAGACTCTTTTCTTGCTGTTATTTGCGCCCTTATTTTTAGCCATGGGCTATGGTTTTCCAGTCTTTCTCATCTATGTACTCCTATTGGGGGGAGGGAAATATCTGCTCTTTCGTCAAAAGGCTAGCAAATTTTTCACGGAAACTAGACTGGACTGGGACTATGTCATTTCCCAAGAAAGCAAGCGCAAGCAAGTCTTGCTTCGTTTCTTTGCTCTCTTTACCCAGGTCAAGGGAATTTCGAACAGCGTCAAGCGTCGTGCCTATCTGGACTTTATCCTAAAGGCTGTTCAGAAGGTGCCTGGAAAGATTTGGCAAAATCTCTATCTGCGTTCTTATCTGCGAAATGGAGATCTTTTTGCTCTCAGTCTTCGTCTTCTCTTGCTTTCTTTGTTGGCGCAGGTCTTTATCGAGAAAGCTTGGATTGCGACAGCAGTGGTAGTCCTGTTTAACTACCTCTTACTCTTCCAGTTACTAGCCCTCTATCACGCCTTTGACTACCAGTATTTGACCCAACTCTTTCCACTGGACAAGGGGCAAAAGGAAAAAGGCTTGCAGGCTGTAGTCCGAGGATTGACCAGTTTGGTCTTAGTAGTGGAATTAGTCGTCGGTCTTGTGACCTTCCAAGAAAAACTGGCCCTTCTAGCCTTGCTGGGTGCTGGTTTGGTTTTACAAGTCTTGTACCTGCCTTATCAGGTGAAACGTCAGATGCAGGAATAAAACGTACTTATATGACACTAAAAAGAAGTTGAGTTCAGTCTCTCTCAGCTTCTTTTTAGTTTCTACAGGATAATGGTTGGTCCGTAGAGACTTATACTCTTCGAAAATCTCTTCAAACCACGTTAGCGTCGCCTTACCGTACTCAAGTACAGCTTGCGGCTAGCTTCCTAGTTTGCTCTTTGATTTTCATTGAGTATTAACTTGGTCTTGACTTGGTCAAAGTGGAAGCGGTCATAGGCCCGCCAAGCGGCGCGAGTAGGAGCATCTGGATTGAGAGCGCTGAGTCCCAAGAGAAGACTGGAAGTCTGGTAAAATTTTTCCAGTTCAATCAAGAATCGATTATCCACTGTCTCAGCCTTGGCTAGAAAGCCAAGAATAGAGTTTAATTGCTCCTGAAAGCGGATGTCGTCAGCTGTTGCCTGTTTGCATGCTTGGTAGGCTTGGTTTAAGTCCGTAATCAAAGTCTGAGCTCTTTCGATGGGGTCTGTATCTGTCATGATGATTCCTCCTCTAATCTGGGTGCCAGTCTTACTTCTAGCAATTGTATTTTGATACTGTCAGTCTATCACTTTTTTGGCTTTTTTTAGCCTCAAATCTTTAATTGTCATTGAAATGTCTTGAATTGCGCTGAGTGAATTTTATGATAAAATAGTTGTAAGCTTATCATGATGTTGTAGAAAAATAATCCTTTTAGGAGCTTTCAAAGACTGTTTAGGATTGGGTGTGCTTGTGCTAGAACTTTTCTGTTATTCTTTTCTTAGGAGGAGAATCCAATGAAACATATGATTATTCAGACACAGAAAACCGTCTATAAAGTAAACGTCGACGATATCTACTATATCCAAACACATCCAACTAAAGCCCATACCGTACAGATTGTTACAGAAGAAGCTAGTTTTAATATGGTTCAAAATTTAAGTAATCTTGAGAACCAATATGGGGAAACCTTGATGAGATGTCATAGAAATCGTTTGGTCAATCTTGATAAATTAAAATCGATTGATTTTAAAGAAAGAATCCTTTTTCTTGGAGAAGAAGGTCAATACGCTGTCAAGTATGCCAGACGTCGTTATAGAGAAATTCGTCAAAAATGGTTGAAAGAAGGAGAGTAAGAAGATGAGAATATTTGTTTTAGAAGATGATTTTTCCCAACAGACTAGGATTGAAACGACGATTGAGAAACTCTTGAAAGAACATCATATCATTCCGAGTTCTTTTGAAGTTTTTGGCAAGCCAGACCAACTGCTGGCAGAGGTGCATGAGAAGGGAGCACATCAGCTATTCTTTTTGGACATTGAGATTCGAAATGAGGAGATGAAGGGGCTGGAAGTGGCTAGAAAGATTCGGGATCGAGACCCCTATGCCCTGATTGTCTTTGTGACGACTCACTCGGAGTTTATGCCCCTGTCCTTTCGCTACCAAGTGTCTGCTCTAGACTATATTGATAAGGCCCTTTCGGCAGAGGAGTTTGAATCTCGTATCGAGACAGCCCTCCTCTATGCCAATGGTCAAGACAGTAAAAGTCTAGCTGAAGATTGCTTTTATTTTAAATCAAAATTTGCTCAATTCCAGTATCCCTTTAAAGAGGTTTACTATCTCGAAACGTCTCCCAGCCCCCATCATGTCATTCTCTATAGCGAGACAGATAGACTGGAATTTACAGCGAGTTTGGAGGAGATTCTCAAGCAGGAACCTCGTCTCTTGCAGAGTCATCGCTCTTTTCTCATCAATCCAGCTAATGTGGTGCGTTTGGATAAGAAAGAAAAACTCCTTTTCTTTCCCAATGGTGGAAGCTGTCTGATCGCGCGTTATAAGGTCAGGGAAGTGTCTGAAGCTATCAATAACTTGCACTGAGTGAGGTGATGGAATGGAATTAGTTTGGAAGATAGTATATGCGTTTTTGATATCTGGATTGGAATTGTTTATATTTTTTAAGGTGGATGGAATTGTTCTAACTCTGGAGAGAGTTTTTAAGGCCTTTCTTTTTAAGATACTTTTGGCAGTTGTTTTTGTAACAATTAGCTATATAGTAGGAAATAATTACCTATCTTATTTTGTGGAACCCTTGTACGGCATAGGCTTGTCTTTCTTACTGTTAAGAGGACTTCCTAAAAAACTCCTTTTCTTTTATGGTCTCTTTCCAATGATATTGGTGAATCTCTTTTATAGAGGTATTTCTTATTTTGTGCTTCCATTTTTGGGGCAAGGGCATGTGTATGATGACCGCTCTTTTATTTGGTTATGTATAAAAATTTTCATTTGCTTTATTTCTCTAGCCTTTTTGAAATGGTTAGACTATGATTTTACTAGTTTGAGAAAGGAGATTCTCGATAAAGATTTTCAAAAGTCCCTGACTAGGATTAACTGGATAATGGGGGCTTACTATCTAGTGATGCAAAGTCTGTCTTATTTTGAATATGTACAAGGTATACAATCAACGACTGTTCGCCATCTCATCCTAGTGTTTTACTTGCTCTTTTTTATGGGGATTATCAAGAAGCTAGATACCTATTTGAAGGAAAAACTTCAGGAGAAACTGAACCAAGAGCAGACCTTGCGCTACAGAGATATGGAACGCTATAGTCGGCATATAGAGGAACTTTACAAGGAAGTACGGAGTTTTCGGCATGATTATAGCAACCTCTTGACTAGTTTACGTCTGGGCATTGAAGAGGAGGATATGGAGCAGATAAAAGAGGTCTATGGCTCCGTCTTAAAGGATTCCAGTCAGAAATTGCAGGACAATAAATATGACCTTGGACGATTGGTGAATGTTCGGGACCGTGCCCTCAAGAGTCTCCTAGCTGGAAAATTTATAAAAGCTAGAGAAAAGAAGATTGTCTTTAATGTCGAAGTACCTGAGGAGATTCAAGTTGAGGGGATGAGCCTGCTTGATTTTCTGACTATTGTGTCTATCCTTTGTGACAATGCTATTGAAGCCAGCGCAGAGGCTAGTCAACCTCATGTTTCAATCGCCTTTATAAAAAATGGAGCACAGGAGACCTTCATCATTGAAAACTCCATCAAAGAAGAGGGCATAGATGTTTTTAAAATCTTCTCTTTTGGAGTTAGTTCTAAAGGGGAGAACCGAGGGGTTGGTCTCTATACTGTTATGAAGATTGTGGAAAGTTATCCCAATGCCAGTCTCAATACCGCCTGTCAAGATCAAGTCTTTCGTCAGGTTTTAACAATGATATCAATTGAATGATAACAAATAATAGAATCATTGAAAAATCAAACACTAGAATAAATATATTAAAACCTTACAATAAAACTTATAATATGAATGTTTCGAAAAGATTGGTTGTGTATTTATGATTTTTAAGGTTCTTTTCTACCATTTATTAAGTCAATAAAGGTTTTAAGAAGAAATGAGACTAGACAGTAGCCATCCTGAGGTTACTGTCTTATTTTTTACAACAAAATAGGCTTCATAATATCTATAGGAGATTTACCCACTACAAATATTATAGAGCCAAGTTTTTTATCCAATACCACTTTGTATGATTACATTTGTTGATAATTTCTAGACCTATTGGCTTGGTTTGATAAATTAGATGTTAATATATTCAATATTGAATCTAACCACCATCCTCCACCTGTAATTTGGTTGAGTTCAGTAGTTGTTAGTTCTTGAAATGAAGTTAGGTTTTGATTCTTATCCATGTTATGATTCTCCTTTTTGATAAGATAATAAATAGTTATAGAGTGTTATCTGAAAATTAATCAGAATGGGTTAAAATTTTATCTTTGAAATAATCAAAATATGTTTTCTTTGCAGTTACACTAGTGACGCGACCTTGTAAGCCATATTGGATGAGTTTACTATCCTCGTTAGATAGTTTTGCAAGAGCGGTTAATTTAAAGAGATTTCCTTGCTCTGTTCTGGTAGGAGTTTGATCAATTGTCTGAAGTTGGCCGATGATGGTAATGCCGTGATTTCCAATCTTCTCCAGTTTTAATCTTACAGTTTGTCCTTTATCTAGTAGAGGTAGATAGTCAGAAGATACGTAGTAAGTGATTAGTACTTCTCTTGTATCTGTGATGACAGGGAATATTTGAGCAATTTCTGTACCAGTTGGAATTCTATTTTTACCTTCAAATTCACTATTTAGACGAATTATACCTTTGCTTGGAGCGGTTAAGGTATTGTTTTCTAAGCGCTGTGTCGCTTGATCTAGTTGTACTTTTAATTCTGTTAATTGATTCTCCACGGTTAGTTGTTGCTGAGAAGCTGTCTGTAAAAACTGAGTGCGGAGTACTTCAATTTTAGTTTCTAAACTATTATCATAAGTTGCTACACTTCCGATACCAGCTTGCTGAATTTTGAGGCTTGCGATAGATGATTCAAGACCTGCAATGCTTTGATTAATTTGAGATAAAAATGGCTCCTCTACAGTTTCTTGTGTTTGTCCTTGTGATGCTACCAGATAACGATTCAAAATTGACTGGTGTGGATTGCCAGTTGGTAAGCGAGCCCTTTTATTTACGATAGCATCTCTCAGCTCCTGGTATTCTCCAATTTGTTGTTGAACTTTTGTGATTTCTTGTTCAATAGCTGATGAATTGCTATTGGCAAGATTGGCTTGATTTGAAGCTTCAGTGTTAGTCTTTGTGATACCCAGTTCAATATCATGAGTTTGTTTAGTAAAATTCATAAAGGTATTATGGTAGCCAAACTCATCCTCACCAGAAAAAAGATCAGTCGCTTTTTCTAAACTTTGTTTCAAAATTCCAAGTCCTTCTTTTTGCTTCTCAAGTCTTTGTAATTGAGTTTCTAAGGCAGTTTTCTGACTTTCTTCCATTGTTTCAGAGTATTTGATGAGTAAGTCCCCTTTTTCAACTACTTGATTTGCCACTAAATGATTAGTTAAGATAGTATTATCACTGGTTGACTGAATGGATGCAATGACACTTGTAGGGGTGATTTCTCCTTGTGACGTAACGGTAATTTCTTTTGTGGCAACAAGGGAGAAAATTAAGATGAAAGTAAACAGTAATGAAAGAGGTATAATTAATACTGTCGCATAGTTATGGTAACGTCTCTGATAAAACTCGACGCTTCTAAAAAGATTAGGATTCATGACATTCTCCTTATTTATTGAACAGATGATGGTAGAAGCCTTGCGCCTGCATTAACTCTTGGTGACTACCAACTTCAATGATTTTCCCTTGGTCAAGAACAATGACACGGTTGGTTCGTTCGGCTATACTGAGACGATGGGCTACAAAGAGAATGGTTTTATCAGTTAGGGACATAAGATTATCTATAACTTTTTTCTCAGTCAAGACATCAAGACCGCTAGTAGCTTCATCTAGTATTAAAACAGGAGCTTTAGTTAAAAGAGCACGAGCGAGGGCTATTCGTTGCTTTTGTCCTCCTGACAGACCAGCTCCATCAGAGAGCTGAGTTTGATAGCCCATAGGCATTCTTTCAATGTCTTGACGGATTTCAGCTAATTCACAAGCTCTTAGAATATCTTCTTGGCTAATCATATGATTACCACCCAAGGTTAAATTTTCCAATATAGCTCCATTAAAGATATAGGCTTGTTGGGGTAGGTAATTAATATGACGGCGCAAGACCTTTTTATCAATGTTTTTAATATCCTGATGATTGATGGAAATATGTCCTTTGTAGGGTTCAAAGAAATTAACAATCATTTTGGCTAAAGTTGTTTTACCAGAACCACTAACTCCAACTAGGCTAACCTTATCTCCTTGTTTAATCGTGAGATTAATATCTGTTAAGGTATCTCGTCCAAAACCATACTTATAAGAAAGGTCATCAAATTCAATATCGCCCATCAAAAAATGTGAATGAACAGGGTTTTCTTGAACTTGAAATTCAGATTCGACTAGATAGACTTCGTTCAAACGGTTATTAGCGACCTTCGCAGATTGGAGTTTGGTTTGGAGGTTGATAATATTTTCCATAGGAGTTGTAAAGTAAGAAAGAAGTGTGTTAAAGGTAATCAGCTGACCGATAGAAATTTTACTCGACATGACTAATTGAGCGCCAAACCATAGGATAAGGATATTCAGAACTAATTTTGTTCCCTGCTTTAAACTCGTTTGTAAAATAGAATACTTACTGAGCTTAAAGGATTTTTCCAAATAATCTACAAATTCGCTGTCTATATTTTGATAGCGATTTTCTTCACTTGTGAGTGACTTGATGGTTTCAATCCCATTGATATCTTCGATAATGGCGGAACTAACCATAGAATTACTTTGCATGACATCATGGTTCATTTTTTCAAAAGGCTTCATAAAAGAAAAGATGATGAACATGTATATAGGAATGGAAATAAGAGAAAGAAGGAAGAGACTAGGGTTTTGTGCCAGTAAGACACCTCCTACAAGAATCAAAATGGAGACATCAAGAAAAAGAGAAAGAATGGTAGAAGCTAAGGCGTCTATAATAGAGTTAGCATCTGTGAACCGTGAAATGATTTCTCCTGTACGACGTGTCGCAAAGAAAGACATAGGAAGTTCAAAAATATGGCGAATATAAGATAAAATCACATCGATACTTAATCTCTGACTCAGAACAGTTAGGAGATAATCTCTGGAGAAGTTCATGACTTGTTGGAGGATATAGGTGATAACCAGACCAACTGAGATGATTCCTAAAGTTGATTTCATCTGATTTGGGATGTATTCATCCAAGATTCCTTGGAGATAATAAGAACCACCTATATTGATAATCGTGACCAATAAGCTTGAGAGGACAATGTAAGCAATGAGAGATTTTTGTTTGAAAATCAGAGGAAGGAAGCTTAGTAGACCATTCTTTTTATCTTTATGGGGTTGATAGCTGGGTTTGGGAGCTAGAAAAATAGCTACTCCAGTCCATTCAGAGAAAAAGCGTTCTTTTGACATTTTGGTGATTTTTACAGAAGGGTCAGGATCACCAATAACCAGATAGTTTTTCTTTGTTTGATAGACAACATAGTAATGTTGGAGTTTTCCTTCTTTGTTAACGTGAACGATAAATGGATAGGGGACATCACTCATGTCAAAGAGCGTTTTATCTGCTTGAACAGGTCTTGTTTCAAAGCCCATTTCATCAGCGGCTTTTACAATGCCAAGAGCAGTCGTCCCTTCTTTATTGGTCTTTGCAAGTTCTCTCAAGTGAGCTAGAGAAAAATCTGAACCATAGAATTTAGCAATCGAGGCTAAGGCAGCGACACCACAGTCTCTCGCATCTATTTGAGGAACAAATGTACGTTTATAAGAAGTCATTGGCAATTCCTTTCATATAGTGGATAGGTATATTATGCCATAAAACTAAGTTCATATTTTATGAAATCTTGAATAGTCATTAAAACTTCCTGAATGGTAAAAAAGTGATTAGAAATTATTTTTTTTAAACATTTAGAGGTGGCTTGAAATAAAAAAGCTAATTCAAGACGTTTCGATGACAATTCAAGATTTGGATGAAAAAAATTAAAAAATAATGATATACTAAACTTGTCAAAGTTGCAACAAGAC
>NZ_CAMPPY010000006.1:45000-89966 GCF_946902915.1 Streptococcus sp. Marseille-Q5986 | reverse complement strand
TAGTATGTTTGTCAACTGTAATGGGTTGAAGTCAGCTAAGAACGAGAAAGGACAAATTTCGTCCTTTCTTTGTTTATTGCCAACTAGTTAGAGATATTTCTCCGCTATTTAGCCAGATAGTATGTTTTCTACAACAAAATAGGCTCCATAATATCCTTAGGGGATTTACCCACTACAAATATTATAGAGCTGAAAATGAGTCTGGAACAAAAGTCTAATCTTAAGTATAAAAAGCGAACAAAACGAGTTATCTCACACTCGGAATTCTGTCTTGTTCGCTTTTTTGTCTAATCTATCGATTTTAAAAATTTATAATAAAGCATTCCTAAAATCAAAATCTTTTCGTCTCAGACTCTAAATGTTACGGTTGTGCTGGTTGCGAATTCTGGTTTTGTTGCCCAGAGGGTGTATTTGATTGTTGCGTATTATTGTTAGGATTGGTAGTCGTACTATCATTTGTGCTTGGAGTAGTTGAGCTAGACTGTGAAGTTGAACTATCTGATGATGAGCTTGAATTTTCAGTTGATGGAGTTTGTTGTGGAGCAGGTGAGATCCACGTAGAACGAGCACCATTTTTAAATACGAATTCTCCATTTCTGTAGAGCCCCTCAGGCATAGTCCAGTCACCCGGATGATCATCTTCAGAGAGATAAGTCATCATTGAACGGTAGACCTTAGCAGCGACATAGAAGCCATCACCAACGATAGGAGTAAGGCGGTTTGAGTAACCTGTCCATACAGCCATTGAATACTTGCGAGTATAGCCAACGAACATTTCGTCCGGAGCTACATAACCCGTATTTTTGATGGAGTTTTCAATCTCATCATCTGTATAGTTTGATGTACCAGTTTTACCAGCTTGTGGTAGCCAAGAGAGGTAGGCTCCTCGACCAGTTCCGTATGCCAAGACGGTTTTCATCATATCTGTCATCATATAGGCTGTCGTTTCTTTCATAGCACGTGTACCAGAATCGGAGAATTCTTTTGAACTGCCATCACTAAAGACAATCTTATTGATATACATAGGTTTACGGTAGATACCGCCATTGGCAAAAGCAGCGTAAGCCGCAGCCATCTTCTCGCTGCTTGCTCCATACTTTTTATCAGATTCGGTTGTATTACTTGAAATAGCATTAGCATAGTGTATGCTTGGGTAGTCAATACCTAGTCCATTTAGGAAGTTCTTGGCACGATCGAGTCCTACTTTTTCTAGCGTTTCTACAGCCGGCACATTCCGTGATTGTTGGAGAGCATACTGGAGTGTTATGTTTCCAAAGTAACTCTTATCCCAGTTATAGACAGGGGTAGAGGTTCCAGGGTAATTATAAGGACTATCGTGAACAATCGAAGCAGTTGAGTCATAAACGCCATATTCCAAAGCAGGAGCATAGTCTGTAATAGGCTTCATGGTAGAACCCCAGTCACGGTTAGTTTCTACAGCCTGGTTTATTCCAAAGGAAACGTTACTTGATTGGTGGCGAGCACCTAATTGGGCAATGACTTTCCCGTTTGTGACATCAACGATAGTAGAGGCCACCTGTAACTCATCATCTGGATAGTTGACATACTCGTCCGTATTGTAAATATCCCAGAGATGTTGTTGAACCTTAGAATCAACGTTTGTATAGACTTCCATACCCGTAGTTAAAAGGTTGTAGCCTGTTTCCTGTTCAACTTGATCAATCACCTCTTTGAGGTAATTATCCATGTAAGGAGGATAACTGTTAGCTGATTTTAGGCTTTGAAGTCCATCTGTAATAGGAGTATTAATCGCTTTTTCATATTGCTCAGCTGTAATGTAGCCTTGCCCTTTCATCTCAGAGAGGACGAGATTACGACGTTCTTGGGCGGCTTCCGGATGCGAGTATGGATCATATTGGTTTGGAGCCTGAGGCATTCCAGCAAGGAGGGCCAATTGAGGGATACTCAAATCTTTGAGGTCTTTGCCATAGTAACTTTGAGCAGCCGTCTGCATTCCGTAGTTACCGTTTGACATGTAAACCTTGTTGATGTAGTAGGTCAAGATCTCTTGTTTAGTCGCTTTTTGTTCTAGCTGAACGGCGAGCCATGCCTCCTGAGCCTTACGAGAAAGGGTTTGATCAGAAGTTGACGTAGAGAAATAGGTTAACTTGATCAACTGCTGCGTCAAAGTTGAAGCCCCCTGAAGGCCTCCACCACGAAGATTTCGTAGGGTGGCACCTAGGATACGGATAGTATCAATTCCTCGGTGATTAAAGAAGCGATGGTCTTCAATCGAAACAATAGCGTTGACCAAATCGGTCGGTATTTCGTTTGCTTGTGCATTGACTCGACGTTCTGAACCAAGATCAGCGATGAGTTCATTGTTGCTGTTATAAATTTTACTAGACGTTGTAGCGACTAGTTTACTTTCAGATAGGGCTGGGGTCTTGCTAACATAGTAGAGAAAGAGACCTCCACCCAGCATAATAGCTGCGATAAATACAGTTAAGAAGCAGATACTGATATATTTAGCTATTCGCAAGATAGTTTGTTTATTCATCTTGTTTTACCACCTAGTAAATGTTCTTTGATAATATCGAGATAGGGAATCTGGGGAAAGGCACCCAGTTCAATCCCGTATCCATTTTCTCGAATATATCCAAGTGGCATTGACTTTTGCCTCTTATCTTGATGATAGAAACGAATCAGGTCAATAGCCGGCAATAAATAAGTTTCTTGCTGAGAAGCAAAGTGAAGAAGGGCAAAGCAGATTCCTCGCTGGGCAAGAACCTGTTCCATATGCTGAATCTGATGGTGATGGAAATTTTTCATCGGAATCGCATGTTTTTGCCTAGTTTCCTTTGCTTCAAAGTCGATGTAATATCCATCATAAACCCCTGAATAGTCTGTGGTGGAAGCTTGTCTGAAGTAGGCTTCGACGATCTTGGCTCGACTTCTTTGGGGATAATCGACATGTACGATTTGGATGGGAGTTGGTTTCTTGTGAATCACTGCCAACCCATGCGACAAGTAATAATCGTTCGTAGCGTTGATCATCTTTTCAAAAGACATTCCCCGATTTGCGAACTTTTTAGTTTGTGACGGGGGAACTTGTCTCTTCTGTGATGAAATTTTATGTGGATAGTTGACCATAATTCTCCTTATTGGTACAATAATATCACTTTATTATATCATAAATTTACAAAGAAAGGGTTAAAAATGACAACAGCCTTGATTTCAGGCTATTCTGCCTTCGACCTTGGTCTCTTTAATGACAAGGATATTCGCGTTGATATTATCAAAACAGCTATTCGGAGAGGCCTGGAGTGTTTAGCGGAGGAAGGGGTGACCTGGCTTGTCTTTACTGGGTCTCTGGGCTTTGAGTACTGGGTGCTTCAGGTGGCGAAAAACATGAAAATAGACTGTGGATTTCAGCTGGCGACCATTTTTGATTTTGAAACCCATGGTAGTAACTGGAATGAAGTCAATCAAATGAAGTTGAGCGAATTCAAGCAAGTTGATTTTGTCAAATATGCCTATTCACAATATGAACACAAGGGACAACTACGTGATTATCAGAAATTTTTACTGGAGAACACAGATATTTGCTATCTTTTTTATGATGAAGAAAACAAAACTAAGTTACAATATTTTTACCAAATGATGAAAAATCAAGCGAACTATGTTACAAGGCAATTAACATTTGATGAGTTAAATGAACTAGCAGAAAATTTTTCTGAAAAGTAACCCTTTGACCTTGATTTTTATTTGTCTTTTTTTATATAATAATACTAGTAACCCAGAATGGAGAGAGACATGGCAAGTATTATATTTTCGGCAAAAGATATTTTTGAACAAGAGTTTGGACGCGAAGTACGTGGATATAGCAGATCAGAGGTGGATGAATTCCTCGATGATGTGATTAAGGATTATGAAACCTACGCAGCTTTGGTTAAATCCCTTCGCCAAGAAATTGCTGATTTGAAGGAGAAGTTGTCTCGTAAACCACAGGCGGCTCCAACTCAACCAGACTCTATTGAAGTAACAGCTTCTACTTCAATGACAAACTTTGATATTTTGAAACGCTTAAATCGTCTTGAAAAAGAAGTATTTGGTAAGCAAATCTTAGACAATCGAGATTGATATTGAGTAAGGGATGAGTGCAATTTTTGGATAATCGCGTGAAGAGAATTTCTTTTCATGAGGAAAGTCCATGCTAGCACAGGCTGTGATGCCTGTAGTGTTTGTGCTAGGCGAATCCATAAGCCTAGGGACGAGTAATCGTTACGGCAGTCGAAATGGCTAAGTCTTCGGATAGGTCAGAATAGGCTTGAAAGTGCCACAGTGACGGAGTCTTTCTGGAAACGGAGAGAGTGGAACGCGGTAAACCCCTCAAGCTAGCAACCCAAATTTTGGTCGGGGCATGGAGTGCACGGAAACGAACGTAGTACTCTGACTGCTGGCAGCTTCATGCTGTTAGCGGTAGACAGATGATTATCGAAGGAAGTGGGCCTAGTCACTTCTGGAACAAAACATGGCTTATAGAAAATTGCATATAGGTTGGGGCTGAGAAATCTTTCTCAACCTCATTTTTTAAAGTGAACAAGAGAAAGGTCTTGCAAGACTAGAAATGAAAGAACAATTTAATTTAATCGTAACTGCTGCGGCGGGTCTTGAGGCTGTTGTTGGACGTGAGGTGCGAGCCCTTGGTTATGATTGCCAGGTTGAAAATGGGCGTGCCTGCTTCCAGGGAGATGTGAAGGCAATCATTGAGACCAATCTTTGGCTTCGGGCAGCAGATCGTATCAAAATTATCGTAGGAACTTTCCCAGCTAAGACTTTTGAAGAGCTGTTTCAGGGAGTTTTCGCCCTAGATTGGGAAAATTATTTACCACTTGGGGCTCGATTCCCGATTTCAAAAGCCAAATGTGTTAAGTCTAAACTCTACAACGAGCCCAGTGTTCAGGCTATTTCTAAGAAGGCTGTTGTGAAGAAATTACAAAAACACTATGCCCGCCCAGAAGGAGTTCCCTTGATGGAAACTGGCCCCGAGTTTAAGATCGAGGTATCCATTCTTAAGGATGTGGCAACTGTTATGATTGACACGACAGGTTCTAGCCTCTTTAAACGTGGATATCGTACGGAAAAGGGTGGAGCTCCTATCAAGGAAAACATGGCAGCGGCCATTTTGCAACTTTCCAACTGGTATCCAGATAAGCCCTTGATTGATCCGACCTGTGGTTCAGGAACTTTCTGTATTGAGGCGGCTATGATTGCTAGAAAGATGGCGCCGGGTCTTCGCCGTTCCTTTGCTTTTGAGGAATGGAACTGGGTCAGCGATCGATTAATCCAAGAGGTCCGTACTGATGCTGCTAAGAAAATCAATCGTGAGATAGAGCTGGATATCATGGGCTGTGATATTGATGCTCGTATGGTAGAAATTGCCAAGGCAAATGCCCAAGGAGCAGGTGTTGCAGGAGATATCACCTTTAAGCAAATGCGGGTACAAGATTTGCGCTCAGACAAGATCGATGGCGTTATCATTTCCAATCCACCATATGGGGAGCGCTTGTCCGATGATGCAGGAGTTACGAAACTTTATGCTGAGATGGGACAGGTCTTTGCACCACTGAAAACCTGGAGTAAGTTTATCCTGACGAGTGATGAAGCTTTTGAAAGTAAGTACGGAAGTCCAGCAGATAAAAAACGAAAACTCTATAACGGGACCTTAAAAGTGGATTTGTATCAATACTTTGGTCAGCGTGTGAAACGCCAAGAGGTAAAATAGAAAGGTAAACTCATGAGCAAGAAAAGACATGATCGTCATAAAAAAGAACAGCAAGAGCCACAATTCGACTTTGATGAAGCAAAAGATTTGACTGTTGGTCAAGCAATTCGTAAGAATGAAGAGGTTGAGGCTGGAGTATTGCCTGAAGACAATATCTTGGACAAATACATCAAACAGCACCGCGAAGAGATCGAGGCAGATAAGTTCGAAACTCGTCAGTTTGAAAAAGAAGAATTGGCTTCTACTCGAAACTTAGAGGAATTGATCCAAGAAGTTCGTGAAACAAGTGAACTTTCTGGAGAGGTAGAAGGTTCAGATGTGGTTTCCGAGGAATCTATTGAAGAGATAGATAATGAAGAAACTACTCAGTTTGTTTCCCCACTTCAAGATGAGGAAAGTACTGAAATAGAGTCTCTTGTTTTAACAGAAACAGCATCCAAGGAAATGAATGAGGAAAATGAGGAACAAGAAGAAACCTATACTTCCCTATCACGATCAGTACAGACGGAACCTGAAACAGGCTCTAAAAAGAAACGTGTGATTACCATCGTTTCTGTGGTAGCTGCGATTCTTGTTCTTGCTGGGACGTATTATGTTTACCGTCAGGTATCTCGTTCAAACCAAGAAATCCAGTCTTCTCAATCATCTTCAGGAAATCAAGAATCGCAAACTGACTTGCAAGAGTTCAATACGCTTTATGATGCCTTCTATACAGATGCCAATAAGACTGCTTTAAAAAATAGCCAGTTTGATAAGTTGAGCCAACTCAAGACCTTGCTTGATAAGCTAGAAGGTAGCCGTGAACATACGCTTTCAAAATCTAAGTATGATAGTCTAGCAACGCAAATCAAGGCCATTCAAGATGTCAATGCACAATTTGAAAAACCAGCTATTGTGGATGGTGTTCTGGATACCAATGCCAAAGCTCAATCTGATGCTAAATTTACAGAGATTAAAACTGGGAATACTGAGATTGACAAAGTGCTAGATAAGGCTATTAGTCTAGGTAAGAGCCAGCAAACAAGTGCTTCCAGCTCAAGCTCAAGTCAAGCAAGTTCAAGTTCCACTACAGAAAACAATGCAAGCAGTACGACGCCTTCAACAAGTACCACAGCACCAGCTAGAGATACAAATGGTGGTTTGTCTGGCGATGGGGTTAATCTTCAAAGAAGTGCTAGTCGTGTACCCTACAACCAATCAGCTGTAGACGATAGCAACAATCCTGCCTGGACCTTTGCAGATGGTGTATTGGAACAAATCCTAGCAACCTCACGTGCTCGTGGCTATATCACTGGCAACCAATACATTCTCGAACGTGTCAATATTGTAAACGGAAACGGCTATTACAACCTTTACAAACCAGATGGAACCTACCTCTTCACCCTCAACTGTAAGACTGGTTACTTTGTAGGGAATGGCTCTGGCCACGCAGATGACTTGGACTATTAGGAGGCGTTATAAAATTCTTTCCTTTCATAGGTAAAAATGATAAAATAAAACAAATGAAACAAGAGGAGTGTCAAATGACAAAAGCTAACTTTGGTGTCGTAGGTATGGCCGTAATGGGTCGTAACCTTGCCCTAAATATCGAATCTCGTGGTCATACAGTTGCCATTTACAACCGTAGTAAAGAAAAAACAGAAGACGTGATTGTTTGCCATCCTGAAAAGAACTTTGTACCAAGCTATGACGTTGAAAGTTTTGTAAACTCAATCGAAAAACCTCGTCGTATCATGCTGATGGTTCAAGCTGGACCTGGTACAGATGCTACTATCCAAGCCCTTCTTCCACACCTTGACAAGGGTGATATCTTGATTGACGGAGGAAATACTTTCTACAAAGATACTATCCGTCGCAATGAAGAATTGGCAAACTCAGGTATCAACTTTATCGGTACAGGGGTTTCTGGTGGTGAAAAAGGTGCCCTTGAAGGTCCTTCTATTATGCCTGGTGGACAAAAAGAGGCCTACGAATTGGTTGCGGATGTTCTTGAAGAGATCTCAGCTAAAGCACCAGAAGATGGCAAACCATGTGTGACTTACATCGGTCCTGATGGAGCTGGTCACTATGTGAAAATGGTTCACAATGGTATCGAGTATGGTGACATGCAATTGATTGCAGAAAGCTATGACTTGATGCAACACTTGCTAGGCCTTTCCGCAGAAGATATGGCGGAAATCTTTACTGAGTGGAACAAGGGCGAATTGGACAGCTACTTGATTGAAATCACAGCCGATATCTTGAACCGTAAAGACGATGAGGGTCAAGATGGCCCAATCGTAGACTACATCCTTGATGCCGCAGGTAACAAGGGAACTGGTAAATGGACTAGCCAATCAGCACTTGACCTTGGTGTGCCATTGTCACTCATCACTGAGTCAGTATTTGCACGTTACATTTCAACTTACAAAGAAGAACGTGTGCATGCTAGCCAGGTCCTTCCAAAACCAGTTGCCTTCAAATTTGAAGGAGATAAGGCTGAATTGATTGAAAAAATCCGTCAAGCTCTTTACTTCTCAAAAATCATTTCATATGCACAAGGTTTTGCCCAATTGCGTGTAGCTTCTAAAGAAAACAACTGGGACTTGCCATTTGCGGACATCGCATCTATCTGGCGTGATGGCTGTATCATCCGTTCTCGTTTCTTGCAAAAGATCACAGATGCTTACAACCGCGATGCTGATCTTGCAAACCTTCTCTTGGATGAGTACTTCTTGGATGTTACTGCTAAGTACCAACAAGCAGTGCGTGATATCGTAGCTCTTGCTGTTCAAGCTGGTGTACCAGTACCAACGTTCTCAGCAGCTATCACTTACTTTGATAGCTACCGTTCAGCTGTTCTTCCAGCTAACTTAATCCAAGCACAACGTGACTACTTTGGTGCCCACACTTACCAACGTAAAGACAAAGAAGGCATCTTCCACTACTCTTGGTATGACGAAAAATAAGTAGGCCTGCCATGGGGAAACGGATTTTATTACTTGAGAAAGAAAGAAATCTAGCTCATTTTTTAAGTCTGAAACTCCAAAAAGAGCAATACCGAGTTGATCAGGTAGAAGAGGGACAAAAAGCCCTTTCCATGGCTCTTCAGACGGACTATGACTTGATTTTACTAAATGTTCATCTGGGGGACATGACGGCCCAGGATTTTGCAGACAAGCTGAGTCGGACAAAACCAGCCTCAGTAATCATGGTCTTAGACCATCGCGAAGAATTGCAAGATCAGATTGAGACAATCCAGCGCTTCGCCGTTTCTTCCATCTATAAGCCAGTGATTATTGATAATTTGGTAGCTCGTATTTCAGCGATTTTCCGAGGTCGGGACTTTATCGACCAACACTGTAGTCAGATGAAAGTCCCAACGTCTTACCGCAATTTGCGTATGGATGTTGAACAACATACAGTCTATCGTGGCGAGGAGATGATTGCTCTGACGCGTCGTGAGTATGACCTTCTGGCTACTCTTATGGGAAGCAAGAAAGTCTTGACTCGTGAGCAGTTGTTGGAAAGTGTTTGGAAGTACGAAAGTGCGACAGAGACCAATATCGTGGATGTTTATATCCGTTATCTACGTAGCAAGCTTGATGTAAAAGGTCAAAAAAGCTACATTAAAACCGTGCGTGGTGTTGGGTACACCATGCAAGAATAGGAAAGCAGTTGCAGTCGTGTAACTGCTTTTTTTCAAATGGAGAAAGGGATGTCTTTTCGTTTTTTTCTTTGTGTTGACAGAGACGAACAGGTATGTTACAATTTTTTTGGAGGATAAAATTAATGAAGAAAACTTTTTATAAAAAATTGGGGATTTCAATTGTTGCTAGTACTTTGTTAGCTAGTCAGCTACCGGCAGTATCTGCTTTGACTGTTATTTCTAGTACAGGTGAAGAATATGAGGTAAGTGAAACATTACAAGAGAGTCCAGGAAATAATAATTTTTCACTTCCCGATATTTCACCAACTTATGGTCAATATTATACAAATCAGTCAGAAGTCATTATTGGCAAAAATGATTTAATTAAGGTAAAAAATACTTTACAATATCCTTATTCTACATCAGCTTACGTGGAAGCAGAATTTAATGGTATGAATGCTAGTTTTAGAGGAAGTGCTAGTTTCGTAAAAGATAACATATTGATTACAGCGGCTCATGTTATTCCTGCGGCTACCCCAAGCAAGAATCCTATTGGGAAAATAAAGGTAAAAGAAGTTCGTTATCTAAAAGAATTTCAAAACACAGCTTCAAATGAGCTTACTACCTATGATTTAGCAGTTCTAATTCTGGAAGAACCAATTGGTTCTCAATTAGGTACGCTGGGGCTTCCGAGTAATTTAGGAAATCTTGAAGGTACAGGGGCTACTATTACTGGATATCCAGCTATGAGTAGTGCAAAGCAAATGTATACTGACTCTAAGGATGTTGTAAAAGATACGGGAGATTTTCTAATGTATCAAATAGATACTTTAGGAGGAGCTAGTGGATCTGCCGTATATGATAGTAGTTATAGAATGGTCGGTGTTCATGTATCTGGTAGTTCTGCTGGACAAATGAACTATGCTGTTAAGTTAAATGAGAAGGCTCTATCTTTTATTTATTCTGTTATTCAAGGACATTCTATTGATGGGTGGAAGTTTATTAGTGGTACTTGGTATTATTATAAGAATAGTACGAAACAAACAGGTTGGCAAAAGATAAATGACACTTGGTACTATCTAGACGCTTCTGGTAAGATGCTCACAGATTGGCAAAAAGTATCTGGGGAATGGTATTATCTTGAATCTTCTGGCGCAATGGCAACAAGCTGGAAATATATACGTGGCAAATGGTACTATTTTGATTCCTCTGGTGAAATGGCAACGGGGTGGAAATACCTCCGAGGTAAATGGTATTACTTAGATAAGAGCAATGGAGACATGAAGACTGGTTGGTACAAAGATGGCTCAACATGGTACTATCTAGATCCTTCTAATGGAGATATGAAAACCGGATGGATAAAAGTATCAGGTGAATGGTATTATCTCAATTCAAGTGGTGCTATGGTTACAGGTAGTCAGACGATTGATGGTAAAGTTTATAACTTTGCTTCATCTGGTAAGTGGATTTAATATTGGAGGGGATATAAGTGAAACTTTTGAAAAAAATGATGCAAGTTGCACTAACAGCATTTTTCTTTGGTTTGCTAGCTACAAATACAGTATTTGCGGATACCACGGGTGGACAGTTTGTTGATAAGGATAATAGAAAATACTATATAAAAGATGACCACAAAGCGATCTATTGGCATAAAATAGACGGTGAAACCTACTATTTTGGTGATGGAGGGGAGATGGTTGTCGGTTGGCAATACTTAGAAATTCCTGGGACGGGGTATCGTGATGATTTATTTGATAACCGTCCAGTTTTCGAAATTGGCCTTCAACAGAAGTGGTACTACTTTGGACAAGATGGGACTCTCCAAGAATTTGTTGGCTGGCAACAGTTAGAACTTAAGGATTCATTAAATGTTGGCAAAAAATATGGTGAAGGCTTTGAAGGCCCAGAAGTCCTTAAATTAGCAAATTATTACTTTAATGAAGATCATTCTCTAAAGACAGGTTGGTTCTACGATCAATCTAACTGGTATTACTTAGCAAAAACAGGTTATTCAGGGAAAGACTACCTTGGTGGTGAGAGACGTGCGGGTTGGATAAACGATGATTCGACTTGGTACTATTTAGATCCAACAACTGGGATTATGCAAACAGGTTGGAAATATTTTGGCAATAAGTGGTACTATCTCCGTTCATCAGGAGCTATGGAAACTGGCTGGTATCAAGATGGTTCAACTTGGTATTATCTAGATACTCAAAATGGCGATATGAAGACAGGCTGGGCTTATGTTGGCAATAAGTGGTACTACCTCCGTTCATCAGGAGCTATGGAAACTGGCTGGTATCAAGATGGTTCAACTTGGTATTATCTAGATACTCAAAATGGCGATATGAAGACAGGCTGGGCTTATGTTGGTAACAAGTGGTACTATCTCCGTTCATCAGGAGCTATGGCGACAGGCTGGCTTCAAGACGGCTCCACTTGGTACTACCTCAATGCAAGTAATGGCGATATGAAGACAGGCTGGGCTTATGTTGGTAACAAGTGGTACTATCTCCGTTCATCAGGAGCTATGGCGACAGGCTGGCTTCAAGACGGCTCCACTTGGTACTACCTCAATGCAAGTAATGGCGATATGAAGACAGGCTGGTTCCAAGTTAACGGTAAATGGTACTACGCCTATAGTTCAGGTGCTTTAGCAGTTAGTACAAGAGTGGATGGCTACTACGTCAACTATAATGGCGAATGGGTCCAATAATGAAAGAGGCGATTGTGAAGGAAACAATCGCTTTTTTTGTGAAAATATAATAAAATAGATAGGAGAAAATACTACTGTGAAAAGTGAGACAGTCTTTTCGTCTAGTAAAAGGAAAACATGACCAAAAAAATTGGTGTCGGTCAGGCACATAGTAAGATTATTTTAATAGGAGAGCATGCGGTCGTTTACGGTTATCCTGCCATTTCCCTGCCTCTTTTAGAGGTGGAGGTGACTTGTAAGGTAGTTCCTGCTGAAAGTCCTTGGCGCCTCTATGAGGAGGACACCTTGTCCATGGCTGTGTATGCTTCGTTAGAATATTTAGAGATTAAAGAAGCCTGCATTCGCTGTGTGATTGACTCGGCTATCCCTGAAAAACGGGGAATGGGTTCGTCAGCGGCTATTAGCATAGCGGCTATTTGTGCGGTATTTGACTACTATCAAGCCGACCTGCCTCATGATATATTGGAAATCCTGGTCAATCGGGCTGAGATGATTGCCCATATGAATCCGAGTGGTTTGGATGCTAAGACCTGTTTAAGTGACCGACCTATTCGTTTTATCAAGAACGTAGGATTTACAGAGCTTGAGATGGACCTATCTGCCTATTTGGTCATTGCCGATACGGGTGTTTATGGTCACACTCGTGAAGCCATCCAAATGGTTCAAAGCAAGGGGAAGGATGCCCTACCGTTTTTGCATGCTTTGGGAGAATTGACCCAGCAGGCAGAAGATGCGATTAGACGAAAAGATGCTGAAGGATTGGGACAAATCCTCAGTCAAGCGCATTTACATTTAAAAGAAATTGGTGTTAGTAGCCCTGAGGCAGACTCCCTCGTTGAAACGGCTCTTAGCCACGGTGCTCTGGGTGCCAAGATGAGCGGTGGCGGGCTTGGAGGCTGTATTATAGCCTTGGCAGATAATTTAACACACGCACAAGAACTAGCAGAAAGATTAGAAGAGAAAGGAGCTGTTCAGACATGGATAGAGAGCCTGTAACAGTACGTTCCTACGCAAATATTGCCATTATCAAATATTGGGGAAAGAAAAAAGAAAAAGAGATGGTTCCTGCTACTAGTAGTATTTCTTTGACTTTGGAAAATATGTACACAGAGACGACTTTGTCATCTCTACCGACGGATGCGACAGCTGATGCCTTTTATATCAATGGTCAGCTACAAAATGAGGCGGAGCATGCCAAGATGAGTAAGATTATTGACCGCTACCGTCCAGCTGGGGAAGGTTTTGTCCGTATCGATACTCAAAACAATATGCCGACTGCGGTGGGCTTGTCCTCTAGTTCTAGTGGTTTGTCTGCCTTGGTCAAGGCTTGTAATGCTTATTTCAAGCTTGGTTTGAATCGGAGTCAGTTGGCGCAGGAGGCTAAGTTTGCCTCAGGTTCTTCCTCTCGGAGTTTTTATGGACCACTAGGTGCCTGGGATAAGGATAGTGGAGAAATTTACCCTGTAGAGACAGACTTGAAACTAGCTATGATTATGTTGGTGCTAGAAGACAGGAAAAAACCAATCTCTAGCCGTGATGGGATGAAACTTTGTGTGGAAACTTCGACGACTTTTGCCGACTGGGTGCGGCAGTCTGAGAAAGACTATCAGGATATGCTGGTCTATCTCAAGGAAAATGATTTTGCCAAGGTTGGGGAATTGACGGAGAAAAATGCCCTTGCTATGCACGCTACGACCAAAACAGCATCACCAGCCTTTTCTTATCTAACGGATGCAAGCTATGAAGCCATGGACTTTGTTCGCCAGCTTCGTGAGCAAGGGGAAGCCTGCTACTTTACTATGGATGCTGGTCCCAATGTCAAAGTCCTCTGTCAAGAGAAAGACTTGGAGCATTTATCAGAAATCTTCGGTCAACGTTATCGCTTGATTGTGTCAAAAACAAAGGATTTGAACCAAGATGATTGCTGTTAAAACTTGCGGAAAGCTCTATTGGGCAGGTGAATATGCTATTTTAGAGCCAGGGCAGTTGGCCTTGATAAAGGCCATTCCTATCTATATAAAAGGCGAGATTGCTTTTTCTGATAGTTATCGTATCTATTCGGATATGTTTGATTTCGCAGTAGATTTGACGCCAAATCCTGACTATAGCTTGATTCAAGAAACAATTGCTTTGATGAATGATTTCCTCGCTGATTGTGGGCAAACCTTGCGACCTTTTTCTTTGGAAATTCGAGGAAAAATGGAACGAGAAGGGAAAAAGTTTGGTTTAGGCTCTAGTGGCAGCGTCGTTGTCTTGGTTGTCAAGGCTCTGCTAGCTCTGTATAAGCTTTCGGTTGATCAGGATCTCTTGTTCAAGCTGGCTAGCACTGTCTTGCTCAAGCGAGGCGACAATGGTTCTATGGGAGACCTTGCCTGTATTGTGGCAGAAGATTTGGTTCTCTACCAGTCTTTTGATCGCCAAAAGGTGGCTGCTTGGTTGCAAGAAGAAAGCTTGGCAACAGTTTTGGAGCGTGATTGGGGCTTTTCTATCTCACACGTACAACCTGCCCTAGAATGTGATTTCCTAGTGGGATGGACCAAAGAAGTGGTCGTATCGACTGACATGATCCAGCAAATCAAGCAAAACATAGACCAGAACTTTTTAACTTCCTCAAAAGAAACGGTGTCTGCTTTGGTAGAAGCCTTAGAACAAGGAAAAGCAGAAGAAATCATCAAGCAGATGGAAACAGCCAGTCAGCTTTTAGAAGGCTTGAGCGCAGATATTTACACGCCTTCGCTGAGACAGCTGAAAGAAGCCAGTCAAGATTTGCAGGCTGTTGCCAAGAGTAGCGGGGCTGGTGGTGGTGACTGTGGCATTGCCTTGAGTTTTGATATGCAATCAACCGAAACCTTAAAAAATCGCTGGGCTGATCTGGGGATTGAGCTCTTATACCAAGAAAGGATAGGACATGACGACAAATCGTAAGGACGAGCATATCCGCTATGCCCTTGAGCAAAAAAGCTCCTATAATAGCTTTGATGAGGTTGAGTTAATCCACTCTTCGCTACCGCTCTATGACCTAGATGAGATTGATTTGTCTACAGAATTTGCAGGTCGAAAGTGGGACTTTCCTTTTTATATCAATGCCATGACGGGTGGGAGCAAAAAAGGTAAAGAAATCAATCAAAAACTGGCTCAGGTGGCAGAAACCTGTGGGATTTTGTTTGTAACGGGCTCTTATAGTGCAGCTCTCAAGGATCCAACAGACGACACTTTTTCTGTCAAATCTAGCCATCCAAATCTCCTCCTTGGCACCAATATTGGATTGGACAAGCCTGTTGAGTTAGGACTTCAGACTGTGCAAGAGATGAATCCACTTCTCCTGCAAGTGCACGTCAATGTTATGCAGGAATTACTCATGCCGGAGGGAGAAAGGAAGTTCAGAAGCTGGCAATCGCATCTAGCAGATTATAGCAAGCAAATCCCCGTTCCCATCATTTTAAAGGAAGTGGGTTTTGGAATGGATGTGAAGACCATCGAGAGAGCCTATGAACTGGGTGTTCGAACCTTTGACCTGTCAGGTCGTGGTGGCACCAGCTTTGCCTATATCGAAAACCGTCGCAGTGGTCAGCGTGATTACCTCAATCAATGGGGACAATCCACCATGCAAGCCCTTCTCAATGCCCAAGGCTGGAAAGACAAGGTCGAACTCTTGGTCAGCGGAGGCGTTCGGAATCCGCTGGATATGGTTAAGTGCCTGGTCTTTGGTGCCAAGGCTGTGGGATTGTCACGAACCGTTCTGGAATTGGTTGAAACCTACTCGGTAGAGGAAGTGATTAGCATTGTCCAAGGATGGAAAGCAGATTTACGTTTGATCATGTGTGCCCTTAACTGTGCCACCATAGCAGATCTGCAAAAAGTAGACTATATACTTTATGGCAAACTAAAAGAAGCAAAAGATCAGATGTAGAGAGGTCGGGACAAGAATCCCGCCTTTTTTTGTAGCCTTTTGTCAACTGTGGTGGGTTGATGAAACCTAGCTTCTAAGAGCAATTTCTGTCCCATCGCCTTTTTCCATCCTCAGACCGAGGTGACTTTTTTGAATTGTGATAAAATAGAAGGGAGAGGATGCAGCTATGAAAAAATTTCAAATCTTTTTATTTATTGAAGCCTGTCTTTTGACGGGAGCTCTGATTTTGATGGTATCAGAGCATTTTTCGCGTTTCCTGCTGATTCTGTTCCTCTTTTTGCTCTTGCTACGCTATTATACAGGGAAAGAAGGCAACAATGTTTTCCTCCTTGTGGCGACCATTCTTTTCTTTTTCATCGTCATGATCAATCCCTTTGTGATTCTAGCGATCTTTGTGGCAGTTATCTATAGCCTCTTTCTTCTCTACCCAATGATGAACCAAGAAAAAGAGGAGACTGACCTGGTTTTTGAAGAAGTCGTGACGGTAAAAAATGAACGCAATCCTTGGTTTGGCAATCTCCATCATTTTTCAAGTTACCAGACTTGCCAGTTTGATGATATCAATCTTTTTCGTCTTATGGGTAAAGACACCATTCATCTGGAGAGGGTGATTCTAACCAATCATGATAATGTTATTATCCTTAGAAAGATGATAGGAACGACCAAAATCATTGTGCCTGTTGATGTGGAAGTTAGTCTCAGTGTTAACTGTCTCTATGGGGATTTGACTTTTTTCAGTCAGCCCAAGCGTGCCCTCCGCAATGAACACTATCATCAGGAAACGAGAGATTATCTCAAGAGTAACAAGAGTGTCAAGATTCTCTTGACTACTATGATTGGAGATGTGGAGGTGATCAGAGGATGAAAAAACAAGCTTATGTAATCATTGCCCTCACCTCTTTTCTGTTTGTCTTATTTCTGTCCCACAGCTTGCTGGACATCCTTGACTTTGACTGGTCTATTTTCTTGCACGATGTCGAAAAAACAGAAAAATTTATCTTTTTGTTGTTGGTATTCAGTATGTCCATGACCTGTCTCTTAGCCCTGTTTTGGCGAGGTGTGGAAGAGCTTTCTCTAAGAAAAATGCAGGCCAATCTCAAGCGTTTGTTGGCAGGGCAAGAAGTGGTTCAGGTTGCAGATCCAGATTTGGATGCCAGTTTCCAATCCTTGTCTGGCAAACTTAACCTTTTGACAGAAGCACTTCAAAAGGCTGAAAATCAAAGTCTTGCCCAGAAAGAGGAAATCATCGAGAAAGAACGAAAGCGGATTGCTCGAGATTTGCATGATACCGTCAGTCAGGAATTGTTTGCGGCCCACATGATTTTGTCAGGTGTCAGTCAGCAGGCTTTGAAGCTGGATAGAGAAAAGATGCAGATCCAGTTGCAAAGTGTTGCAGCCATCCTAGAAACAGCCCAGAAAGATTTGCGGGTCTTGCTCCTACATTTGCGACCTGTTGAGTTGGAAGAGAAGAGTTTGGTTGAGGGGATTCAAATCCTCTTAAAAGAGCTTGAGGACAAGAGTGATCTCAAGGTTAGTCTCAAGCAAAATGTGTCTAAATTGCCTAAGAAGATTGAAGAACATATCTTCCGTATTTTACAGGAATTAATCAGCAATACCCTTCGCCATGCCCAGGCATCTTGCCTAGATGTCTACCTCTATCAGACATATGTTGAAGTGCAGCTGAAAGTGGTGGATAATGGGATTGGTTTCCAGTTAGAGAGTTTAGATGACTTGAGTTATGGACTGCGAAATATCAAGGAGCGAGTCGAAGATATGGCAGGAACGGTTCAACTATTGACAGCTCCAAAGCAAGGACTGGCGGTTGATATCCGTATTCCCCTGTTAGATAAGGAATTATAAGGAGTAGAGATGAAAATTTTGCTGGTAGATGACCATGAAATGGTTCGATTGGGCTTGAAAAGCTATTTTGATCTCCAAGACGATGTAGAAGTTGTTGGCGAGGCTGCCAATGGGGCTCAAGGTATTGACTTGGCCTTGGAATTGCGTCCAGATGTCATTGTCATGGATATCGTCATGCCTGAGATGAATGGGATTGATGCAACTTTAGCCATCCTTAAAGAATGGCCTGAAGCCAAGATATTAATTGTCACATCTTACTTGGACAATGAAAAAATCATGCCGGTCTTGAATGCTGGTGCCAAAGGCTATATGCTCAAGACTTCTAGTGCAGACGAACTGCTTCATGCAGTTCGTAAGGTTGCTGCTGGCGAGCTGGCTATTGAGCAAGAAGTTAGTAAGAAGGTCGAATACCACCGCAATCATATGGAACTTCATGAGGAATTGACTGCGCGTGAACGAGATGTGCTTCAACTGATTGCCAAGGGCTACGAAAATCAGCGCATCGCAGAGGAACTCTTCATCTCTCTCAAGACGGTCAAGACCCATGTGTCCAACATTCTTGCCAAGCTTGAGGTTAGTGATCGCACCCAGGCAGCGGTCTATGCCTTTCAGCACCACTTGGTCGGGCAGGAGGACTTTTAGATGAGTCTTGCAGATTTACTTGAGGAGATAGAAGCAATAAAAGCCCCTGAGAAAGCAGGCCTCATGGAAGCCTATATGCGTCATCAATTTCCCTTTCTAGGCATTGCAGGTTCTGAAAGAAATGTGCTCTATAGAAAATACTTTCCAAGCGCGAAAAAAACAAGAGTTATTGACTGGGATTTTGTAGATATCTGCTGGGAAAAGGAGTCTAGAGAATACCAGTATGTAGCTGCCAACTATTTGAAAGCTATGCAATCTTATCTAGCGAAGGATGATTTGCTTAAACTTGAGCGTCTGGTCGTGTTCAAGTCTTGGTGGGACACGGTAGATATCCTAGACCGAGTAGTAGGAAGTTTGGTGGCTAACCATCCGGAACTTGAAGAAGTGCTTTTAAAATGGAGCCTATCGGACAATATCTGGTTGAGGCGAGTCGCTATTGACCACCAGTTGTTAAGGAAAGAGAAAACGAATGTCCAACTGATGGAAAAGATCCTGCTCAACAATCTGGACCGGACAGAATTTTTCATCAACAAAGCCACCGGATGGGCTCTAAGAGACTACTCTAAAACCAATCCAGAATGGGTAGCACGCTTTATTGATAAAAATAAGAAAAGAATGTCTGAACTTAGTGTCAGAGAAGCGAGTATGTACCTCTAGCACTATCGAAAAGCGCATTCATTACTTGAAAAAAGTCGCTATTATATGGTATAATGGACTGTATTAAAAATTTTAAGGAGAAATGACAGAATGTCTGTATCATTTGAAAACAAAGAAACAAACCGTGGTGTCTTGACTTTCACTATCTCTCAAGACCAAATCAAACCAGAATTGGACCGTGTATTTAACTCAGTAAAGAAAACTCTTAACGTTCCTGGTTTCCGTAAAGGTCACCTTCCACGCCCTATCTTCGACCAAAAATTTGGTGAAGAAGCTCTTTATCAAGATGCAATGAACGCACTTTTGCCAGACGCTTATGAAGCTGCAGTAAAAGAAGCTGGTCTTGAAGTGGTTGCGCAACCAAAAATTGACGTAACTTCAATGGAAAAAGGTCAAGACTGGGTTATCACTGCTGAAGTCGTGACAAAACCTGAAGTAAAATTGGGTGACTACAAAAACCTTGAAGTATCAGTTGATGTAGAAAAAGAAGTAACTGACGCTGACGTTGAAGAACGTATCGAACGCGAACGCAACAACTTGGCTGAATTGGTTATAAAAGAAGGCGCTGCTGAAAATGGCGACACTGTTGTCATCGACTTCGTTGGTTCTATCGACGGTGTTGAATTTGACGGTGGAAAAGGTGAAAACTTCTCACTTGGACTTGGTTCAGGTCAATTTATCCCTGGTTTTGAAGATCAATTGGTTGGACACTCAGCTGGCGAAACTGTTGATGTTGTTGTAACATTCCCAGAAGACTACCAAGCAGAAGACCTTGCGGGTAAAGAAGCTAAATTCGTAACAACAATCCACGAAGTAAAAGCAAAAGAAGTTCCAGCTCTTGACGATGAACTTGCAAAAGATATCGACGAAGAAGTGGAAACTCTTGACGAATTGAAAGAAAAATACCGCAAAGAATTGACTGCTACGAAAGAAGAAGCATACAAAGATGCCGTTGAAGGTGCAGCAATCGATAAAGCTGTAGAAAATGCTGAAATCGTAGAACTTCCAGAAGAAATGATCCACGAAGAAGTTCACCGTTCAGTAAATGAATTCCTTGGAAACTTGCAACGTCAAGGGATCAACCCTGACATGTACTTCCAAATCACTGGAACTACTCAAGAAGACCTTCACAAACAATACGAGGGTGAAGCTGAGTCACGTACGAAGACTAACCTTGTTATCGAAGCAGTTGCCAAAGCTGAAGGATTTGACGCTTCAGAAGAAGAAATCCAAAAAGAAATCGAGCAATTGGCAGCAGACTACAACATGGAAGTTGCACAAGTACAAAACTTGCTTTCAGCTGACATGTTGAAACACGATATCACTATCAAAAAAGCTGTTGAATTAATCACAAGCACAGCAACAGTTAAATAATCTTATACTCTTCGAAAATCTCTTCAAACCACGTCAGCGTCGCCTTACCGTACTCAAGTACAGCTTGCGTGCGGCTATCTTCCTAGTTTGCTCTTTGATTTTCATTGAGTATTAATAAACAAAAAGCCCACCTGACTAGGTGAGCTTTTTGTTGCACTATTTTCCAAAAATTTCTTTTAAGTCTGCGTCTGTAATCCCAATCATAGCGGGAATACTAGACCAGTTTTCCTCGGTGAGGATGTAGGATTGTTCAGAGTCACTTGATGTGGCAGTTTCAGATAGGGCTTGTTTACTTTCTTCAATATTATTTTCAATTAAATCACTGAAACGCTCAATCAGATAGGTCTTACGAGCAGTCCCGATGTGCTTGACTGCATAGTCAAAGGCCTGTAATTCACCAAGAAGGATGAGCTTGCTCTTGGCCCGTGTGATAGCTGTGTAGATGAGATTCCGCTCCAGCATGCGCTTGCTAGCACTGGTGATGGGCAGGATGACAACAGGAAACTCACTTCCTTGAGACTTATGGATACTCATGGCATAGGCTAGTCGAATCTTGTACCATTCATTACGTGGGTAGACGACTTCATTGCCATCAAAATCAATGATAATCTCGTCTTGTTTGGACTCGGTGTATTTTCCAGGAATCAGGTCTGTGATGTAGCCTAGGTCTCCGTTAAAGACATTGACTTCGGCATCGTTGACTAGGTGAATGACCTTGTCGCCCTTGCGATAGAAGCATTGAGGAGCTTCAAAGCTTACTTGTCCTTTTTGGTAAGGATTCAGCAGGTCTTGCATGAGCTGGTTAATGGAATCAATCCCTGCAGTCCCGCGGTACATGGGCGCCAGAACTTGGATATCACGGGCAGGGATACCACTTCTGAGAGCAGCGCCTAAGATTTTCTCAATGGTGGCAGGAATATGACCACTAGCAATTTCAAAGTAGGAACGGTCTGCTTTTTTCTGGGTAAAATCAGCTGGCAAGATGCCCTGTCTAATCTGACTAGCTAGGGTGACGATGGTTGATTCTTCGCTTTGTCGATAAATTTTTTCCAAGCGAGTCTGAGGAATTAAAGGAATATGAAGCAGATCCGCTAGAACCTGTCCAGGACTGACAGAAGGCAACTGGTCGCTGTCGCCCACGATGAGAATTTTACTGTTAGAAGAGATATTGGAGAAGAGTTGGTTGGCCAGCCAAGTATCCACCATGGAAAATTCATCCACGATGATAAAGTCAGCATTCAGATAATCTTCCAGATGACTGGTATCATCGTCCCCTGTCATTCCTAAATGACGGTGTATAGTAGCGCTAGGCAAGCCTGTCAATTCATTCATACGTCGAGCAGCTCGACCAGTCGGAGCAGCGAGAAGGATAGGTAAGTTGCTTTTCTTCCTGAGGTCAAGTCCTTCTAAAAGGGCATAGACAGCGATAATCCCATTGATAACGGTCGTCTTACCTGTACCAGGTCCACCTGTTAGGATAAAGACCTTGTTCTGGATAGCATCACAGATAGCCTGTTTTTGGATGCTATCGTATTGGATACCTAATTCTTCCTCAACAGTAGCGATATGCTTTTGAATGGTTTCTAGATCCTGGCTCTTCTGTTTTCCTTTTTCAAGGATACGAACCAAGTGACTGCGAATGCCTTCCTCGGCGAAAAAGAGGCTGTTATCAAAGATTTTGGTATCAATCTGCTGAACCTTGTCTTCTTCAATCAGGTAGGAGAGTTCTTGGGCTACTTGGCTGGGATCCAGTTCCACGGGACGGGAAGACTCGAGGAGAGTAAGTGTCTTTTCCAGCAAGTCTCGAGCCTCCATATAGGTATCGCCCGTATCCATACAACCTTGAAAGAGACTGTGGACAAGGCCAGCACGGAAGCGTTCAGGAGCTTGACTTTCGATGCCTAGCTCCTCAGCTAATTGGTCAGCAATGGTAAAACCCAATCCCTTGATATCTTCAACCAGTTGGTAGGGATAATTTTCGACAATATCCAGCGTTTCTTCCTTGTAAAAGTCTTGAATCTGAAAGGCTAGTTTATTGGGAATACCGTAGTTGGCAAGTTTAGCCAAGACCATTTCTGTCCCATAGTTGAGACGGAGGGTGGAAACAAAAGCCTCACGGTTTTTGGCAGAGAGTCCTGCAATACTTTCCAGCTTTTCAGGATGCTCCAGGATTTCGTCAATGGTATTGTCACCATAGCTATCCACGATTTTCTGAGCAGTTTTGAGACCAATTCCCTTGAAATGGCTACTCGAAAAGTACTTGACTAGCCCTTTTCTGGTTGGTTTTGCCCGTTCATAACGGCTGATCTGAAGCTGTTCCCCATACTTAGAGTGCTGAACGATTTGTCCCCAAAAAGTGTAGTCTTCACCCTCAATCACGTCCGCCATGGTTCCTGTAACGATGATTTCAAAATCGTCAAAGTCCTCTGCGTCCGTATCTTCGATATCTAAGAGGAGAATGCGATAAAAATTACTGGGATTTTCAAAAATAATGCGTTCAATGGTTCCTGAAAAATAAACTTCCATAGGTTTCCTTTGCTTGAGTTCGTGAGAGTTGGACCCTTAGCTTCTTTCAACAAGCTAGAAGACTAAAAGGTTCCGATACGGTTAAGTGGCCAGAAACGGAATTTTGCTTCACCTTTGATATCGCTCGCCTTGAAGGTACCGACATGGCGGCTGTCGCTAGAGACTAGACGATCGTCACCGAGGAGAAGGTACTCACCTTTAGGGACAGTAAAGCTGAAGCTGGTATTGAAATTAACATCGACTGTAAAGGCCTGTGCCTTTTGAGCAAGTTCTCTAAAGTAAACTCCCTTATTGCCTTCAAATCCTTTTCCAGTATAGGTGTTCTGCAACTTTTCTGTTTTGAACAAGTTGAGGTATTCAGCTAGGTAGGGTTCATCCGTTTCTTCACCGTTGATAAAGAGTTTGTCATTTTCGTAGCGGATGGTATCTCCAGGCATGCCGATGACCCTTTTGACAATGTCTTTATTTCCGTCTTCCTCATGCGCAACAACGATGTCGAAGCGGTCAATTGGGAGGTGTTTGACGACGAAGAGAACCTCTCCGTCAGCTAGGGTAGGGTCCATCGAGTGTCCTTCCACACGGACATTGCTCCAAAGGAAGATGCGGCTAAGGCCTACCAGTGCGATAACCAGGAAGATAACTCCCCATTCTTTTATAAATGATTTTAAATAGTTCATGGTTTACCTCTATAGAAGTTTTTTGCTTTTTCAGTGTTTTTAAAATGCAGTTTGGCGCAGAAATGAAGTCCCTTCATACCATAGACTTGAAGGATTTTGCTAGCAACCTTATCAGATGCAGTTCCAGCGCCACTTGGCAGTTGATAGCCTAGTTCTCGTTCAAGATTTTCCAAGTTTTTAAGGAAGAGATCCCGCGCGATGATAGAGCTAACCGCAACAGCTAGGTATTTGCCCTCGGCTTTTTCTTCCAAAGTGATCTTATTTGGAAAACGGTTGGCTTCTTGCGCCAAGTACTTGTCATAGTTTTTAGGATTTGTAAAAGCGTCAATCACGATTTTTTCTGGCTGGACTCCTTTTTGAAGCAGGAGAAAAATAGCCTGATTGTGAAGGACAACTTTTACAGAAACAGCATTGTAACGCTCTCCGATAACATCGTTGTACTTGCTTGGTGAGAGAAGCAGTGCCTGGTGTTGGATTTTTTCTTTGAGGATAGGGGCAATCTGACGGATCTTTTGGTCGGTCAGAGTTTTAGAATCCCCCACACCTAGTTTTCGCAAGAAGGCATGCTGGTCAGGTGTGACAAAGGAAGCCACAACTGCAAGCCCACCAAAGTAGGAACCATTTCCCACCTCATCAGTCCCAATCATAGGAAAATCTTGTCCACTGTTTTCTTGTTGAACCTGATAGCCAAAGAAACTGGCGTATTGCTCGGCAGCTTCGCCCTGCAGGAGGACTTTTCCAGAAGTATAGATGGAAACCGTTGCCTGAGGCAGTCTCAAAAAATAGCGAATATAAGGATTTTTACTAGGACTGAGAGTCTTCTCATACTGACTTAAAAAGCTCTGAATTTCCTGTTCACTTGGTGTGAGTGTGATACTTGCCATAGTCTCTATTGTACCACAAAAGCAGGAGAATTGGTAAAAACTGACAAAGTTAGCGAAATTTGGTATAATATCGTGAGGTGAATTTTATGGCAAATCTAAATCGATATAAGTTTACATTCGGGAAAAAGACATTAACCTTGACAACCGAGCATGGCAACCTCTTTATGGAGGAAATTGCTAAGGTTGCGACTGAAAAATACCAAGCAATTAAAGAACAAATGCCTGGGGCGGATGATGAAACCATTGCGCTTCTTTTGGCGATCAATTGTCTGTCTACACAACTCAACCGTGAGATTGAATTTGATGACAAGGAGCAAGAGTTGATAGAGCTCCGCCACAAGTTGATTGCTGTTAAACAAGAACAGAGTAAGATTGAGGACTCCCTATGATTTCAATCCTACTCTTATTGGTTCTGGCTTGGGGCTTTTACATCGGCTACCGTAGAGGTTTGGTCCTGCAAGTTTATTATTTCCTCCTTGCAGTGATTTCAGCCTTTGTTGCGGGGCAGTTTTATAAATCACTGGGCGATCACTTCCACTTGCTTGTCCCTTATGCCAATCCTCAGGAAGGACAGGGAACCTTTTTCTTCCCTTCAGACCAGCTGTTTCAGCTAGACAAGGTCTTTTATGCGGGCCTAGCCTACCTTCTAGTTTTTGGAATTTGTTACACTATCGGACGTTTTATCGGTTTGTTCCTGCACTTGATTCCAACTAAAAAGCTAGATATCAAATGGTTTCGTATCGGATCAGGCCTATTGTCGCTATTGGGAACCTTATTTGTCTTGCAAATGGCTCTGACCATTCTTGCAACGGTGCCTCTGGCAGTCATTCAAAATTCACTCGAAAAAAGTACAGTAGCCAAACACATCATCCAAAGTGTCCCTTTTACGACAAACCTTCTCAAACAACTCTGGGTGACAAATTTAATCGGATAAAAAGGGCGGGATTTTTCCTAGCCCTTTGTTTACAGATTGGACGACTAGGTCAAAATCTCTAGTTGCTATAATCTTGTAAACCAGTATTACAAGGAAAAAATATGAATACAAAAATACTAGAAACCTTAGAATTCAATAAAATCAAAGCCTTGTTTGAACCTCATCTCTTGACAGAACAAGGACTAGAGGAGTTAAAAGGCTTGGCTCCAACTGCCAAGGCGGATAAGATCAAGCAAGCCTTTACAGAGATGGAGGAGATGCAGGCGCTTTTTGTGGAGCAACCTCACTTTACCATCCTAGCGATGCGTGAGATATCAGCGGTTTGTAATCGTCTGGAGATGGGAGCAGACCTCAATATTGAGGAGTTTCTACTCCTCAAACGGGTCTTACTTGCTAGCAGAGAGTTGCAAAGTTTTTATGCCAATCTCGAAAACGTACGCTTGGAGCAGTTGGCGAGATGGTTTGAAAAACTACATGATTTCCCACACTTGCAAGGGAGTCTCCAAACCCTAAATGATGCAGGATTTATCGAAAATTTTGCTAGCGAAGAGCTAGCACGCATCCGTCGGAAAATCCATGATAGCGAGAGTCAAGTTCGAGATGTCTTGCAAGACTTACTTAAACAAAAAGCGCAGATGTTGACGGAAGGCATAATCGCTAGCAGAAATGGCCGTCAAGTCTTACCAGTCAAGAACACCTATCGCAATAAGATTGCAGGTGTTGTTCATGACATCTCTGCCAGTGGAAACACGGTCTATATCGAGCCACGTGAGGTCGTGAAACTGAGCGAAGAAATTGCTAGTCTGCGAGCTGACGAACGCTATGAGATGATTCGCATCCTACAGGAGCTCTCGGAACAGGTCCGCCCTCATGCTGCGGAGATTGCTAATGACGCTTGGATTATCGGCCATCTGGATCTGATTCGTGCCAAGGTGCGTTTCATCCAAGAAAGACAAGCAGTTGTGCCTCAGCTATCAGAAAATCAGGAAATTCAACTGCTCCATGTCTGCCATCCTTTGGTCAAAAATGCCGTCGCAAATGATGTCCATTTTGGTCAAGATTTAACAGCTATTGTCATTACAGGTCCCAATACAGGTGGGAAGACCATCATGCTTAAAACTCTCGGATTGACGCAGATTATGGCCCAGTCTGGTTTGCCGATTTTAGCAGATAAGGGAAGTCGTGTTGGTATTTTTGAAGAAATTTTTGCTGATATTGGCGATGAGCAGTCTATTGAGCAGAGCTTATCTACCTTCTCTAGCCACATGACCAATATTGTGGATATTCTTGGCAAGGTCAATCAACATTCACTCTTACTCTTGGATGAGTTGGGGGCTGGTACAGACCCTCAAGAGGGAGCAGCCCTCGCCATGGCTATTCTGGAGAACCTTCGCCTGCGTCAAGTCAAGACCATGGCGACGACCCACTATCCAGAACTCAAGGCCTACGGTATTGAGACAGCCTTTGTGCAAAATGCCAGCATGGAGTTTGATACTGTAACTCTTCGCCCGACCTATCGCTTTATGCAGGGAGTTCCTGGCCGAAGTAATGCCTTTGAGATTGCCAAACGCCTGGGCTTGTCAGATGTTATCGTAGGGGATGCCAGCCAGCAGGTTGATCAGGATAATGACGTCAACCGTATCATTGAGCAACTGGAAGAGCAGACGCTTGAAAGTCGTAAACGTTTGGACAATATCCGTGAGGTGGAGCAAGAAAATCTCAAGATGAATCGTGCTCTCAAAAAACTCTACAACGAGCTCAATCGTGAAAAGGAAATCGAGCTTAACAAGGTGCGTGAACAGGCTGCTGAGATTGTGGATATAGCCCTAAGTGAAAGTGACCAGATTCTCAAAAATCTCCATAGTAAATCTCAACTTAAACCCCACGAAATCATTGAAGCCAAGGCCAAATTGAAAAAATTGGCCCCTGAAAAAGTGGACTTGTCCAAAAACAAGGTCCTTCAAAAGGCCAAGAAAAAACGAGCTCCAAAGGTGGGGGATGATATTGTGGTCCTCAGTTATGGACAGCGTGGTACCTTGACCAATCAGCTTAAGGACGGCCGTTGGGAAGCCCAAGTCGGTTTGATCAAGATGACCTTGGAAGAGAAAGAATTTGATCTTGTTCAGACTCAGCAAGAGGCTCCAGTCAAGAAAAAACAAGTCAATGTTGTGAAACGTGCATCTGGTCGTGGCCCACAAGCGAGACTGGATCTTCGTGGCAAACGGTACGAAGAAGCCATGAAGGAGCTGGACGCCTTTATTGACCAAGCCCTGCTTAACAATATGGGCCAAGTCGATATCATTCATGGTATCGGAACAGGTGTCATCCGTGAAGGAGTCACCAAATACCTACAAAGAAACAAACATGTCAAGAGTTTCGGCTATGCCCCACAGAATGCTGGAGGCAGTGGTGCCACCATTGTAACCTTTAAAGGATAGAGAGAAGAAGGAGTCAACCTTTCTGAAAAAAAGAAATGAAAACTAAAAATTTTACCAATTCGGGTTGACAAATGTTCTTCTTTAAGGTATTATATTGTTCGGGCACCTCTTTTAGAGGTCGGGGCTCCCTAGTTCTTAGGGAGCTATTTTTGTTTTTTCAAGAAGTTATCTTCTTGTATTTTAGTTGTGAATCTGGTGCAGTCGTCCCAGATTATTCTGATTAGTAGGGTCTTGTTTTCTATGTCCCCTCGTAGTCAACAAGACCTTGAGCATTTTAGAAAGAGGAATCTATGTCTACGAAATATATTTTTGTAACTGGTGGTGTGGTATCGTCTATTGGGAAAGGGATTGTGGCAGCAAGCCTGGGCCGTCTCTTGAAAAATCGTGGTCTCAAAGTAACCATTCAAAAGTTTGACCCTTATATCAATATCGATCCGGGAACCATGAGTCCTTACCAGCATGGAGAAGTCTTTGTGACAGATGATGGGGCTGAGACAGATTTGGACTTGGGTCACTATGAACGTTTCATCGATATTAATCTTAACAAATATTCCAACGTGACAACTGGTAAAATTTACAGTGAAGTTCTTCGTAAAGAACGCCGTGGAGAATACCTTGGGGCAACTGTCCAAGTCATTCCTCATATCACAGATGCTTTGAAAGAAAAAATCAAGCGTGCCGCTGTAACGACCGACTCTGATGTCATTATCACAGAGGTTGGTGGAACAGTAGGAGATATCGAGTCCTTGCCATTTTTAGAGGCTCTTCGTCAGATGAAGGCAGATGTGGGTGCAGATAATGTTATGTACATCCATACAACCTTGCTTCCATACCTCAAGGCTGCTGGTGAAATGAAGACCAAACCAACTCAACACTCTGTAAAAGAATTGCGTGGTTTGGGAATCCAGCCAAATATGTTGGTCATTCGTACAGAGAAACCAGCTGGGCAGGGCATTAAAAATAAACTAGCTCAGTTTTGTGATGTGGCACCAGAAGCTGTTATCGAATCGTTGGACGTTGAACACCTTTACCAAATTCCATTGAATTTACAGGCACAAGCTATGGACCAAATTGTCTGTGACCATTTGAAGCTAGACGCACCAGCAGCGGATATGACAGAGTGGTCAGCTATGGTGGATAAGGTCATGAACCTCAAGCAACAAGTTAGAATTTCCCTTGTCGGTAAGTATGTGGAGTTGCAAGATGCTTACATCTCGGTGGTTGAAGCCTTGAAACACTCTGGTTATGCCAACGACGCAGAAGTGAAGATTAATTGGATCAATGCCAATGATGTGACGGCCGAGAATGTGGCAGAACTCTTGTCTGATGCGGACGGAATCATCGTACCAGGCGGTTTCGGTCAACGTGGTACGGAAGGGAAAATCCAAGCCATTCGCTATGCGCGTGAGAATGATGTTCCAATGTTGGGAGTCTGCTTGGGAATGCAGTTGACTTGTATCGAGTTTGCTCGTCACGTTTTGGGCCTTGAAGGGGCCAATTCTGCAGAACTTGCACCAGATACAAAATACCCTATCATTGATATCATGCGTGACCAGGTTGATGTTGAGGATATGGGTGGAACCCTTCGTTTGGGACTCTATCCATCTAAGTTGAAACGTGGTTCTAAGGCAGCAGCAGCTTATCACAATCAAGAAGTGGTGCAACGCCGTCACCGTCACCGTTATGAGTTTAACAACGACTTTCGTGAACAGTTTGAGGCAGCAGGCTTTGTCTTTTCAGGAGTTTCTCCAGACAATCGTTTGGTCGAAATTGTGGAAATTCCTGAAAATAAATTCTTTGTGGCTTGTCAGTATCATCCTGAACTTTCCAGCCGTCCAAACCGTCCAGAAGAACTCTATACTGCCTTTGTTACTGCAGCGGTTGAAAATAGTAACTAGTTATCTTCTAATCTCTGAGAATAATCTCAGAGGTTTTTTAATTCATTCAGGAACTCAGGCGCTTGCCAATAAGAATCAGAAGTTTTCTTTCCACAGTAATGGAAGAGAGTTTCCTTGCTCATATATTGCTTCCTCATTTGTCCTAGAGCCCTTTTTGTGTTACAATGAATGGTATGAAAGCTAAGAAATTCTGGATGACTGGCTTGACTGTGGCTGGTCTAAGTGCCCTTGCTTTGGGGACTAAAAAAGTAGCAGATAACCACAAACTCATGAAGACTCAAGAAGAGTTGACCGCTATCGTGCGCGAACTTTTCTCAGATATGGGTGAGATTGCGACTCTCTATGTTCAAGTCTACGAAAGTAGCCTAGAGCGACTTGTTGGAGGAGTTATTTTCGAGAATGGCCGCCATTATACCTTTATCTATGAAAATGAAGACCTGGTCTATGAGGAGGAAGTCTTATGATTACTCCCGATAGTATAGAAGAGCTCGCAGGTTTTGTCGAGCAAGATGGTAAGAAGGTCTTTCTTTTTGTGGCGGACTGGTGTGGCGATTGTCGTCATATCTATCCTGGCTTGCCAGGGATCGAGGAAACCAATCCAGAGTTCACCTTTATTCGAGTGGATCGAGACCAGTATCTGGATCTGGCCAAACTCTGGGATGTTTACGGGATTCCTAGCCTTGTTGTGCTAGAAAAGGACAAGGAAATCGGTCGTTTTGTCAATTGCAACCGTAAAAGCAAGCAACAAATTAATGACTTTTTAGCAGGACTGAAATAGGAGAAAATGGAAACAATGATTTTTACATATAACAAAGAACATGTCGGCGATGTCCTTATGGTCATCGTGAAAAATGGCGGAGATGCCAAACTGGATGTGGAGCGCAAAGGCAAGGTAGTCCGTGTTTTCCTCAAAGAAAATGGAGAAACAGTAGCTTGGAATATTTTCGAAGTTTCAAGTTTGTTTGAAATTGCAGAGCGCGGTCAAGTCTTTTTGACAGATGAGCAAGTCGCTCGTTTGAAGCAAGAATTGCAGGCGGAAGGTTTTACAGAAGAAATTGTTAATGATAAGGACTCCAAATTTGTTGTTGGTGAAATTGTCGAGATGGTAGCCCATCCAGATAGTGACCACCTCAACATCTGCCAAGTTTCAGTCGCAAGTGATAAGACAGTGCAAATTGTTGCAGGGGCTCCCAATGCGCGTGTCGGATTGAAAACCATTGTAGCTCTTCCTGGAGCGATGATGCCAAAAGGCAATCTCATTTTCCCAGGCGAGCTTCGTGGTGAAAAGAGTTTTGGAATGATGTGTAGTCCTCGTGAATTGCATTTGCCAAATGCTCCGCAAAAACGTGGTATTATTGAATTATCAGAAGACCAAGTTGTTGGAACACCATTTGACCCAGCCAAACACTGGGCTACCTAGAAATTGTCAGTATTTGATAGATCAGATAGAGGGGATAAGATGGCGAAAAATGTAGTGATTACAGGAGTGACCTCAGGAATAGGTGAAGCGATTGCGCGTGCTTATCTGGAACAGGGGGAGAATGTCGTTCTAACAGGGCGACGGACAGACAGACTAGCGGACCTCAAGTCGGAGTTTGCAGAAACTTTTCCAAATCAAACAGTTTGGACTTTTCCACTGGATGTGACGAATATGGCCATGGTAAAGACGGTCTGCTCCGATATTCTAGCAAAAGTTGGTCAGATTGATATCTTGGTCAATAATGCTGGACTAGCTCTTGGCTTGGCTCCCTATCAGGACTATGAAGAGTTGGATATGCTGACCATGTTGGATACCAATGTCAAGGGATTGATGGCAGTTACTCGTTGTTTCTTGCCAGTAATGGTAAAAGCCAATCAGGGACATATTATCAACATGGGATCAACTGCAGGAATCTATGCTTATGCAGGTGCAGCTGTTTACTCAGCTACCAAGGCTGCTGTCAAGACTTTTTCAGATGGTCTGCGAATTGATACCATCGCAACGGATATCAAGGTGACGACCATTCAGCCAGGAATTGTCGAAACAGATTTCTCAACTGTTCGTTTTCATGGTGATAAATAGCGGGCTGCGACAGTTTATCAGGGAATCGAAGCCTTGCAGGCACCAGACATCGCAGACACAGTGGTCTATGTGACCAGTCAACCTCGTCGTGTGCATATTACAGATATGACCATTATGGCCAATCAACAAGCGACAGGTTTCATGGTTCATAAAAAGTAAAAAATTTCCTCGAAAAGTTACAAATTTCTGTAACTTTTTTTGATTTCCTACGAATAGATAAGTAGGAGGAAGAAAATATGTATAATAAAGTTATCTTAATCGGACGCTTGACGTCTACACCAGAATTGCACAAAACCAGCAATGACAAGTCAGTAGCGCGAGCAACTATCGCTGTGAACCGTCGTTACAAAGACCAAAATGGTGAACGTGAAGCTGATTTTGTCAATATGGTCCTTTGGGGCAGACTAGCAGAAACTTTGGCAAGCTACGCAACCAAAGGTAGTCTCATTTCCGTTGATGGGGAATTGCGTACCCGTCGCTTTGAGAAAAATGGTCAGATGAACTATGTAACCGAAGTCCTTGTGACAGGATTCCAACTCTTGGAAAGTCGTGCCCAACGTGCTATGCGTGAAAATAATGCAGGCCAGGATTTGGCGGATTTGGTCTTGGAAGAGGAAGAATTGCCATTTTGAGCGCTCCGTCAAGCTTCACTCAATCTTACAGGTGAAAGTCCTGTCCTAGCAATTAACCAGTTCGGCTAGGTAGCTATGGCATACATATGCGGAGTAATCCAAATGTGGAAGCAATGCCGACTAACGCGTCCCCAGTGGCTAATTAGTCTTAACTCAGTCTGTGGGAGCGAGCAAACTTGCAGTCCGTAGCGAAAGTGAACTTCCGATAAGTGTCGTTAAGGTCAATCCAGCAGGTATAACTGAGAGAGCTGGAATTGATGATAGTTTTAACTGGTGGACACTATCGTCAGAACTCCCGGCATATAGGCATATAGAAGATGGAATGTTAGGAAAGATGAGTGGGGAACGAAAGAGACCCTATTCTATCCCGCCTTCCCAGCGGGTCAGGTTAGATATAAGGCAAACACCGAAGTTCTAACTGACGTAGGAACAGGGAGTCGGAGAGGTTCATAGTACCGATAATTGCACGAGACAACAAAACTCGGCATAGGGAAGGAGCCTTACCTGTATCACTCTTACCGATGAAAGAGGAACTAGATGATTGCTCAAAAGGCTATAAACATCTTTGAAAAGGTTCGAGTATTTCAACGGAAGATATATCTATCAGCCAAGTCAGACTTGAGACTAGCTTGGTATTATGTGAAGAATAACGAGGGCTCTGCTGGAATAGATGACCTTACCATTAAGGAAATCGAAGACAAAGGAGTTCAAAACTTCCTAGACGAGATACAAGTGCAACTGAAAAGCAAGAAGTATCAACCTAAAGCGGTCAAGAGGGTTTATATTCCCAAAGCTAACGGTAAGAAACGACCTTTAGGAATCCCGACAGTGAAGGATAGAGTAGTTCAAACGGCAGTGAAAATTGTCATTGAGCCAATATTTGAAGCTGACTTTCAGGACTTCTCCTATGGGTTTAGACCTAAGCGAAGTGCAAACCAAGCCATAAGAGAGATATATAAATATCTAAATTTTGGCTGCGAATGGGTCATTGACACAGACTTGAAAGGGTATTTTGATACCATTCCTCATGATAAATTGTTGTTACTGGTCAAAGAACGAGTGATTGATAAGTCAGTTATCAAGCTGCTCAGTCTATGGCTAGAAGCAGGTATCATGGAAGATAATCAAGTCAGAAGCAATATCCTTGGTACACCACAAGGCGGGGTTATCTCACCGCTCTTGGCTAATATCTACCTAAACGCTTTAGACAGATACTGGACTAACAATAGACTGGTAGAAAGAGGTCATGACGCTCACCTAATACGATATGCGGACGATTTTGTTATTCTGTGTTCAAACAATCCAAAGAAATACTATAACTATGCCAAACGGCGTATTAGTAAATTAGGGCTGACATTGAACGAAGACAAGACAAGAATTGTGCATGCGGGCGAGGGATTTGACTTTCTGGGATACACGCTCAGAAAAGGGAAATCACTCAAGACAGATAAGTATAAAACCTATTACTATCCGTCGAGAAAGTCTATGAAAGCTATCAAGGGTAAAATTAAAGATATAACCCAACACGGGTAACATCTGAAATTATCTGAGGTGGTTGAAAAGTTAAATCCTATCTTGCGAGGCTGGGCTAACTATTTCAAATCTGGTAATTCCAAGCAGCACTTTAAGAGTATTGACAATTATGTGACATACAATTTGACGATAATGCTTAGAAAGAAGTACAAGAAACCTGGCAAGGGATGGCGAGAACATCCGCCTGCGTGGGATTATGACTATTTCGGGCTTGTATGCCTGAAAAAGATATGTACGAACTTTGACAATAATAATCAGAGGTATCGCAGGTAGGGAACTTGCACTGAGGCCGTAACGTCGAAGAAAGAAGATATTGGGAAAGCCGTGTAAGGGAAAACCTTACGCACGGTTTGACGAGGGGGCGTTGAAGAGATAAATTCAAACTAGAGACCTACTCTACAAGCCTTGAAAAGTCTGAGTTGGTCTCAGGCTTTTTATCTTGAGAAATTCAAACTTTTTTCTTGACTATTTCTGACCAAGTGATACAATAGAACTATGAATTAGCGCTCAGACGCAAAGAGTGCTAATAATATGTATTTCATCATGGAGGAAAACAGATGCTGAAACCATTAGGAGACCGTGTAGTCTTGAAAATCGAAGAAAAAGAAGAAACTATTGGAGGCTTTGTCCTTGCAGGCTCAGCTCAAGAAAAAACAAAAACAGCCCAAGTTGTAGCTACTGGACAAGGTGTTCGTACCTTGAATGGTGACTTGGTTGTTCCAAGCGTTAAGCCTGGAGACCGTGTCTTGGTTGAAGCTCACGCAGGTCTTGATGTCAAAGATGGCGATGAAAAGTACATCATCGTTGGCGAAGCTAACATCTTGGCTATCATTGAAGAATAGAAGGAGAAAGTAAGTATGTCAAAAGAAATTAAATTTTCATCTGATGCTCGTTCAGCTATGGTCCGTGGTGTCGATATCCTAGCAGACACTGTTAAAGTAACCTTGGGACCCAAAGGTCGTAACGTTGTTCTTGAAAAATCATTTGGCTCACCTTTGATTACCAATGACGGTGTGACCATTGCCAAAGAAATTGAATTAGAAGATCATTTTGAAAATATGGGTGCTAAGTTGGTATCAGAAGTAGCTTCAAAAACAAATGATATCGCAGGTGACGGAACGACAACTGCAACAGTCTTGACCCAAGCTATCGTCCGCGAAGGAATCAAAAACGTCACAGCAGGCGCAAATCCAATCGGCATTCGTCGTGGGATTGAAACAGCGGTTGCTGCAGCAGTAGAAGCCTTGAAAAATCATGCTATCCCAGTTGCCAATAAAGAAGCTATTGCTCAAGTTGCTGCTGTATCTTCTCGTTCTGAAAAAGTCGGTGAATACATCTCTGAAGCTATGGAAAAAGTTGGCAAAGACGGAGTCATCACCATTGAAGAGTCACGTGGTATGGAAACAGAACTTGAAGTTGTGGAAGGAATGCAGTTTGACCGTGGTTATCTATCACAGTATATGGTCACTGACAATGAAAAAATGGTGGCTGACCTTGAAAATCCATACATCTTGATTACTGATAAGAAGATTTCCAATATCCAAGAAATCTTGCCACTTCTAGAAAGCATTCTCCAGAGCAATCGTCCGCTCTTGATTATTGCGGATGATGTGGATGGCGAAGCTCTTCCAACTCTTGTATTGAACAAGATTCGTGGAACCTTCAATGTAGTAGCAGTTAAGGCACCTGGCTTCGGTGACCGTCGTAAAGCAATGCTTGAAGATATCGCCATCTTGACAGGAGGAACAGTCATCACAGAGGATCTTGGTCTTGAGTTGAAAGATGCGACAATTGAGGCGCTTGGTCAAGCAGCGAGAGTAACTGTGGACAAAGATAGCACTGTCATCGTAGAAGGTGCTGGAAATCCTGAAGCTATTTCTCACCGTGTTGCGGTTATCAAGTCTCAAATCGAAACTACAACTTCTGAATTTGATCGTGAAAAATTGCAAGAACGTTTGGCAAAATTGTCAGGTGGAGTTGCAGTCATCAAGGTCGGAGCTGCAACTGAAACTGAGTTGAAAGAAATGAAACTCCGTATCGAAGATGCCCTCAACGCTACTCGCGCAGCCGTTGAAGAGGGAATCGTTGCAGGTGGTGGAACTGCTCTTGTAAATGTCATTCCAGCCGTTGCTGCCTTGGAATTGACAGGTGATGAAGCAACAGGACGTAGTATTGTTCTTCGTGCCTTGGAAGAACCAGTTCGTCAAATCGCCCACAATGCGGGATTCGAAGGGTCTATCGTTATTGATCGCTTGAAAAATGCTGAAGTTGGTACAGGTTTCAACGCAGCAACTGGCGAATGGGTCAACATGATTGAAGAAGGAATCATCGACCCAGTTAAGGTTAGCCGTTCTGCCCTTCAAAATGCAGCATCTGTAGCCAGCTTGATATTGACAACAGAAGCAGTCGTAGCCAATAAACCAGAACCAGTAGCCCCAGCTCCAGCCATGGATTCAAGCATGATGGGCGGCATGATGTAAAAACCACAAAAGGAGGGATGCGTATTCCCTCCTTTTATGGTTTTCTATTCTAAATAGATTTGAGCTCTCCTAACTTATATGATAAAATAAGACTAGAAAAAAAGGAGAAGAACATGATCGATGTAGAAGAAATTCTGAGCAAAATGAACCCCAATCAGAAGATTAATTATGACCGTGTCATGCAGAAAATGGTACAAGTATGGGAGAAAAATGAGCAGCGTCCAACTATTCTCATGCATGTTTGCTGTGCCCCCTGTAGTACCTATACCTTAGAATACCTGACCCAGTATGCAGATGTGACCATCTATTTTGCCAATTCAAATATCCATCCCAAGGCAGAATACCACAAGCGTGCCTATGTTACCAAGAAATTTGTCAGTGATTTCAATGAGCGAACAGGAAATACGGTCCAGTATCTAGAAGCACCTTATGAACCCAGTGAATACCGTAAATTGGTCCGAGGACTGGAAGAAGAACCAGAAGGTGGCGACCGTTGCAAGGTTTGCTTCGACTACCGTCTGGATAAAACAGCACAAGTGGCCATGGACTTGGGCTTTGACTACTTTGGTTCAGCTTTGACCATCAGTCCCTATAAGAATTCTCAAACCATCAACAACATCGGAATCGATGTACAAAAGATTTATACCACCCACTATCTTCCAAGTGATTTCAAGAAAAATCAGGGCTACAAACGTTCAGTAGAGATGTGTGAAGAGTATGATATCTACCGTCAATGTTATTGTGGATGTGTCTATGCAGCCCAAGCCCAGAATATTGACCTGGTTCAAGTTAAGAAGGACGCCACTGCGTTTCTACTGGATAAGGATGTTGAAAAAGACTATTCCCACATCAAATTTACTGTTACGAAATTAGATATATAAATGAAAACTTGCCTCAAGGTAGGTTTTTTGCTAGTAGAAAAGCGATAGACAGAAATTGTTGGACCAATCTTTGAATTTCTAGTCCAAGGCTTGTGAGTCTTCAACAAGCCTTGGACTCTTAAAAAATGAAGTTTTGCTCAAAAGAGCTTTTTAAATCAAAACGAGCAATTATCAGTTCAAATCTGTTTCAAAAGAAGAACGGATAAATTAATCGATGCTTTGTTTTTGAGTTAGGAAGTTAAGCATGCCAAACTGAGTCGTGAGAATAAATTTCTTTATAGAAATGTGTTGCAACTCTGCTATAATGGAATATTCCTTTTTTGCATTTATACAACTTATTTAACACTATCTTTATTCTTGTGATATAATGTCAAATTATAGAGTGGAAGTCATTTAAAATGATTGATAAAGTAATTGAACAATATAAAAGTCATGATAATCTTTATATTCGAGTAGAATTGCATAAGAAGTATTCAAAAAATAAATTGAGATTTAATAATTGGATATTTTCTAACTACCAAATCACTGATGAAGTAAAGGTTCTAGAATTGGGATGTGGTACAGGAGAACTGTGGAAAAGTAATAGTGATTCTATAGATAAAATGAAACAGTTGATTGTTACAGATTTTTCTAAAGATATGGTAAAATCAACGAAGTCAGTGATTGGGAATAGAGACAATGTCAACTATGAGATAATGGATATTCAAAAGATTTCTTTTGAGAATGAAACGTTTGATATTGTTATTGCTAATATGCTTCTACATCATGTGAATGATATTCCTAAAGCGCTCTCTGAGGTGAATAGAGTCTTAAAAACCGAAGGAATTTTTTACTGTGCTACATTTGGTGAAAATGGAGTTGTAAATTATTTGGCAAGTTTATTTAAAGATGAGGTTAATCAAGATTTAGAAAATAAAACGTTTACTTTACAAAATGGTAAAAGGTACCTGAGTAGGTATTTTAACTCTGTCGATACATTACTCTATGATGATGAGTTACAGGTAACTAATATAGATGACCTAGTTAAATACATCCAATCGTTTAAAGGAATTTCAGAAATAGGTTCACTAGAAGAGGAAATAATTCGTAAAAGCTTGGAAAGTAAGTTTAATAATGGTATGTTGATTATTCCTAAAGAATATGGAATGTTTATCGCTCGAAAAGAAAGTTAAGGGAAAGAATTGTGAAAAATTACGGAGAAGCTTTTCGATATTTTAGAAAATTAAACGGATTCTCTTTAGAGTATGCTGCAGCTAATTCTATATCAAAATCTCAACTTTCTAGATTTGAAAGGGGAGAAAATGAAATTTCTCTTTCAACGTTCTTTAAACTATTATCAAATATCAATGTTTCGATAGAGAATTTTTGTAATTACCTAGAACATTATAAAAGATCGGAGCTTGATGATTTTTTGGTTAACTTATCTCCAAATTTCTATAGTTTGAATACTAAAGGATTGGAGGAAATAAAAAATGAGCAACAAAAACTTTTTGAGAAGAGTGGGGAGAAAACTCATAAAATAAATACAATAATGGTTCAGGGATTATTAAATCAGATAGATTGTAATCATGTAGTTAGTAGAGATGATCTAAATTTAGTATATGACTATTTATTCCAGAAGGAACGATGGGAGTCCTATGAGATAACACTGATTGGTAATTTATATCATCTTTTTGAAATAGATTATATTTACAGAGTTGGAAAAGAAATACTAGAGCGTACACATTATTACGAAAAAATCGGTAAGAATAGAAATTTAGTTGTGTCAGCTTGTTTAAATTTTTGGTTCTGTTGCCATGAAAATTCACATCTAATATATGCAGACTACTTTGAAATGGAATTAAAAAAATTATTAAAAGATGACACAAAAGTTTTTGAAAAATCTATATTCAAATTTGTAGAAGGGTATAAAATATACCTGACAGAATCTAAAGAATCTGGAATTAAGCAAATGCAAAATGTTATTAAATATTTTGAGTTTATTGAGTCTAAAAATATTGCTTTATATTTTCAAAAACGATTAAATGAGTTGGTAGATTAAATAGCATTTTCTCTGTAAAGATATTATTTTTAAAATGTTGTACTAAATGATTGATGCTATGTGGAAATAAAAAAATAAATTAATTGATACGAAGTTGACCTATATTTTTATACTAATCATCTCCGTATTTTTGCATTAAACGATATATGTTTATTGTAAATTTACAAGGAACAAAAATATTAAAAATATTAATATGTCTATTTATTTTATATATTTCGCGAATTCTGCATAAATCTCTTTCTAGTAATGTGTTGTAACTCTACTATAATGGATTTATTCCTTTTTTGTGTCTACACAACTTATTTTACACTATCAAAAAAACAAGGTCAGGATTTTGTTCCTGACCTTTGACAACTTTACCGATTCTTTAGTTCTACATAGCGCTTGTACCAAATATTTACATAGGCTTCTGAGAAAGGACCTCGTCCATTGTTAATCCAATCAACAAGGATTTTAACATGTTCTTTTAAAATATAGTCCAAGTCATCAGAATACTTCATTTTGCGTTTGTGACGCTCATATTCCTCAACGTCCAAGAGACGTTTTTCCCCATCTGTAAAAATTTTAACATCCAAATCGTAATCAATATACTTCAGTGCTTCTTCATCCAGATAGTAGGGACTAGCCATATTGCAATAGTAGGAAATTCCATTATCACGAATCATGGCAATGATATTAAACCAATATTTCTTGTGAAAGTAAACAATAGCCGGTTCTCGAGTGACCCAACGACGACCATCACTTTCGGTAACCAGTGTATGATCGTTGACACCAATAATGGCGTTTTCTGTTGTTTTTAGTACCATGGTGTCCCGCCAAGTTCGGTGGAGACTCCCATCATGCTTATAACTTTGAATTGTAATAAAGTCGCCTTCTTTTGGAAGTTTCATAGCTAACCAACTTTCTACAATTTATAAGTTTATCGTCTACTATTATATCATAAATTGGTCTAATTTTTTTGAATTTTACACGAAAATGTTAAAGATATTCTCTGAGAGCGCTAGCTATATCCGAAAAATCATAGCCTTTTCGAGCCAAAACTTGGGTTAAACGCTGTTTAAGTTCGTATCCTTCATACTTTCGAGCATACTTAGCATATTGTTTATCTAGCTCTTTAAAAATGAGTTCCTGAGTCGTTTCTTGGTCAACTTGACTATCCAAGCTGTCAAAGGCATTTTTAGCATCAGAATAGGAGAAGCCCTTGTTCGTCAAGCTTTGAATAATCTTATCCTGCAAGGCACGAGCGGGAAGTTTTCCAGCGTATTTTTCAAGTAGTTTCTCCGCCACACGATGAGCAACCTCTGAAAAATCAAAATCCTTCAGAACTTCTTCAATAGTTGATTTGGCAACTCCCTTTTGAGCAAGTTTCTGAGTCAGCACATAAGGTCCCTTATCTCCAGAAAGTTGATTGGCATTGATGATAGAGTAGGCATACTGACGGTCATTAATCCACTTATCTTCTTTAAGATTAGCGATAACTTGACTAGTGATTTTTTCATCAATATCATACTTTTTCAGATACTCTCGCACTTCCTTTTCAGTACGGGCCTTGAAGGATAAATGGTAGAGAGCGAGGTTCTTACCATAAGAAAACTGAGCAAAGTCCTGAATCTCGATAAGTTCCTCTTTACTAATGACCTTATCTCGAGTTAGCATAAAACGAACAATGGTATCTTCCGTGATATAAGAGGTCTGCTGCTCATCTAGTTCCATCAAGTAGAGGCGTTTTTTCTTTTCAAGTTTTGTGATTTTCATAGTTCTATTATAGCCTAAAATGTGATAAGATAGGGGTATGAATCTGAAAGTCAAACAAAAAATACCTTTAAAAATCAAGCGGATGGGCATCAATGGTGAGGGAATCGGTTTCTACCAGAAAACTCTCGTTTTTGTGCCTGGCGCTCTCAAAGGAGAAGATATCTATTGTCAGATTACTTCTATTAAACGAAACTTTGTCGAAGCCAAATTGCTAAAGGTTAATAAGAAGTCTAAATTTCGAGTCGTACCGGCTTGTACGATTTATAATGAATGTGGTGGTTGCCAAATCATGCATCTCCACTACGATAAACAGTTAGAGTTCAAAACAGATCTGCTCCATCAAGCCCTGAAAAAATTTGCTCCTGCAGGATATGAAAACTATGAAATCCGTCCAACTATCGGAATGCAGGAACCAAAGTACTACCGTGCCAAGCTTCAATTTCAGACTCGGAAATTTAAAAATCAGGTCAAGGCAGGTTTGTATATGCAAGACTCTCATTATCTAGTAGAGTTGAAAGACTGTTTGGTGCAAGATAAGGAAACCCAAGTGATCGCTAATCGCCTAGCTGAACTTCTTACTTACCACCAAATTCCAATTACAGATGAGAGAAAAACGCTCGGTGTTCGCACTATAATGGTACGAAGAGCAAGAAAAACAGGGCAAGTTCAGATAATCATTGTCACGAATCGTCAGCTTAATTTAACCCAGCTGGTAAGAGACTTAGTTAAAGATTTTCCAGAAGTCGTCACAGTTGCAGTCAATACAAATACAGCAAAAACAAGTGAAATCTATGGTGAAAAGACGGAAATTATCTGGGGCCAAGAGAGTATTCAAGAAGGAGTACTTGACTATGAGTTTTCTCTCTCGCCCCGTGCCTTCTATCAACTAAATCCTGAACAGACAGAGATTCTCTATAGTGAAGCAGTTAAGGCTCTGGATGTCAGCAAAGAAGACCATCTGATTGATGCGTATTGCGGTGTTGGGACGATCGGATTTGCCTTCGCAAATAAGGTCAAGAGTCTCAGAGGGATGGATATTATTCCAGAAGCCATAGAAGATGCCAAGCGAAATGCTCAGAGAATGGGGTTTGACAATACCCATTACGAAGCTGGAACAGCCAAAGAGATTATTCCACGCTGGTATAAAGAAGGCTACCGAGCAGATGCCTTGATAGTCGACCCTCCTCGTACAGGTTTAGATGATAAGCTGTTGGATACCATTCTGACCTATGTTCCAGAAAAAATGGTCTATGTTTCTTGCAATGTTTCGACCTTGGCGCGAGATTTAGTTAAACTAGTAAAAGTCTATGATCTCCAGTATATCCAGTCAGTCGATATGTTTCCCCACACAGCACGGACAGAAGCAGTGGTTAAGTTAGTGAAGAAAATAAAAAATCAAATTCACTGAAAAAAAGTTCTTGACAAAGGGGGAAAAGTAGGTATAATAGAAAGAGTTGAAAGGCTCAAGGTCCGTTGGTCAAGGGGTTAAGACACCGCCTTTTCACGGCGGTAACACGGGTTCGAATCCCGTACGGACTATGAGTGTATCGTGGTAGAAAAAAACTTGAAAAAAGTTTAAAAAAACTGTTGACAGAGACAGGGAGCTGTGATATACTAATATAGTTGTCGCTTGAGAGAGTGAGTGACAAAGACCTTTGAAAACTGAACAAGACGAACCAATGTGCAGGGCACTATAACTAAGGTTATAGTACTGAACAATGAAAAAACAATAAATCTGTCAGTGACAGAAATGAGTGAGAACTCAAACTTTTAATGAGAGTTTGATCCTGGCTCAGGATGAACGCTGGCGGCGTGCCTAATACATGCAAGTAGAACGCTGAAGAGAGGAGCTTGCTCTTTTTGGATGAGTTGCGAACGGGTGAGTAACGCGTAGGTAACCTACCTGGTAGCGGGGGATAACTATTGGAAACGATAGCTAATACCGCATAAAATGGATTATCGCATGATAATCCATTGAAAGGTGCAAATGCATCACTACCAGATGGATCTGCGTTGTATTAGCTAGTTGGTGAGGTAACGGCTCACCAAGGCGACGATACATAGCCGACCTGAGAGGGTGATCGGCCACACTGGGACTGAGACACGGCCCAGACTCCTACGGGAGGCAGCAGTAGGGAATCTTCGGCAATGGACGAAAGTCTGACCGAGCAACGCCGCGTGAGTGAAGAAGGTTTTCGGATCGTAAAGCTCTGTTGTAAGAGAAGAACGAGTGTGAGAGTGGAAAGTTCACACTGTGACGGTATCTTACCAGAAAGGGACGGCTAACTACGTGCCAGCAGCCGCGGTAATACGTAGGTCCCGAGCGTTGTCCGGATTTATTGGGCGTAAAGCGAGCGCAGGCGGTTAGATAAGTCTGAAGTTAAAGGCTGTGGCTTAACCATAGTACGCTTTGGAAACTGTTTAACTTGAGTGCAAGAGGGGAGAGTGGAATTCCATGTGTAGCGGTGAAATGCGTAGATATATGGAGGAACACCGGTGGCGAAAGCGGCTCTCTGGCTTGTAACTGACGCTGAGGCTCGAAAGCGTGGGGAGCAAACAGGATTAGATACCCTGGTAGTCCACGCCGTAAACGATGAGTGCTAGGTGTTAGACCCTTTCCGGGGTTTAGTGCCGCAGCTAACGCATTAAGCACTCCGCCTGGGGAGTACGACCGCAAGGTTGAAACTCAAAGGAATTGACGGGGGCCCGCACAAGCGGTGGAGCATGTGGTTTAATTCGAAGCAACGCGAAGAACCTTACCAGGTCTTGACATCCCTCTGACCGCTCTAGAGATAGAGTTTTCCTTCGGGACAGAGGTGACAGGTGGTGCATGGTTGTCGTCAGCTCGTGTCGTGAGATGTTGGGTTAAGTCCCGCAACGAGCGCAACCCCTATTGTTAGTTGCCATCATTTAGTTGGGCACTCTAGCGAGACTGCCGGTAATAAACCGGAGGAAGGTGGGGATGACGTCAAATCATCATGCCCCTTATGATCTGGGCTACACACGTGCTACAATGGCTGGTACAACGAGTCGCAAGCCGGTGACGGCAAGCTAATCTCTTAAAGCCAGTCTCAGTTCGGATTGTAGGCTGCAACTCGCCTACATGAAGTCGGAATCGCTAGTAATCGCGGATCAGCACGCCGCGGTGAATACGTTCCCGGGCCTTGTACACACCGCCCGTCACACCACGAGAGTTTGTAACACCCGAAGTCGGTGAGGTAACCGTAAGGAGCCAGCCGCCTAAGGTGGGATAGATGATTGGGGTGAAGTCGTAACAAGGTAGCCGTATCGGAAGGTGCGGCTGGATCACCTCCTTTCTAAGGATAAGGAACTGCACATTGGTCTTGTTTAGTCTTGAGAGGTCTTGTGGGGCCTTAGCTCAGCTGGGAGAGCGCCTGCTTTGCACGCAGGAGGTCAGCGGTTCGATCCCGCTAGGCTCCATTGGTGAGAGATTACCAAGTAATGCACATTGAAAATTGAATATCTATATCAAATAGTAACAAGAAAATAAACCGAAACGCTGTAGTATTAAAAGAGTTTCTGACTGAAAGGTCAAAAATAAGGTTAAGTTAATAAGGGCGCACGGTGGATGCCTTGGCACTAGGAGCCGAAGAAGGACGTGACAAACGACGATATGCCTTGGGTAGCTGTAAGTAAGCAATGATCCAGGGATTTCCGAATGGGGGAAC
>NZ_CAMPPY010000006.1:0-40000 GCF_946902915.1 Streptococcus sp. Marseille-Q5986 | reverse complement strand
ATCAAGGCTTTTTCAGCCGATGCTGGTTATCGTAAAAGCTCTGAGGAGATGATGGTGAAGGAGTTTGGTTGCCCAGTAGGTATTTCTGAAAAAATCAAGGCCAGCTGGCAAATCATCCCCAAACCTTGGGTTGTTGAGCGAACTTTTTCTTGGTTGAATCACTCTCGAAGATTAGCTAAGGATGTTGAAAAATCCGTATCGTCAGAGCTTGCTTTTGTCAAACTTTCACACATTAATCGGCTTTTAAAGGCTCTATCATTTTGTGAATACAGGTTCTAAGTTCCACCACAGCAGAACTTAATCTGAAACGCTTTTAGATAAGGGGATTTTGTGCCCTCTTTTTTTCGATTCCTTTCGGCTACAAAAGCGATGAAATCAAGCATGAGTAAAACCAGCGGAACTTAGCCTGACACGGATTTCCACTGGTTTTTAGAATTTTTTTCAGACTAACTTCCACTTCTACTAGCGGTGGAACTTAGTTTGGGAATTTAGCTTTTTATTGAAAGTTTCCCTTTTATGGTATAATAGAGGAAGTGAGGACATTCATGAAAGAAAGAATTAATGAATTAAAAACAAAAATGCTGCATTTTTTCCAGCAGCTAACTAGTAAATGGAAACAAAGACAAGCTGATAAGAAAACCGGTAAAAAGGGGATCTCTTCTGACAAAGTTGGAAAGGCAGGGTCTAATTTTGCTAAGGTTTTGAGTGGGTTTAAAATAGTTTTTAATACTCTCTTTATCTTAGGTTTTATCGGCGGACTGTTTGGCACTGGTGTGGCTATGGGTTATGGAGTTGCCCTATTTGACAAGGCTCAGGTCCCTCAAGCAGAAGAGTTGGTCAAGCAAGTGAAGGATATTGCCTCTATCTCAGAAATCACTTATTCTGACGGCAGTACCATTGCCTCGATCGAGGGCGATTTGTTGCGCACTTCAGTCGCTTCAGGTGCTATCTCAGACAACCTTAAGAAAGCTATCATTGCGACAGAAGATGAGAATTTCAACGAGCACAAGGGAGTCGTGCCTAAGGCCGTTATTCGTGCGACCTTGGGAACTTTTGTCGGTCTGGGGTCATCCAGTGGTGGTTCGACCTTGACTCAGCAGGTTATCAAGCAGCAAGTGGTGGGGGATGCTCCAACTCTAGCTCGTAAGGCTAAAGAGATTATTGATGCTCTAGCTTTAGAGCGGGTTATGGGTAAGGATGAGATTTTAACAACCTACCTCAACATAGCTCCTTTTGGTCGCAATCACAAAGGTCAAAATATTGCAGGTGCCCAGCAGGCTGCAGAAGGGATCTTTGGGGTTAAGGCTTCGGATTTAACGGTCCCTCAAGCAGCCTTTATTGCAGGATTGCCACAGAGCCCAATCAGTTACTCCCCTTATGAATCTGACGGTAGTATGAAGAGCGAGGAGGATTTGGATCTGGGGATCAAACGGGCTAGAGATGTTCTCTATAATATGTACCGGACAGGGGCTCTAAGTCAGGAAGATTACGATAAGTACAAGGATTATGATTTTAAGAAAGACTTCTTACCATCTGGTAGTGTCAGCGGTACTTCGCGTGACTATCTCTACTTCGCAACCTTGGCAGAAGCTACTGATCGAATGTATGACTACCTGATTCAGAGAGATAATGTTTCTGTAGAAGAGCAAAGGAATGAATCTATCCAGAAAGCTTATCGTGATTTAGCGACTAAGGAGATTGAAAATGGTGGGTATAAGATTACGACTACTATCAATAAAAATGTTCATGCTGCGATGCAAAATGCGGTTGCGACCTACGGCTATCTGCTAGATGATTCGACAGGACAGCCTGAGGTGGGGAATGTCCTCATGGACAACCAAACAGGAGCTATTCTTGGGTTTGTTGGTGGTCGTAATTATCAAAAAAATCAGAATAACCATGCTATCGACACAAAACGTTCTCCTGCCTCGACTACTAAGCCGATATTGGCTTACAGTATTGCCATTGACCAAGGTTTGATGGGAAGTGCAAGTATCTTATCAAACTATCCAACCAACTTTTCAAACGGGGATCCCATCATGTATGTCAATAGTCCTGGTACGGGGATGATGACGTTAGGGGAGGCCCTCAACTACTCATGGAATATCCCAGCCTACTGGACTTATCGTACACTTCGGGAGAAGGGGGTTGATGTCAAGGGGTATATGGAAAAAATGGATTACGAAATCCCAGAATATGGTATTGAGAGTTTACCGATGGGTGGAGGAATTGACGTTACAGTTGCCCAGCATACCAACGGATATCAGACTCTGGCCAACAACGGAGTTTACCATAAGAAACATATGATTTCGAAGATCGAGTCAACAGATGGTCGAGTGGTCTATGAACATAAGGATAAACCTGTCCAAGTTTACTCAAAAGCTACAGCGACCATCATGCAAAGCTTGCTTCGCGATGTTATCTCATCTCGGATTACCTCAAGTTTCCAGACAGACTTGGCTACCATCAATCCAAGCCTCGCTAGCGCCGACTGGATCGGAAAAACTGGTACAACCAATGAAGATGAAAACATGTGGCTTATGCTTTCTACGCCTCGCTTGACTTTGGGTGGCTGGCTAGGTCACGATGACAACCGCCCACTAGCCAAAGGGGCGGGCCACCACCGCAATGCCAACTATATGGCTCACTTGGTCAATGCTATTCAACAAGCAAAACCTGGCATTTGGGGGCATGAGCGCTTTAATCTTGACTCAAGTGTGACCAAGTCACAAGTTCTCAAGTCGACAGGGGAGAAACCTGGTAAGGTTTCAATCAATGGCAAAGAAGTTAACGTTTCCGGTTCTACCGTAACAAGTTACTGGACCACTAAAGAAGGGGCGCCAGTAACCACTTACCGCTTTGCTATTGGAGGAAGCGATGCAGATTATCAGAATGCTTGGAAGAATATTTTAGGAAGCATTCCTGCAGCAACTCCTCCAAGCTCAAGTGGCAGTTCGGGAACAACGAGTTCGAGTGGAGGTACTCAGAGTGGCTCTTCAGGACGTTCACGTCTATTTAATCGTTAAGATAGAGTAGCAGCAAGGTTAGTAATTTCCCCTTGTTGCTACTTTTTTCTTTGTTGGTTTCGTGTTATAATAGGAGTATGAATCATTATCAGAAAAAGATTGTTAGGGGAACACTATATTCGCTACTCTCGGGCCTAATCTGGGGGATCTGTGGGATTTTAGGAGAATATTTTTTCACTCATTATCCAGTGTCTTCTGGATGGATTACTTCTATGCGTTTACTGGTAGCGGGGAGTTTGGTTTTAGGTCTATCTGCCTTTCAGTTGCGTAGCCGCTTGTTGGACATCTGGCGTGATAAGAAAAATTATCTACCTTTTTTAGCCTATGCTATTCTAGGTATTTTTTCTGTGCAGTTTTTCTTCTATCTCTGCGTTGAGTATTCCAATGCGACGACAGCGACCATTTTGCAATTTATCAGCCCAGTTTTTATCCTGTTTTACAATCGCCTCGTTTACCAGAAGAAGGCTTCGATTACAGCTATTTTCTATGTTTTGATTGCCATGCTAGGTGTTTTTTTGATGGTTACGAAAGGGGATTTGTCCCAGTTGTCCATGACACCTTTGGCTCTAGTGACAGGTTTGCTCAGTGCAGTAGGGGTCATGTTTAATGTTATCCTTCCTCAACGATTTGCACGGCGCTACGGATTTGTTCCGACTGTTGGTTGGGGGATGATTCTGGCAGGGCTCTTTAGTAATTTCCTATACCCTATTTATCGGATAAGTTTTCAAGTGGATCTGGTAAGTGTGCTGATTTGTCTGATGATTGCCGTGTTTGGTACTGCTTTTGCCTTTTTCCTATCTATGAAGGCTGTGTCACTCGTTTCCCCGCTGGTTGTATCGGTGGTGAGTGCTAGCGAGCCTCTCTCTTCAGCCTTATTAAGTATTCTTTTTCTAGGATTGGTCATGGATGGTTTTTTGGCCTTGGCTATGGTGTTGATTATCGTTCCGATGATTTTCTTATCTGTAGAAGAAGCAAAACAGGCCCAGTAAAGATGATTATTTGATAGTTGAGGCTTCAAATTTGAAGCCTTTTTTGGTAGAATAGGTATCATTATAACGAACCAGAAGGCGCCTATGACTGCTACAAAAATGAACGCTCAAGAAATTATCCAATTTATCGCCAATGCTGAAAAGAAAACCAGTGTCAAAGTAACCTTTGAAGGGCAACTCGCAACTGCTGTACCAAGCTCAGTTGTCAAACTAGGAAATGTTCTATTTGGAGACTGGAAGGATGTCGCTCCGCTTCTCGAGGGTTTGGTAGAAAATCAAGACTATGTTGTCGAGCAAGATGCTCGTAATTCTGCAGTTCCTTTGCTAGATAAACGTGCAATCAATGCTCGTATCGAGCCAGGTGCTATTATCCGTGACCAGGTTGAAATTGGTGACAATGCTGTTATCATGATGGGAGCAGTTATCAATATAGGTGCTGAAATCGGTGCTGGAACCATGATTGACATGGGTGCCATCCTTGGAGGTCGTGCTATCGTTGGGAAAAACAGTCACGTTGGTGCAGGTGCAGTTTTGGCAGGTGTGATTGAGCCAGCTAGTGCTGAACCAGTCTGTGTTGGAGACAATGTTCTTATCGGTGCCAATGCAGTGGTTATCGAAGGGGTCCAAATCGGTAGTGGTTCAGTTGTCGCTGCAGGAGCTATTGTTACCCAAGATGTCCCAGAAAATGTGGTTGTAGCAGGTGTTCCGGCCCGTATCATCAAAGAAATTGATGCCCAAACCCAACAAAAAACAGCGCTAGAAGATGCGCTTCGCACCTTGTAATGGCAAAAGTAAAAAAGAGGCGGAACCCTTTTTTCCATCCTCTTTCTGCTATATCGGAGGACAGATAGATGTTGGATTTGATTCAGACTAGACGAGATTTACACCAGATTTCAGAGATTGGCTTGGAGGAGTTCAAGACTCAGGCTTATTTGCTGGATGTGATTGAAAAATTGACTACGGGCAAGGACTTTGTTCAAGTTCGTACCTGGCAGACAGGTATTCTGGTTTATTTGCAGGGAAGCCAGCCGGAGCGTACCATTGGTTGGCGGACAGATATTGATGGCCTGCCTATCGTCGAACAAACAGGACTGCCTTTCGCTTCTCAGCACTAAGGTCGCATGCATGCTTGTGGGCATGATTTTCATATGACCATTGCCTTAGGCTGTCTCGAGCGTGCCCTTGAGGAGCAACCCAAGAATAATCTGCTCTTTCTTTTTCAGCCTGCTGAAGAAAATGAAGCTGGTGGTATGCTCATGTATGAGGATGGTGCTTTTGGAGGCTGGTTGCCAGAGCAATTTTATGGCCTTCATGTTCGTCCGGATTTGAAGGTTGGACAGATCGCGACCAATACCCATACGCTCTTTGCTGGGACTTGTGAGGTGAAGATTCGATTCAAAGGAAAAGGAGGACACGCAGCTTTTCCGCATGAAGCCAATGACGCCTTGGTGGCTGCTAGTTACTTTGTGACCCAGGTACAGTCAGTTGTCAGCCGCAATGTCGATCCAATCGAGGGAGCGGTGGTGACCTTTGGCCTTTTCCAAGCTGGAACAACCAACAATGTCATTACAGATACAGCATTTTTACACGGAACCATTCGCGCCTTGACTCAGGACATGAGCCTCTTGGTACAAAAAAGAGTCAAGACAGTTGCAGAAGGGGTTGCAGCAGCCTTTGATATGGAAGTCGAAGTAGAACTCAAGCAAGGAGGCTACCTACCTGTTGAGAACAATCCAGCCTTGGCGCGTGAACTGATGGACTTTTTTGAAGAGAAAGAGGGAATTGAGTTGATTGATATCGAGCCTGCTATGACAGGTGAGGACTTTGGCTATTTCCTTTCGAAGGTAGATGGCGTTATGTTCTGGCTAGGTATCGGCAGTCCCTACGCCCTTCATCACCCTCAGATGAGTCCTAAGGAAGAAGCCTTAGCCGTTGGGGTGGAAGCAGTATCTAGTTTCCTGAAAAAGAAGTCAGCAGAGTAGAGGAATTGTCTATGAAAGCAGAACTACGCAAGCAAGTCTTACACGAAATGAAGGCTTTATCTCAGGAGAAAAAGCAGGCTATGGATCGAGCTTTAACTGAGCGTTTCTTACAACACCCCTTTTACCAAGAAGCTAAGACCATCGCAACCTATCTCTCTTTTCCGCATGAATTTCAAACACAGGAACTGATTGAACAGGCGCTGAAGGACGGCAAAAAGGTTCTGATACCTAAAACCTATCCCAAGGGGCGGATGGACCTTGTAGTATATCATCCGCAGCAGTTGGTAAAAACTTCCTTTGGTTTACTGGAACCGCAAGGAGATTTGGAAGTGGTGGAACCGTCTCAGATTGGTTTAATTCATGTTCCGGGCTTGGCTTTTACAACAGAGGGCTATCGGATTGGATATGGTGGAGGTTATTATGACCGCTACCTGGAACATTTTGCTGGGCAGAGTCTGAGTACAATCTATCCTTGTCAGGTTCAGGAGTTTAACTTGGAAGACCATGATATTCCCGTCCAGGAGGTGCTAATAGATGAAAGAAATCTTTGATAAACGTTATCCTGTGGCTAGTTTCTTCCTCCTAGTGACAGCATTGGTATTTCTCTTGATGTTGGTTCTTACAGGTTTAAATTTTGAACGAGCAGATACCTTGCTTCAGTTTGGAGCCATGTATGGACCGGTCATTCGCCTGTTCCCTGAGCAGATATGGCGCCTTTTTTCAGCTATTTTTGTGCATATTGGATGGGAGCATTTTATTGTCAATATGATTTCACTCTACTTTCTTGGACGACAAGTGGAGGAAATTTTCGGTTCTAAGCAATTTTTCTTTCTCTATCTCTTATCTGGAATGATGGGGAATCTCTTTGTTTTTGCTTTCACACCGAAAGTTGTCGCCGCAGGGGCCTCCACTTCTCTCTATGGATTATTTGCTGCGATTATCGTCTTGCGTTACGCAACTCGCAACCCCTATATCCAGCAGTTGGGGCAATCCTATCTGACACTTTTCGTGATAAATATCATTGGAAGTGTTCTGATTCCAGGAATCAGTCTAGCTGGCCATATCGGAGGTGCAGTAGGCGGTGCTTTTCTAGCGGTTATTTTTCCAGTCAAATGGGAAAAAAGAATGTATAGCACCAGCCAGAGAATCGGAGCAACTGTACTTTTTATCGCACTAGCCGTTTTCCTATGCTATAAGGGAATGAGCTATGTGTAGGGGGGATAGTTAAAAAGCTACTCAAAAAATGAGTAGCTTTTTTTTAAACCATTCGAAACAACAGAGCTCTAAAACCTCGTAGAAAAATTTTTCTCACGAGATTTCGTAATCGCGCCATTCGTCCCAGCCAGACTTCAGCTCGTCAGGTTCCAATTGTTACCCTTATTATACCATATTTTCAGGGTTCAAGAAATAGTCTTGATCCAGCACATATTGCGGAAAATCATAGACTGTTCGAGGTTCGACAAATAAGACTCTTAGTTGATTGAGTTGGATATACTCTATCAGATTTACTAACTCATCCTTTGATAGATAGGCGGTCGCATTGATGAAGACAAGGAGTTTCTTTTTGGAAAGATATTTAAAAACTTGGACAATTTCTAGCATCTTTTCGAAAGGTGTATCACTCAGGGTTTCGACTTTGACACCAAGTGCATCGATTAACTCCAGAATGGCAATTTCATCATACTCCAAGTCCAATTCGTTTTCCAAACACTCAAATGCCAGTAATTCTGTAATCGTAGCAACCAACTTTTCAATCATGGACTTGACTTCTGGTTTATCATTGAGCTGATTTTCAAGATCCGCATGTATCAGCTTGAGCATGGCAGGTGAATTGAGATTGTATCCTAAGACATCCGTTATCAGTAGTAACTTGGACTCTTTCGGAGCTTTTAGATTTCTATCAAATAACTTCAACTCCCCTTCATCAGTGTATTGATAGAACTGCTTGACGATAGTTGAAAAGGTAATTTGGTCTTCCAACACTAAAAAGGTCGCATTTTCAATAGCTAATGGTTCATCCAATAATGGGAAATTAATCTTCATCTCCAGGCTCCTCTCCTAGAAAGACCAAACGAGCATCAGAGTTTGCTACGCTGGTATTTCGCTCGCCATTTAAGTAAATCATGCGAGAAAATTGCTTTTCCGTGACGGTTAAGAGAGTAATGTTCCCCTTTTTAGGGTTATGAGTCTTGAGTCGCTCAATCATGGCATTATTAGCAGAGTTGTTGAGCAAGAGCTTGCTATAGATGGAGAATTGGTGCATGATAAATCCCTCATCTATGAGGAACTTACGAAATTTCCGATAGGTCTTGCGTTCCTCTATGGTATCAACCGGCATATCAAACATTAAAATCATACGCATATATCGATAACTCATATCCTAAACTCAGGAACTCCTTTCTCAGGTTGATTGAGAGCTTGGATGACTTTCTTAGTATAGTTACTGATGATATTGGACAGGTACATATCTTTGCCATTGTAGTGGAAGATATCTGAGAAAATGGTGAACAGTTCTCGTTTGATTTTGACAAAAGAACTGTTTCGATTTTCATAGACGATTCTGTCAATAATCGGACGGAAAGGCTCCATAATATCGCTAGCGAGGTTGAATTGATTAAACTGATTAGCATGTTTCAAGCCAAACTGGGTCATGCAGCCAGACAACACAATCTCACGCGCAATCATACTCAAAATTAAGGTGTAACCGTAGTCTAAGGCAGCATTGATATCATTATCTTGTTCACGGCTAAAATCATTTCCAAACAAGGTGTTAAAATACATCCGAGCTGCGTGCCCCTCACGATTACTAGGATCAAACAAATCCAACCCATGATAGAGATTGATGACGGACTGACTCTTTTCCAGAAAACCATAATTCCCTAGATAAAAAGCTTGATTGAGAATTTTTTGTGCAATAATGGTGGTCCAAACTTGTGCTTTAGCTTCCTCGCTCCAAGTAATTTGGTGAGAGAGTTGTAAACTGGAATCGTGCCGACCGTAGTAAGGCATTAAATATGCTGTCGGCAAGCGTTTATCATCACAAAAGATGACCAAAATATTTTCATCCACCAAGCGTTTAATCAACATAGTAGAGAGAACAATATCTGTCGTCTCCAAAAGCAGGATGTCCATCTCGGACAGGTGAATTAACTCTGTCCGAGAGGCATCTTTAAAAATCAAGTGGTTATTCTTGTAGGAGAGTTTAGAGTGCGTATTGACTACAACAGTTCTCCATCCCATTAGTCTTCTCCTAGTTTGCTTAAGTAAATTCGAGTCTCGTAGAGACCAGTGATGGATTGGTGGATGAGGGTGGCGTTGAGGATTTCAGATACAGTTGTGTATCGTTTTCGATCAACATCTTTGTCAAAAAATTTAAAGGCAGCAGGAGCACCCAAAGCAGTGAAGGTCAACAAATTGGTAAATGAATTTGCTAGGATTTCTATATCTGCCTGCTCATTGTCTGCATATAAGTTCTTGATTTTCTCCAGATTTGCTTCGGCGAGGATATATTTTTGAGAGAACTCAGATACAAGATTTAATAAATCCTTAAATTCACTTCGGTGTCTCTGAATGTATTCCCAATGTCCTGGTTCGTCTAGTTTATGGGCATTTTTAGAATGGTAGAGCAAGGTTGTTAAATATACTGGAAGCACTATTTCATTGCCTTTTTGAAGATCTTTCGCACTTGCAAGTAGTCGTCTGCGACCATTTCCCAGGTCAAATAAACTATACTTAGGTAGGCAGAGGATATTTTCTTTACGGACATTATGATAGCCTTTATTTTCAAGGAAAGTTATTGGATTCTCCTCAAAAGCGGCTCTTTCCATGATCGTGATACCAACTAGAGTTTTGACAGTCTTCAGTTTTTTCGCTTTTCCTTTTTCGATATCGGCAATGAGCAAGATCGAATAGGCGATAATAGGGCTATCAAATCCCCCATATTTAGTAGTGTCCCAAAGAATATCCTTTGTTTTTCGAGGGATTAGCTTGTCAGAATTTCCTTTAGGAAGAATAGACTCTTTAGAGAAGCCACCTGTTTGCACCTCTCGCTTCTTCACAATATTCACCTGCGGAAGTGAAAGTACTTTTTTGATTGTAGCGAAATCTTTTTCCTTATTCCAAGCGATTTCTCCAGTATCTTTGGAGTATTCGATATTTTCTCTTTTTACGATAGTTCCGTCTGCGTAATGCACCTCTTCTTTAAAGAAGTTCAACAAGTTTGAGTAGAAGAAATACTTTTCAGTCGCTTTTTCGACTTCTTTAGGATCTTTGGATCTTGAGATGTATCTCTTAAGATCGTACTTTTGATAGTCACCATAGACGAATTCAGGCTCTAGTTTAGGATATTTCTTAAGGATGGCCTTAGCCACTACTGCATTTAAGTAGGCATCATGCGCGTGGTGGTAGTCATTGATTTCCCGCACCTTGTATAACCTAAACTCTTTACGGAAGTTGGAAACTAGATTGGATTTCAAAGTGATAATTTTGACGGTACGATTCTTCTTATCCTTCTCAGTCACTTCTGTATTATAGCGAGCATCCAAAATCTGAGCAACATGTTTTGTGATCTGTCGTGTTTCAACTAGTTGGCGTTTAATGAAACCAACCTTATCAAGTTCATTTAGTCCGCCACGTTCAGCTTTGGTTAAATTATTAAATTTACGTTCTGAAATCAATTTGGAATCTAACAATTGTTGCCAAAAAGCTTTTCTTTTTTGAACAACCTCTAAACTTGGAACATTATCAGATTTACCACGATTATCCTTTGAACTCGTCAAGACACGGTTATCAAGAGAATCATCCTTGATAAAGGTCTGTGGGATGATGTGGTCAATGTCATAGTTGCTCAGTTGGTTGATGTCAAGAGGTTTCCCAGTATACATATCCCTCCCATTTTGGAGATAGTAGAGGAAGAGACGATCGTTTTGAAGTTGAATATTATCTGTTGGATGTTCTTTTAATATATTTAAATCAAGCCCAGGAGCTAGATTTTTTAGTGCATCTTCAATGCGTTTATATCTTTGTTGGGAATTCTTTTTCCCTCTGGCAGTTGTCTGATTTTCTCGTGCCATCTCAATCACAATGGACTCGAGAGCATGGCCCATCACCTTGACAAGTTCATCAACAATCTTGATACTTTGTAAAATTCCTTTTTTGATAGCAGGGCTTCCTGGAAGCTCTTGGACAACTTGCTTCACATCGTTTGTCCTACCAACCACTTGTGCTTTTTGAATAATGTCTTTGAAGGAAAGTCCGTCATCATTGATTAGCTGCATAAAATTACGATTGCTGTAGCCATCATCAATCAAGTAGTCAAGAATCGTATTGCCAGTTTGTTTATCACTGATGCCATTAATCAACTTAGCAGAGAGTTTTCCCCAACCAGTATAATGTCGACGAGTCAGTGCTTTAATCACTTTTTCATCAAAGAGAGAGTCATATTGAGCAAGGCGTTGCTTGATCATTTCACGATCTTCAAAGATAGTTAGCATGTGGACGATATTTTCAAGAATCTCTTCATTTTTAGGGTCATCCATAAACTCCTTATCCTTGATAATCTTGAGCAAATCATGGTAAGTAGAAAGACTAGCGTTAAATTGTTTTTCAATTCCTTTTAGTTCGATTCCATCGTAGCCATCAACAGTGTGTAGATAATGAATGATGTCTTTTTCAGTTACTTTTCTTAATTGATTGACAATTTGTTTTTTCTGTACACTATCAAGGAATTGATAGTCCCTCATCCCTTCTGCAATGAATCGAACCTTTGTTAATTCATTATAGACGGTAAAAGTTTCGTATAGAGGACTGTGCTTAGGCAAAACTTTTTCCTCTGGGAGATACAAGTCATAGTTAGTTATCTTATTGATGAAGTCTTCCGCAGATCTTGCCTTATCAACAATTTCTTCAAAGTTCCAAGGTCTTATTGCTTGGTCAGAATTTCGAGTAAGCCAAGCAAAAGCACGATTGCCACGAGCCAATGGGCCGACGTAGTAAGGAATACGGAAGGTCAAGATTTTCTCAATTTTTTCTCTGTTTTCCTTCAAAAATGGATAATGTTCTCCTTGCCGACGGAGAATGGCATTCATTTCTTGAAGATGAATTTGATGAGGAATAGAACCATTATCAAAGGTGCGTTGTTTTCTCAAAAAATCTTCACGTTCGATTTTATCAAGGAAATAATCTGCTCCTTCGAATTTAGAGAGAAGATTTTTGATATATTTGTAAAATGCTTCTTGTGTGGTCTTGCCATCGATATACCCAGCATACCCATCTTTAGATTGGTTAGAAAAAACTTCAACATATTTTTCTGGAAGATTGTTTTTGATGAATTGTTTTAAAGCTGCTAAGTCTTTTTGGTGATTTTCATAGCGCTCAGTCATAGATGCTGACAGTGGAGCCTTGGTTGAAGGATCTGTAACGGTTAAGATTCCTGATAGAAGAATGGCGTCATAGAGTCTTTTAGCAACTAGGAAAAGGTCTGCAAAGTCATCTCCAATTTGTCCGAGCAAGTTTTCCAAATCCTCATCATAGGTATCTTTAGAAAATTGTAGCGGGGCTTTTTCTCCTAAGTCAAAATATTTCTTGAAATCAGCTTGATTTCCTACAATCAACTTGAGAAATTCTGAAAACAAACCAGTGGACTTTTCGTCAGGAAAGAGTTTTAGAACGCGTTCTCTCTTTGCAGATTTACTAATTTTATCAGTAAAAATTGCTTCTACTTGTGCGTTTTGCCCACTAAGTGAACTTCCTTCAAAGGTGTTGTCGTAAATGCTTATAAACTCGTTAAAGATTTTTTGAATATCATTATTTTTTATATCGAAAGCTTCTTCATATAAAAAATGCCCACGGTATTTAATAATATGAGCTAATGCTAGATAGATCAAGCGCAAGTCAGCTTTTTCTTTCGAATCAGCCAGTTGCTTTCTCAAATGATAAATAGTTGGAAATTGCTTATGGTATTCTTTTTCTTCTGCCAAGGTAGCAAAAATAGGGTATTTACTCCCTCTTTTATCCTCAGGAATTAAAAAGGAGTCATCCAATCGATGAAAGAAACTACTATCTACCTTGCTCATTTCCTCAGCAAAGATTTCTTGAAGGTAGCGAAGACGATTTTTCCGACGGGTATAGCGACGACGTGCAGTTCGTTTAAGGCGTCTAGCCTCAGCAGTAGTTCCCTCATCAAACAATAGAGCCCCGATGAGATTTTTCTTGATAAATCGTTTATCGGTATTGCCCAGAATTTTCAACTTTTTAGATGGCACTTTATAGTCATCAGTAATGACGGCCCATCCGACGCTGTTTGTCCCGATATCGAGTCCGATAGAGTAAGGTTTATTGCTCATTTAGTGTTCTCCTTTGAGTTATATTCTTTATGTTCTAATTAGTAATGGCTAATATATTAACTTTAGCTAAATTATATATCTTTTGGCTATTAAAATCAAGAAATTGTAAAACGTTTTCAATGTGTAAATTTTTAATCTTATAAAATGAAGTGTTATTCTATTTTATTTATAACGATTTCTTCTTGCAATTTTTAAAAGAATGGTATACAATACAAGTGTTGGAATTATTCGAAACAACACAGCAAGTTAAAATAAGGCTTTGTCCGTACACAACTTGAAAAAGCGAGCACCGATTCGGTTGCTAATAAGTCATCTGCAAAGATGGCTTTTTTTATTGCAAGCTTCAACAAAAAACAAAGCCCTTATTTAAGAGCTTTGTTTGTCTTCTATTCCCCTTCAGCTAACTCTTTTCCGAGTTGAATGAGGTAGTCTTTCAAGTCGTCTTTGACTTGTGGGTGTTTGAGAGCGTAGTCGATGGAGGTTTTCATAAAGCCAAACTTGTCTCCGACATCGTAACGAGCCCCTTTGAACTCACGAGCAAATACACGTTGTGTTTTATTGAGGGTGTCGATTGCATCTGTCAGCTGAATTTCATTCCCTGCACCTGGAGCTTGGTTTTCGAGGATTTGGAAAATTTCAGGCGTGAGGAGGTAGCGTCCGATGATAGCAAGGTCGCTAGGAGCGTCCTCTGGAGCTGGTTTTTCAACGAAGGTTTCAACGCTGTAAAGACCGTCTTTTCCTTCGCCTTGCGGAGCAATAACCCCGTAAGCAGAGACTTCGTCGTGAGGGACTGGCATAACAGCGATAGTGGACGCGTGGGTACGCTCGTAGTCATCCATGAGTTGTTTGGTAAGTGGAACAGCCTTTTCGTCTGTGATATCCATCAAGTCATCACCAAGCATAACGACAAAAGGTTCATTTCCAACGAAAGCCTTGGCTTGCAAAACAGCATCTCCGAGACCACGTGGATGCGTTTGGCGGATAAAATGCAGGCGCATGCCAGTTGTTTCATCAACTAGCTTCAAAAGATCTGTTTTCCCTTTTTCTTTGAGGTTGTATTCCAATTCGAAGTTTGAGTCGAAGTGGTCCTCAATGGAACGTTTTGACTTACCAGTAACAACCAAAATGTCTTCGATACCAGATTTGAGGGCCTCTTCAACGATAAACTGGATAGTTGGCTTGTCTACGATTGGCAACATTTCCTTGGCCAAGGCCTTAGTTGCTGGGAGGAAACGAGTTCCCAATCCAGCGGCGGGGATGACTGCTTTTCTGACTTTTTGTTTCATAAATGTTCCTTTCTATAAAGGTCTGTGACCATTCGTTTTCTGCTTTAAATTCATTGCTCATGATGTCGGTGATTGCTTCTTTGATATTGACACCTTCATAGATAACTCGGTAAATAGCCTGTGTGATTGGCATGTAGACACCCAATTCCTGAGCCAGTTCGTAAGCTGCTCGAGTTGTTGAAATGCCTTCAATGACCATGCCCATATTAGCCTCAATATCTGCGAGAGATTCTCCGTGACCGAGAGCATTACCGGCCCTCCAGTTACGAGAGTGGACAGATGTTCCCGTTACGATCAAATCCCCAACTCCAGAAAGACCGCTATAAGTCAGAGGATTAGCTCCGAGAGCGACACCTAGACGGGTGATTTCTGCCAAGCCACGGGCGATGATAGCTGCCTTGGCATTGTCGCCAAATCCTAGTCCATGTAGTGCCCCAGCACCAACTGAGATGATATTTTTGAGAGCACCGGCGGTTTCAACCCCGATAACATCCGTGTTGGTATAGAGGCGGAAGTAGTGATTGCTAAAGAGATTTTGGACGTACCGGGCAGTTTCAAGATCTTTAGAGGCTGCTGTAATCAAGGTAATATCTCGCACAATAGTTTCCTCAGCATGGCTCGGTCCTGAAACAACGACGATATCACTGCGAAGGTCAGCTGGAATTTCCTCTTCAAGAATGATTGATAGACGTTTGTGGCTATCTGGTTCCAATCCTTTGGAGGCATGCATGATGACAACCTTGTGATCAAGCACCTTTGCTACTTGTTGGGCAACCTGTCTCGTTACTTTTGTTGGGATCACAAATAAAACAGCATCAACATCCTTTAATGTTTCTTCCAAATCATGATAGGCTTTGATTTTTTCGTCGAGTAGGATATCTTTGAAATAGCGTTTGTTTGTATGTTGGTTATTGATTTCATCGATCTGGTCAGAAGTATTTCCCCAAATTCGAACCTCGTGTCCATTGTCGCTTAGGACCTGCGAAAGGGCGGTCCCCCAAGAACCAGGACCCAAGACAGCGATGGTTTGTTTCTTCATCTTTTCCTCCTTGTAAGAGTTCTTCCTTTCATTTTACCATAAAAAGCCTTTTCATGCATCACCTGTATATGAAAGCGCACTAATCTATAATAAGGAGACTTCTTTGACAAGATTTCTCTTTTTTGCTAGAATGGCATCAATATGACCGAATGAGAAGGAGCTGACGCAGGATGTCGCTCCCTTTATCTATTTTATTAGGAGGAAATATGCTCATTCAAAAAATAAAAACCTATAAATGGCAGGCCTTGGCATCTTTAATGATGACAGGCTTGATGGCTGCGAGCTCGCTCTTGCAACCACGCTATTTGCAAGAGGTGTTAGAGGCTTTGTTGGCCGGTCAACATGAGGCTATTTATAGTATTGGCGCTTGGCTGATAGGAGTAGCCCTAGTCGGTCTGGTTGCAGGTGGGGTCAATGTAACGCTTGCAGCCTACATTGCTCAAGGAGTGTCTTCGGACCTTCGGGAAGACGCTTTTCGCAAAATCCAGACTTTTTCTTATGCCAATATCGAGCAGTTTAATGCGGGTAACCTTGTCGTCCGTATGACCAATGATATCAACCAAATTCAGAACGTGGTGATGATGGCTTTTCAAATCCTTTTCCGTCTCCCTCTTCTCTTTATCGGTTCCTTTATCTTGGCGGCCCACACTCTCCCGTCACTTTGGTGGGTAATTGTCCTCATGGTGCTCCTAATCTTTGCACTTACAGCCATTATGATGGGAATGATGGGACCACGATTTGCTAAGTTTCAAACCCTTCTTGAACGGATCAATGCTATCGCCAAAGAAAATCTACGTGGTGTGCGCGTGGTCAAATCCTTTGTGCAAGAAAAAGCACAATATAACAAATTTGCCGAGGTTTCTGATGAACTTCTCGGCCAAAATCTTTATATCGGTTATGCCTTCTCAGTTATAGAACCCGTTATGATGCTAGTCGGCTATGGGGCAGTCTTCCTCTCTATCTGGTTGGTGGCTGGAATGGCTCAGTCAGATCCATATGTTGTGGGCTCTATTGCTTCCTTTGTCAACTATCTCAGCCAGATTATCTTTACCATTATCATGGTTGGATTTTTAGGAAATTCTGTCAGCCGTGCCATGATTTCCTTGCGTCGTATCCGCGAAATTCTAGATACCGAGCCAGCGATGACCTTTAAAGATCTCCCAGATGAAGAGTTAGAAGGAAGTCTCTCTTTTGAAAATGTAACCTTCACATATCCCAATGACGATGAGCCTATGCTGAAGAATGTAACCTTTGATATTGCGCCTGGTCAGATGGTCGGTGTGGTTGGGGCGACTGGAGCAGGGAAATCCACCCTAGCTCAGCTAATTCCACGGCTTTTTGATCCACAGGAGGGATCTATTGAGATTGGTGGCAAGGATATTCGAGACGTCAGCGAGGGAACCTTGCGTAAAACAGTTTCCATCGTCTTGCAACGTGCTATTCTCTTTAGCGGGACCATTGCAGATAATCTTCGTCAAGGAAAAGGCAATGCCAGCGTGTCAGAAATGGAACGTGCAGCACAGATTGCCCAAGCCAGTGAATTTATCGGACGCATGGAAAACAAATTTGAGAGTCAGGTCGAAGAACGTGGCACCAACTTTTCTGGTGGACAAAAGCAACGGATGTCCATTGCCCGTGGAATCGTCAGCAATCCCCGTATCCTGATTTTTGACGATTCGACTTCGGCATTGGATGCTAAGTCAGAAAGACTCGTACAGGAAGCTTTGAACAAAGATCTGAAAGGGACAACAACCATTATCATCGCTCAAAAGATTAGTTCAGTCGTCCATGCGGACAAGATTTTGGTCTTGGATCAAGGGCGTTTGATTGGAGAAGGACGGCATGCAGACTTGGTAGCTAGCAATGCCATCTACCGTGAAATCTACGAAACACAAAAGGGAAAGAAGGCATTCTATATAAAAAGTCAAGAATAATTTTTAAAAATATTAACTATTTTTAAAAGCTATTTAGAAAATTGATTGCATGTGAAAAAGACCTGCTAAAAGCAAGTTTTTAAAATGATTCATGACTTTATAGTTTTACCTTAGTTTAGTTTCATCAAACAGTTGATTGGTTTTAAGAAGATGATAAATTACACGAATGAGCTTTTTAGCAACATGTGTCACAGCTACATTGTAATGCTTTCCTTGACTGATTTTTAGTCTTAAATAGGCTTTAAAATGTGGGAATAAATGGCTATAAGCTTGGCAGCTTGTATCAGGGCATACCTTAGATAAGAGGAACCTCGTTTTACTATATGACCTGTATTATCCATCTGTCCTGATTGGTAAATAGCAGGGTCTAAACCTGCAAAGGCTTGAAGCTGATTTGGATTTTTGAAATTATGAATAGTCTTCATTTCAGCTAGAATAATTGCACCAAGGAGACTTCCAATTCCAGGAATAGAAGCAATAGGAGAGTTCAACTCAATCATCAAGAGGTTAATTTCTTCTTGGACTTGGGTAATTTGCTTATCGTAGTGTTTAATGTTTTCAATTAATTGCACTAATTCTAAGGATAACACGGTAGAAGTATTACCAATAGTTTGTTTGGCTATTTCTTGTATCTGATGAGCTTTATCAGCGGTTAGCCGTTTGATTTTAAGTAATGATGAGAACCGAGCACGAGCTATTTTTTGTGGAGAAGGGTAATTTGTTAGTAAGTCATAGACAAAATGATTATGAAGATTACTAACAATTCTATGGAGTTCAGGGGTTACGTCAGAGCGTAGCTTACGAGCAATTAACAAAGCATCTTTCCTATCTTTCTTGGTTTTTCTAAGAGATTGTAATTTAGCAAATTCTTTGATAATGAGCGGGTTGTAAGCAAACACATTGTACCCGAACTCTCTTAAAAAAGTCACTATATTGTAGTTATAGTGTCCTGTGCTTTCAAGTGCTATCTGGACATCTTGTGTGATAGGAGATAGCTGTTCTAGCTTTAGTTTCAGCTGATGAAAACCTTGATAAGAATTGGCAAATCTGAAGTTGGTTATCACTGTTTCTCCAGTTTCGTTGATACAGGCTAAATCGTGTTTATTTTTGGCAATATCAATACCAACATAAAAAATAAGTTTCTGGTTCCTTTCGAGATTATTAGCGACTGTTGTTCGTTCCACGCACTCTTTGTCTTGTATCCTTACACGAGATAAAACGTCTGGGCGTTATCATTCTCATTACCAATTAAACAAAGAGCTGTGGTTAGAGCCTCCTCGAAATCGTCAAAGCGATTGGAATGAAATACTAATCCACAGCTCTGAACTAAGTATAAAACAAATCTAAAAAATAATTAAAGAAAGGGTTTATACTAGCGGGAGCTACCCGCTAGTATAAATATAAGGAATAAAATGAAAACCGTTCGATTTTTCTGGAATTATTTTAAAGTTTACAAGTTCTCCTTTGTCATTGTGATTCTGATGGTTGCAGTTGCGACGATTGCCCAAGCCTTCCTTCCGGTTTTTTCAGGCCAAGCAGTAACAGAGCTCGCTAACCTAGTTCTGGCTTACCAAAATGGAACTTCCGAACTGGTCTGGCAGAGTTTGTTAACTCTGATGCTGAATCTAGCTCTGATTGTCCTTGCCTTAGTGGTATCCAGTTTGATTTACATGACCTTGATGACCCGTGTGATTGCTGGGTCAACAAATGAGATGCGTAAGGGCCTCTTTGGCAAACTTTCTCGTTTGACGGTTTCTTTCTTTGACCGCCATCAGGATGGTGATATCCTTTCTCGCTTCACGAGTGACTTGGACAACATCCTTCAAGCCTTCAATGAAAGCCTGGTTCAGGTCATGAGCAATATTGCTCTTTACATCGGTTTGATTTTTGTCATGTTTTCAAGAAATGTGACGCTAGCTCTGATAACAGTAGCCAGCACCCCAGTGGTCTTTCTCATGTTGGTTTTTATCGTGAAAATGGCCCGCAAGTACACCAATCTCCAGCAAAAAGAGGTTGGGAAACTCAACGCCTACATGGATGAGAGTATTTCTGGACAGAAAGCTGTTATCGTACAAGGAATTCAAGACGATATCGTAGCAGGCTTTGTGGAGAAAAATGAGCGCGTGCGCAAGGCGACCTTTAAAGGGAGAATGTTCTCAGGCATCCTCTTTCCTGTTATGAATGGGATGAGTTTGGTCAATACGGCCATCGTCATTTTTGCAGGTTCTGCGGTCTTGCTGAACGATCCAAGTATCGAAACAACGACAGCCCTAGGTTTGATTGTCATGTTTACCCAATTTTCTCAGCAGTACTACCAGCCGATTATCCAGGTGGCTGCGAGTTGGGGGAGTCTCCAATTGGCCTTTACTGGAGCCGATCGTATCCAAGAAATGTTCGATAGAGAAGAAGAGATTCGCCCGCAAAATGCACCAGCCTTTACGGAATTACGAGAAGGCGTTGAAATCAGTCATATTGATTTCTCTTATGTGCCAGACCAGCCGATTTTAAAAGATATCAGCATTTCAGCTCCTAAGGGGCAGATGATAGCAGTTGTCGGTCCGACTGGTTCAGGGAAAACGACCATAATGAACCTCATCAATCGTTTCTACGATGTGGATGCAGGCAGCATTTGCTTTGATGGCAAAGACATCCGTGACTACGACTTGGATAGCTTGCGGAGCAAGGTCGGGATTGTCCTGCAGGATTCAGTCTTGTTTAGTGGAACAATCCGAGACAATATCCGCTTCGGTGTGCCAGATGCCAGTGAGGAAATGGTCGAAGCAGCTGCCAAGGCAACTCATATTCATGACTACATCGAAAGCTTGCCTGATAAGTATGATACCCTTATTGATGATGAGCAAAATATCTTCTCGACTGGGCAGAAACAATTGATTTCCATCGCTCGAACCTTGATGACAGATCCTCAAGTCCTAATCTTAGATGAAGCAACTTCCAATGTCGATACCGTAACAGAAAGCAAGATTCAACATGCTATGGAAGCAATAGTAGCAGGTCGAACCAGTTTTGTGATTGCCCATCGTTTGAAGACCATCCTCAATGCCGATCAGATTATTGTCCTCAAAGATGGAAAGGTCATTGAACGTGGAAATCATCACGAGTTGCTCAAACTTGGTGGCTTCTACTCGGAACTGTATCACAATCAATTCGTCTTCGAATAAAAAAAGAAGTTGTCCTCTTGGGCAGCTTTTTCTTGTCCATAAAAAATACTTATTACGGTCTTTAAAAAAACATATTAGACAGGAAAGAGTTGGAGTGATAAGATAAGACTGTCGCAAGAAAATCGAAAGGAGACACATCATGGCTAGAACGGTTGTAGGAGTTGCTGCAAATCTATGTCCTGTAGACGCAGAAGGAAAAAACATTCATTCATCTGTATCCTGTAAATTTGCAGAGAGCATTCGTCAAGTCGGTTGTCTCCCTTTAGTGATTCCTGTAGGAGATGAGTCCATTGTGCGCGATTATGTGGAAATGATTAACAAACTCATCTTAACAGGTGGGCAAAATGTCCATCCCCAATTTTATGGAGAGAAAAAAACCATTGAGAGTGATGATTACAATCTGGTCCGTGATGAATTTGAATTGGCACTCTTGAAAGAAGCGCTCCGTCAGAATAAGCCAATTTTGGCAATCTGTCGCGGTGTTCAACTTGTCAATGTTGCTTTTGGTGGCACTCTTCACCAAGAAATTGAAGGTCACTGGCAAGGACTACCTTTCGGAACATCTCACTCTATTGAGACAGTGGAAGGAAGCGTGGTGGCTAAGCTATTCGGAAAAGAAAGTCAGGTTAACTCCGTCCATCGTCAAAGTATTAAAGATTTGGCACCTAATTTCCGTGTAACTGCTATTGATCCAAGAGACCAGACCATCGAAGCGATTGAGTCTATTGACGAACACCGCATTATCGATTTGCAGTGGCATCCAGAGTTTCTGGTTAATGAAGAAGATGGCAATTTAGAATTATTTGAGTATTTATTGAATGAACTGTAACAACTGGGGCATCTGGTCGTTCTTTCTTTTGTTTTTTCAAAATTTTTGGAATGTGGGATTTTTACGCAAACGTTTGAATTCTGATAAAAATTGGAGAAATTCGACAAAAAAACTTGAAAAAAACGAAGGTAAGCGTTATGATAGAAAAGAAGAAATATTGGAGGAATAACATGTCACATATTAAATTTGATTATTCAAAAGTTTTAGACAAATTTGTTGCACCACATGAAGTGGAATACATGCAAGCACAAGTTACAGCTGCTGACGAAATGATTCGTAAAGGAACTGGTGCTGGTAGCGATTTCTTGGGATGGTTGGATCTTCCTGAAAACTACGACCGTGAAGAATTTGACCGCATCTTGAAAGCTGCTGAGCAAATCAAATCAGACAGTGACGTCTTGGTTGTAATCGGTATCGGTGGATCTTACCTTGGTGCCAAAGCAGCAATCGACTTCTTGAATCACCATTTTGCTAATTTGCAAACAAAAGAAGAACGCAAAGCTCCACAAATCCTTTACGCGGGAAACTCAATCTCATCTACTTACCTTGCTGACTTGGTAGAGTATGTTGCAGACAAAGATTTCTCAGTAAACGTAATTTCTAAATCAGGTACAACAACTGAACCAGCTATCGCTTTCCGTGTCTTCAAAGAACTCTTGGTTAAGAAATACGGTCAAGAAGAAGCAAACAAACGTATCTATGCAACAACTGACCGCCAAAAAGGTGCTGTTAAGGTTGAAGCAGACGCTAACGGATGGGAAACATTTGTTGTTCCAGATGATATCGGTGGACGTTTCTCAGTATTGACAGCTGTTGGTTTGCTTCCAATCGCAGCATCAGGAGCTGACATCAAAGCCCTTATGGAAGGTGCGAATGCAGCCCGCAAAGACTACACTTCAGATAAAATCTCTGAAAACGAAGCTTACCAATACGCAGCAGTGCGTAACATCCTTTACCGTAAAGGCTACGCTACTGAAATCTTGGTAAACTACGAGCCATCACTTCAATACTTCTCAGAATGGTGGAAACAATTGGCTGGTGAATCAGAAGGGAAAGACCAAAAAGGTATCTACCCAACTTCAGCCAACTTCTCAACTGACTTGCACTCACTTGGTCAATTTATCCAAGAAGGAACTCGTATCATGTTTGAAACAGTTGTCCGTGTTGACAAACCTCGTAAAAACGTGATTATCCCTACTTTGGAAGAAGACCTTGATGGACTTGGTTACCTTCAAGGAAAAGACGTTGACTTTGTAAACAAAAAAGCTACTGACGGTGTTCTTCTTGCCCACACTGATGGTGACGTGCCAAACATGTACGTAACTCTGCCTGAGCAAGATGCCTTCACTCTTGGATACACTATCTACTTCTTCGAATTGGCTATCGCCCTTTCAGGTTACTTGAATGCCATCAACCCATTTGACCAACCAGGCGTTGAAGCCTACAAACGTAATATGTTTGCCCTTCTTGGAAAACCAGGATTTGAAGAATTGAGCAAAGAGCTTAACGCACGTCTATAATAAAAGAAAAGAGTGGCTTGTCCACTCTTTTTACTCTCTTTATTCGTAGACATTGGACTCAGGCGAGACTTGTGATATAATATAGAAAGCAAAAAGGCAGACGCCTAGAGACTTTATAGGAGAAACTATGTCAAAAGATATTCGCGTACGTTACGCACCAAGTCCAACAGGACTACTACACATCGGGAATGCCCGTACAGCATTGTTTAACTACTTGTATGCACGCCATCATGGTGGAACATTTATCATTCGTATCGAAGATACTGACCGTAAACGTCATGTCGAGGATGGGGAACGTTCACAGCTTGAAAACCTTCGTTGGTTAGGTATGGATTGGGATGAAAGCCCAGAAACACATGAAAATTACCGCCAGTCTGAGCGTTTGGACTTGTATCAAAAATACATTGACCAACTATTAGCTGAAGGAAAAGCCTACAAATCTTACGTTACAGAAGAAGAGTTGGCAGCTGAACGCGAACGCCAAGAAGCAGCTGGTGAAACCCCTCGCTACGTAAATGAATACCTAGGTATGAGTGAAGAGGAAAAAGCGGCTTACATCGTAGAACGCGAAGCAGCAGGAATCATCCCAACTGTGCGCTTGGCTGTCAATGAGTCAGGTATCTACAAGTGGCATGATATGGTCAAAGGCGATATCGAATTTGAAGGTGGCAATATCGGTGGTGATTGGGTTATCCAAAAGAAAGATGGCTACCCTACTTACAACTTTGCCGTTGTCATTGATGACCATGATATGCAAATCTCCCATGTTATCCGTGGAGACGACCACATTGCTAATACACCAAAACAGCTTATGGTATATGAAGCACTTGGCTGGGAAGCTCCAGAGTTCGGCCATATGACCTTGATTATCAACTCTGAGACTGGTAAGAAGTTATCTAAACGTGATACTAATACACTTCAATTTATCGAAGATTACCGAAAGAAAGGTTACCTTCCAGAAGCAGTCTTTAACTTTATTGCTCTTCTTGGTTGGAACCCAGGTGGCGAAGATGAAATCTTCTCTCGTGAAGAACTCATTAAACTTTTCGATGAAAACCGCCTCAGCAAGTCTCCAGCAGCCTTTGACCAGAAAAAACTAGACTGGATGAGCAATGACTATATCAAGAGAGCCAATCTAGCTACTATCTTTGAAATGGCAAAACCATTCTTAGAGGAAGCAGGACGTTTAACTGACAAAGCTGAAAAACTAGTTGAGCTCTATAAACCACAAATGAAATCAGTAGATGAAATTATTCCATTGACAGATCTTTTCTTCTTGGATTTCCCAGAATTGACAGAAGCAGAGCGCGAGGTTATGGCAGGAGAAACCGTTCCGGTTGTTCTAGAAGCCTTCAAAGCGAAACTAGAAGCAATGACAGATGAGGAATTTGTGACAGAAAATATCTTCCCGCAAATCAAAGCTGTTCAAAAAGAAACAGGTATTAAAGGGAAAAATCTTTTCATGCCTATTCGCATCGCAGTTTCAGGTGAAATGCATGGACCAGAATTGCCAGATACGATCTTCTTGTTAGGTCGTGAAAAATCAATACAGCATATAGAAAATATGTTAAAAGAAATCTCTAAATAAGAAGGGTACAATAATGGACATCTGGGAAAAGATGTACGAAGAAGCACAGAAGCTATACGATCCACATGAAGTATCTGATTTTGTTTACGCTAACCATGTTGTGGCCGCAGTAGAAGCAGAAGATGGACAAATATTTACAGGTTTCTGTATGGAGGGAACCTGTGGTGTTTTCCATCTCTGCGCAGAACGGGTGGCCCTCTTTAATATGTACCAATTTTCAGAACAAACTAAGGTTAAAAAAGTATTAGCCTTTCGAGACAAACCACCTTATGGTGGAAGTTCCGGTATGCCTTGTGGCGCTTGCAGAGAATTCCTCTTAGAGTTGAACGCTGAAAATAAAGATGCAGAATTCATGATGGACTACGAAACGAGAAAACAATCAAAGTTGCCGAGTTGATTCCATACTGGTGGGGAGAGGAACGTGCGACTAATTGGTAAGATAAATAGAAGGAGTCAGTTTAACTGGCTCTTTTCTACTATCTTTTCAGAATTTCGATAAAGAGGAAAAAAGTTCTTGACAAAGGGGGAAAAGTAGGTATAATAGAAAGAGTTGAAAGGCTCAAGGTCCGTTGGTCAAGGGGTTAAGACACCGCCTTTTCACGGCGGTAACACGGGTTCGAATCCCGTACGGACTATGAGTGTATCGTGGTAGAAAAAAACTTGAAAAAAGTTTAAAAAAACTGTTGACAGAGACAGGGAGCTGTGATATACTAATATAGTTGTCGCTTGAGAGAGTGAGTGACAAAGACCTTTGAAAACTGAACAAGACGAACCAATGTGCAGGGCACTATAACTAAGGTTATAGTACTGAACAATGAAAAAACAATAAATCTGTCAGTGACAGAAATGAGTGAGAACTCAAACTTTTAATGAGAGTTTGATCCTGGCTCAGGATGAACGCTGGCGGCGTGCCTAATACATGCAAGTAGAACGCTGAAGAGAGGAGCTTGCTCTTTTTGGATGAGTTGCGAACGGGTGAGTAACGCGTAGGTAACCTACCTGGTAGCGGGGGATAACTATTGGAAACGATAGCTAATACCGCATAAAATGGATTATCGCATGATAATCCATTGAAAGGTGCAAATGCATCACTACCAGATGGATCTGCGTTGTATTAGCTAGTTGGTGAGGTAACGGCTCACCAAGGCGACGATACATAGCCGACCTGAGAGGGTGATCGGCCACACTGGGACTGAGACACGGCCCAGACTCCTACGGGAGGCAGCAGTAGGGAATCTTCGGCAATGGACGAAAGTCTGACCGAGCAACGCCGCGTGAGTGAAGAAGGTTTTCGGATCGTAAAGCTCTGTTGTAAGAGAAGAACGAGTGTGAGAGTGGAAAGTTCACACTGTGACGGTATCTTACCAGAAAGGGACGGCTAACTACGTGCCAGCAGCCGCGGTAATACGTAGGTCCCGAGCGTTGTCCGGATTTATTGGGCGTAAAGCGAGCGCAGGCGGTTAGATAAGTCTGAAGTTAAAGGCTGTGGCTTAACCATAGTACGCTTTGGAAACTGTTTAACTTGAGTGCAAGAGGGGAGAGTGGAATTCCATGTGTAGCGGTGAAATGCGTAGATATATGGAGGAACACCGGTGGCGAAAGCGGCTCTCTGGCTTGTAACTGACGCTGAGGCTCGAAAGCGTGGGGAGCAAACAGGATTAGATACCCTGGTAGTCCACGCCGTAAACGATGAGTGCTAGGTGTTAGACCCTTTCCGGGGTTTAGTGCCGCAGCTAACGCATTAAGCACTCCGCCTGGGGAGTACGACCGCAAGGTTGAAACTCAAAGGAATTGACGGGGGCCCGCACAAGCGGTGGAGCATGTGGTTTAATTCGAAGCAACGCGAAGAACCTTACCAGGTCTTGACATCCCTCTGACCGCTCTAGAGATAGAGTTTTCCTTCGGGACAGAGGTGACAGGTGGTGCATGGTTGTCGTCAGCTCGTGTCGTGAGATGTTGGGTTAAGTCCCGCAACGAGCGCAACCCCTATTGTTAGTTGCCATCATTTAGTTGGGCACTCTAGCGAGACTGCCGGTAATAAACCGGAGGAAGGTGGGGATGACGTCAAATCATCATGCCCCTTATGATCTGGGCTACACACGTGCTACAATGGCTGGTACAACGAGTCGCAAGCCGGTGACGGCAAGCTAATCTCTTAAAGCCAGTCTCAGTTCGGATTGTAGGCTGCAACTCGCCTACATGAAGTCGGAATCGCTAGTAATCGCGGATCAGCACGCCGCGGTGAATACGTTCCCGGGCCTTGTACACACCGCCCGTCACACCACGAGAGTTTGTAACACCCGAAGTCGGTGAGGTAACCGTAAGGAGCCAGCCGCCTAAGGTGGGATAGATGATTGGGGTGAAGTCGTAACAAGGTAGCCGTATCGGAAGGTGCGGCTGGATCACCTCCTTTCTAAGGATAAGGAACTGCACATTGGTCTTGTTTAGTCTTGAGAGGTCTTGTGGGGCCTTAGCTCAGCTGGGAGAGCGCCTGCTTTGCACGCAGGAGGTCAGCGGTTCGATCCCGCTAGGCTCCATTGGTGAGAGATTACCAAGTAATGCACATTGAAAATTGAATATCTATATCAAATAGTAACAAGAAAATAAACCGAAACGCTGTAGTATTAAAAGAGTTTCTGACTGAAAGGTCAAAAATAAGGTTAAGTTAATAAGGGCGCACGGTGGATGCCTTGGCACTAGGAGCCGAAGAAGGACGTGACAAACGACGATATGCCTTGGGTAGCTGTAAGTAAGCAATGATCCAGGGATTTCCGAATGGGGGAACCCAACAGGTACTACCTGTTACCCATATCTGTTAAGGATGTGAGGAGGAAGACGCAGTGAACTGAAACATCTAAGTAGCTGCAGGAAGAGAAAGCAAAAGCGATTGCCTTAGTAGCGGCGAGCGAAACGGCAGGAGGGCAAACCGAAGAGTTTACTCTTCGGGGTTGTAGGACTGCACTGTGGACTCAAAGATTATAGAAGAATGATTTGGGAAGATCAGCCAAAGAGAGTAAAAGCCTCGTATTTAAAATAGTCTTTGTACCTAGCAGTATCCTGAGTACGGCGGGACACGAGAAATCCCGTCGGAATCTGGGAGGACCATCTCCTAACCCTAAATACTCCCTAGTGACCGATAGTGAACCAGTACCGTGAGGGAAAGGTGAAAAGCACCCCGGGAGGGGAGTGAAATAGAACCTGAAACCGTGTGCCTACAACAAGTTCGAGCCCGTTAATGGGTGAGAGCGTGCCTTTTGTAGAATGAACCGGCGAGTTACGATATGATGCGAGGTTAAGTTGAAGAGACGGAGCCGTAGGGAAACCGAGTCTGAATAGGGCGCATTAGTATCATGTCGTAGACCCGAAACCATGTGACCTACCCATGAGCAGGTTGAAGGTGCGGTAAGACGCACTGGAGGACCGAACCAGGGCACGTTGAAAAGTGCTTGGATGACTTGTGGGTAGCGGAGAAATTCCAAACGAACTTGGAGATAGCTGGTTCTCTCCGAAATAGCTTTAGGGCTAGCGTCGACATAAAGATTCTTGGAGGTAGAGCACTGTTTGGGTGAGGGGTCCATCCCGGATTACCAATCTCAGATAAACTCCGAATGCCAAAGAATTGTGGTCGGCAGTCAGACTGCGAGTGCTAAGATCCGTAGTCGAAAGGGAAACAGCCCAGACCACCAGCTAAGGTCCCAAAATAATTGTTAAGTGGAAAAGGATGTGGGGTTGCACAGACAACTAGGATGTTAGCTTAGAAGCAGCTATTCATTCAAAGAGTGCGTAATAGCTCACTAGTCGAGTGACCCTGCGCCGAAAATGTACCGGGGCTAAAACAATTTACCGAAGCTGTGGATACCTTTATAGGTATGGTAGGAGAGCGTTCTATGTGTGGAGAAGGTGTACCGTGAGGAGTGCTGGAACGCATAGAAGTGAGAATGCCGGTATGAGTAGCGAAAGACAGGTGAGAATCCTGTCCACCGTAAGACTAAGGTTTCCAGGGGAAGGCTCGTCCGCCCTGGGTTAGTCGGGACCTAAGGAGAGACCGAAAGGTGTATCCGATGGACAACAGGTTGATATTCCTGTACTAGAGTATGTAGTGATGGAGGGACGCAGTAGGCTAACTAAAGCAGACGAATGGAAGTGTCTGTCTAAGCAGTGAGGTGTGAATTGAGTTAAATGCTTAGTTCTATAACATTGAGCTGTGATGGGGAGCGAAGTTTAGTAGCGAAGTTAGTGACGTCACACTGCCAAGAAAAGCTTCTAGCGTTTAAACATACTCTACCCGTACCGCAAACCGACACAGGTAGTCGAGGCGAGTAGCCTCAGGTGAGCGAGAGAACTCTCGTTAAGGAACTCGGCAAAATGACCCCGTAACTTCGGGAGAAGGGGTGCTGACTTTAAGTCAGCCGCAGTGAATAGGCCCAAGCAACTGTTTATCAAAAACACAGCTCTCTGCTAAATCGTAAGATGATGTATAGGGGGTGACGCCTGCCCGGTGCTGGAAGGTTAAGAGGAGTGCTTAGCGTAAGCGAAGGTATGAATTGAAGCCCCAGTAAACGGCGGCCGTAACTATAACGGTCCTAAGGTAGCGAAATTCCTTGTCGGGTAAGTTCCGACCCGCACGAAAGGCGTAATGATTTGGGCACTGTCTCAACGAGAGACTCGGTGAAATTTTAGTACCTGTGAAGATGCAGGTTACCCGCGACAGGACGGAAAGACCCCATGGAGCTTTACTGCAGTTTGATATTGAGTGTCTGTACCACATGTACAGGATAGGTAGGAGTCTAAGAGATCGGGACGCCAGTTTCGAAGGAGACGCTGTTGGGATACTACCCTTGTGTTATGGCCACTCTAACCTGGATAGGTGAACCCTATCGGAGACAGTGTCTGACGGGCAGTTTGACTGGGGCGGTCGCCTCCTAAAAGGTAACGGAGGCGCCCAAAGGTTCCCTCAGAATGGTTGGAAATCATTCGCAGAGTGTAAAGGTATAAGGGAGCTTGACTGTGAGAGCTACAACTCGAGCAGGGACGAAAGTCGGGCTTAGTGATCCGGTGGTTCCGTATGGAAGGGCCATCGCTCAACGGATAAAAGCTACCCTGGGGATAACAGGCTTATCTCCCCCAAGAGTTCACATCGACGGGGAGGTTTGGCACCTCGATGTCGGCTCGTCGCATCCTGGGGCTGTAGTCGGTCCCAAGGGTTGGGCTGTTCGCCCATTAAAGCGGCACGCGAGCTGGGTTCAGAACGTCGTGAGACAGTTCGGTCCCTATCCGTCGCGGGCGTAGGAAATTTGAGAGGATCTGCTCCTAGTACGAGAGGACCAGAGTGGACTTACCGCTGGTGTACCAGTTGTCTTGCCAAAGGCATCGCTGGGTAGCTATGTAGGGAAGGGATAAACGCTGAAAGCATCTAAGTGTGAAACCCACCTCAAGATGAGATTTCCCATGATTATATATCAGTAAGAGCCCTGAGAGATGATTAGGTAGATAGGTTAGAAGTGGAAGTGTGGCGACACATGTAGCGGACTAATACTAATAGCTCGAGGACTTATCCAAAGTAACTGAGGATACAAAGTGTGAGGTTTACTTGGTATTTGATAGATATTCAATTTTGAGTAGGTATTACTCAGAGTTAAGTGACGATAGCCTAGGAGATACACCTGTACCCATGCCGAACACAGCAGTTAAGCCCTAGAACGCCGGAAGTAGTTGGGGGTTGCCCCCTGTGAGATATGGAAGTCGCTTAGCAAGAGGAGTCAGGGAGCTGACTCCACTCTTTTGGGAGTTTAGCTCAGCTGGGAGAGCATCTGCCTTACAAGCAGAGGGTCAGCGGTTCGATCCCGTTAACTCCCATATAGGTCCCGTAGTGTAGCGGTTATCACGTCGCCCTGTCACGGCGAAGATCGCGGGTTCGATTCCCGTCGGGACCGTTTAAGGTAACGGAAGTTATTTTAGACTCGTTAGCTCAGTTGGTAGAGCAATTGACTTTTAATCAATGGGTCACTGGTTCGAGCCCAGTACGGGTCATATTTGCGGGTTTGGCGGAATTGGCAGACGCACCAGATTTAGGATCTGGCGCTTAACGGCGTGGGGGTTCAAGTCCCTTAACCCGCATAATAGAAAGCAGCCGGCTTAGCTCAGTTGGTAGAGCATCTGATTTGTAATCAGAGGGTCGCGTGTTCAAGTCATGTAGCCGGCATTTTTTTATATAGAATAAGAGGTCGATGCGAACGTAGTTCAGTGGTAGAACACCACCTTGCCAAGGTGGGGGTCGCGGGTTCGAATCCCGTCGTTCGCTTAGAGAGGCCGGGGTGGCGGAACTGGCAGACGCACAGGACTTAAAATCCTGCGATTGGTAACGATCGTACCGGTTCGATTCCGGTCCTCGGCATATAATGATGAGCACCCTTAGCTCAACTGGATAGAGTACCTGACTACGAATCAGGCGGTTAGAGGTTCGACTCCTCTAGGGTGCATTTTTTTATTTGACGCGGGAAGTAGCTCAGCTTGGTAGAGTACTTGGTTTGGGACCAAGGTGTCGCAGGTTCGAATCCTGTCTTCCCGATTGATTATGGGGATACTGAAGGGTATCTTTTTTATATGTATTAAGGAGATTCTGAGAATCTTTTTTTGTTTTTAAGGAATGAATTTAGGAAAACTAGCAGTGCTTAAGGAATGGTAGTGGCTATATATTTTCTTTAATTATGGTAAAATAGTATGAGAATAATGTGAGGAAATTGAATGTCAAGTAAGTTTGAAATTTTAATGAATCAAATAGGAGTCTCTGATCAATTGAGACAGGATCCTGCTCTTGTTAATGCAAGTATTGAGCGTGTTGTGGTTCATAAAATTAGTAAGGTTTGGGAATTTCATTTTGTATTTTCTAATATTTTACCGATTGAAACCTTTTTAGAGTTAAAGAAAGGGCTGAGTGAAGAATTTTCTAAGACAGGGAATCAAGCTGTTTTCGAAATCAGGGCTCTCTCTCAAGAATTTTCAAATGAACTCTTGCAGGTCTACTATAAGGAGGCTTTTTCTGAAGGTCCATGTGCTAGTCAAGGGTTTAAGTCTCTTTATCAGAATTTGCAAGTTCGCGCGGAGGGAAATCAGCTCTTTATTGAGGCTTCAGAGGTGATTGATAAGGAGCACTTTAAGAAGAATCATCTTCCTAATTTAACAAAGCAACTTGAAAAGTTTGGTTTCCCAGCTTTTGTCTGCCAAATCGAAAAGAATGATGCTCTTACACAGGAGCAGGAGGAGGCCTTCCATGCGGAGAATGAACAAATCGTTCAGGCTGCTAATGAAGAGGCTTTACGTGCTATGGAACAACTGGAACAGATGGCTCCTCCTTCAGTAGAAGAGAAACTGACCTTTGATTTTCAGGCTAAAAAGGCTGCGGCAAAACCAAAATTGGATAAGGCTGAAGTTACCCAGATGATTGATGTGACGACTGAGGAAAATCGTTTGGTCTTTGAAGGGGTCGTTTTTGATGTGGGGCATAAAGTGACCAGGACAGGGCGTGTCTTGATTAACTTTAAGATGACGGACTATAGTTCAAGTTTTTCAATGCAAAAATGGGTTAAGAATGAAGAAGAGGCTCAGAAGTTTGACATCATTAAGAAAAATTCTTGGCTCAGAGTTCGTGGGAATGTAGAGATGAATAACTTCACACGCGATTTGACAATGAACGTGCAGGATGTGCAGGAAGTTGTTCACTATGAGCGGAAGGATTTGATGCCAGAAGGTGGGCGTCGGGTTGAGTTTCATGCTCATACTAATATGTCGACCATGGATGCCCTACCAGAGGTTGAAGAAATCGTTGCGACCGCTGCTAAGTGGGGACACAAAGCAGTTGCCATCACGGACCACGGGAATGTTCAATCCTTCCCACACGGCTATAAGGCGGCCAAGAAGGCTGGAATCCAGCTGATTTATGGAATGGAAGCCAATATCGTTGAAGACCGTGTTCCTATCGTTTACAACGAAGTGGAGATGGAATTGTCAGAAGCGACCTACGTGGTTTTTGACGTGGAAACGACGGGACTTTCAGCCATCTATAATGACTTGATTCAGGTTGCGGCGTCTAAGATGTACAAGGGAAATGTTATTGCTGAATTTGATGAATTTATCAATCCTGGATATCCCTTGTCAGCCTTTACTACCGAGTTGACTGGAATTACAGATGATCATGTCAAAAATGCTAAACCACTAGAACAAGTTTTGCAAGAATTCCAGGAATTCTGCAAGAATACGGTTCTAGTTGCCCACAATGCGACCTTTGACGTTGGCTTTATGAATGCTAACTATGAGCGTCATGATTTGCCTAAGATTAGCCAACCAGTTATTGATACGCTCGAGTTTGCTAGAAATCTCTATCCTGAGTATAAACGTCATGGTTTGGGGCCTTTGACCAAGCGTTTTGGTGTGGCGCTGGACCACCACCACATGGCTAACTACGATGCGGAAGCTACTGGTCGTTTGCTCTTTATCTTTATCAAGGATGTAGCAGAAAAACATGGTGTGACTGATTTGGCTAGACTAAATATTGATTTGATTAGTCCAGACTCTTATAAAAAAGCTCGGATCAAGCATGCGACCATCTATGTCAAGAATCAAGTAGGTCTAAAAAATATCTTTAAACTGGTTTCTTTGTCCAATACTAAGTACTTTGAAGGGGTGCCACGGATTCCGAGAACGGTTCTAGATGCCCATCGAGAGGGCTTGATTTTAGGATCAGCATGTTCAGAGGGTGAAGTTTTTGATGCAGTCGTTTCCCAAGGTGTGGATGCGGCGGTTGAGGTGGCCAAGTATTATGACTTTATCGAGGTCATGCCACCAGCTATCTATGCGTCATTGATTGCTAAAGAGCAGGTTAAGGATATGGAGGAACTCCAGACCATTATCAAGAGTTTGATAGAGGTTGGAGATCGCCTTGGCAAGCCTGTTCTAGCTACGGGAAATGTCCACTATATCGAACCGGAAGAAGAAATTTATCGTGAAATTATCGTCCGTAGTTTGGGACAGGGGGCTATGATTAACCGAACCATTGGTCACGGTGAACATGCCCAACCAGCTCCTCTTCCCAAGGCTCATTTTAGAACGACAAATGAGATGTTGGATGAATTTGCCTTCTTGGGAGAGGAACTGGCTCGTAAACTGGTTATTGAAAACACAAATGCCTTGGCAGAAACCTTTGAGCCTGTTGAGGTGGTTAAGAGTGACCTGTACACGCCTTTCATTGACAAGGCGGAAGAAACGGTTGCTGAGTTGACCTATAAGAATGCCTTTGAGATTTATGGAAATCCGCTGCCAGATATTGTTGATTTGCGGATTGAAAAAGAACTAACCTCTATTCTGGGGAATGGATTTGCTGTGATTTATCTAGCTTCCCAGATGCTGGTGCAACGTTCCAATGAACGGGGCTACTTGGTTGGTTCTCGTGGGTCTGTTGGGTCCAGTTTCGTTGCGACCATGATTGGGATTACAGAGGTTAATCCTCTCTCTCCACACTATGTCTGTGGTCAGTGTCAGTACAGTGAGTTTATAACTGATGGTTCTTACGGTTCAGGTTTTGATATGCCCAATAAGGACTGCCCAAAATGTGCCCACAAACTCAGCAAAAATGGGCAAGATATTCCTTTCGAGACCTTCCTTGGTTTTGATGGGGACAAGGTTCCTGATATTGATTTGAACTTCTCGGGAGAAGACCAGCCTAGCGCCCACTTGGATGTGCGTGATATCTTTGGTGAGGAATATGCCTTCCGTGCAGGAACAGTTGGTACAGTAGCTGCCAAGACCGCTTATGGATTTGTCAAGGGCTATGAGCGAGATTATGGCAAGTTTTATCGTGATGCAGAGGTGGAACGTCTCGCTCAAGGTGCAGCTGGTGTCAAACGAACGACAGGCCAACACCCAGGAGGAATCGTTGTTATCCCTAACTACATGGATGTCTACGACTTTACGCCTGTTCAGTATCCAGCAGATGATGTGACGGCTGAATGGCAGACCACTCACTTTAACTTCCATGATATCGATGAGAACGTCCTCAAACTCGATGTACTGGGGCATGATGATCCGACCATGATTCGGAAACTGCAGGACTTGTCTGGGATTGATCCTAATGAAATCCCTATGGATGACGAAGGTGTGATGGCCCTCTTTTCAGGGACTGATGTGCTAGGTGTGACTCCTGAGCAAATTGGAACGCCGACGGGTATGCTGGGGATTCCAGAGTTTGGGACCAACTTTGTACGTGGAATGGTAGACGAGACCCATCCGACAACTTTTGCGGAGTTGCTTCAGTTGTCAGGGTTGTCCCACGGTACAGATGTGTGGTTGGGAAATGCTCAGGATTTAATCAAGCAAGGAATTGCGGACCTGTCGACCGTTATCGGTTGTCGGGACGACATCATGGTTTACCTCATGCATGCTGGCCTCGAGCCTAAGATGGCCTTTACTATCATGGAACGGGTTCGTAAAGGTTTGTGGCTGAAGATTTCAGAAGAGGAGAGAAATGGCTATATCGAAGCTATGACGGCTAATAAGGTACCAGAGTGGTATATCGAGTCCTGTGGGAAAATTAAGTACATGTTCCCTAAAGCCCATGCGGCAGCCTACGTTATGATGGCCTTGCGTGTAGCTTACTTCAAGGTTCACCATCCCATTTATTACTACTGTGCTTACTTCTCCATACGCGCTAAGGCTTTTGATATCAAGACTATGGGGGCGGGCTTGGATGCTATCAAGCGCAGAATGGAAGAAATCTCTGAAAAACGGAAGAACAATGAAGCCTCTAATGTGGAAATTGATCTCTATACAACTCTTGAGATTGTTAATGAGATGTGGGAACGTGGTTTCAAGTTTGGAAAACTCGATCTCTACCGTAGTCAGGCGACAGAGTTCCTTATCGATGGAGATACCCTCATCCCGCCATTTGTTGCCATGGATGGTCTGGGAGAGAACGTTGCCAAGCAGCTGGTGCGAGCGCGTGAAGAGGGAGAATTCCTCTCTAAAACAGAACTACGCAAGCGTGGTGGACTCTCATTAACCTTGGTTGAAAAGATGGATGAGATGGGCATTCTCGGAAATATGCCAGAGGATAACCAGCTGAGTTTGTTTGATGAGTTGTTTTAAAAAATTAACAGATGGACAAATATTGTCCATCTGTTTTGTTATACTTATGGTATAAAAGAGAAAGAGGTTTAAATGATGAATAATATAGGCTTAAATAAAAAATATCAATTTGAAAATTTTGTAGAAAAAGATGGTAATGTTTTAACAAATAAAGAAGCCGTAGAAGTAGTAAAGAACTTAGGCTTAAAATACAATCCATTTTATATTTATGGGGAATCGGGTTCAGTAAAAAGCACATCTCCTGCAAGCAATTGGAAATAAGGTTCTTGAGAACAATCCAGAAAAGCGAGTAAAATATATTTCTGCCGTAAACTTATTGGAAAATGAGCCAGAAATCCAAAAAGTTAGAAGTGAGGAGTTGGGTCTTCTACTAGTAGATGATATTCAGGTATTGGGAGAAAAAGATGATATGATTCAAGAAAAATTTTTTAACCTCTTTAATTCTTTCTTTGGTAGGAAAACGCAAATTGTTTTATCCGGTAATTCTGAACCAGACCAGTTGAAAAATGTTCAATCTCGTTTGATTGTGCGTTTTAAGTGGGGAATGACAGCGTGTCTATCATCGCTTGAAGATGAACAAAAAGGACATTAGATGAATGATCAAGAGAGACTACTAACGATCTTTTTACGCTTACAGTTAGGTACTTCATTAGGAGAAAAGCAACTGGCCCAGGAATTCGAGGTTAGTGAAAAGACGATACAGAGAGATTTTTAGCTCCTTCGTGATATTTTATCCAGTCATCCCGATCTTAGTGGAGACTTGCTTTATAGTCGTAAAACAAATAAGTATAGCCGATCAAGTAAGTCAGTTTTTAATAAAAAGGATATACTCGTTATTTCAAAGATTTCATTAGACTTGTTCGGTAACTCAAAGGTGGTATACTAAAGCTATGGAAACAGCATACGAAAAAGCCTTAAAATTAAACTCAGAGAATTTCAAATTGTTGATAGGTGTTAAAAAAGCGACGTTTCAACTGATGCTTGATTATCTCACTGACGCTTATCAAGAGCAACACCGAAAAGGAGGACGCCCACTCCGTCTAAGTATGGAAGACCAACTTATCATGACCTTGCGCTACTTACGCTATTACCCCACTCAACGCTTGTTGGCATTTGATTTTGGTGTAGGTGTGGCAACTGTCAATGAGACCATTACATGGGTAGAGGACACTCTTCGTTTTTCAGGCCTCTTTGATTTAGACCACTTAGAAGCACCTAGCGCCACTGTTGCCATTGATGTCACTGAAAGTCCTATTCAACGTCCTAAAAAAACCAAAGCAAGAATTATTCTGGTAAAAAGAAGAGACATACCATAAAAACTCAAATCCTGCTTGACTTAACCAGCCATCGTGCTTGTCAATTGGCTTTTTCAGATGGCCATACACATGATTTTACCCTTTTTAAGGAGAGTATTGGTTATAGTTTGCCCCAAAGTACCCTTGTTTTCGTAGATTTAGGGTATTTAGGCATCTTGAAATTTCACGAAAATACCTTTATTCCTGCTAAGCGTTCTAAACATCACCTCTTAACCGAAGAGGATAGACGGTTGAATCGAGAGATGGCTAAAATCCGTATTGAAGTTGAACACTTTAATGCCAAATTTAAAACCTTTCAAATCCTGGCACAGTCCTATCGTAATCGTAGAAAACGGTTTGAATTAAGAGCTGAGTTGATTTGTGGCATCATCAACCACGAGATGATGTAGTTACCGAACAAGTCTATTATAGTTTTTAACATGTTTACTTCCATTAAATTTGAGTCTGCCTATCCCTTGACTGTTCTTCCCTTTCACAAACGAGTCGCTTATTCAAGTATAAGTTTAGGTGCTCAGAGTCACAGTTCTTGTGCTTGTTGATAGGAATAAGGACACCTATAAACATGCGAGCTAGTGGCTCTACCACTTGCTTATTCACCTCCCCATGATTTGTAGTAGTGATAGGCTTTCTCATTTCTATTATAGACTAAAACAAAGAGCACAAGACCTTTTCATTCTGTCTTGTGCCTTGAGTGAAACCAAAGGAATGAATTCTAATTATGACTCTAGTAAAGCATTCTCCGAGAGCCATTTTAAAGGTCGAGTTGGAATTAAAAAAGAGAAAACTATCTAAAATTCATATCTATTTAACATTTCTAGGATAGACTGGTAAAAAATAAAAATATATTGGAGGATCTTACTCATGAGAGGAAGACATGAACGACGGAACCGATATTCTATTCGGAAATTTAGTGTAGGGGTAGCCAGTGTATTGGTTGCGACCTTCTTCTGCGCCGGGGGGGGGGGACAAGTAGTCCAGGCTGCTGATGGACCGAGGCCACAAGGAGTATCTTCGGACTTAGATATCTATAGGAAAGATTTACATGATCAGTTACAAAACTTGTATCTGCCTGAACAACAAAGAACAAAATTTGAAAAAGAAATTAAAGACGGAGATCGGGCAATGTTAGATCAATTAAGTAATATTTTTGCTCAGCTTCGAGACCAACAAGCTGAGGAGGCTATACACAAAGCAAATCTAACTTTGCGTAAATATATGGCTGATCGTTTAGATGAAGTTGACGTGTCGCATCCTAATTTTAAAATGCTTGTCCAAAAACTTGCGGGAATTGTAGACAACTACCGCAATCTATTTGATATCGCTCCAAATAGAAAAGAAGTTGAAAATCTGGAGAAGAAAGCCCGAGAGGAAATAGATACCCATGTTGCCGAATATAAAAAAGGATTAACTGCTGGTAAAGGCGACGCTGGTAAAGGCGATGCTGGACAAGGCGACGCTGGACAAGGCGACGCTGGACAAGGCGATGCTGGACAAGGCGATGCTGGACAAGGCGATGCTGGACAAGGCGATGCTGGACAAGGCGACGCTGGTAAAGGCGATGCTGGTAAAGGCGATGCTGGTAAAGGCGATGCTGGACAAGGCGACGCTGGACAAGGCGATGCTGGTAAAGGCGATGCTGGACAAGGCGACGCTGGTAAAGGCGATGCTGGACAAGGCGATGCTGGACAAGGCGATGCTGGACAAGGCGATGCTGGTAAAGGCGACGCTGGACAAGGCGATGCTGGACAAGGCGATGCTGGTAAAGGCGATGCTGGACAAGGCGATGCTGGACAAGGCGATGCTGGTAAAGGCCAAGCCGGCGATGCAGGTAAAGGCCAAGCCGGCGATGCAGGTAAAGGCCAAGCCGGCGATGCTGGACAAGACCAAGCCGGTGATGCAGGTAAAGGCGATGCTGGACAAGGCGATGCTGGACAAGGCGATGCTGGACAAGGCGATGCTGGACAAGGCGATGCTGGACAAGGCGATGCTGGACAAGGCGATGCTGGACAAGGCGATGCTGGACAAGGCGATGCTAAGCCAGACGCTGATGCTGGACAAGGCAATGCTAAGCCAGACGCTGATGCTGGACAAGGCAATGCTAAGCCAGACGCTGATGCTGGACAAGGCAATGCTGGTAAGCCAAGCTCTAAAAACCAAACCTTTACAGGTACAGTTGGAGGTGTAAGTGTAACCGTCTTGTTTGACAAGCCGGTTAATGCAGAAAAAGTGACCGTCAAGGAGATCACTCAACCAGATCTTGTTGATAGGATCAGTCGCCAAGTAGGTGGAGGTTCTATTCGCCTATTTGACCTATCCTTAACAAGAAATGGCAAGGAAACACACGTAAATGAAGAGCGGACTGTTCGTCTTGCGCTTGATGGTCTTGGAGGAGATGTTCAAGTTTACCATGTGAAATCAAATGGGCAACTCGAACTTCTTAATTCTAAAGTAGAAGATGGGCATGTCATCTTTAGAATCAATCATTTCAGCTTGTTTGCTATTAAGACTACGTCTAGCAAGTCTGGTCAGGAGACACCTTCTAACCAAGCAACTCCTAAAGAAACGACCAAGGATACTACAAGCAAGAAAACATTGCCAAATACAGGAACTGCTGATTCAACAGCCTTGCTTGCTGCTGCAGCAAGCACTGCTATCTTAGGACTTGGTCTAGCAGGACGTCGTCGCAAAGAAGATTAAGGGAAAAGACCCTCTATCCCCTCTAGCCTTGCCTAACAGAGCTAGGAACCTGGGATAAAAGTCTAACCTTAAATATAAAAAATGAACAAGACCAGTTTTCTGATACTCAGAATACGGTCTTGTTCATTTTTTGTCT
>NZ_CAMPPY010000005.1 GCF_946902915.1 Streptococcus sp. Marseille-Q5986 | reverse complement strand
CCCTCTATCCCCTCTAGCCTTGCCTAACAGAGCTAGGAACCTGGGATAAAAGTCTAACCTTAAATATAAAAAATGAACAAGACCAGTTTTCTGATACTCAGAATACGGTCTTGTTCATTTTTTGTCTTATCCAACCTATGCTATCATTGATTCTCAAAGCGTGAAAACAAGAGATGCTGCAGAGGAAGGTGGGATTGATGGCGGTAAGAAAGTCAAAGGGAGGAAGCGTCCCATCCTTGTGGATACTATGGGAAATCTTCTTGATGTGCTGGTTCATGCAGCTCATTTGCACGACACAAAATCAGGCATTTTAGTGGCTCGCAAAGTGGTGCTATAATTCCCAACCATCAAGGCTTTTTCAGCCGATGCTGGTTATGGCAAAAGCTCTGAGGAGATGATGGTGAAGGAGTTTGGTTGCCCAGTAGATATTTCTGAAAACATCAAGGGCAGCTGGCAAATCATCCCCAAACCTTGGGTTGTTGAGCGAACTTTTTCTTGGTTGAATCACTCTCGAAGATTAGCTAAGGATGTTGAAAAATCCTTATCGTCAGAGCTTGCTTTTCTCAAACTTTCACACATTCATCGTCTTTTAAAGGCTTTATCATTTTGTGAATACAGGTTCTAAAAACTCATGAGATTCTTAAGGCACAAATGATGTCTAAATTTAGTGAAGATCAAGAAATGGCACAAAAATTTGCGAGAATTTGGGATGCCTGTGCAGAGTTTGATAAGCCGGTAGCAAGTCAGTTTAAGATGCGGCGGAAGAGAGCAGATGACTTTCAAGAACGTGAACGTATTTTTGGATGGCATTTTACAAATTATTCATTTCATAATATTTATAATGATATTGATTTTCATCAAAATGAAAGAAGAAAGTTATCAGATATATTAGGAAAAAAGATAAATGAAAAAAATATAGAAGTAGAAAAAGATTTTGGCGATTATACTACAATCATTGATTTTCCAACATTCTTACTCCATGTATTGGCAATTGCGGAAGGTAAGAAAACTGATGAGATTCAACTAGATGATAAGAAACTCTTAGCACTATTTGATATAAAAAATAAAGATAAAACTTGGGTTATTGAATTTAGTGAATTTCTTCTTAGAATAAAACATATTTTCGATAATTACATCGTTAGAAACTCGAATACGGATTCTTCAAGTAGAAATAAGGATGAATGGTTTTTACAGAAGGGGGCTTATTATGAATATCAACCTAATGGGAAAGCGAAAGAGCATTACATAGTTGAAGAACGCTTTACTAAGAATACATTTTCAGATTCGGAAATTAACCAGAACATCATTCTTCTCCAATCCATGTTTGCTGTGACCTTTACTGCTAATCGTGATAGTCGTTGGTTATTCGAGATCTTACAATTTCTATTCAGACATATTGAAGAACTAAATGATCAAGAATTTGGTGATTATTTTAAGGAATTTCTTGAAAAAATGGCAGTGAGATATGCTGAGGAAAGATTGTTTACCGAAGATAAAAGTATCAAAAAATATGGGGCAATTCCTGTTTATGCTTTTAACTTTGTGGATTATGTTTTGTGGAAAAATCGTGAAGAATTGAAGAAAGATTACGATATTGAGTTCAAAGATTTTAAATTTGCATATCGTCGCTTCATAGAACATTGGTTTCCACAACATCCAAATAGTGATGAAAGAGTTGAAAAGATTGATGATAAATTTTTGCACTCTTTTGGAAATCTTTGTATCATTACAGATAATCAAAATTCGAAGTTTGGAAATTTAGTTCCAAGTGCAAAGTATAAACAGTGGGAAGGAATTTTCAATCGCCAGAGTTTAAAATTACAGATGATGGCAGACGTAACGGTAAAAAGTGATAAATGGAGTATTCGTGAGATTCAATCTATGGAAAAAGAAGTGGAAAGGTATGTACAAAATTTTTGTAATAACTAATTAAAACAAGCTTCAGTAAGCTTGTTTTTAAAATACCAATATATGTGATATACTAGTAAGGGAAGGATTTTGCAGAAGACAAACCAGCAGAAAAGTTTTTGACTATCAGCTAGAGCTTGCAGATGAAACAATTATCCTATCAACAGCACTCTTGTCAGGTGCTATTGCTTTAGCAGGATTATTCTCTGCTTTGAAAGAAAAATAAACAAAAAGAAAAGGAAGAATAGAATGGTTTTACCAAACTTTAAAGAAAATCTAGAAAAATATGCGAAATTGTTGGTTGCGAATGGAATCAACGTGCAGCCTGGTCACACCTTGGCTCTTTCTATCGATGTGGAGCAACGTGAGTTGGCTCACTTAATCGTCAAAGAAGCTTATGCTTTGGGTGCGCATGAGGTGATTGTTCAGTGGACAGATGATGTCATCAACCGTGAGAAGTTTCTCCATGCGCCGATGGAGCGTCTGGATAATGTGCCAGAATATAAGATTGCTGAGATGAACTATCTCTTGGAAAACAAGGCTAGCCGTCTTGGAGTTCGCTCATCTGATCCAGGTGCCTTGAACGGAGTGGATGCTAACAAGCTATCAGCTTCTGCCAAATCTATGGGACTTGCCATGAAGTCAATGCGTATCGCAACTCAATCTAACAAGGTTAGCTGGACTGTAGCAGCCGCTGCTGGACTTGAGTGGGCTAAGAAAGTCTTTCCACATGCTGCGAGCGACGAAGAAGCAGTTGATCTCCTTTGGGACCAAATCTTCAAAACTTGCCGTGTCTACGAAGAAAATCCTGTGAAGGCTTGGGAAGAGCATGCAGCTATCCTCAAGAGCAAGGCAGATATGCTCAATAAAGAGCAATTTTCAGCACTTCACTACATAGCGCCAGGGACAGATTTGATACTTGGTTTGCCAAAGAACCACGTTTGGGAATCAGCTGGTGCTATTAATGCGCAGGGCGAAGAATTCTTGCCAAATATGCCGACAGAGGAAGTCTTCACAGCACCTGACTTCCGTCGTGCAGATGGTTATGTCACTTCTACAAAACCGCTTAGCTATAATGGGAACATCATTGAAGGCATTAAGGTGACCTTTAAGGATGGTCAAATCGTAGATATCGCTGCTGAGAAGGGTGATCAGGTGATGAAAGACCTTGTCTTTGAAAATGCTGGCGCGCGTGCCTTGGGTGAATGTGCCTTGGTACCAGATCCAAGTCCAATTTCTCAATCAGGCATTACCTTCTTCAACACCCTTTTCGATGAAAATGCATCAAACCACTTGGCTATCGGTGCAGCCTATGCGACTAGCGTCGTTGGTGGCGCAGAGATGAGCGAAGAAGAACTTGAAGCTGCGGGACTTAACCGTTCAGATGTTCACGTGGACTTTATGATTGGTTCTAACCAAATGGATATCGATGGTATCCGTGAGGATGGAACACATGTGCCTCTCTTCCGTAACGGAGATTGGGCAAATTAAGGAGATAATATGTTAGGAAGTATGTTCGTTGGTCTCCTAGTGGGACTCTTGGCAGGTGCTTTGACCAATCGTGGAGAACGCATGGGATGCTTTGGGAAAATGTTCCTCGGTTGGATTGGTGCCTTTCTGGGGCACTTGCTCTTTGGCACTTGGGGACCGATAATAGCAGGAACTGCCATTATTCCGGCAATACTAGGTTCCATGATTGTCTTATCGATTTTCTGGAGACGAGGAAGTTAATTTCTTAAATCTGATACTCAATGAAAATCAAAGAGCAAACTAGGAAACTAGCCGCAGGTTGCTCAAAGCACTGCTTTGAGGTTGTAGATAGAACTGACGAAGTCAGTAACATATATACGGCAAGGCGACGTTGACGCGGTTTGAAGAGATTTTTGAAGAGTATGAAACGAAAAGGAGGTTGGTTATTGAGACGGCCTCCTTTTGAGTATGATATAATAGTTCTATGAGATTAGATAAATTTTTAGTTGCCTGCGCTGTGGGAAGTCGGACTGAGGTCAAAAACTTACTCAAGGCTGGGCGCGTGACAGTAAATGGTAAAAAAGAAAAATCGGCAAAACTGCAAATTGATGAAGAAAGAGATGAGATTCGCTTTGATGGGCAAGTGCTGGAGTATGAAGAGTTTGCCTACTATATGATGAACAAGCCCCAAGGAGTTATTTCAGCGACAGAGGATCCCAAGCACAGAACGGTTCTAGATTTGTTGGATGATGTGGCTCGAAGCAAGGAAGTTTTCCCAGTAGGACGCTTGGATATTGACACGCATGGTCTCCTACTCTTGACCAATGATGGTCAGCTGGCTCATGCTCTCCTTTCACCCAAGCGTCATGTGGATAAGACTTATCTGGCACAAGTCAAGGGAATTATGACTCAAGAAGACATAGAGATATTTGCCAAGGGTATTCCTCTCAAAGACTTTACCTGTCAGCCCGCTAGACTGGAGCTTGCATCTATTGATCCAGAAAAGAATCAGATCCAAATCCGTGTGACCATTGCAGAAGGGAAGTTTCATCAGGTCAAGCGTATGGTGGCCTACTGTGGCAAGGAAGTGTTGGACTTGCAACGTTTGACTATGGGAACTCTAGTATTGGATGAGAACTTGCAGCGAGGAGAATGGCGTCGCTTGACCAAGGAAGAATTAGAAGTTCTCCGTGCTAGTATTGCTTAATTTTGTTTATATTCGAAAAAGGTGAGGAAGAATGTTCTTGCCTTTTATGTTTTTCAGTTGCTTCCTTTGTGAAAAGCGTTATAATAGACTGTAGAATAAAAGGAGGAATCTATGAACGCGATTCAAGAATCATTTACTGATAAACTATTTGCCAATTATGAAGCAAATGTAAAATACCAAGCGATTGAAAATGCTGCTAGTCACAATGGAATTTTTGCAGCTCTAGAACGTCGCCAAAGCCATGTAGATAACACACCTGTTTTCTCATTGGATTTGACCAAGGACAAGGTAACTAACCAGAAAGCATCTGGTCGTTGCTGGATGTTTGCGGCTCTCAACACCTTCCGCCACAAGCTCATCTCACAATACAAACTGGAAAATTTTGAGTTGTCACAGGCCCACACATTCTTCTGGGACAAGTATGAGAAATCAAACTGGTTCTTGGAGCAAGTCATTGCGACTGCAGACCAAGAATTGACTAGCCGTAAGGTTAGCTTCCTACTCCAAACTCCACAACAAGACGGTGGACAGTGGGATATGGTCGTTGCCCTCTTTGAGAAATACGGTGTCGTTCCTAAGTCAGTTTACCCTGAGTCAGTTTCATCTAGCAGCAGCCGTGAGCTCAATGCCATCCTTAACAAATTGCTTCGCCAAGATGCTCAAATCTTGCGTGACTTGCTCGCTTCTGGTGCAGACCAAGCGACTGTTCAAGCTAAGAAAGAAGACCTCTTGCAAGAAATCTTTAACTTCCTTGCTATGTCACTAGGACTTCCGCCACGTAAATTTGACTTTGCTTATCGTGACAAGGATGATAACTACCAAAGCGAAAAGGGAATTACCCCACAAGAGTTTTACAAGAAATATGTCAATCTTCCTCTGGAAGACTACGTTTCTGTTATCAACGCCCCAACTGCTGACAAGCCTTACGGTAAATCTTACACAGTTGAGATGTTGGGAAATGTGCTTGGTAGCCGTGCAGTTCGCTACATCAACGTTCCAATGGAACGCTTGAAAGAATTGGCGATTGCCCAAATGCAAACAGGAGAAACTGTTTGGTTTGGTTCAGATGTCGGCCAACTCAGTAACCGCAAAGCCGGAATCCTTGCGACAGATGTTTATGACTTTGAATCAAGCATGGATATTCAACTTACTCAAGACAAGGCTGGACGTTTGGACTACAGCGAAAGCTTGATGACTCACGCCATGGTCTTGACAGGTGTGGACTTGGACGAAAATGGCAAATCAACCAAGTGGAAAGTTGAAAACTCATGGGGAGACAAGGTCGGTACAGATGGTTACTTTGTTGCCTCAGACGCTTGGATGGACGAATACACTTACCAAATCGTTGTCCGTAAGGAATTGCTGACAGTAGAAGAACAAGCTGCCTATGAAGCAGAACCAATCGTACTTGCACCGTGGGATCCAATGGGTGCCTTGGCAGAATAAAGTATAAAGAAAAGAGGTTAGGGAAATCCTAGCTTCTTTTTTAAGTTCTTCTTAAAGTGGTAATAGATGATGCTTGCCAAGGGAGTTCTTCTTGTTTTGAGTCTTTAAGTGACAGAGAAAAGGGTATGTGTTACTATAGTAGTACAAAAAGATATCGGAGTAGAAATGAAGTATTTAAGCAATCAAGACATAAAGGATCGTCAACGAAATATCAGCGACATTAAACCCTATAAAACAACCAAGGAAATTGTCGTTTCAAATATCTTTACCTTCTTTAATGCCATGAATTTGGCTCTGGCAGTTCTGGTAGCCACAACCATGCGATTTGAAAATATGCTCTTTTTAGGCGTAATTGCCATCAATACAGCCATCGGTATTTTCCAAGAAGTGCGTTCAAAAAATTCCTTAGAAAAGCTAAGTTTGCTTGGTAAAAGTAAGTACAGGGTCAATCGAGATGGGAAAACAATTGAGATTCATCCAGAGGACATCGTTCTGGGGGAGTATCTGCATCTCAATCTGGGAGATCAGGTGCCTGTTGATGCAGAGGTACTTGCAGGGAATATTGAAATTGATGAGTCTTTGCTGACTGGTGAGAGTGATTCGGTCCTTAAAACAGTTGGTGACAAGCTGATGAGCGGAAGCAATATCGTTAGCGGTACTTGTCTGGTTACAGCAACGGCTGTGGGTCCAGATAGCTATATTAACAAACTCGCAAAATCCAGCAAGGAATTCAAAAAATACTCTTCTCAACTGCGCGATTGCATGGATAAGATTTTAAAAATAGTCTCTATCTTGCTGGTACCAGTTGCCATTCTGCTCTATGTCAGAGGTTTTAGTCTAGGACGGTCTTATGTTGAGATTGTCTTGGGAAGTTCTGGTGCCTTGGCAGGCATGATTCCAGAGGGCTTGATTCTCTTGGTCAGCGTATCCCTGGCGGTGGCGGCCATGAAGCTGGCTAAAAAGAAGGTTTTGGTGCAGGAACTATATTGTGTGGAGACCTTGGCGCGTGTAGATGTTCTTTGTTTTGATAAGACTGGAACTATAACGACGGGGAATATGACAGTTCACGAAATGGATACGAAACTGGCAGAGAAACTCTCTTCTTATCTAGCCTATTTCGATGATGAAAATGCGACTTCGCGTGCTCTGAAGAGTTACTTAAACTGTGAGAAAAAGTGGGAAGTTCAAGAAGTCGGTGCATTTTCAAGTAAAAACAAGTATTCCTTTGTCCAAGTAAAAGAGGGTGGGGCCTATTTCTTCGGTGCTTATGAGTTTCTAGGATTTATCCAGCCGATGGATGCCTACTATGAACATCTAAAACAGCAAGGTTTTCGAATCTTGACACTTGCTTATAGCAAGGATCAAATTGCGACTCCAGCCAATATGGAACTACTGGGTCATGTTGTTCTATCAGATGAGATCAAGGACAATACCAAGGACACCTTTGACTATTTCGAGTCACAAGGTGTTGAAGTGAAGATTATCAGTGGTGATAATCATGTGGCTGTATATGGGGTGGCTCGTAAAGCAGGTTTTAAGGAAGAAGCACGGGCGATTGATATGACCAAGGTGAGTGAACAAGACTTTGAAAGAGTAGTCTTGGAACACGATATCTTTGGTCGGGTGACACCTGAACAGAAGCAAAAGATGGTATCTATTTTGCAAAATGCTGGTAAAACAGTTGCCATGAGTGGTGATGGGGTCAATGATGTTCTGGCTCTTAGAAAAGCAGATATTAGTTTTGCCATGAAGGGGGCTACGAGTGCAGCCAAAAGTGTATCCAATATTGTTTTTCTGACAGATGACTTTGCAGTATTTTATGATATTTTGATGGAAGGGCGCCGTGTCATCAATAACATCCAAAAGGTAGCCTCTCTCTTTCTAACAAAGACCTTCTTCTCCATCGTTTTTGCCATTTTGAGTGTGGTATTTGGTTTTGAATTTGCCTTTATCCCCATTCAGTTTACAATCATTTCAGCTATTACGATTGGGATTCCATCCTTCTTCCTAACTTTTGAGTCCAATAAAGAAAAGGTCAGCATACAGTTTATGCGAGATATTTTGACCAATGCTGCAATTGGTGGTAGCATTCTGGTTGCTAGTGTTTTTCTGACTAACTTCTTTATCACTGTCCCAAGTCAGGTCAAATTTATTTGCTTCCTCCTTGCTTTAATCAATGGTCTGTGTCTAGTTGCTAAGGTCAGCATTCCCTTTAATCGATACAAACTAGTCTTGCTCCTACTTTTGAGTCTTGCAGCCCTTGTTGGAGTACTTGCCAATACCTTTATCCTTCAAGAAGCTTTTGTGCCTCTAGAAACCACTCAAGTTATCTATGTAGCCGTCCTATCAGTGGTAATTGGGTGCTTGCATTATCTGACTAGAAGAAAAAGTTGATACACAAAACGAACCTAAGACAAACTAGTTCTCAACCACAAAAAGCTAGAGATTTCCAATTGCAGAACTCTAGCTTTTTCATTTTAAGTCGTTCTCTTATTGTATTTTAGGAGCTTATTTGCCATAAGTACCAATCCCATGTCAATTCTCACTTGACGCATCCCTCTCAGATTACCTCTCTTGTACCCCAAACAAGCCTTTATCTGTCCAAAGACAGGTTCCACATCAATCTTGCGTTGAGCGAAAATCTGTCTACCTTGGGGAGATAAAAGCGCCTGGCATTCTTTATTTTTTAAGTGCTGATAGCCTTCATTCATATACAGTCCCTTTTGAGGAGCTGATTCAGATTCATCAGCGTAGTAAACCTTGATTTCCTCTTGAAAGTCCGTCTCTGTTTTCTGATGTTTGATAGGGCGAAAACGATAACACCAGCCATCAGGATGTGTGTAGCTATCCTCCTTGCCATTATAGTACCAATTCCCTAAGTTTCTAGCTGACTGTGTATACCTTCTCTTTTGTTCCTTATCAAACATGGCATATTTCATCAGATGGTTCACCTCCTTTTCATCTAAACGAAGGAGGTTCTCTTCACTTCCATATCCAGCATCTGCGACAACTGTCTTTAGGTCATGTGGATAGGTTTCAAGTAAGGGGAGAAGAGTCTTGGTATCTGTATCTGTTTTGGAAAAGCTGTTGCGACCTACAAAAGTTTCTTGATCCTTCTCCTATTTTTCAGCACGTACTGAAAAATCATCTTTGACTTTAGGCAAGATTTTCTTGAGTTTCCGACCTTTGGTTTTACGCTCATCTTTTCCTTTAAGGAGTGTCTCCTCCATGTCTTGGCAATTCTTCTTCAAGGACGTGAGAGAGTTCAATCAACTGCCCTGAGGAGATAGGCTCTTGTGTCTCTAGTTCGATAGCTTGATGGATAAGAGGAATGATTTCTTCTTGACAATAAATCTGGATCTGTTCTTGCAGTTTGACGGAAAACTTGTCCCTTGCTTTTTTCCACACGAAACGATACTTGTTGGCATTGGCTTCAATCTTAGTCCCGTCAATACACAAACAATCTAAGATCACTAACTCTTCCGTTTTTAAACGAAGATTGAGGTCGATGAAAAGATCACGAATGAGTTCTTCCATCCCTTCGGCGACACGAAAACGCTTGATGGTGCGATAGCTAACAACCAACTGCCCTGTTAGGTACTGCATGGCGAGATTTTCAATCATCATTTTTTCAATTTTTCGAGCAGAGAAAATCCCTTGTGAAGAGGCAAATAGAAGAGTAGATACAAGCATTTTAGGGTGCTAAGACGGGTGAGCAGAGGCATGATAGAAGGTAGGGAAAGGACTATCTTCCAAGGTATTCAGATAATAAAGACGAGATGGTCTTGTGGCAAGAAAGAACGGATTTCTAGTGGTAAAGTTGTTTGATTTTTGTTATAGTGAATATGCATAAGATAGCCTTTCTAAATGGTGTATTGTGCAGTTCTATTTTACCAAGACTATCGTAACCATGCAAAAAGCAACGGCAAATCCGTTGCTTTTTTGGAGATAAGAGACTATTGTCCTAGGTTTTTTTGTAGAATTAAAATAAATTTGCCTAAAGTTCTACCTGACTTGTACAATAGCTCTATTGTACTAAAGGAGGTTGTGGCAGGTGCTAGATGAACGTTTATTCAAGAAGAATTTATTAGAGAGTAGCGGTAAAGATTTTTTAAATTGGATAAAATCTTATGATGATTCACAAGTGCCTATCATGAAGCGAAGAGGTTATACCTGTATTCATTCAATGGAGCGAACAGTAGCTTTTACATTTGGGGAATTTACTTTTAGGAGAAGGCGTTGGAAAAAAGGAGATAACTGGATAATTCCTGTTGATGATAAATTGGGTTTAGAGAGAAATACTAGGTATTCCAGAGAATTTATGTACCAAATAGCTAAATTATCTACTATGATGTCTTATGGAAAAGTGATACAAGTGATTGAAATGACTTATAATATTGTAATTACAAAACCTACAGTCGTTAAGGCAGTTAAACTATGCGCTGATTTGTTGAGGAAACAGGAAAGTTACCAGTCTTATCAAGAATCAAACGAAATAAAAGAGAAAGTAGATGTCATCTACGTAGAGGGAGATGGTGTAATGGTAAAATCAAGTGATAAAAATCTAAATAATCGCCGTATAGATCTTTCTCATTTTGTCGTACATACAGGAAGCAAAAAGATAGGGAGTAAGAGATTTGAACTGCAAGACAAAAAGAAATTTATTTCACCAAAAAATCGTTTAGTGAGAGAGCAGGTAATAGACTATTTAACTAATACTTTCGAGATTAGTAAAGAAACTATTTTTGTCACTAATTCAGATGGAGGGCATGGCTATACACCGTATGTATTTAAAGAAATGGCAAAGATACTCAGAGTAAGTCGCCATGATCATTTTGGGGACGAATATCATCTTAATCATAGTTTAAAGAGCTTTTTCAATTCTTATCCATCAGAGCTTTTAGAAAAAGCATTTCAAGCGATTCAAAGGCATGATAAAAGTTTATTACGTAGTGTTTTAGATACGACAGAGGCTTTAATAGAGACTCAGGAAGAGATAGAACAGCTCTATAAATTTAAACGGCGCCTTCTTCAAAATTTTCAATATACCAAGCCTGCAGAATTGAGAGGTCTTTCACATTCTGGAATAGGTATAATGGAAAGTCAGCATCGTAAAATTACTTACCGTATGAAGAGAGGTGGAAAATATTGGACAGAAAAAGGAGCAGAAGCAATGAGTGAAATGATACTCTTGGCTGATAAAGACAAACTCCGGGAATTATTATTGGGGTCTTGAATTGTTGACTATGATCAAATTCAAGAGCAAAGAGGGCTATCTGGTGGGGAGGTTAGACGCTTAGAGTCTAAAAAAACAAGTCAATATATGCCAACTGGGAAAATTACCTGGAAGAAATTTAAACCCTGATATTTAGAAATAGTTGCACCAGGGGATAAAACGTGCTATAATGATATCAAATTTAAGCAAATAAAAAAGCCGTAAGGACTGCAATCCTTACGACACCGAGTAAGTAAAAACCGAAAGAAGAAATTTTATTTCCCAAACTTACTCAGTCTACATACTCTATGTTAAAGCATAATGAGCAGAATGCCAAGACTGGGACAAGGGAAATCCTAGTTTTTTTCTTGCTTGGGGGTCTCTCTCATAGGGTTTGAGGTTTTCTAAAAAATTTTACCACTTACTTTCTATATATGATATAATTTAGACAGAAAGTTTTTTATGAAGTCTTTGAGGGTTTTCTTCAAAGACTTTTTTATATAATCATAGGTCATACACCTATCTTCTTGTCAAACATTGTATAGTTTGATATAATTTGTTTAGCACATTTTTTGTACAAATAAATTGTACCATTTGTGAATATTTTTTGCCAAGGAAAAAGTACACTTTTTGCATAAAGGAGAAATTATGGCTACTTTCCCAGAGCGACTTAAAGAATTACGAAAAAGAATCAATTAACTCAACAAAGATTAGCCGATGAATTAGGAGTAAATCGAGTTAATATTACCAGGTGGGAAAAAGGGAACATAGAACCTAACCTAGCACAACTTGGCAATATAGCTATTTATTTCAATACAAGTATAGATTATCTCATTGGAAAAATAGATAAAGAATATGAAGACACAAGTATCCAGGACCTTAAAGAATTATCTGATGATGAAAGAGAAAAGTTTTTCAACAATGCTTTATTGAGTGTAGAAACGACTCTCAAAGTCGGACGATTACATGGAATTCCTAAATCAGAAATGCTAAAAATATTCAATACTGATGAACATAAAGAATTTTTCCCCTACCTTAAAAAATTAATAAATAGAGCATATTCTGATACAATCATTAAAAATTCAACAACAAAAAAGAATTTAAATGATTTCGGCAACAAAACGGAAACCAATGATACAAAATAACTTTATTTTAGTAACTTAAGACTTATTTCAACAAACTAAAAACCACAAAACAAGCGGAATTAATTCCTTTGTATTATAATAAGAGCATGAGTAGAATTTTAGATAATGAAATCATGGGGGATGAGGAGTTGGTAGAACGTACGCTCCGTCCTCAGTATTTACGTGAATATATTGGGCAGGACAAGGTCAAGAACCAGCTGCAAATCTTTATAGAAGCTGCCAAAATGCGGGATGAAGCGCTGGATCATGTCCTCCTTTTCGGGCCTCCAGGTTTGGGGAAAACGACCATGGCCTTTGTTATTGCCAATGAACTGGGAGTTAATCTCAAGCAAACATCAGGTCCTGTTATTGAAAAAGCGGGTGACTTGGTAGCGATTTTGAATGATTTGGAGCCTGGGGACGTCCTCTTTATTGACGAGATTCATCGCTTGCCCATGTCGGTGGAAGAGGTGCTTTATAGTGCCATGGAGGACTTTTACATCGACATTATGATTGGGGCTGGTGAAGGCAGTCGCAGTGTTCATCTGGACTTGCCACCTTTTACCTTGATTGGTGCAACGACACGTGCGGGGATGCTCTCAAATCCTCTGCGGGCACGTTTTGGGATTACAGGTCATATGGAATACTATGCCCATGCTGATTTGACGGAAATTGTTGAGCGGACAGCAGATATTTTTGAGATGGAAATTACTCATGAGGCAGCATCTGAGTTAGCTCTTCGTAGTCGTGGAACCCCTCGTATTGCCAATCGTCTCCTCAAGCGCGTGCGCGATTTTGCCCAGATTATGGGGAATGGGGTAATCGATGATATTATTACCGATAAGGCTTTGACCATGCTGGATGTTGACCATGAAGGTTTGGACTATGTGGACCAAAAAATCCTTCGGACCATGATTGAGATGTACAGTGGAGGACCTGTTGGTCTAGGAACTCTTTCTGTGAATATCGCCGAAGAGCGTGAGACAGTTGAAGACATGTACGAGCCTTACCTGATCCAGAAAGGTTTCATCATGCGAACTCGTTCTGGACGGGTGGCAACTGCTAAGGCATATGAGCATTTAGGGTATGAATACAATGAAAAATGAACAAGAAATTCTAGATGCTTTCAGAGAAAATCCAGATATGATGACTATTCTGACCATCATCCGAGACCTTGGTCTGCAAGACTCGTGGTTGGCAGCAGGCTCAGTTAGGAATTTCATCTGGAATCTCTTGTCAGACAAATCGCCTTTTGATAGTGAGACGGATGTGGATGTGATTTTCTTTGATCCAGATGTTTCTTATGAGGAAACAGTAACCCTAGAGAAAAAACTGAGAGAAGATTTTCCTCAGTATCAGTGGGAGTTGAAAAATCCGGTCTATATGCATCAGCACAGTCCCCACACTGCGCCTTACACGAGTTCTCGTGATGCTATGAGTAAATATCCGGAACGCTGTACGGCGGTAGGTCTTCGTTTGCATGCTGACGCAACTTTAGAACTCTTTGCGCCCTATGGTTTAGAGGATATTTTAAAGTTTCAAGTTTCCCCGACTCCTCATTTTTTAGAGAATGAGGACCGAATGAAACTCTATCAAGAACGCTTGTCCAAGAAAAATGGAAAAATCTCGCTTTCTCAAAAAAATTAAGAAAAATTTAAGTTAGGAACGGTATACTAAGCTCATAAGTTAAGAGAAACTTAACTTAAACTCCTAAAACTTTTTCATAATAATCTCCCTATAAAATAAAGTCGCCCAATCAGGTGGCTTATTTTTTGTTACTTACAAGTAATGATAGTAACTTAGCAATAGAAGAAAATAGGGAAGTATGGTATAATAAAACAATAGATTTTTGAATAGGAATAAGATCATGTTTGGATTTTTTAAGAAAGATAAAGCTGCAGAAGTAGAGGTTCCAATACAGGTTCCTAATCATATTGGCATCATCATGGATGGGAATGGTCGCTGGGCTAAGAGACGCATGCAACCACGGGTCTTCGGACATAAGGCAGGGATGGACTCCCTTCAAAAGGTGACCAAGGCAGCCAATAAACTGGGAGTCAAGGTCATTACAGTTTATGCCTTTTCTACGGAAAATTGGACTCGTCCAGATCAGGAAGTCAAGTTTATCATGAACTTACCAGTCGAGTTTTATGATAACTATGTTCCTGAATTGCATGCAAATAATGTTAAAATTCAAATGATTGGGGAGACGGACCGTCTGCCTAGGTCGACTTTTGAAGCTTTGACAAGAGCAGAGGAATTGACTAAGAACAATACGGGTTTGATTCTTAATTTTGCCCTTAACTATGGTGGACGTGCTGAGATTACGCAGGCTGTTAAGCTGATTTCTCAGGATGTTTTAGATGCGAAAATCAATCCAGGCGATATCACAGAGGAATTGATTGGCAACTATCTCTTCACCCAACATTTGCCTAAGGATGTGCGAGATCCGGACTTGATTATTCGTACCAGTGGAGAATTACGCTTGAGTAATTTCCTTCCATGGCAGGGAGCGTATAGTGAGCTCTATTTTACGGATACCTTGTGGCCTGATTTTGACGAGGAAGCCTTACAGGAAGCAATTCTTGCCTATAATCGTCGTCATCGCCGATTTGGAGGAGTTTAGGAGAAAATATGACCAAGGATTTACAAGAGAGAACACTGTTTGCTGGACTGGCTCTAGTTATTTTCCTTCCCGTCTTGTTTGTTGGCGGGCTCTTGTTACAGATAGGAATTGGCTTGATAGCTATGCTGGCTGTTCATGAGCTCCTGCACATGAAGGGACTAAAGACCATGACCATTGAGGGCACCTTGACCCTCCTTGCAACCTTTGCACTTACAATCCCCTTAGAAAATTACCTAACTTTTTTGCCGGCTGATGGCAATGTAGTTGCCTACAGTGTTTTGATTACAATTATGTTAGGGACAACCGTTTTCAGTAAAAGCTATACGATTGAAGATGCTGCCTTTCCGATTGCTGTGAGTTTCTATGTTGGTTTTGGTTTCAATGCCTTGCTAGATGCTCGTATAGCTGGATTTGATAAGGTTCTTCTGGCTCTCTTTATCGTTTGGGCGACAGATAGCGCAGCTTATCTGACGGGTGTGAATTTTGGTAAGCATAAGTTAGCCCCTAGAGTTTCTCCTAATAAGAGCATTGAGGGCTTTGTTGGGGGTGTTCTAGGTGCGGTACTGATAACAGTGCTCTTCATGCTAGTAGACAGTACAGTTGCTCTTCCCTATGGAATTTATAGGATGAGTCTTTTTGCCACCTTCTTCAGTGTGGCAGGCCAGTTTGGTGACTTGATTGAGAGTGCCATGAAACGCCATTTCGGTGTCAAGGATTCTGGAAAATTTATCCCTGGACATGGCGGTGTATTGGATCGCTTTGACAGCATGTTGGTTGTGTTTCCAATGATGCACTTATTTTGCCTGTTTTAAAGAAAGGAAGATTGAATGATTGGATTGCTAACCTTTATCCTCGTTTTTGGGATTATAGTGGTGGTACATGAGTTTGGACATTTTTACTTTGCCAAGAAATCAGGCATTCTAGTTCGTGAATTTGCCATTGGTATGGGACCCAAGATTTTTTCCCATATCGGCAAGGATGGCACTGCTTATACCATTCGAATCCTTCCTCTAGGAGGCTATGTTCGTATGGCTGGCTGGGGTGATGATGCGACAGAAATCAAGACAGGAACTCCAGTCAGTTTAACACTTGCTGATGATGGTAAGGTCAAACGGATTAACTTCTCAGGGAAGAAGTTGGGTCAAACGGCTCTTCCTATGCAGGTAACTCAGTTTGACTTTGAAGACAAGCTCTTTATCAAGGGTTTGGTCCTGGAAGAAGAAAAGACTTTTACAGTGGATCATGATGCAACGGTTGTTGAAGAAGACGGAACCGAAGTGCGCATCGCTCCTCTGGATGTACAGTATCAAAATGCTTCTATCTGGGGCAAGCTCATCACCAACTTTGCGGGTCCTATGAATAACTTTATCTTAGGTGTTGTTGCTTTTTGGCTCTTAATCTTTTTGCAGGGCGGTGTTAGAGATACTCAGACCAATCTCTTTCATGTCATGCCAGAGGGAGCTTTGGCGAAGGTAGGTGTAGCTGAGACAGCTCAAATTACTAAGGTCGGCTCGCATGAAGTTAAGAATTGGCAAGACTTGACCCAGGCTGTGGAAGCAGATACCAAGGACAAGACAGCCCCGACCTTGGATGTGACCATTTCTGAAAATGGTAGCGAAAAACAAGTAACTGTGACTCCGGAAGAGAATCAAGGACGTTATATTCTTGGGGTTCAACCGGGAGTCAAGTCAGACTTTCTATCCATGTTTGTTGGTGGCTTTACAACCGCTGCTGACTCAGGGCTCCGTATACTTTCGGCTCTGAAAAACTTGATTTTCCATCCAGATTTGAACAAACTCGGTGGTCCCGTTGCCATCTTTAAGGCAAGTAGCGATGCTGCTAAAAATGGAATTGAAAATGTCCTCTACTTCCTAGCTATGATTTCCATCAATATCGGGATTTTTAATTTGATTCCTATCCCGGCTTTGGATGGTGGAAAGATTGTGCTCAATATCCTAGAGGCTATCCGCCGGAAACCCCTTAAACAAGAAATTGAAACCTATGTCACCATGGCTGGTGTAGTTATCATGGTTGTCTTGATGCTAGCTGTGACCTGGAATGACATTATGCGACTCTTCTTTTAGATAATCGAGGAATATTATGAAACAAAGTAAAATGCTAATTCCAACGCTTCGCGAAATGCCAAGCGATGCTCAAGTTATCAGCCATGCTCTTATGTTGCGAGCTGGTTATGTTCGCCAAGTCTCAGCAGGTGTTTATTCTTACTTACCACTTGCCAACCGTGTGATTGAAAAAGCCAAAAACATCATGCGCCAAGAATTTGATAAGATTGGTGCAGTTGAGATGTTGACTCCTGCTCTTCTCAGTGCCGATCTTTGGCGTGAATCAGGTCGTTATGAAACTTATGGTGAAGACCTCTATAAATTGAAAAACCGTGAAAAGTCAGACTTTATTCTAGGACCGACACACGAAGAGACTTTTACAGCTATTGTTCATGACTCTGTCAAGTCTTACAAGCAATTGCCACTCAACCTTTACCAAATTCAACCTAAGTACCGTGATGAAAAACGTCCACGTAACGGACTTCTCCGTACGCGTGAGTTTATCATGAAAGATGCTTATAGCTTCCACGCTAACTATGATAGCTTGGACAGTGTTTACGATGAGTATAAGGCTACTTATGAGCGTATTTTCACTCGTAGTGGCTTAGACTTCAAGGCTATCATTGGTGATGGTGGAGCCATGGGTGGTAAGGACAGCCAAGAATTTATGGCTATTACACCTGCTCGTACAGACCTTGACCGCTGGGTTGTCTTGGACAAGTCAGTTGCCTCATTTGACGAAATTCCTGCAGAAGTACAAGAAGAAATCAAGGCAGAATTGCTCAAATGGATGGTCTCTGGTGAAGACACCATTGCCTACTCAAGTGAGTCTAGCTACGCGGCTAACTTGGAAATGGCAACAAACGAGTACAAACCAAGCAACCGTGTTGTCGCTGAAGAAGAAGTGACTCGTGTTGCAACGCCAGATGTTAAATCCATCGATGAAGTGGCGACCTTCCTCAACATTCCAGAAGAACAAACAATCAAGACCCTCTTCTACATGGCAGATGGTGAGCTTGTTGCAGCCCTTCTAGTTGGAAATGACCAACTCAACGAAGTCAAGTTGAAAAACTACTTGGGAGCAGATTTCTTTGACGTTGCAAGCGAAGAAGAAGTGGCAAGTGTTGTTCAAGCAGGTTTTGGTTCACTTGGACCAGTTGCTTTACCAGAGAATATTAAAATCATCGCAGACCGTAAGGTGCAAGATGTTCACAATGCTGTTGTAGGGGCTAACGAAGATGGCTACCACTTGACTGGTGTGAATCCAGGTCGTGATTTTACTGCAGAATATGTGGATATCCGTGAAGTTCGTGAGGGTGAAATTTCACCAGACGGACAAGGTGTCCTAAACTTCGCGCGTGGTATCGAAATTGGTCATATCTTCAAACTCGGGAGTCGCTATTCAGCAAGTATGGGTGCAGATGTCTTGGATGAAAATGGCCGTGCTGTGCCAATTATCATGGGATGTTACGGTATCGGTGTTAGCCGTCTCCTTTCAGCCGTTATAGAGCAACACGCTCGCCTCTTTGTTAACAAAACACCAAAAGGTGAATACCATTATGCTTGGGGAATCAACTTCCCTAAAGAATTGGCCCCATTTGATGTGCACTTGATCACTGTCAATGTCAAGGACGAAGAAGCGCAAGCTTTGACAGAAAAGCTTGAAGCAAGCTTGATGGGAGCTGGTTACGAAGTCTTGACGGATGACCGTAACGAACGTGTCGGAGTCAAATTCAGTGATAGCGACTTGATTGGGTTGCCAATCCGTATCACTGTTGGTAAAAAAGCAGCCGATGGCATCGTAGAAGTTAAGATTAAAGCGACTGGTGATACCATCGAAGTTCATGCAGATAACTTGCTCGAAACGCTTGAAATTCTCAGCAAGAAATAAAAACTATAATCAGAAGAAAAACAAGGAAAAAATGCAACTAGTTTTTACCTTGTTTTTTCTGTATAATGGGAAAAATGAGTAGATAAAGAGGTAAATGTATGTTAAAATTTCCAAAGGATTTTGTCTGGGGATCCTCTACTTCTGGACCACAGACAGAAGGACGTATAGCTGGTGACGGTAAGGGAGATAATCTCTGGGATTACTGGTACCAAGTGGAGCCAAATCGTTACTATAATGGGATTGGTCCAGATAAGACATCGACCTTTTATGAAAATTGGGAAAAGGATATTGAGCTTTTGGTAGAGACTGGTCACACTGCCTTCCGAACTTCTATCCAGTGGTCTCGCATTTTCCTACAAGACCGTGGAGAGGTCAATCCACAAGGGGTGGCTTTTTATCGTCAGGGCTTTGAAACCATTAAGGCCAAGGGAATTCGTCTTTTAGTCAATCTCTACCACTTTGACTTGCCTTTTGCCCTTCAAGAAGATGGGGATGGATGGGAAAATAAGGCAACCGTCAGAGCCTATGAAGACTATGCTCGTTTTTGTTTTGAGACTTATGGAGATTTAGTGGATTAATGGATTACCTTTAACGAGCCCATTGTTCCTGTGGAATTTGGCTATTTTTACGATGCCCATTATCCACATAAGGTGGATGCGGAGGCAGCGGTTAAAGTAGCCTATCACACACAATTAGCCAGTAGTAGAGCGGTCAAGGACTGTCATGAACTCTTGCCTGGCTCTAAGATTGGGATTGTCTTAAACTTGACACCAGCCTATCCACGTAGTCAGCATCCTGCGGATGTCAAGGTTGCTCGGATTGCGGATCTCTTCCAAGCTCAATCTTTCTTAGATCCGTCTGTCTTGGGAGCTTATCCACGGGAGTTGGTAGAAATCTTACATGAATACGGTCTCTTGCCTGATGCTACAGAGGAGGAGTTGGATCTCATTCGTGACAATACGGTAGACTTCCTTGGTGTCAACTACTATCAACCTTTGCGTGTTATGGCTCCTCGATTTGCTAAGCATCCAGAGAGTCCACTCTTACCAGAACATTTTTATGAGCCTTATGTGATGCCTGGACGTAAAATTAATCCTCACCGTGGCTGGGAGATTTATGAGCAAGGGATTTATGACATCGCCCAAAATATCAAGGGAAATTATGGCAATATTGAGTGGATGTTGACAGAGAATGGTATGGGTGTTGAAGGGGAAGAAAAATTCCGTGAGAATGGAATGATTCAAGATGATTACCGTATTAACTTTGTAAAAGGTCATCTTCGCGAACTTCACCGTGCCATTGAAGATGGAGCCAACTGTAAAGGATACTTAATCTGGACCTTTATTGACTGTTGGCCATGGCTCAACAGCTATAAAAATCGCTACGGTTTGGTCGAACTAGACTTGGAAACGCAAGAACGTCGTCTGAAAAAATCAGGGTACTGGTTCAAGGAATTGAGCGACAATAATGGATTTTAAAAGGACTCTGACTGATTATCCTAATTGGTCAGAGTTTTTTGGTTACAGGAGCTTAATTTGAACTATACCAATTTTTACTCTTGACAAGCGAAAGAAACAAGTATATACTGTTTTTGCTGATTCTATAAAAGAGGAATTAGACTATACCAATTTTAAGGAGAAAGCACAGCTTGCCTGTGTCGTATATACTATGTGTGGAATTGTTGGTGTTGTTGGAAACACAAATGCAACTGATATTTTGATTCAGGGGCTTGAAAAGCTCGAATACCGTGGTTATGATTCTGCGGGGATTTTTGTCCTAGGTGGTGCTGAAAACCATCTGGTCAAGGCGGTTGGTCGTATTGCAGAATTGTCTGCCAAGACAGCTGGTGTGGAGGGAACAACTGGTATCGGACATACTCGTTGGGCAACTCACGGGAAACCAACTGAGGACAATGCTCACCCACATCGCTCTGAGACAGAACGTTTTGTCTTGGTGCACAATGGAGTGATTGAGAACTACCTTGAAATCAAGGAAGAATACCTTGCAGGTCACCACTTCAAGGGGCAAACAGACACAGAAATCGCTGTTCACTTGATTGGGAAATTTGCAGAAGAAGATGGTCTCTCAGTTCTTGAAGCCTTCAAAAAAGCCCTTCATATCATCCGTGGTTCTTATGCCTTTGCCTTGGTTGACTCACAAGATCCTGAAGTCATCTACGTGGCTAAGAATAAATCACCACTTTTGATTGGTCTTGGACAAGACTATAACATGGTCTGCTCAGATGCCATGGCTATGATTCGTGAAACCAACCAGTACATGGAAATTCATGACCAAGAGTTGGTAATCGTCAAGGCTGATAGTGTCGAAGTGCAAGACTATGATGGCAATAGTCGTGAACGTGCTAGCTATACTGCTGAGCTAGACTTGTCAGATATCGGTAAGGGAACTTACCCTTACTACATGCTCAAGGAAATCGATGAGCAACCAACGGTTATGCGTAAACTCATCCAAGCCTACACAGATGAGGCTGGTCAAGTTGTCGTAGAACCAGCTATCATCAAGGCTGTTCAAGAGGCAGACCGCATTTACATCCTTGCAGCTGGGACATCTTACCACGCAGGATTTGCTTCTAAGAAGATGCTGGAAGAGTTGACAGATACGCCAGTTGAACTTGGAATCTCCTCTGAGTGGGGTTATGGTATGCCACTTCTCAGCAAGAAACCGCTCTTCATCTTTATCAGTCAGTCTGGTGAAACAGCTGACAGCCGTCAAGTTTTGGTTAAAGCTAATGAAATGGGCATTCCAAGCTTGACAGTGACAAACGTGCCAGGTTCAACTCTTTCTCGTGAAGCCAACCATACCATGTTGCTTCATGCAGGACCTGAAATTGCTGTAGCTTCAACCAAGGCATATACTGCGCAAATCGCAGCCCTTGCCTTTCTTGCAAAAGCGGTTGGTGAAGCAAATGGGAATGAAAAAGCCAAAGCTTTTGACCTAGTTCACGAATTGTCAATCGTAGCTCAGTCTATTGAATCAACTCTTTCTGAGAAAGAAACCATTGATGCCAAGGTTCGAGAGCTTCTTGAAACCACTCGCAACGCTTTTTACATTGGACGTGGTCAAGACTACTATGTAGCCATGGAGGCGAGTCTTAAGCTCAAAGAGATTTCTTACATCCAGTGTGAGGGCTTTGCGGCAGGAGAGCTCAAGCATGGAACCATTGCCTTGATTGAAGATGGGACACCTGTTTTGACCCTCTTGTCAGACCCAGTTCTTGCCAACCACACTCGTGGAAATATCCAAGAAGTGGCAGCCCGTGGTGCCAAGGTTCTCACTATCGCAGAAGAAAATGTTGCTAAAGACACAGACGATATCGTCCTTACGACCGTCCACCCTTACCTTTCACCAATCTCCATGGTCGTACCAACGCAACTAGTCGCTTACTTTGCAACCCTTCACCGTGGCCTCGATGTGGACAAACCACGTAACCTTGCTAAGTCAGTAACAGTAGAATAAACAAAGAAAGTCTAGTTCATCTAGACTTTTTTGCTCTGTCTTGGTATCCTTGAGTAAGGAGGCACTGTATTAATGACTAAGTTATTTATCCTGAAAAGAAAACAAGTATTATTGCTATGCTAGGCTGGATCAGTCCCAAACTCAGAGGGAATCAAAAGAACAGAAAGAACGATTTTTGATAGTGCAGATAAAACTTCTATTCAAATGAAAGACTATGATGGCTACAAACCGATTAATGGGGACTATAGTTTTGGTACAAGAGATAGAGCATACTATCTAGTGGAATATATACTAGTTTATACCAAGTACAAGATAAAATAGCAAAAAAGGCGATTATCCAAGCGGAAATCGTCTTTTTGGTACTTAGAATAAGTCCAGCCTAATATTTCCACCAAAATGTGGTTTTTCAAGAGCTATCTGTGCTAATTGATTGAGTGTTTGCTTACTATTTTCTTGATTATAGAATTTAAGCCCTTTGATGATAACTCCATCAACTTCATCCTCGAAAACCAAATCTTCTTGATGGTTGTTGATGTATGAAAGAAGTTCCTCCTTCCATCTATCTTTTTCTGCCAATTGTTCACCTTTGGGTTCAATGAAGATTTGAAGATAGTAATCCTTATTTTGAAGAAGTAGGATAAAGTCTGGTTGAAATCCTGAAAAATTGATTTCCCGTGGATTCTCTTCAAATTGGTGCAGTTTCAATTGTTCAACTTTATCTGTCCCCTTTAGCATGTTTTCGTCCATTCGAATGAGGAAAATATCACCGTATTGTTCTCTTAGTTCATCAATATGATTGGCGATAGCATTAACTAAATTTTCTTCATTTCTATTGATTATAGCAGATTGGTAAGCAAAAAAGTCAAATTTTTCAAAACTAATATTAGCTACTTTTTGTTCGATGAAGGAGCCACTCTGTTTAGCTGTATCATAATTAGGTATTCGTTTGCGATAATCAACGAGATATTCTGTAATTGGATATCCGATAAAGCGGTTCGTACCCCTTGCTTTGCGATAACCTGCCTTTATTTGGGCAGCCAGTAGGTTAAAAAAGTTATCAACAATTTTCAGCTTTTCCATAGCGGAAAAATCTTCTACAATGGTTTCTTTTTCCGTTGTGACAGAGAGTGTAAGATTTTGCAAATCTAGCCAATTTTCACCCCAAAACTCATCCATAGACTTGAGATTTGGAAGATATCTTTTCAGATTTTCAAATCGGAAAAAGTTAGAGCGGCTAATTGATTTTTTAAAATAACGAATATCAACTCCCCTCAATTGGGACGTTTTTAACTCTATTGCTTCAGCTGAAAGGTAAGCTGTTTCATAGGTGGATTTAAAATAGGTTACATTGGCTAGCTTAGAAATTTCAATACCATATGCACGTAAATTCACATAGTGACTGTCAGGAATTTCCTCAGTTTCGTTATAGTAAAGCTTACCTGTTTTAAAGATTTGGGTCTTCTTGAAAGAGGGTCTCAGTTTGATTTCAATCGGAGGATTTTTTTCATCCGTCCCAGTCGCAAGATTCATCTTGTCAAGTGATGCCATCAAATTCTTGATGTATTGCTGTTCATTAAGGGTATGGTAGTGTAGTGTTTCCAACAAAAGACTTGCTGTTTCATCTGATTCATCAAATCGTCTTTGATAAGAAATCTTTTGATTTAAGGGGAAAGGATTGTATCGTGCCCCACGTCCGATCAACTGAGCCTCAGAATTGGTTGATTTAGCATCTCTTTTATCATTCATTTTTCCCAAGTTGCTAATACGAACGATATCGTAAAGATTGAGGACATCCCAACCTTCTGTTAATTTTGCTACGGCAAAGACTACACGGTACAGATTATTGGGCGATTCAAGCGAATTGAGGGCTTGATACTGTCCTGTTTCTAGCAACCCTTTTGAGCCACTATCTGAATCATTTGCATTTAGAATTCTAGCTGGTGAAAAACTACGCTTAATTTCTCGAACAATAGTTGAAAGCTCATCCTTCTCGAGATAATACTGATAAGCTAGCTGTAGGGTATGGCTTTGCTCTTCTGATACACTTCTCAGTTGCGAAATAAGGAACGATCTTAAACTTTCCACAGTCAGACTATCAATCATCTCATTGAATAGCTTATTTGCTTCATAGGAAGCATCAATTTTATGTGATTTGAAAAGAATGACTGGTTTTATCTCAATCCCAAATTTTTCTAGAGCAAATTTGCGGCGATATTCACTCAGAAGAACGGTACTAAGCATATTATCTTCATTGGAATTCCCCGTCTGAATGCGTCTTACATTTTTTGAATATCGCTCTTTGATGTATGAATCCAAGGTATAACGGTAAATAATCTTATCTCGATATTTTTGATAAATGGTCTCATCGTCAAAATCAAGTGTTGCGGTAAATTCTAGCAAGAGATTATCAGCATGTGCGTGAAGAAGAGAAAGTAGGCTTTTTTCCCATGAGACTTTTTCCAATTCTGCTTTATTTTTCTTTTTCGTAGAAGCAGAATAGTGATGGGCTTCATCCGCCAGAATAACCATTTTTGTCTTCTGGTAATCTGTTAATGACATGATATTTTCTGCCTGTGTGAAGAGGTCATTTGTTAATGTTTGAATTGAAACAAACTTAATATTAATTACATTTTTATTAGGAAAATCTGGAAATCTTCCTGAAATCTGGTTGATAAAGATATGTTCCCCATCAATTTCTAAGTTGGAATTGAAAAGAAACTTAGTAGATTGAGCACTCGTTAGATTATCAATGGTCTTACTCAGAACACCATTTGTATTCACTGTAAACAGAAAATTTTGATACCCTTTTTCTTTATAGAGATAGAGGATTAAGCCAGCCATCAAATCAGTCTTTCCCGAACCAGTTGCCATATTGAACATCAGCTGTCTTGGCTTTCGAAACTTGAAAGTATCTGATGCTTGAGTGTAATGAAAATAGCGAATAGCTTCACTCTGATAAGAACGTGGTTCATGCTTGAGATTTTCTACAATATACTGTGGTAATTCCCAACCATGCTGTTCGTTCAAAATATCCATATCCAGCTGTTTCAATTCATCGAAGAGTTCAAAGATCGGTTCTTTTTTCTTTGCTTTTCTAACCATCATTTCTCCCCATAAAAACTCTTATTGAAATCATAATCTGATTGGGATAATTGCGATTTAATGGTTTCATCATCAATTTCAGAGTAGTTGTGATAGAGCTGGTTTTTGTCAATAATCTTCACAAGAATTTTTTTCTGCATTTCAAATTCTTCATCCCAGATAGATTGGTCAACTTCTTGTAAATCCACTCTGAAATCAAAATCAAGTGTTGCTTTCATGTCATCAAAAATAGCCTTTAATTCATCAGAATGTTTAGAGTTAAGAACAGCATCAATAAAGGTTGCATTTTTGTCCATTAATTCAGCATAAATGAATGAACCACCGCCAGACCAGTTGACTGTTTTAGAAATTCCACTACTCTCACCTTGAATAACTCTTTCCAATCTAGCAATACTATCATTTTCCCCATAATCCAACTGTTCAAAGCCTATATACTGTCTATTTAATTTATGAGCCACCGCTGCAGTTGTTCCTGAACCAAGATGATAATCAAGAACTAAATCCCCCCTGTCTGTGGCTAATTCGATAATTCGACGAATTAATTTTTCTGGTTTTTTCCCGCCCTTCAAGGTGACTCCGCCTTCTTTAGCAATTCCTTCATAAGGAGTATCCATCCAAATATTTGACAGTTGGATACTAGGAATACGTTCTCCATCAATCTCTCTTATTTTTTTAGAATAGAAGGTTAGTTCTTGACCATTTTTTACATAAACATCATAATTATTTTCCCTAGATTGGAAAAAAATTGTTTCTGTGGCGTATTTAGACTTGTTTCTCAAATCAACCAAAACGCTACTTGCATTGTCATTAATTGAAGTCTCACGGTAAATAGACTCCGCATTTTTTAAAGCAAAATCTGCTACTAAATTATCAAAAATTACTCCTCCAAGATTTTGCTTCGCTTCTTTTTTATTTTTAAATCCTTGTTTCTTGGCAACATATTCGCCAATGTTTTCAATTTCCCAATTTGAATAGTCTTCATTTTTATTGAGAATGTAAAATTTATAATTTGGATCATAGTCAGAACGCACATACTGAGTGTTATACTTCCATTTTGTCTTATCTTTCGCAAAAGAAAGAATATACTCTGCTGTTTCGAATACACCTGGGTTAACACTAGCAAATCCTGAAGGAGACTTTGTTTTTAAGGTGATCTTATTAATAAAATTCTCTTTCTTGAAAATTTCTTTTAACAAAACATGAAGTTCTCCAACGCCATCGTCACTTATCTGAACAAAAATAGCCCCATCATCAGACAATAAATCTTTGGCAATTTCCAATCGATTTTTCATAAAAGTCAGCCAAGTAGATAATTTAAAGTTGGAATTATATGGAAACGTATCTTCTTTCTTTTTTTTAGTAAAATAATACGGTGGATCGATATAAATCAATTTCACCTTCCCTGCAAATCGTTTTTTCAAACTGTGGAGTGCTAATAGATTGTTTCCCTTGATAATCAGGTTATCCGTATCCTTGATTTCTGATACAGGAGAAGAGCCATTTTTGTCATATTTCTTAGCATTTTTAAAAATCTTTTCGTCAAGGAGGACATCAATCTCCTCTCTAGCAACTATCTCATTTAAAAAGGATTCTTCAGCATCTTCCCTCGATACATCATCTTTAGTCATACCAGCTTTTAAGATACCATCTTTGTAGGGGAAATTTAGGACAACATCTGTCACTTCATCCAAATAACGATTATTCGTGGATAGTCCAATTTTGTTAGTGTAACGTGTGTAAGAGTTTGACCAATATTCATCAACTTCAAGCATTTGAATGATATCATTGATTTTCAAAATTGTCGCACCAGCAATATCCTCGGTAAATGCTTCATTTAGAATTGCATTTGTCAAAATATTTTTAACCAACTCGGGTTTATAATTATCTAAATCTACTATAATAGCATCTTTTTTTAGCAGTCCCTCAGCTACATACTGTTCATCAAAGCTTTCTACCACCTCTCGTAGGGCTTGTTGAATCGTTGTTTCGAATGCCTGACTCATACAAGTCCCTCACTTTCATACACAACAGAAAAGACCTTCTCACAAAAATGTGAAAAAGTCTGTTTTAGGGCTTGACAAAAAATACGCTTGATTACATAATCAGCGTGAGCTGTGAGCTGTGAGCTGTGAGCTGTGAGCTGTGAGCTGTGAGCTGTGAGCTGTGAGCTGTGAGCTGTGAGCTGTGAGCTGTGAGCTGTGAGCTGTGAGCTGTGAGCTGTGAGC
>NZ_CAMPPY010000004.1 GCF_946902915.1 Streptococcus sp. Marseille-Q5986 | reverse complement strand
GTAAAACGATGTAAAAAGTCAACTTTGCTCTCGCTTTAAAGCTCTAAATTTCAACGTATTGTGAAACAGTGTAAATTATCGTATCGTCTATAACTGTTGAATACAATTATCACTCCTAGCACAAGCAATAAAATTTTGATTATTTTTACTGACAATGACTGATTACTAAAAAATTCCCAGTCGCTTGAATACAGTTCCTTTAAATTTTTCTTTATTGAATTTAAAAAAACACTAATTTGTTTCATATTCCATGTTTTATAATAAAATTTCACTAAATAAAATAAAAAATATCCCGAAAACATCCAAACCATTATAAACTACATCTCTTACTTCTGCGCGACAAAAAACCAACGGGTGCTGGTTTCTGTTGGCTCCTTGTCCTCAAAATCCGCATAAAGTTTGAAGGACTTGAAACCGGCCTGTTCCAGCAAAATATCATAGGTCAGAATCTCATAAGTCCGCTCCTCATGCACTTCATCGTAGCGACTAAAGGAACCGTCCGCCTCCTTGATAAAGAAAGTCAGCTCATGGACGATGGCGTGAGACGCCGCATCTTCGTAGGTATCCCAGAGCATGGCAAAATCTTCCGCATTTTCATGGTAAGAATAGCCTGGAAAGACCTCGTCCGTCTGGTAGGTCGAATGTACATCAAAGATAAATACTCCATCTTCGTTGAGGGCATTATACACTTCCTTAAAGACGTTCCCTACTTCCACCTCATCCTGCATGTAGCAGATTGAATCCGAGTAACACGTAACAAAATCGTATCGACCTGCCTTGGACAAATCCAGCATATTGCCTTCAATAAAATCAATCTTTTGCTTGGCTGCAGCCGCTCTCTTCTCCGCAATCTTCAACATATCCGCACTCAAGTCAAGTCCTGTCACATCAAAACCAGCTTTAGAAAAGCGCACAGACTGAATGCCTGTTCCACAAGCCAGTTCCAAAAGCTTCTTTCTCTCCTTGGTCTTAGGCAAATGACGCAGAGAAAAATCCGTCCATTTATCGTATAAACTATCATCCATCACAGCATCGTAAACAGCCGCAAAGGTTTCATAAGTTGCCATAATCATGATACCAAGTCCGCCCGTAGTCGGAATGAAAATTAGGAGCTTGACGATGGAGCCGAGCTCCAAGGAAGGCTATCTATTTTCCGACGATTACAGGACGGGTTCAAATCCTTTCTAAGATACAAAGAGCGCTAAAAGCACGGAGAAAATAGGAAATTTTCTGCCCTATCATAAAACACAAAGGAAGTATTCTTTTTCTCGCAGCTTTTAGCTCGTGTTCGGTTTTGAAATGAACCAAACACAGCACCCCTTACCTTTCTATCCTTTTTTTCTAAAATAAGCAAATAAAACCCAGTTGACTGCAACTGAGTTCGATTGAAGACAAAGTCTTTTTAAGACTTTCCTTAGGTGATTTCGGACGTCTGCGACCTTCTTCGAAGTTCCAAGACTTAGTTTTGAGCCCTTCGTTTTTCATCTCTAAACTCAGGCTAAAACAGTTCCCCGAACTGTTTTACTCTCAAAACTACCGACTTCTTGAAACATTATCGTTTCAAGAAGTTTTATCACAACGGAAAGTCTAGGTAATTTCTCACTTCTCACTCAGAAAACAAGAATAATCTCAATACATTGTCGAATTTCAAAGCAATTCCCATCCGAAGTTCAAGTCATCTTCTAGGTCAGAGTTTCAGATAAATCTACCGACTCTGCCTCATGCCATAGTTTTTCTAGGTTATAGTGGGCACGCATTTCTTCTGAGAAGATATGCACAACGATAGCGCCGAGGTCCAGTAATACCCAACCTCCAGCTACATCGCCTTCGATATGGCTACCTTTAAAGCCTGCTTCAGCTACTTTTTCACGGATATTATCAGCGATAGCGTCCAACTGACGGCTATTCATCGAGCTAGTGATGACAAAGTAGTCCGTCACGCTGGTCAAATCTTGTACGTCAAGTGCGAGGACATCCTCCGCACGTTTCTCATCAGCCGCTTTCACGACTAGTTCTAGTAATTCTTTTTCGTTCATTTAGTCCTCTTTCAAATAGTGCACAAAGGCGTTATAGGTTTCAAGGGTTTGGGGATAGATGGGGAATCCCTTATGAGCTAGATGCTCCACGGTACGAGCTGTTTCGTAGGCCACTGCCTTATTAAGTGACAAACTTGCAATTTCACGCGCCACATCCACTCCTGGAAAGGCACGATTGTGCTCGATATAATCTGCGACGTAGACAACTTTATCTAGGTCTGTCATCTGACCAGCACCGACTGTATGGATTTCAATAGCTCGCAGGATTTCTGAATCATGCAAATCCAAATCTTCCTGAATCTTGTAGATGCCAACCATGCCATGCCAGACATTATTGCCCCAGTTTTTGAGGTCAGGGGCTAGTTGATAACGGTCAATCAAAACCAGAAATTCCTGATCTGACTGCTTTTTAGCATAGTCATGAAGAAGACCTGCTAGACCTGCTCTCTCAGTATCCACACCGAATCGCTGGGCCAGTTCTATGGCTGCACGTTCCACACCCAAGCAATGAGTTAAACGTTTTTCAGGTAGAAGCTCTGCCATTTTTTCCAACAAAGCCTCGCGAGAGCAGTTGATATAGTCTTGATAGGCCATCAGTAGAGCCCCTCCTTCTCGATGTAGTCTAGCACTGGCTGAGGTAGGAGAAAGTTGGGCTTCCGACCTTGAGCAATGAAGTCACGCACCATGCTGGACGAGATGTCCATGAGGGGCACATCCACCCAGATAACGGGATAGGAAGTCCCTGCCTTGTAGCGCGGACGCTGAACCCCTACAAACTGAACCATGTCGACTAGCTCATCAATTCGGTACCATTTAGGCAGATAGTCCACCATATCAGCCCCAATAATGAAATAATAATCCGTGTCTGGATGTTGCTCGGTCAAAATCTTCATGGTGTCGTAGGTGTAGGAAATGCCCTTGCGCTCTAACTCGATTGTTTCAATGGCTAGGCCTTCAATCCCCTCAATCGCTAACTCAAGCATCTTGAGACGATGGTGCTCGGGGATGGTTTCCTTTTTATCTACATGGGGAGGTTGGTACTCAGGCATAAGCAGAACTTGATCCAGTCCCAACTGTTGCCGTACTTGGTCCGCAACGATAAGATGGGCATTGTGAACAGGGTTAAAATTTCCCCCTAAAATCCCGACTTGTTTTCGTTTTTTCTCCTTGATTTCTGGCTCCAACTCTACCTTGCTAAAGGGAGTCAATAATTCGATTGCCATAGGCTAGTCTCCTTTATTTCTCTGTAAAAACAGTTGTTTGGAGTATGGTGGTTAAATTTCTTTTACTTTTTTAGAAATCTTGCGATTTTCTTTCTTGCTGGATTGTTTAAACAAGATCAAGATGCGTCCGATTTTTTGGACAGTATCCACACCGATTTCTTTTTCCAAGATTTCAGCTACTTCGTGGATGTTTTCATCTGTGTTTTGTAAGAGAGTAACCTTGATCAATTCGCGGGCATCAAGAGCCTGACGGACGCTGGTTTTTATTTGGTCGTTGAGTCCATTTTTCCCGATTTGGATGATGGGTTTGAGGGTATGTGCCTGGCTGTTGAGGAAGGCACGTTGTTTTGATGTTAATGACATAATTTCTTCCTTGTTTTTTTGATAGTTATTTTAGGTGGTGGGGGACGGTCGGAACTAATTTTCCAAAGATCTCATCTTTGAAAAATGGATTTCCTGACCTCACAATTGAGCCTTGGTCTCAATTGCGCCCCTTGCCAATCTAACGATTGGCAATCACACCACGGCAATAACTATCTTTTTATGAGCTCACTTTGTTCGCTCAGTGATTTTATTTTAAATAATGGCTTTTCGTGTGACGACGGCGACGCCTTCTGGTGCCCAGACGGCGACTTTGGAAGTGCCTGTTACGCGGACCCAGCCTAGGCCTGAGATGACCAGATCTGTCTTGTCCTTAATGGTAAAGACATGCTCGACTAGTTTTGGAAAATCTTCTTTTTCCTTGCTATTTGGTGGGGTGAGGAAGGTTCCAAGGTGCTTGTCATAAAAGGCACTAGCGCCTTCAAGCTTGGTACGGTGGAGTTTGAGCTCATTGCCAAAGAAAGCTGTGAAACCTTGCTTCTCACCTGCAATGAAGTCAAATCGTCCTAGGCCACCTAAAAACAGGGTTTGCTCAGGATTGAGTTGATAGGTTTTGGGCTTGATTTCCTTTTTAGGGCTGACATACTTGAGGTTTTTAGCCGTCAAGTAGTGGGCCATCTGGTGACGGTGGATGATCCCCGGTGTATCGTAGATATAAGATCCGTCGTCAAGCGGAATCTCAATCTTGTCCAAGGTTGTCCCTGGGAAACGCGAAGTCGTGATGACATTTTGGTCACCCGTGATTTCTTGGATAATGGCATTGATAAGAGTTGATTTTCCAACGTTGGTCACCCCAACCACAAAGACATCGCGTCCCTTGCGGTAGTGTTCAATCTTGTCAATGACTTCCTTAATGGCATGCTTATTCTGAGCCGAAGTCAGGACAACATCGACTGGACGAAGTCCTTCTTCGTGGGCGCGCTCCATCAGCCACTGGCTAATCTTGCCTGGTTTAACTGACTTTGGTAGAATATCTTTTTTATTTCCGACCAAAAGGACATCATTGCCCGATACAAAACGTGGCAAGCCTGGGATGACAGAGCCATTAAAGTCAAAAATATCAATGACATTGAGCACCAAGGCATCACTGTCTCCCACCTCATGCAAGAGCTTGAGGAAATCATCATCCGTCAACTGGACATCTGTGATTTCATTGTAATGGCGGAGACGGAAACAGCGTTGGCAATAAACTTCACCAGTCTCCAAACCTTTTTCGAGTGCTGACTGGGGGGTAAATCCAAGGCCAGCCTTGTCTGTCGTCTGAATGGTTGCTCCACAACCAATACAGAGAATTTCTTCCATAGTTAAATTCCTTTTTTATATGTAATCGATCCATACTTTTCAGTGATTTTTCGCATGACACGGCGCTCGCGAGCCCGGTTAATCTGCGTTTTAATCGAGTCATGTTGGACCAAGGGTTTGACTAAGATCGAGCGAATACCCGCACGATGGGCTGCGCGAATATCCGTCATGAGTTGGTCGCCGACCATGACCACTTCATTTTTTTCATAGTGAAATTCCTTCATGGCACGGTCAATCCCAAAAGTGAAAGGCTTCAAGGCCCAATAAACGTAGTCAATCCCAAATTTCTCAACTGCGCGTTGAACCCGTTTTTTGGTGTTGTTTGAGACCACGATGATGCGAATACCCGCGTCCCGAAGGTCATGTAGCCATTGCTTCATCTCTGGCGTCCCATCAGGGTTGTTCCAAGCAATGAGGGTATTGTCCAAATCGACCAAAACAGCCTTGATTCCCTGCGCCTGCAGGCTTGGGACTGTCAGATCATAGACTGCTTCCACAGCAAAATCTGGCATATAGTTTTCAATCGCCATTCTAGCTCCTTTTTTAATTTCTAGCAATTTTCTTTAAACATTGAGCTAAGACTGCCCATAAAATGAGACTAGCTATCAAAATATAAATCCAAGCATTTGGTTCATCTGTAAACGGTAAGGGAACATTCATTCCGAAGAATCCTGTAATAACCGCAAGGATAGCTAGCAAGACTGAGATAATTGTCAAAGTTGTCAAATTATCATTCAGATTATTATTTAGGATGTTGTTGTAAGAGGCTGAGAGTTGTTGCAAAACTTGAGATATCAAATCTGTCATTGAAACCAACTGATGAGCTTCAATCATAGCATCGTCAAACTGCTCTCTTTCTACCTCATTAAGATTGCGATAAAGAGCATGCCCTTGAATGTGTTCCAAGAGGAGACGATTTTGTTTAGCGGCAGCTGTCAGGTAAACCATACCAGTTTCCAAGTCAGAGAGGGCGAAAAGATTTTTTTTAGTTGTTTTTTGACGAAGAAGTGCACTGATTTCATCCTTACTTTTATCCATCTCTTCAATCACGGGATAATAAGCATTGCTAATAATCTCTAAACTGGCAAAAAGAAATTTGTAGATTGAAATAATTTCATGGCTTTCAAGGTAGATTGCCATGCGTTTAATCACATAAGTATTCTTGTGATTGCTGATAGTAATCAGCCGTTGTTTTTCAACGATAAAGGTCATCGGAATCGCTTCATAGTATTCTTTGTCTTTTTCTAAATCGAGAACATTATAAATAAAGGTTACCGTCTCCGTTTCACGGTTATAATCCATGTGGGCTCGTTCATTTCTATCCAGAGCATACTCGATGGTTTCCTTGTCCAATCCATAGATGTCAGAAAGATCTTCCATATTTTTAATCTTGTCCACATCAAGGTCTATCCAAGTACAATCGTGACCTAATTTTTTCTCTACAAATAGCATACTCTCTCCTTTACCAAACTCCTTCTATTGTACCACAAATCTGCTAAAATAGTCGGACTATTCAGTACGGGATAAATTACTAACAACGGTAATATTGCGGTTAGGAACAAAGTGAAGGGCTTGATCGTCACCTCGCAGTTGTGTTGTACGGATTCCTACACTAACGACCTTTCCAGAGACGGTAATCGGTCCATTTGTCAGAACCACTTCATCACCCACATCAAGCTGGCGTTCAAAGAGGATAAAAAAACCATTAATAACATCAGATAGAAAACCTTGTGCTCCCATACCAATGGCTACACCAGCAATCCCCGCACCGGCAAGGAGGCTAGAAACTGGCAATCCTAAAATAGACAGGATGCAGTAGATCAAAAAGAAATAAAGAATGTAGTTAAAGACATTCTCCAGCAAACGAGAAATGGTCTTTTGTCTTCCTGCATCTCGATTTGAAAATTTAAGTGAGGGCTTGACAATCTTTCGGACAGTAGCGTGAAGCATCTTTTTAGCTATATAAAATAGCAGAAACAAAATCAAAAGAGAAATCACCTTGGTCAAGAGATTCTCTAAGATGGTTGTTAAATCAAGTTTATCAAAATAGCGTTGAAAAAAATCTTGCATATAAAACTCCTTTTTCCTATTATACCATAAAATCGTCCTTCTCTTTTCTTTCATAATTATTCAATTATCATCTCTATTTTCAAAATATCACTTGCCTCTATAGCATATTTATACTATAATTATAAACAATACATTTTAAAGGAGACTGCTATGAAACGAATCATTAGAGCCTGGACAAAGGCAAGCCTCATCAAACGAATCCTTATTGGAATGATTTTTGGAGCTACATTGGGGATGCTCTTCCCAAACCTTACAGGAATTGGTCTGCTTGGAGACCTCTTTGTAGGCGGACTGAAAGCCATCGCTCCTATTCTAGTTTTTGCCCTTGTTGCCAATGCCCTTTCTCAACACCAAAAGGGGCAAAACACCAATATGAAGACAGTTATTTTCCTATACTTGCTCGGAACCTTTGCTGCTGCATTGGTGGCCGTTCTAGCTAGTTTCTTACTGCCTGTACAAATCACTCTGACCAGCGCAAATACAGAAGTTGCTGCTCCTGACGGTATCGGTCAAGTCCTCAGCAACCTCTTGCTCAAACTGGTGGACAATCCCTTAAATGCTATTGTTGAAGCCAACTATATCGGGATTCTCTCTTGGGCAGTCATCTTTGGCTTAGCTATGAGAGAGGCAAGTAAACACAGTAAAGAATTACTGAGAACCATGGCGGATGTCACCTCTAAAATTGTCGAGTGGATTATCAACCTAGCTCCCTTTGGAATTTTAGGCTTGGTGTTTAAGACCATCTCAGACAAGGGCATTGCCAGTCTGGCAAACTACGGTGTCCTCCTAGGACTTTTGATTACTACCATGGCTTTTGTTGCTCTCATCGTCAACCCACTCATCGCCTTTCTCTTTATGAGGAAAAATCCCTATCCCCTTGTTTTGAAATGCCTACGCGTCAGTGGTATTACAGCCTTCTTCACTCGTAGCTCTGCTGCCAATATCCCTGTCAATATGAAACTCTGCCAAGACTTGGGGCTGAATCCTGATACCTACTCTGTCTCCATCCCCCTTGGTTCGACCATCAATATGGCCGGCGCTGCCGTTACCATTAACATCCTGACTCTGGCTGCTGTCAATACACTCGGAATCTCGGTAGACTTTGGGACAGCATTTGTGCTCAGTGTAGTGGCTGCCATTTCTGCCTGCGGGGCATCTGGAATTGCTGGGGGATCGCTTCTCCTCATTCCTGTCGCTTGTAGCCTCTTTGGGATTTCCAACGACTTGGCTATGCAGGTTGTCGGAGTCGGATTTGTGATTGGGGTCGTTCAAGACTCCTGCGAAACAGCCCTGAACTCTTCAACAGATGTTCTCTTTACAGCGGTTGCCGAGTATGCTACAAACCGAAAAATTCGTCCCTAGTCTCTGATTCCTCGTTAAACACTTGATTCTATTAGTTTAGGAAATTTTCATGTCCCTCACTCAACGTACGACAAAACTGATCTTAGCGACCTGTCTCGCTTGTTTTCTCGCTTATTTTTTAGATTTATCATCAGCAGTTTCAGCTGGAATTATCGCCCTATTAAGCCTCTCCGACACGCGCAGAAGCACGCTAAAATTAGCACGTAACCGCCTCTTTTCCATGCTCCTAGCGCTCGCTATCGGTGTTCTAGCCTTTCAGCTGACGGGCTTTCACATCTGGAGTCTGGGCCTCTATCTGGCTCTCTATGTCCCTCTTTCTTACAAAATGGGCTGGGAAATCGGTATCACCCCTAGCAGTGTCTTGGTCGGTCATCTCTTGGTACGGGAGTCTACTTCCCCAGAGCTCTTGCTTAATGAAGTGCTCCTCTTTCTCATCGGGACAAGCTTTGCTCTATTGGTCAACCTTTACATGCCCTCTCGCGAGAAAGCCATCCAAAGCTACCATCTTCAGGTCGAAGAAAAGTTAAAAGACATCCTGCTTCGTTTTAAATACTATCTGTCAAGAGGAGACGGACGCAATCAAGCCCAACTTGTTGATGAATTAGACAACCTCCTCGATGAAGCTCTCAAACTGGTTTATTTGGATCACTCGGACCACCTCTTTCACCAGACGGACTACCACATCCACTACTTTGAGATGAGACAGAGACAAAGTCGTATCCTGCGAAATATGGCCCAGCAGATCAATACCTGTCATCTGGCCGCAAGCGAGAGTTTGATTTTGGCCCAGCTCTTTTCGAAGATTGCTGCCCAGCTAAGTCAGACCAATCCTGCTCATGGCCTACTTGATGACATTGAACGCTATCTGCAAGTCTTCCGCAATCGGAGTCTCCCTAAAACACGTGAGGAGTTTGAAACCCGTGCTACCCTCCTGCAACTACTACGCGAAGCCGAAACCTTTATCCAGGTCAAGGTCGATTTTTACCAGAAATATGGAAACTAGAATGCAAAGAACCTCAGAGAATTCACAACAGGTGAACACTTCTGAGGTTCTTGTTTTCCCTTAACTCCAATTATCTTTACTGCACAGAAATTAGTCTAACCCACCTTATTTATCCATGTAGAATTTAGAGAGTAATTAGAAAAATCTTTTGCCTAGTGGAGCGCCTAGAACCTAGGACAATAGTCTCTTATCCCCAAAAAAGCAACGGACAAGTTTTCCGTCAAACTGCAAGAACAGATCCAGATTTATTGTCAAGAAGAAATCATTCCTCTTATCCATCAAGCTATCGAACTAGAGACACAAGAGCCTATCTCCTCAGGGCAGTTGATTGAACTCTCTCACGTCCTTGAAGAAGAATTGCCAAGACATGGAGGAGACACTCCTTAAAGGAAAAGATGAGCGTAAAACCAAAGGTCGGAAACTCAAGAAAATCTTGCCTAAAGTCAAAGATGATTTTTCAGTACGTGCTGAAAAATAGGAGAAGGATCAAGAAACTTTTGTAGGTCGCAACAGCTTTTCCAAAACAGATACAGATACCAAGACTCTTCTCCCCTTACTTGAAACCTATCCACATGACCTAAAGACAGTTGTCGCAGATGCTGGATATGGAAGTGAAGAGAACCTCCTTCGTTTAGATGAAAAGGAGGTGAACCATCTGATGAAATATGCCATGTTTGATAAGGAACAAAAGAGAAGGTATACACAGTCAGCTAGAAACTTAGGGAATTGGTACTATAATGGCAAGGAGGATAGCTACACACATCCTGATGGCTGGTGTTATCGTTTTCGCCCTATCAAACATCAGAAAACAGAGACGGACTTTCAAGAGGAAATCAAGGTTTACTACGCTGATGAATCTGAATCAGCTCCTCAAAAGGGACTGTATATGAATGAAGGCTATCAGCACTTAAAAAATAAAGAATGCCAGGCGCTTTTATCTCCCCAAGGTAGACAGATTTTCGCTCAACGCAAGATTGATGTGGAACCTGTCTTTGGACAGATAAAGGCTTGTTTGGGGTACAAGAGAGGTAATCTGAGAGGGATGCGTCAAGTGAGAATTGACATGGGATTGGTACTTATGGCAAATAAGCTCCTAAAATACAATAAGAGAACGACTTAAAATGAAAAAGCTAGAGTTCTGCAATTGGAAATCTCTAGCTTTTTGTGGTTGAGAACTAGTTTGTCTTAGGTTCTTTCTCGTTCTTAGCTGACTTCAACCCACTACAGTTGACAAACATTCTAAGATTAGTAGTGAGAAAATCTCCGACGGGAGAGAGTACTCACTACTTTTTCTTTATGTTAAAGTAAAGGTGTCTTGTAAAGTCGTAGGGCTCTTTGGTGCTAGACGTCGCGTATTGAAAATAAAATCACTAAAACACGGAATTATTCAAGACAAAAGAGGTAATATCATGCCTACAGTATTTGGGATTGATGTGAGTAAGGCAAGTTCTGAAGTGGCAATTTTAGTCAACGGTGAGAAGAGTCATGGCTACACTAGGCTCAATGACCCCATTAGCTTCAATCGTCTTTTGAACGACTTGAAAACTGTTCATAACCCTGAGATTATATTTGTCTATTCTAGGCGTCTTCGAGCCTTTCTTGAGGAATACGACTACGCTTATACACAGCTGAATCCTCTGGAAGCTAAGAAGCAATTGGACAGTCTGCGAGTTCGTAAAACAGACAAAATTGACGCTGAAAAGTTGGCTCATTCTCAGCTTGTGCACAATCGTAAACAAACTTACGTGCATCAACACCTGCGTGATTTAAGTCCTTTCTATCAAAATCATTGTTCGAGCTAAAAACCGTCTACACAAGGTCTTACAAGTCACCTTTCCTGAATTGGAAAATCTCTTATCCACACCAACTGGAGAGCCATATTGGAATTTAGTGATGGCTTTTCCATGCAAAGAGTTTGTAGTAAGCCTATCTCAAAGTGAATTGTGGAAAATCGTCCGTCAATCTACCTCCAAACGAATCCCTGAAAAGCCTATTGCTTACCTGACTGATAAACTTATAAAACTCGCTAAACAATCTTTTTGTGCGGTCAAGAAAATCTCTCCAATGCTGGAAGAGCTTCGTTTCTATGCTCAAAAATTGCTTCGTCTTTCTGAACGCAGACAGCTTGTCTTAGATGACATGGTCGCTCTAGCTCAGCCTTTACCAGAGTATGACATCTTACGTTCAATTTCTGGCATCGCAGAAACCACAGCGACATCTATCATTGGCGAATTGGGAGATATTCGTCGCTTTCAGTCTACCAATCAAAGCAACGCTTTCATTGGCATTGACCTGAGACACTATGAATCTGGGAACTTTCTCGCCAAGCCAAGGAACACATTACTAAACGAGGGAATCCCTCTGCCAAAAAAATCTTGTTCAAGTCCATTCATAACATCGCTTCAGCTCGTCATACCAATCCCTGCCATATCGCCGACTTTTATGAGAAACGAAAAAGACAAGCAACAATAGCTTCAACCAAGCCACATGCGATTGCCTCTATACATCGTCTCATTCGAACAATGTATTACCTCATTACGCATAACAAACTTTACGATTACTCTCTGACCCAAAATCGATAAGGCTGTCTATGCCGTATTATTATAACACCTTGTTTCAAAAATACCAGATGAGGTGTTTTTTAGCATGGAGCAATAAGTGGTAAAAATAAGACAGTAACCTCAGAATAGCTACTGTCTTATCTCTTTTTTACTTAAAGCTCTTGTTATACTTGACAAATAGTAGAAAAGAGCCAATTTTGTATTCAAAAGTTAGTTTTACAGTAGGTATAAAAAGGCTAAGGTCAAGAGACTTGCTAGAAGCCCAACTCCCCAAAAGAAGAAGTCAACTTTCCACTCGCTCCAAGGATTGCCCTTGCCTGAGAATCCTCCAAGCTCAAAATGATGATGCACAGGTGTCATACGGAAAATACGCTTCCCACCACTAAATTTGAAGTAGGTAACTTGCATCATAACAGAGCTTGTCTCAAAGACATAGATAATCCCAATCAGCAAAAGGGTCCATTCTTGGTGGAGCGCCATAGAGATTGCTGCCAGCATTCCACCAAGAGCCAAACTTCCCGCATCTCCCATAAAGACCTTGGCAGGTTTGTGGTTAAAGACGAAGAAACCTAGCAAACTACCAATCATGGCAAGAATCACAAGAAGAATATCCAGTTGATTTTGCATATAAGCAATCACACAGTAGGCTGACAAGCTAATCACTACTGAAATACTTGCTAGGCCGTCGATCCCGTCAGTCAGATTCACCGCATTTGAAAAGCCAACTAGCCAGAAAAGGGCAAAGAAAATATAGAAAATACCCAGATGTACTTGATAGCCAAAGACTGAAAGCATGTCGCCACCACGCTCATAAAAGAGGTAGAAAATCACTCCTCCAAGGAGCTGGAGAGCAAGTTTTTGCTTGGGATTTAAGCCTTCGTTAATCTTACGAAAGACCTTGAGAAAATCATCCAAAAAGCCTACCAAACCATACAAAACCAAGATAAACAAAATCATGCCTACATTGTTGGTCAATTGTTGGGTAAAGAGAGCGACAAGGAAGCTCACTACTACTGCAACGTTCATGAAGACAAGACCTCCCATGGTTGGAGTCCCAGCTTTAGCTTGGTGTTGCTTAACATCCTCGTGCATCTGCTGACCCGTAATCTGTGCTTTGCGATAAAATCGGATAAAGGCTGGAATACCTATCAAGGTCAATAGAAAGGCTAGAACTCCAGCACTAATGGAACTAATCATCTTAATCTCCTAAAGTTATTTTCATTTTTTTAATGTCTTTGAGGGTTGTATTGGCACGGACACTTTGTTTCTTGACCGTTTTGCCACTACCTTCCCACTCGACTTCTATATTCAGCCATTTGGCAAATGTTTGCACATTGTCATCTGTCCAGCCGTACATATCAGGCATTTCTTCGACCTTATCTGACAGGATCAAGATTTGCTGATTGGCTTCCAAATTATCTCCTTCAGAAACCGAGAGATCCTTAATCTTGTTTCCTGTTCCGATAACGATTGGTTGGACAAGGTTACGGCGCAATTCCTCTGCTAGGTATCCCGGAGTAAAGTCCTTGGTAGCCGGCATAGCATAGCTTGTCGTCTTGCTGACCTGATCCAAGTTCTTAGCAGTTGACTGAAGATTGAGGGATTCTTTCATAGCAGAAGCTCGCTCAAGGATCGGGTTGGCAAACTCTCCCAGCTGAACACCCGAATAATGCTCTGGCTGTTGCACCGTTACATAGAGGATAAAGTCAGGATTTTCTGCAGGATGCATCGACACAACAGAGAAGATATAGTTGGTTTCACCTGTCAGGTAACCTCCATTCTTCTCATCGGCAATCTGAGCAGTCCCTGATTTCAGAGCAACATTCTGTCCCGGAACATTGACATTTGGTTTTCCTGTACTGTGGTTGTACATGGTACCATAGACAGGATCTGTCCCGACCATGACCATGTAATCCCGAGTAGAGGAAGCTGCCGCTTTTGACACAGGATTTCCGACGATTTCCTTTTGAGACTTACGAACAGACTGGTCATTTGGATCATAGAGGGCACTGATAAATTTCGGCTCCAACATAACCCCATCGTTGGCAATGGCTGTAAAGGCACGAAGCATCTGGGTCTGGGTAACAGAAATCCCTTGTCCAAATGAACTCATGGCGATATTGACAATGTTATCCGCGGGTAATTGACCTGTGTACTCATCTGTCAGACCAAAACGGGTCGGTACCCCAAACTTAAAGCGGTTAAGGTAGTCCAGCCAGGTTGCATCTCCCATCTTTTGCTCAAGCAAGGTCATCCCGATATTACTTGAGTGGGCAAATCCTTGAGAGAAGGTCATGGTGCCACCACTGGTCAATCCTTCATTGACGTCCCAGTCTCGAATGGTCGCATCTGCTATTTTCAATTCACTACTGTTAAAGTATTCCCCACCAGGGAAGGTATTGTTATCAATAGCTGAGGCCAACATCATCACCTTCATGGTCGATCCTGGCTCGTAGTTACTTTGATAAAGGATATCACGCCAGACAAAGTCTTTTGTGATGCCATCCTTGGTATCTGCGTTAAAGGTCGGTCGTTGGGTTGTAGCCAGGATTTCCCCTGTTTTAGCGCTGACCAAGGTAGCCGTCATATACTTGCCTTTTACCTTTTCCTGGAAGGCATCCATCTGCGTTTCCATAAAGGATTGTAAGGGACTAGAAAGGGTTGTGTACACATCCTTTCCATCTACCGTTTGTTGGGAAGCTTGATCGGTACCCGGAACGATGTTTCCCAGACGATCCTTCTCATAGGTGATAATCCCATCTGTACCCGCCAGAATGCTATTTAAAGAACTCTCCAAACCAGATGTTCCAATCAAGCTCTTGGTAGCATCCTCATTTTCATGAAGTTGCGCTAAACCGATAAAGGAAGAAGCAAACTGTCCATTGGGATAACTACGGTTAGGGCTGGTTGTAAAGTCAACTCCCTCAACGCCAGCAGTTTTGAGGTCATTTTTAATAGCCATCATATTGGCATAGGTAATCCCATTTCCCTTGGTACCAAAGGATACCTGTTTTAGAGCTGGCTGAGAAAGCTGTTCTTTGACATAGGACTCCTCCATATCCAGATACTTATGGAAAATTTCAGCTACCTTATTAAATTGAGAATCCTCTACATAGAGGATTTTACCTGTTGCTGACTTATAGGTCTTGTCAATAACGGCATAGATATTATACGAAGTCGCATCCTCAGCAATAGGCGTACCATTACGATCGTAGATGGTCCCACGCTTGGCTGGAATCATCTTAGTTGTTTGGTGAACCTTTTTGGCTTCTTGAACCAAGTCCTTACCAAATTTTTTACCCGTTCCGATAATGACCGCAAAGTTGACCAAAAAGACAGCGAAGAGTATGACAGCCAATAAACTCAGGCTTTTCCCTACTCTTCTGCGGTTTTCTTCTGGAGATTTACGATTACGAACGGCATAACGGATGATTTTTTCTTTCCACTGTTTCATTTCTTACTCCGTTGCTCGGATATTTTCGTTATTCAGCTGCAAATCCTTTGAGTTTGCAATTTCTTTCAAACGTTCTGAACGAATCAATTCATTGACCTCTTGCTTGGCATCGTCTAGCTCGGTTTTCTTTTCTTCGATTTGAGCATTGACCTTGGTCAATTCATTCTGAACTTGTAATAGCTTGGTCTGCATAAACACAACGCTAACTGCCAGAATAATCATTGTTGCAGCAATCGAAACATAGAAGGCCTTTTCCACACGTGAAAAACCTTTAAACTTCGTTTGCAATAACTGGCTTGTTTTTTCGATTCTTTCTGCCATGTTTTTCCTCTTACTTGTGAATTTTTCTAGCCACGCGCAACTTGGCTGAATGCGAACGGTTGTTGGCTTCTAGCTCTTCGGCACTTGGCAAGATTGGCTTACGGGATACCAATTCCACCTTAGGCTTAAGTTCATCTGGAATGAAGGGCAAGCCTTTGGGAACTTCCACTGTTGAAGCTTCCTTGAATAATTGCTTGGTCAAGCGGTCTTCTAAGGAATGAAAGGTAATCACTGAAATTCTACCATCCAGATCCAACATATCCATAGCCTGCTGGATGGATTCATCTGCCGCACCCAGCTCATCATTGACTTCGATTCGGATAGCCTGGAAAATCTGCTTGGCAGGGTGTCCCTTTTTCTTGAGCTCCTTGGCAGGCTTGGCAGACTTAATAATCTCTGCCAACTCCGTCGTTGTCTCAATTGATTTCACCTCACGCGCTTGCTCAATCTTACGGGCAATTTGTTTAGAGAATTTATCCTCACCATACTTGAAAAAGATCCGAACCAAGTCATGATAGTCATAATGATTCACCACCTCATAGGCCGTCAGACTAGCTTCCTGATTCATCCGCATATCCAGTGGCGCATCCTTTTTATAAGAAAAGCCACGTTCACGCTGATCTAGCTGAGGACTGGACACTCCCAAGTCATAACAAATTCCATCAATTTCCTGGACACCAGCCTCCTGCAAACGTGCCTGCAAATGACGGAAGTTATCCTTGATAAAGGTTACCATCCCCTTTTCGATATAGGGTGCCAACCGTTTTTGCGCATTGTCAATAGCATTTTGGTCCTGGTCAAAGGCATAAAGATGCCCTTTTTCGCTCAATTTACTTAATAAATATTCGCTATGGCCTGCTCCACCCAAAGTCGCATCAACGTAGATACCGTCAGGTTTTACGTCAAGCATATCAATCGTTTCATGAAGCAAGACCGTTACATGATGAAATTCTTTTGTCATATCCTATCTATTTTACCACAAATCCGACCAGCTTGCACTTGTCAGACAAGGCTAAGTTTCTTCGAAAAAATTCACAAAAATATGTCATATATACTTGACACTCTACCCTCAAAAGAATATAATATAGTCAAATATATACGACATATCAGAAAGGAGATCCTATGAATCGTGTTAAAGAATTCCGCAAGGAACTGGGCATTTCCCAGCTCGAACTCGCCAAAGATATCGGTGTCTCGAGACAGACCATCAACATGATTGAAAATGACAAGTACAATCCAACCTTGGAACTCTGTCTCAATCTCGCCCGCAGCCTCCAAACTGACCTTAACAGTCTCTTTTGGGAAGACGATTTTTAAAAAGGAGCAAACAAATGAAAAAAGAAACTCTCACTGAAAAACTCATCAAACGCACATACGGCATTTCTGGTCCCCTTGACGAACACAAACGGCGCGAAGCCGATCGTATCGGGAATCAGGTCTTTATTGTCCTCTTTTATCTGATGACATTTGGCAATCTCATTCCCTTTATCCTTGCTTATAAATACCCGCAAATTGTCGCTATCGGCTATCCTCTCGTGGTGTTTGGCATTTCGATGATGGCTGCCCTCTATGTGGTCTCCCAAACCAAGAAAACGGGCATCACAGCTATTGATCCCGAAATGTTAAGCCAAAAAGAAAGTAAACAGCTACATTTTCCGGGTCTAAGAGCCGGTCTGATCTATGGCATAGCGATATTTTTTATAGTGCCACTCATCGATACTCTAACAAGTGAAAATCCAAATTTCATCAGTTCTCTTCTGAATTCAAAACATATTTTAAAAACTATACTGGGAGCGTTCTTTTTTGGACTGATGATGCAAATTGTCGTCTCTCTTCGCATTCGAAAGGCAAAGAAAGACCAAGAAGACGACTAGGAGGTGCCTTATGAAATCACTAGCTAGACTACTGATCAGTCATGTTTTTATCAGTATTTTCCTTTCCTTCGCCCTTATTTCAGGAGCTGTTTCACATACTGTTTTAATACTCCTACTCCTCTTTCTTCCTGCGCTAAATAAGGGACTTGAGAAAATGCAATCAAAACGGATACCTGTCCTCAACGCCGCCCTCTTCTTTTTCCTCATATCCTTTCCACAACTTTTAACCAACCCTGTCCAATGGAAATTTCTAATATTCCTAGTCGTAACCATCATCTCAAGTTTGGCCTACTTCTATAACTTTTATCAAGTAGTTAAAGAAGTAGATCAAAAACAGTTGATTTAGGAGACTACTCCCATAATTTCTCATTTTATAGACAAAGAATCCCATCCAGCTCATGCTAGATGGGATTCTTTTATTTCTTAACAGAGGTTGCAAGTCATTTCCCTTTCATCTTAGAAAGTCGACTCTTTCCAACTCACACTACAATCCAAGACTTGTTGCCTTTCTTCTTGATTGCGGCCTTCAATCTGGTCAATCAAAATCTTTGTAGCCTGTTGTCCTTCTTCAAAGGCGGGCTGAACCAACGTCGAAACACTTGGAGAAGAAAAACAAGTCCACTCCGTGTTGTCAAAACCAATCAAGCCAACTTGTGGCAAGTTATAATTCAACTCTTTGATAACGGTAAAGACTAGAGGTAGGGCCCAACAGTTAGGGACAAATACCAGAGTTTTTTCATCGGGATTGATTTCTTTTTGTAAAAATTCCTTAATTTGTTCCAAATTCGTATGCTTATCTTCAATGGTTAGACTGGCGTGGCACATATTAGCATCTGTTAAAGCATCCACAAAACCACTTGCCCGCTCAATCCGAGTACTCAAGCGACTCGTATCCGCTGTAATCAAGAGAAAATGCTCATAACCTTTTTCGATACAGGACTGGGTCATGTCATAAACGGCATCATAGTTATTGGTTTTGACCCAGCTAGTCCGGTGTTCATAGAGCTGACTATCAAAAAAGACCATTTTCTTCTTTTTCTCATCGATGATACGAGAATATTTTCGGAAATTAGAGGTTGGCTGAATAATAAAGCCGTCTACTCCCAAGAGAAGCATGCTTTCAATATATCTATCCTCACTCTCTTGGCTGTAATTACTATTTCCTATCATTACCTGGTAGCCATTCTGGCTGGCGATATCCTCAATTCCCTTAACAATTTGGTTTGAGAAACTGTTGGTAATGTCACCGATCAAAACACCAATTAATTTTGTTCGTTTGGAGTTTAAGCTACGCGCAACAATACTCGGTTTATAATTTGTTTCATGAATAACTTTTTCAATCTTTTCACGTGTTCCTTGGGACATTTTTTCATATTTCCCGTTTAGGTAAAATGACACGGTTGTTTTTGAGGTCTGAGCCATTTCTGCAATGTCTTTTATGGTCAGTTTCTTCTCCAATCTAAAACCTCTCCTACTAATACTTATTATAACGTATCCGCTGTTCAAAAAGCCTATTTCTAGCACTGCAAGCGAATCATTCTCTCATTTATTTTATCATATACTAGACATTTTCCACGCATTTTTGTTCCGCCAACGAGGCATAATTTTTCACCTATACAAATATCCTCGCTTAATAACAGAATCAGTTTGTCTGTTTCGTCATTTTTCACTTCAAAAGCCAGAGCATTTTCTACTTCATGACCGTCTGTCTGGTAGACAGAATGACGGGTGATTTCAAAACCCTCATGTGCAATGATGGTATAATCCAGCATCTGATTCTCAAAGAATTGGTGTTTCGTGAGTTTGCTACTTTTTTCAAGCTCATTGTATTTAGGAGAAATAATGGTATCTTCCAAATCAAAATCAACTTCACTCCATAGTTTTAACTGATTGATTTTCCCATCTTGATAGGCCACATCCTTGTCAAGGATAAACTGAGTCAACGCCTCATGCCGACCTTGACACCTGATGTCATCTACCAAGAGCCACACATCCTCTGCCAACATGAGGATTTTTCTCCTGTGAAGATAGGGCAAATCAGGTTCTGCTGACCAATAAGCTCCCTCAATATAATGCACTCCCTCCCTTTCTTTATGGTGACAAAACAGGGAGTGAGGATAGTATTCATATTCCCAGGATCCCGTGATTCTTTCCGGAGCTTTCCCATCTACAATGCAGGTCGAATGACTCCAAGCACTCTTTAAGAGATAACGTTCATCTATCTCACGATAAGAATAACGCCCAGTATCTATGAAAATCGGTTGGCCTTGATACTGTAAGCAAAAACTATTCTCGTCACTATGGCTATGGGCACTTCCCAGCGGACCGTTTTTGAAAAATAGATAACGATGTTCATCCTTAATGCAGACATGTCCAGAGTCTTCAAAGATCATGGACTTAGGCTGCCAAGCTCTCTTTTCAAATTCCTGCAGTCGCTTGACCTTTTCTCGCCCCAGGAACAAGAGGCTAAGCAAATCGACTTTAACCTCCAGACCGTTAAGAAGGTCTTCCTTGTTCAAAACCACAGCAGACAGGCTCAAAATTTCTGTCGTTTCTGTAGAATCGCTATCACCAAAAGCCAAGGTCCGTCCATCTAAACCTGTCATCATTTGAATATAAGTCGCCATATTTGTCAGCAGCTCTTGAAAGCTATCTTGCAAGTCTGGAAGCAAGAGACACAAGTCTAGCAGGGCTTTATAAACCTCTACATGATAGAGAATCGACTGTTCAAACTGGCTTCCATCCTCTAAAATCTGCGTCTCGATCTGCTTTTTCAACTCCTTTGAAGCAAAATGGTAAGCTTCTTCTAGGTCCATCTTATCTGAAAAGAAATGATAGATTGCAAGTATCGGAATCGTTTGTAAAATTCCCCAGTTACTAAGGGTGTACTTGGCGCGATAGTGGCTTCTCATAAAGTCAATCTGCTTTTCTAGACTGACCAAAATTTTCTCTAGTTCTTTCTCCTCTAGCAAGTCAAATTTCAAGAGGAGCAAGAGTAGTTTCAACCAAGTAAAGGAACGAATACCCGTATCCAAGGTTCTAGTCATCAAGGATTGAGGAGAAAATTCTCTCACCTGCTCAATCCAATCAAATAGAAAGAACTTGCACTTTTGGATATAACCCTTATCTCCTTCTACCAGATACCCTATCATAAACTGCAAGAGATATTCTTGTCGATTGAGCATATAAGCCCATTCTGGATCATCTTCAAATACTTGATTCCATACCATCGGCTGGATTTGATGGATTTTTGAACAAGGCTCCATATCCCAAGGACTATCAAACATAAAACGATTGTCCATCAAGCGTTCAAAGGAACGCTTGACTTTCTCATAGTCTTTTGAACAGTGCGACAAGATATAGTCACGACATTGGTCCCCATCAATTCTTTCAAAAAATTGTCTTCTTTCTTCTTTCATTATCTTTTACCAGAAAAAGAACTACTTAAAAAGCAGTTCTTTTGTCTTTCCCATTACACTTTCCTTTTCTACATAGATGACGACTCCTTTTGCAATCTGCAAGGAGACCAAGTCATCTTTGATAGAAATGATTTTTCCATGAATTCCAGACAATAACAACACTTCATCACCAGACGTTAAAGAAGCTAAATACTCTTGTCGTTGCTCCATCTGTTTGCGAAGCAACTTTTGCTGACGAATAGAATGAAAGCTTGACAGTAAAAGGGGGCTCACTGCCAAGACAATCACTATTCCATAAAACAATGTTGTATCCATTAAGCTAGAATCTTAAGCCAGCTTCCGATAATTCCGATGATAACTGTTAAAATAACGAGTTTATATGTTGTCCATTTCTTTTCTTTGATCAAGTAGTAAACTAAAAGTGTAAATAGGGCTGGTAGAAGAGCTGGAGCAACCTTATCAAGCATTCCCTGAATACTGACGATACTTTGTTTGGCATCTGCTTTAACTTCCCCTGCAGCAAAGGTGATTGGCACCATAATCTTCACAGATGTCGCTGCCAAACCAGCAATTACGGTTACACCGATAATATTAGCAATACGAGAAATCGTTGCCATCTGTTCGCTCAGTTTATCAATCACAGTTGTTCCTAGTTTGTATCCATAGAGACCAGTTGACAATTTAATCGCTGTCAAAATCGTATTCATCGCAAGGAAGAACAAGATTGGACCGACAACCAAGCCTTCTTGAGCAAAAGAAGCTGCGATGGTTGAGAACAATGGAGCTAAACAGAATTGAGAAAGAGAATCCCCAATACCTGCTAATGGTCCCATCAAGGCCATCTTGATGTTACGTGTTTCTTTTGCTGGTCGGTCATTTTCCAACATTACAAGGTGCAAACTGGTAATAAAAGGCAGGAAGTGTGGATTGGTATTATAGAATTCACAGTTTTCTTCCAAGGCTTGGTAGAAACCTTCCTGATCCCCTCCATAGTGTTTTTTCAAAGCAGGATACATTACATTGGCATATCCCAACCCTTGATAGTTACTATAGTTAAATCCATTTTGACAAAAGAATGCCCGCAAAGACGTTTTAAGATAATCACGTTTTGTTAATTTGTTAGATCCAGTCATCGTGTGCTTCCTCCTCTACCACATGATCCGCTGTTTTTGGCTTGTTATAAAATTCAATCAAAGCAAAGATAGTACCTACAATTGCAATACCAATTGTTGGGATGTTTAGATAAGCTGCACAAACATATCCCAACAAGACAAACGGAATCAACTCTTTCTTAGCCATCACTGACAAGATCATCGCAAAACCGATAGCTGGGAGCATTTTACCAGCAACTGTCAAACCTGTAAGCAATACTGGTGGAATGTAGTCTACGAGTTTCAACAAGGTATCCATTGAAAGGGCACCCAAGCAACCTAAGGTAAATCCAATAAAGGCAAACAACCAAATTGTTGCATTTAGAGTGAACTTGAATTTCTTCAAATTATGGTTTTTCAAGTGCTTCATCGCTGTTTCAGGCGCACCAGCACGTACAGTGTAGGCAAAAGTTTGTAAGAATTGAATCGCCACAGCAATCGGAGTAGAGAGGGCAAGAGCCGCTTCTGGACTGACTTTACCAGCACTAGTGATAGCCATCAAGGTACCAAAGATACCAGGTCCGATTGGGTTTGGTGGAACAGTACCTCCAGCACCAACACCGAATCCCATATAAGCCAATTCACCAATAGCTCCCATTGCAAGAGCAGTAGGCAGATCACCTAGAATAATTCCGACACCAAATGACAGAACAATACATCTATTGGTGTAAATTCCTAACAGCATTCCACTAAAACAGAAAGCTGTCCATAATCCAATTAAAATCGCTTGAAATACATTAATCGACATAACGATCTCCTCTTTTAAATATAGTCCATAATGTTGACTTCAACAGCTCCATCGTTTCCTGTTGGAGTTGTTTTCGTATTAAATGTTACTTGATAAGTTTGGTTCAATTCCTTGAGGGCTGCCTTGTCCTCTTCACCCAGGAAGATAGAGCGTGTTACTTGCTCTTTACCAGGGGCATTGTGAATGTTCCCAATATTGATTTCTTTAATTGGAACACCACCTTCTACCAAGGTTAAAGCATCTTTTACATCCTTCACAACGATAAAGATTGTTTGCGCGGGATTCGCCTTGTGGATAATATCAATCACCTTTTGCAAAGGGAAGAAACGCATGGCAACTGAGTCCGGCACAACTGTTTTCATCAGAGTTTGTTGCATCTTATCTGTGCTCACTTCGTCATTAGCAACAATAACTGTATTACACCCCAGGTATTTTACCCAAAGTTGTCCTTGCCCGTGAATTAAACGTTCATCGATACGGGTCATAATAATATTTGGCGTCGTCATATTTCTCCTCCTACCAATATAGATTCCAGTCTTTGTAGAAACGGATAAGCGCTTCTAGGTAATAGTAGTCACCCCAGATATTGCCTTCATCCACTCCTTTACCTGAATGCCATGAGTACACACCGTGGAGGAGACTTGTCCCACCAGGGGTAAATTGATCATTTGCATAATGTTCGATCAAAGAACGAAGCATGGCATGCATAGCATGTTTATAAATATCTTTGTCAGCATCCACCTCTGGGAGATGTTTTAGCATTTCATGAATCCCACAGACGGCGATAGCTGTTGCTGAAGAATCTCGTGATTGATCACTACCATCATTAAAAATCAAATCCCAATAAGAAACATAATCTTTTGGCAGACGATTCAAGAAATAATTGGTTACACCCTTAAACAAGTCAAAGCAGGACTCGTCTTTCAGGTGACGATAAGTCAAAGGAATACCATAGACTCCCCATGATTGACCACGTGCCCAGCATGAATCATCACTATACCCTTGTCTCGTTACACCTTTAAGGGGTTGACCTGTCTCAGGATTAAAATAGAAGGTGTGGAAGGACGAAGCGTCATCACGGATTACATTATTAGCTGAAGCATAGAAATGATTTTCTGCAATATCGTAGTATTTTTGATTGCCTGTTTCTTGATAAGCAAAGAACAAGAGCTGGATGTTGAGCAAGCAGTCGATAATCAAACGGTAATGCTCTTTCTTGCCCAAGTCTCCCCAAGCTTGAATAAAGCCACCTTTTTCTTGATAGCGTTCAATCAACTTATCTGCAGCTTTCAAGGCTGCTTCTCTAGCCTCCCCATCTCCATTTATCTTATATTCAGCCATACAAGATGGTGTGTACAAGAAGCCGAGATCATGGTGATCCAATTCTACTCTCTTATTGACACGATCCAGGAAAGAAAGAACATTTTTATGAGCGATGTTTTTAAATGCATCCTGTTGACTGTATTCATAAGCCAACCACAGTTCTCCCGTCCAGAAACCATTAGTCCATTCCGTGTTATCCATGATTGGATAGACATCATCAAAGGTAGCTGGCGTCGGGAAATCGTCCTTGAAATAGTCAAGGTTGAGTTCTAACTGCCGAATAACCTTATCAATTGCCTGGCCGACTTCTTCTTTCGTCAGAAGTGGTACTTCTAAGAAGCGCTCAGGCGATTTTATTTCTTCAATCGTAACCTTTTTTATCATTCTTTTACCCTTTAAATACCCGATTCGAAATCTTCTTCCTCTGCCTCTGCATCCGTTGAAAACAATTTTTTACCATTTACGACTCCGCCCTGGGCCGCCGCTACTGATTTATTAACAACCTCATCAAAGCTATGAGCCATTCTAGCAAAGACTGCTTCCATTAACATGGCTAAGTTCAAACCTGAGAGAACATTCATTGTTTTGGCTGGATTTTCTCCCATTATGGTAGAAGAAACCTTGAATGGCGATCCTCCCAAGAGATCACTTAGGATTAAAACTTCTTCTTCATTTGAAATTGCAAGTAAGATTTTTTGCTTGAGTTCATCTGCTGACATTCCTTCCACAAAGTCAATCGACTCCACATTTTCTTGATTGCCTGCAATCAATTGTAAAGAACTATAAATCCCTGTGGCAAAATGTCCATGCCCTACAAGTACAATTTTCATCTTTTCTCCTTTCTTTGTTTAAGTTTACCGGTTTACTTTACATTTCATATTGTAATCCTTTATTTTTATCTTGTCAATAGTTTTTTAAAAAAATATTAGCGCTTTCATTGCTTGTTTAACTGTTATAAATAGACAGAAATTTCAAAATCTTCTGTTTTTTTATGGAAATAAAAATTTTTAGAAATCAAAATACTCAATTATTGACAAAACCGGTTTACTAGAATATAATTTGATTATAGAGAAGTCTTAACAAATTTGAAAGGAAGTATCAAATGACAAATACATCATTCTCAATTGAGCAGTTTTCTTTAAAAGGAAAAATTGCTCTCATCACCGGCGCTTCTTATGGAATTGGATTTGCTATTGCCAAATCCTACGCTGAAGCCGGCGCTACTATTGTCTTTAACGATATCAATCAAGATCTGGTCAATAAAGGGATTGAAGCTTATCGTGAAGTTGGCATCGAAGCCCATGGGTATGTCTGTGACGTGACAGACGAGGACGGTATCCAAGCCATGGTCAAGCAAATCGAACAAGAAGTTGGGGTCATTGACATCCTCGTTAATAACGCTGGTATTATCCGCCGAGTTCCAATGTGCGAAATGAGCGCCGCTGATTTCCGTAAGGTCATCGATATTGACTTAAACGCACCATTTATCGTTTCAAAGGCAGTTATTCCTTCTATGATAAGGAAAGGGCATGGAAAGATTATCAATATTTGTTCGATGATGAGCGAACTGGGACGTGAAACGGTTAGCGCTTATGCTGCCGCTAAAGGGGGCTTGAAAATGTTGACCCGCAACATTGCGTCTGAATACGGTGGAGCCAATATCCAATGTAACGGAATTGGACCGGGTTATATTGCCACTCCTCAAACAGCACCTCTTCGTGAGTTGCAAGAAGATGGTTCTCGCCACCCATTTGACCAGTTCATCATTGCAAAAACACCTGCTGCACGTTGGGGAAATCCTGAAGATTTGATGGGGCCTGCTGTCTTTCTCGCTAGTGATGCCAGCGATTTTGTCAATGGCCACATCCTATATGTAGATGGTGGTATCTTAGCCTACATCGGAAAACAGCCTGAGTAAAAATAGAAAGAGGATCTTATGAAAATCGCATTAATCAATGAAAATAGTCAAGCTAGCAAGAATCACATTATTTACGATAGTCTGAAAGAAGCAACAGATAAAAAAGACTACCAATTATTTAACTATGGTATGCGTGGTGAAGAAGGTGAAAATCCATTAACATACGTACAAAACGGACTAATGGCTGCCATCCTTTTAAATACAAATGCAGTTGACTTTGTTGTTACCGGCTGTGGTACAGGTGTAGGGGCTATGCTTGCTTTGAACAGTTTCCCTGGCGTTGTCTGTGGTCTAGCAGTGGACCCAACTGACGCTTACCTTTATTCTCAAATCAATGGTGGTAACGCCTTGTCTATCCCTTATGCCAAAGGATTTGGTTGGGGGGCAGAACTGACCCTCAAATTGATGTTTGAACGCTTATTTGCTGAAGAAATGGGCGGTGGCTACCCAAGAGAACGTGTAATCCCTGAACAACGCAACGCTCGTATCTTGAACGAGGTGAAACAAATCACCCACAATGATTTGATGACCATCCTTAAAACAATCGACCAAGACTTCCTCAAAGACACCATCTCTGGCAAATACTTCCAAGAATACTTCTTTGAAAACTGCCAAGATGACGAAGTCGCTGCTTATTTGAAAGAAGTATTAGCCAAGTAAAGCTATTCTAAACCAGAAAGGAACTAATGGATGACGAAAATATTACTGTTTGGCGAACCATTAATTCGAATCTCACCATTAGATGCCACCAGTATCGGCGATCATGTTGCCAGTTCGACTTATTTTGGCGGATCAGAAATTAACATCGCTTGTAATTTGCAAGCCCTGGGTATCTCAACGAAAGTCTTTAGCGCACTCCCTGCCAACGAGATGGGAGATCGTTTTCTCACATTCTTGAAACAGCACCAAATCGATACCAGTTCAATCTGTCGGCTTGGCGATCGAATCGGCCTCTACTATTTGGAGAACGGCTTTGGTTGTCGTCAAAGTGAAGTTTTCTACGATCGTAAGCATACAAGTATCAGCCAGATTCGGCCAAACATGCTCGATATGGATTCTCTCTTTCAGGGGATTAGCCATTTTCATTTCAGTGGAATCACCGTAGCTATCGGTCAAGAGGTCCGTACGCTCCTTCTCCTACTCTTGGAAGAAGCCAAGCGCCGAGGGATTATCGTTTCAATGGATCTCAATCTGAGAACAAAGATGATTTCAGTCCTAGAAGCCAAGTATGAATTTTCTAAGTTTGCACGTTTCGCTGACTATTGCTTTGGTATTGATCCTCTCATGATTGATGACCAAAATCTAGAAATGTTCCCAAGAGACAGAGCCAGCCTAAAAGAGGTGGAAAATCGCATGCAACTTTTAAAAGAAGCCTATGGTTTCAAGGCCATTTTCCATACCCTCCGCTCTAGTGATGAACAAGACAAAAATGTCTATCAGGCCTATGCTCTGGGAGAAGGATTTGAAGAGTCCGTCCAACTAAAAACTGCAGTCTATCAACGAGTTGGTAGCGGGGATGCCTTTATATCTGGTGCCCTTTACCAACTACTCCATCATTCCTCCCTAAAAACTACCATTGACTTTGCAGTTGCGAGCGCAACTCTCAAATGCACTCTTCCAGGAGACCATCTCTCCACTTCCGCAACTAGTATTGAAAATTTACTGGCAAGTGCACAAGATATCATTCGTTAGGAGAATTACATGACTAAATCAGATACGATTATTGAACTAAAAAAACAGAAAATTGTCGCTGTCATTCGAGGAAATACAAAGGAAGAAGGACTGCAAGCCTCGATTGCTTGTATCAAGGGCGGTATCAAAGCTATTGAAATCGCCTATACCAATCAGTATGCAGGACAAATCATCAAGGAACTTGTAGACTTGTATCAGGACGAACAGAGTGTTTGTATCGGTGCAGGTACTGTGCTTGATGCCGTAACTGCTAGAGATGCCATTCTAGCCGGAGCAAATTACGTTGTTTCTCCATCTTTCCATGCTGAAACTGCGAAAATGTGCAATCTCTACAGCACACCGTACATTCCAGGCTGTATTACCCTCACAGAGATCACGACTGCACTTGAAGCCGGTAGTGAAATCATCAAACTCTTCCCAGGTAGTGCTCTCAGTCCAGCATATATTTCTGCAGTCAAGGCACCGATCCCACAAGTTTCCGTAATGGTAACCGGAGGAGTCGGTCTAAACAACATCCCTCAATGGTTCGCTGCTGGTGCAGACGCCGTTGGAATTGGTGGCGAACTCAATAAACTCGCTTCCCAAGGCAACTTTGACCGCATCAGCGAGATTGCCCAACAGTATGTTACACTCAGATAAAATGAAGTAAAGTAAACTGAACCTAGGACAAAATAGTTCTCAACCACAAAAAAGCTAGAGATTTCCAATTGCAGAACTCTAGCTTTTTCATTTTAAGTCGTTCTCTTATTGTATTTTAGGAGCTTATTTGCCATAAGTACCAATCCCATGTCAATTCTCACTTGACGCATCCCTCTCAGATTACCTCTCTTGTACCCCAAACAAGCCTTTATCTGTCCAAAGACAATCTTGCGTTGAGCGAAAATCTGTCTACCTTGGGGAGATAAAAGCGCCTGGCATTCTTTATTTTTTAAGTGCTGATAGCCTTCATTCATATACAGTCCCTTTTGAGGAGCTGATTCAGAACCTGTATTCACAAAATGATAGAGCCTTTAAAAGCCGATTAATGTGTGAAAGTTTGACAAAAGCAAGCTCTGACGATACGGATTTTTCAACATCCTTAGCTAATCTTCGAGAGTGATTCAACCAAGAAAAAGTTCGCTCAACAACCCAAGGTTTGGGGATGATTTGCCAGCTGGCCTTGATTTTTTCAGAAATACCTACTGGGCAACCAAACTCCTTCACCATCATCTCCTCAGAGCTTTTACGATAACCAGCATCGGCTGAAAAAGTCTTGATGGTTGGGAATTGTAGCATCACTTTGCGAGCCACTAAAAAGCCTGATTTTGTGTCGTGCAAATGAGCTGCATGAACCACCACATCAAGAAGATTTCCCATAGTATCCACAAGGATGTGGCGCTTCCTCCCTTTGACTTTCTTACCGCCATCAATCCCACGTTCCTCTGCAGCATCTGTTGTTTTCACGCTTTGAGAATCAATGATAGCATAGGTTGGAGGGGCTGCTCTACCAGCTTTCAGTCGCTTTTTTTAACCAGTTCCGTCAAAATGGTGTCCCACAAACCGCTCTCTCTGGCACGACGAAAGAAACTCCAGACAGTTAGGGAAGGAGGGAAATCATGAGGGAGCATGCGCCATTTGCAACCTGTTTTAGTGATATACAAGGTGGCGTTCACGAGTTCTCGTTTAGACCACTTATAGGTGCGATGTTGGGAGAAATAGGGTTCAAGTTTAGCCCATTCTTGATCGGTTAAATCGGTATCATATGTTTTTCGTATCATATCTTTAGTTTAACATTTTTTGTGAATACAGATTCTTAGAGTGAGACGTTTGAATGGGGTTGAAGGTTCGTTTTTAGAACCACTGTTGAAGCAATTTAGAAGATTGACAGCCGTCTTCTGCAGGTATTTTAGAAATGCCGAGAAGCTTAGGAATCCCTTCTCCGTAAGTAAAGGCAAAGAGTTCATAGGCTGACTCTCCATTCAAAGCAGCGCGTTTGACACTGTTGACATGCGAACAGAGGAGATGGATGTCCTCTTGAATGAAGTTGTCAAAAGAAGTTCCTTTAGGTAGAATGTCGCGAATCAGCGTGTGAATGTTCTCAATTCTCCCTTTCTGGTCAGAGCGATTAGGGTCACAAAAGAAAAGTTTACTTTCTCCTCGAACATCCATTTCGATATCATCGCCCCTGGCAAACTCTCCACCATTATCGGTAAGAATGACGGGAAAGAGTTGGAAAAAGTCTTTGTTCGCTTGGTGAAGAGTGTTCTTAATATCATGAGGTGTTTGGTAACCGCAAGGGCAGTTTTATTCTCCAGCAGCCTAGCGAAGATAAAGTTACAGAAGGAAAGATTGAAGGTGACTAGGATTTTACCTCCCATTCTGCCCATAACCGTGTCCATTTCCAGCCATGAGTCTAGTTGATTCAGGGCTAAATAGATTTGAAAATCCTCAGAGGAACGGTTTTTTAGCTTCTTTAGGGATGGAAGGTAGCCTATTTTTCCGTCTTTCTTTGAATTTAACGGCTCTGGCTAGGTCAATAGGAGCGATAGATAGGTAGCCTTTTCGGAGTCCCAGAAAGTCTGAGAATTGAGAGGAGTTCCTTCACGAGCCTCGACAAGAGTTTGTTCGTATTGCTTTTGAACTTGTTTAGCAAGGTAGAAGATTTTTTTAAATCCGCAATTTTGTCTTCTTTTAGGGCAATCATTACAGACAGAGGGAACTTTATCGAGTAAAGTGCAAGGAAGGTTATCACACGTAGACTCTCGGCCTTGTCTATTTCGTTTGACTTCTTTAGAAACAGTGGTCAGGTCTTTTAGAATGGATTGTCCAATAGTTTTGAGCGCTCTAAGCCTAGTTGGATATCATTACGGTCTGAAAGGGTAAGGTGTTTCTGTTTGGTCAGAGTAGGCCTCATTTCTAACTCAAACGTCTCACACTTAATTCCACCATAAAAATCCGTTTTAGACGAATTTCCACTTCGGTCAGGAAAGTGGAAGTTACTTTGAGAAGTTACCGTATCAATAAAATAGCCACTTTCTTCCTTATTCTACTAGGCTATTGCCCAAGTTTGTGATACAATAGTTAGAAACAATAATTTTAAAAAGGAGAAAAGACACATGCACATTTTTGATGAGCTAAAAGAGCGTGGTTTGATTTTTCAAACGACTGATGAAGAAGCTTTGCGTAAAGCCCTAGAAGAAGGTCAAGTTTCTTATTATACTGGCTACGATCCAACTGCTGACAGCCTTCACTTAGGCCACCTTGTCGCAATCCTGACAAGTCGTCGTTTGCAATTAGCAGGTCACAAACCTTATGCGCTTGTTGGCGGTGCTACAGGTCTCATCGGAGATCCGTCCTTCAAAGATGCTGAGCGTAGTCTCCAAACAAAAGACACAGTAGACGGCTGGGTCAAGTCTATCCAAGGACAACTTTCTCGTTTTCTTGACTTTGAAAATGGGGAAAATAAAGCTGTCATGGTCAACAACTACGACTGGTTTGGCAGCATCAGCTTCATTGACTTCCTTCGTGATGTCGGAAAATACTTCACTGTCAACTACATGATGAACAAAGAGTCTGTTAAAAAACGGATTGAAACCGGGATTTCTTACACAGAATTTGCCTACCAAATCATGCAAGGTTACGACTTCTTCGTCCTTAACCAAGACCACAGCGTAACGCTTCAAATCGGTGGTTCTGACCAATGGGGAAATATGACAGCTGGTACCGAATTGCTTCGTCGTAAGGCTGACAAGACTGGCCACGTTATCACTGTTCCATTGATTACAGATGCAACTGGTAAGAAATTTGGTAAATCAGAAGGAAACGCTGTTTGGCTTAACCCCAAAAAGACTTCTCCATACGAAATGTACCAATTCTGGATGAACGTGATGGATGCTGACGCTGTTCGCTTCTTGAAGATCTTTACCTTCTTGTCACTGGACGAGATTGAAGACATCCGCAAACAATTTGAAGCAGCTCCACATGAACGCTTGGCTCAAAAAGTCTTGGCTCGTGAAGTCGTGACTCTTGTCCACGGTAAAGAAGCCTACAAAGAAGCCCTTAACATCACTGAGCAACTCTTTGCAGGAAACATCAAAAATCTTTCTGTTAAAGAGCTCAAACAAGGACTTCGTGGAGTGCCAAACTACCAAGTGCAAGCAGACGAGAACCACAATATCGTGGAACTGCTGGTGTCATCTGGTGTAGTTAACTCAAAACGCCAAGCCCGTGAAGACGTCCAAAACGGAGCTATCTACGTAAACGGCGACCGCATTCAAGACCTTGACTATGTCTTGAATGACGCAGATAAGTTAGAAAACGAACTGACTGTTATCCGTCGTGGTAAGAAAAAATACTTTGTATTAACTTACTAAACTGTTCAACATTTATCTATAAACAAAGGAGTTAACCTCGAGAAAGGTAACTCCTTTTTGCTGTTAATAACTCTCATCTATCTATTTTTAATATACAGGCTACGCAGGACAATGCGCAAGGTTGTTAGATTATGTAAGATAGAGAGATTTGAGGGACTGAGCCAATTAAATAAGCCAAAGCCAATCAAACTACTATTTACGACAATGGTATCTTGAATATTCTTCTTGATGAGTATTTGCAAAGATGATGATAGCGAATCCAACTCTTGGAAGAAATCCAAGCGATTATCTAACAATAAGATATCACTCATCTGCTTAGAAATATCTGCGCTCTCATTCATCACTACACCGATATCTGATAGGGTTAGAGCCGCTGAGTCATTCAACCCATCTCCAACCATCAAAATAGTATGACCTTCTTTCTGCAGTTCCTCTACTAACTCAAATTTCCCATCAGGTTTCAAGTCTATATAGACCTGATCAAAGGGCAAATCTTTGACTAATTCCTCTGTCCTAACTAGGGTATCCCCTGTTGCCAGAATCAATTTTTTCCCTTGTTCCTTAAGTTTCTCCAAGGCTGCTTTTGCTTCTTTTCTCAAAGGAGTATGGATGCAGAACATTCCAATCAATTCATTCTGATAAGCCAAGAACAAGAGATTGTAGTGATTCTTGTACTCTTCAATCAAAGCATGTTGTTCCAAACTAATATGAATCCACTCATCCTGCATCAAGACATAATTCCCAATAAGAACTGGTTGGCCATCTATATGGGATTTGATCCCCTTACTTGCGATATATTGGAGTTTCCCATGCATTTCCTCATGTTCAATTCCCTCTATCTCAGCTTGCTTGACAATGGCATTAGCAATAGGATGATAAATGTGTTCCTCAAGACAGGCACTGATTCTGAGAATATCTTCCTCGCTATAATCCCCAAAAGGTAACACCTTTTCAACTATAGGATAACTAGTTGTGATTGTTCCTGTCTTATCAAACAAGAAAGTGTCAACTTCCAGGTATTTCTCCAGAACATCTCCATCCTTAATCACCATTTCACGGTTCAACCCCTCCTTGATAGCTGTCAAATAAGCTACAGGAGTAGAGATTTTCAAAGCGCAGGAGAAATCGACCAATAGGAAAGAAATAGCCTTAGAAAAAGAACCTGTCAATAGGTAAGTTAGCCCAGCCCCTAAGAAATTATATTTGACGACCTTATCTGCCATCTTGATGAAATAGCGTTGTTTCGTTTTCTTGTTTTCTTCAGATTTCTTCATTAACTCAATCAGCTGTAAAATACGGCTGTTCATCTGATTATCGGTCACACGAATGCGCAACTCTCCAGTTTCTAATACTGTATTTGCACAAACCAAATCAGACTCTCTTTTTTCAACTGGAAAACTCTCTCCCGTCAAGGAACTTTCGTTGACCATACCTAAACCTGAAACTACTTGTCCATCAAACAGAATTTCATTTCCTTGAGATAGAACCAAAACATCTCCTATTTGAACATCGGAACTCTTGATACTAACAACCGTATCGCCCTGTACTAGGAATACATCGCTCTCTTTTGCAAGAAGGCTTTGTTCTAAATCTGTTGCAGTTTTTTTCAAGGACCACTGATCTAAATGATTCCCCAAATCAAGCATAAACATGATGTTGCTAGCAGTCTTGGATTGGTTCATAAACAAAGACAATAAAATAGCCGAACAGTCCAAGACTTCCATCGTTAATTCCTTACGCACTAGTGTTTGATAGGCTTCTCTGATATAACCCAAAGCCTGATAACAAGTCCATATATAGCGAATAGGAGACGGCACCAGACTACGAAAAAGCACGCGCTTAATCGCTGCACCTGAAACGATAGAATAAGCACTCTCTTCTCTACGAACAGGAAGAGCCATCAACTCAGAAACTTTCCCTTTATCAATTCTTTTTAAAAAGGCTTCTGCATTATCTAATACAGAAAAGCCTTCTTTTATGCGTAGAGTAAAGTGCTGTTGATCCATGTAAAACTGGATAGACTCAATCCCCTTTTCATCTCGCGCCAAGGAACGAAGATAGTCTTGAATATCCAAGGTGAGTGAAAAAGAAGATGATAGTCGGATATGTTGGTATCCTCTATGTAGCACTTTAAAAGACATATTATTCTCCTATAAGGCTATCTAATTGCTCTTCTTTTTTCTCTTGCTCGTACAAATATTTAGCATCTTGCAAGACATCGTCTCCATGTTGTTTCACAACAGAAACAGATGCATCTAGCCCGTCTTTCAACTTGTAAGCCTTAGCCAAGGCTTTAGAATAACCTTTTTTAGCTTCCTTACTCGCTAAGATTTTCAAACCAAGGGTACCAAATGCGACACCACCCAAAAAGAGTGATGATTTTTTCGCAACTTTTGCAACGGTTAGTACTTCTTTTAACATACTTATTTCCTCCTTATCTTTATTATATAGTGAAATGTGCTTTATTTCAAGTCTAGGGGGTAAATTCCCTAGTATAGCGGCATTTGTGATTTGATTTATAGCCGATTTATAAAATTTGTGGACTTTTTAGGAACTTTTTATCTTTTCAATGGCTTTTTCATAAAATGAAGTAGCATTTTTCTTGTTGTCTTTGGATAGGTGGCTATAAATATCCATGGTCATAGAAAGTTTTGCATGGCCGAGCCGTGTTTGTATTTCTTTGTAAGGCAGTCCAGCATTGAGCAAGATGCTAGCGTGAGTGTGGCGGAAAGCGTGGAACGTTAAACGAGGGCAGTCAGAAAGTTTTAAATGTTTCTCAAGTCTTGACCTAAGCGCCCTAGCGTCTCTATATTCATCGAAGCAATTAGAAAATACTTTTTCATAAGTCAAGCCTATTTCTCTACCTACTTGGGATTGTCTTGCTTTGTAGAGCCGTAGCATGAGTACCGTTTTATTATCCAAGTCAATCATTCTAACGCTTGATTCTGTTTTAGGGGTAGTGACTTCTTTTTCACAGTTTAGAGTCTTATTTACGTCTAGTGTACCGTTTTGTAAGTTAATATCAGACCATTTGAGGGCTAAACATTCACGAATGCGCAAACCAGTCGCTAGAAGCGTCTTATATAGCACCGTATCGTAGAAATTTTTGTAAGTATTAGGCAACTGCTCCAGGTAATTTAAGAATTTTTTTAAGTTATCATCATCCAGATATTTTAGTTTTTGCCCTTCTTTTGCCTTACGCCGTGGAACGATGATATCACGGGCAGGATTAAAAGGGATGACTTGCAAGGATACGGCGTATTTAAGTATGCGTTTATTTAGCGAGTTAAGTTGCGGATATTCTTGGTAACCTTTGCCTAGTTGATTGTACTCTTTTGCCCATTGATTAACTTGCTTTTGAATAACTGGGGGTGTTAGCTTATCTAGTTTGTAGTCTCCAAAGGCTGGAAGTAGATAGTTTTTTAGTCTACTCTTGATTATTGTAAGGGTTGCCTTTTTTACCGTATGGCAGTAGGTTTCCAGCCAATTCTCCACCAGTTCGGCGTAAGTCTTTATCTCAACTGCTTTATATACTGTAGAGCCGTTTTTTTCAAAGTCTATTTGAGCTTGCAGCGCTTTGCTTTTAAGTTCTCTCTTGGTTCGCCCTGAAATAGTCGTCTTGACTTTCTTGCTCGTTACGGTATCGATACCAAGATAGACGCTAGAGCGATAGACTGTAGAACCGTCTTTTTTGGTGTATTCTGTTATTTTCATGGTTTTACTCCTTTTCCATCAGCAGGCAAGCAATTAGAAAAGATTTTGAGTTTATACCATGCGAGGAGCTACGAGAACCCCCTTATTTTCGATTTTAAGTAGTCAGACGGTAAAATGTACCATAATAGGAAACACGGCGAATATGGGGCTTATATGGGCTTGTTTGAGGTGAGGGAGTTTTTTTAATTATCCCTGTATATACTCACGACTTCGCCGATGGTGCGAATATCGTTGCTTTCGTCTAGTTGTATATCAGCACATTCAGGGTTAAGGCTTTCTAAATACCCTTGACGCAGTTTCTTGACGTAGTTAGCGCCGTCTACTTGAAAGATACCGATGGTGTTATAGTCAACCTGTGGGGTGTTCTTTATAAAAAGATAGTCGCCATTTTTTATCTTTGGCTCCATAGAGTTGCCGACGACATAAGCGATAGCGTCATAGTCGTCTGGTATTTCATCCTCATAGAATGAAACCTCCATATCCAAATCGTCGTCCTGCATTGAGCCACTACCAGCAGAGACAACCCCAGTAACACGACGGTAAGTAGTTTGTCTGTAGTCGTCCAGACTGATAATGTTTTCTGATACTATGTTTTCGTTTTTCTGCTCCAGCAGTTGCTTTTCAAGATAAGCCAAGGCTTTCCCTTGCCTTGGTGGAGTTAGTTGATCATAGATGGCTTGAACCGGGGAAGTGGTAGGTATTTCTTCAATGATAGGAGGAAAAAAGCTATCTATAGACACGCCGAAAATATCAGCAAGTTTGAAAATTGTGTCTTGATTAACCTTTATAATACCCTTTTCGTATTTACTTATTGTTTGTTTACTGGTTGACATTTTTTCAGCTAGTACAGATTGAGTCCAGCCGTTCTCTTTTCTAAAAAATTTTATCTTTTCTCCAACGTGTTGAGCGAGATTGTCCATGTTATCCCCTCCTTTCGTATTTTTATTATAACAAAAAAGTCACTTAAAAAGCAACTTTTTTTAATTTTTAGCAAAAAAACTGTTGACAAGTCGCCTAAAAAGCGATAATATAGTTTTGTCGCCTGATAAGCGACTTATAAAAACTAAAAAAGGAGGGAAAAGTTATTGCAGGAAAAACTGTTGATTTTACGCAAAAAACAAGGTATTTCTCAGCAAGAATTAGCTGATTATTTAAAAATATCAGTTACTTCTTATGGGCAAAAAGAACGCGGAGAAAAGGCTTTTACGTTGGATGAAATGTTTGCGCTAAGTACTTTTTTCGAGTTATCGATTAGCGAAATTTTTTTACCAAGAAAGTCGCTTAAGAAGCGACACAACTAGAAAGGAGTAACCCAATGGAACTAGTCTACATGGACGGCAAAAAAGCGCCGTATACACTAAGCAGCATCGTTGCTGAATGCGCTGAAATTAAGCACAGACATTTGAAGATCTTGCTGAATAAGCACCGCGAGGACTTTGAGAGCTTCGGAAAGGTGCAATTTAAAATTTCACCTTCAGAGAGTGGGCAAAATGTACGAGATTATATTTTGAACGAGCAACAAGCTACTTTGTTAATCACTTACTTACGAAATACAGAACCCGTAAAAGAGTTTAAGAAGAACCTAGTCAAAGCATTCTTTGAAATGCGTGAGGAACTTTCTAAGTTTCGTATGCAGAGGGCGCTAGAAAAGCCAAAAAGAAAAACCTTGCATGACAGTATTGAGAACTGGGAACAAGCACCCAAGCACGCGCATAGCACCATGAACAACCTACTACTGAAGGCAGTAACTGACAGGAACGCTAAGCAGTTAAGGGAAGAACGTGGGGGCTACAATGGCATCGATAGCTTGACAAGTGACGAGCTGGAGCAATACCAGGCATTTGAGGATATGGTAATAGCCATGATTGGCTTGAATATGAGTTATCAGGAAATCAAGGCTATGGCATTCAGAAATAAAAAAACACGCCAAAGAAGCGTGTGAGAGCAACAAAAAAAGGCTTAGCAATAACCACACCGCAAAGCCTTTCACACTATGACTAAAACGAATTTAACAAAGCAGGCAAGCTATTATCAAAGAGGTTTTAGTAAAGATTTATACCTTGATTATAGCATAATACAGCGGTTTCCGCTAGTACATTGAAAATAAAATAAGGTACGCTGGGAAGATTTTAAATTTTTTTCGGTTTAGGGGTTGACATTTGTATCCACAATTTATATAATACATTTGTGGATACAGAAAGGAGGACGAAATGACCACATCTAAAAAGATTGGTAGACCTACCTCAAATCCCAAAAATCAAAGTAAAAGATTGAGAATGACAGAGGAACAAGTAGCAATGCTTGATTATTGTGTTCAAAAAACTGGAAAAACTCAAACAGATATTTTGATGATTGGACTGGAAAAAGTCTATCAAGAATTAAAAAAATAGCGTAGACCCTCCCCGACCAAAGTTTGGATCTACACTATTGCATCCCCCACGAATGAGGTACGTAAATATCTTATCATGCGTACTCTTATTTGTCAAACACAGAAATAGAGTGCGCTTTTTGCGTACCCAAAAAATGAGGTATACAATGGGAAAACAACATCAAGTAGTAAAATTTAAAGATATTGCTGAAAAATTGCCTGAATTAGAGGGCAAAAACTTAGAAGAAATCGCTGGAGTATTAGGTTATCGCAACTTAGACAGTTGTAAGGTTAATCTCTACAATCTCAGACAAAACAAGCGACTAGGTTTTAAAGTAGAAAAAGGAGTTTACACTAAGTTTGAACTCTTGGACGGTACGGTAAAAGAGGAATTGGAAGACAAGGAATTATCAGACCGTGGGCGCTATTTGAAGAGCGTAGACCGCTATAAGGCAATGCTAAACGCCTTTTCTATCGCCTTTGATAGCACGGTCAAGGCGGAAACCAGACAAAAAGCAGAACATGACGGCTTGAAAGCCTTGGACAGAATACCAGATAAACACTACGCCCTACTTTATGACATGATGGAGAGCTAGGGATGGAACAATACACAAAAAGAGCAAGCGCCTTGATTATAACTTTTAATCGTGGAGTTATAACTCAAGATGAATTTCTTGAGGAATTTACAAAACTAAGAGAAAAGGTAGTAAAAGCAGTAAATGAGGCAAAAGAATGACAAATTATGATAGAGCCAAGCAATTCTACAGCCGTGCCACTTACGCCCTGAGCGACTTTCTGCATGGGCGGATAGATGAACTAGAATTTAGAAAACAATGGCAACGGCTAGCAGATAAAGCCGTAAACGAAATGAAGAAAAACTAAGAAAACCGAAGAGCAGGCAAGCAATTAGAAAAGGTTTTGAAAAACTGTATAGTAAAAGACATAGAAGGTAAAGAAAAAATGGATGAATATTTCAACAAATTTGAAAAACAATTAGCAATCGTAGAAAATAAGCTAGATATTTTGTCAGAATGGCATTTATCAAAGAAACACCACGGAGCGACAGAGATTGCCGAAGATTGTAGGGAGACAATGACTGGGTTATGGATTGAATTTCATCAACTGACTAAAACCTATAAACAACAGGAAGCGGAACATGAAACATTTTTAGATGCAAACATCAGCAACTTACTAGGTGAGTTGAAAAAACATGATGAACTGATGGCGGATAATTCTATTCGTTTAGGCAAGGAGCGCCCGAATTGGTTATTATTTAACTATTTGAATAAAGCTGTTAGGAGTTTTACAGATCCGAATAAACTAGCAACAGATAATACTGGTAATATTTGGGATTATCTACGTAGCCTAATTATCAAGGATTTGAAAGAAAGAGGGTTATTAAAATGAATGAACTAGATATAAGTAATACACAGGCTGTTATCTTAATCGTGGTATTGATTGGCTTACTGCTTTATCTAAACCACCGAGACCGCAAAAAAAGCGCCCAAATAGAGCGAGAAAACCAACAGACGATAGAAACACCTAGCGAGGATTTAAACCCTGATTATGGGCGATATATCCAGCATGCAGGCGTCAACGTATGGGGAGGGATGGAATGAGTTACACAATGAATTTATACCCCGATATTGAAAAAATACCAGATGAACCTTATTTTACTAAAGAGATTTTTCTAGCTATGTGTATGGACGATGTAGCACGTTTAGCAGCAACTAAAAGGATACTAGCTGGGGAACTTTTGGACAATGAAACAAGGGAGGTTATTTATAAAACTATTGATGTGATTTTAAAAGAGCAGAAAGCTATAATTTACGGCGTACTGAGTGGACAAATAACCTTTTCAAATAAAACCAGAAGGGAGGAACTGAATGAGTCTATCAGAGAATGACAAACGAGTATTAAGACTAATCAAGGTAGGTGCTGAGAACTCCATAACAGGGGCAGAAATCAGCCTGACAACCAAGCTAACAGAAAGAACAGTACGTGACATCATCAAGCGCCTAGTAGTCAAGCATAACATCCCTATTGTGGGGGTTAGATGTGGCGTTTTTAGTGGCTACTTTATACCAGCCAATAAAGGTGAGCTACTAGATGGGGCTAAGGCTTTTTATAATCAAGTACAGGAGGAGAGCAAACGCCTAGCGGTGTTGATGAATAGTGACCTAGAAAGCTACAAAGAAACCTTGAAGGAGGTGGGCGGATATGTTTAGCTTAAGCCGAGAAAGTGAGCATGATTTGACGCATGGCATTCTGGAGGTAGTGGAAAGATACCTGGAAGCGCATGAGAAAGTACCGCCAAGATTGACCAAGCTAATAAGTAGAACCGAACTCAAAGAGGAATTAAAAATTAGTGACAACACGCTGAGCAAGTGGGAAAGGCAAGGCTTGAGACGCTATCAACCGCCAGACGAAGGTTCCAGAATGATTTATTATTTAGTAACTGACATCTGGAAGTTTCTGGGGGTGGAAGAATGAGGAGGCTTGAGTTAATTCTATCCGCTGACAAATTGCCTTTGTTTGGCTTTCTCAAGTCTAGCCCTACTCAAGTATGGAAGAATGGAAATCACTACAAATTTATCTACTTTGAGCCGATAGGCGAGGGGTTGACGGCTTTTCACTACAAAGGCTTGTATATGGCAGTTAAAGACGAAAGCGAGCAAGTAGAGGGCTGGGAATTGACCAGAGATTTGGAAATAGGTTTGGCTAGTCCTGAATTACTGATGATCTTGAAGGATTTAGAGGTGAACAAATTGACTGAGCAACGGCAGGGGCTTGGAATGGAGTTGAAAGGCTGGATTTTTGACCTGATTTGTAACGGCATTTATACCAGACATGAGACTTCACTCTTTGTCCGCTTGCTATTTGTGAATGGCTACAGTTTTGGTCAGTTGGTGGACTTGTTTTCTGCAATCATCAAACGGAAAGACCTAGCCAGCTATTTCCTAGAAGTAGCGACAACATTCTATAAGGAGGTGGCTTTTGAATAGTGAGGAAATTGTAAGTAAGATCATCGAAGAGAATCAACAACAAGCACCGCCTGAAGTGGTGAACTTGACCCAAGCAAGGGAGACCGACGAGGAACACAATAGCCTAAACTTGACCAAAAAAGCAAGAGGGGATGGCTTTGCGGTCAACTTGGACAATCTCAAGAAGATTTTGAATGGAGATAGCAAGCTAAAAGGGGCGATACAGTACAACGTCTTTACTTATGAAATTGACGTGACTAGACCAATGAAGCTAAACGGTAGAACCTTGAGCGGTGCAATCGATGACCTGATTATCAGAGAGATTAGGGCTTATATTGCTACTAAGTACAAGATGGATTATAAAAAAGGAGATATCGCTGATATCTTGGAAGTGGTAGCTGGAGAACACAGTTACAACCCTTTAAAAGACTATCTGGAATCTTGCGAAAGCGAGTATAAAGAGTTAGTGAATCAGCGTGATCCCTTTGATATTTTAAGGCATTATCTCAATATCAAGGATGACGAATATAACCGTATTATCATAGATTTGTTTTTCCGTGGGGCAGTTGCTAAGGTGTTTGACCCCTCTATCAAGTTTGATTTTGTGCTGGACTTGACCGGACGGCAGGGAGTAGGAAAAACCCAATTTTTTGAGGGGCTTTTTACTCACAAGTATTTTACAACGGTTGAAACATTTACAGATAAAGATGACAAGGCTAGAATGGTGAGAAACTGGTGTGTATTTGATGATGAGATGGTGGCCAGTAAAAAGGCTAGTTTTTCAGAATTGAAGAAATTCATCACAGAAGCCAAGATGGAGTTTAGGCCGCCTTACGCCTCAAGCGACAGGCGACTACCTAAGAGTTTTATCATCGTGAGGGCAACCAATGACCATGATTATTTAAACGACCTGACAGGAGAAAGGCGCTTTCTGGTTGCAGAAGTCCACAAGGACACCGCCTATAAGGGCAGGAAGTGGACGGAAAAAGACCGTAGAGCCTTTTGGGGTGCTATGGTGGTAGCTTGGAAGTCTAACAAGTCTTTGACCCTGACAGAAGAACAGGAGAACCTGGTAAATGAGGTAAGAAGTAGGTACAAATTTGCTGATGAAACTCTTGAGGATTTGGATCGTTATTTGGCTTTACCTTTTCCAAAAAACATGTACCATTACCCAGTTACAGATAGAACCAGGTATTACTATATTTATGACATGATGAACGAGGGCTATTTTAGAAATAGTAAAGGTGGAACGGCGGAACTTGATACAGATAAATATGGCGAATTGGTAGAACGTGACAAGATGACTATAAACCTATTTTTCCAAGAAGTCTATCTAACCGACAAAGCACCACCAAAGGATAAAGCAAAGGTTAAAAAGTATATGCAAAATAAAGAGGGATGGGAACACAAACGATCTTTGAAATTTGGAAAAAGCGTTAAACCTGGTTACTCAAAACATAAAAGGTAGTTAGGGTAGTCACTAACTCAAAAAATGACTACTTTTCAGATGATAGCTAAAGCCTTTGAACAAAAAGGATTTAGAAAAAGGGTAGTTTTTAAGATTTTACTGACTACCCCCCTAAACCCTTGATATGATTGACTTTTATATAAAAAAGTAGTTATTTTATATTATTTATAAAGTGTGTAGAGTAAATAGAGTTAAGGTGTTTATTATTTATTTTTTTTGGGAGCAAGGTGACTACCTGACTACGCTCTTTGTAAACCCTTGGGACTGTAAGGCGGAGGTGGTAGTCACTAGATGCCCAAAAATGACTACCTTTTTGAAACTGATTATTTTTCAGTGATTGGATTTGATTTTTGGAGGTTATTTTAGCTATAAAATTCATGTGTATTTAACATAATGAAAAAATGTAAATTAAAAAACGCAAAATAGACCTATCCCCTTGATACAAAAGGGATTGAGAAAACGGCTTGAATTTAACAGAATAGAAGATATGTTAAATATAACAGTAGTGAAATGAGGTAAAAATGTTAGAAAAACCAAGGATAAGAAACGAGACAAAACAAATCAACGATGAATACAAAAAATACTTAACAAAAAATTGGAGAAGAAAATGAATGTAATTGAAAAAAATAAAAAGAAACTAGAAGAAGTACGGAACAAACAAGCGGAAGAATTAGCTGAAATCAGTGATCATTTACCAATAATCGAATCTGAAATTAGTTCACAGTATGAAAAATTGGCTGCTGCTGAAGCCAACCTGGATGCTGAATCTTACACCAAAATTGAAGAAAAGATTTCCGTATTAAATAAAAAACGAGAAATGTACAAAAATCGTCTCAGTAGCATTGAAAATAAGAATTATTTTTCTAAAGAACAGACGCAAAGTATTGAGGATGAAATCCGTGATTTTATGAAAAAAGAAGATGATAGATTCTTTAAAAATGCTAGTAGTCTTCTTAAAGAACTTGAAGATCTTTATACAGAATACAATAACTTAAGAAATGAAGCTGAGAACACAATCCATGATTTACAAACAAACTTTACCACTAAAGGCACTACAGGATTTAATTTTCATTCCTACGAAATCAGAGGCGAAAATCTTCGTGATGCAATGAATTGCTTTAAGGAGTTTGAAGCGTATAAATTTATTTTAAACTACAATAAAAAACAATAAAATCTTCAATAGAAATATAAATGTATAAGGAACTCACAGCTGAGAGTAGAGGTCACCCCACCCACATAAAAGAAAGGGCCCTCCCTAGATGAATACCCCAAGGACAGACCGACCGGAGTGGTCCTCACCGAGTTGCTTTTGAAAGGAATAAAAATATTATTCTCAAAACAAAAAATACTTGTGGGATTTGTGGGCTCCCCGTCGATAAATCATTGAAGTACCCTCACCCACTAAGTCCTGTGATAGATCATGTGGTTCCAGTATCAAAAGGTGGTCATCCATCATCAATAGAGAATCTGCAACTAGCCCATTGGCAATGCAACAGACAAAAGTCTGACAAGCTTTACGCTGACGATAGATCAGCTAATGCTACTGTCATAGGTAACAGGAACTTGCCACACTCCAGGGACTGGACTAGGTATAGAGCTTGAAGTCTTAATGAAAGAATTAAAATTTTTTTGTAAAAAAGAAAAATAAAAAAATATTTAAAACTCGAAAAAATAACAGATATGTGTGAAGTAAGTCCTAGCTTAAGTATAGGGGGGTATCCCCCTCCCACTAGGCGCTCGCGAGCTTCACGCCGTCACTGTACATTTTTTCTCGCGAGCGAGAAAGACAAAAAGGAGTAAATAGGATTGAATGAAACCACTTTAACTAGAAAATGCTCCAAGTGTCATGAGACCAAAGAATTATCTAGCGAAAACTTTTATAGAAAGCATTCAGACAAGAAAGGTTTCTCAAAAGTTTGTAAGCTATGTAATAAAAAGAAAGACGCGGAGCGTTACCAAAAGAAAAAAGACAAGATATTGACCCAAAAGAAACGATACTATAAACGTCAGAAAGAACGAACTAATGGAGTTGGATAAGTTTAAAACGATGATGAACGTCAGAAAGCGGATGACTTACTTTCTGAGATTCCAGAGGATGGCAGGAAGTGAAAACCAAGTTACAATAGATGAAGAGGCTTGGAAACTTGTCCTACCTGATCAGTGGAATTTGACTAGTAAGCATGAAAAAGCAATTAGAGAGAGTCTAGAAACATTTGTCCATGATATCAATAAGATAGAGAACAAGCGAGCCAGAAAATACTTTATTATCCATTATTGTTACATGAGAAAGAAAACAATGAGTGAATGCGTAGAGATGGCAGGTACTAGTTTTACTAGTTACCACCGATATAAACAGATAGCCGTCTTAAACTTTGCGAGAATCCACCAGAACGGAGAGCTAGAAGCATATAAGTAGGCGTTGGCTTCATATTCGCCCCCTATTTTGCTTTGTTTCGTACTGGACAACTAAAACACCACGGATAAACTACAAACCCTTAGAGAGCAAACTAGGGGCTTTTGTGAGGTTGTGAAAACAAGTGTGAAAAATACGCGTTATGTATTGACGAATGTTTTAAACAAGTGTATAATATAATTAAAGATACGGAAAGGAGAAACCGATGACCGAAAGAGAACTAAAAAAACTTGCTAAGAAAAAAGGTTTTATCAAAACAGCTTTTGGTAAAGGTTCGCATGAAGTTTGGAAACATCCAGACGGAAGAACGGTAACGATACCTAAACCAAAAGAAAACGATTATAGACCTGGAACACTTGGCAAGATTTTGAAAGTATTGGAAGGGGAGTAAAAAACTCCCTCCCCTATATTGGGGCGGTCATTGGTTATTATCAAATTATGAAATACACTTACTTGGCACTATTTGAAGTGGATAAAGAAAACGGCGGTTATACAATCACATTCCCTGATTTTCAAGGGGCAATAAGTGAAGCAGAGACCTTGAACGAGGCAATTTATAAGGCCCGTGAGGTGCTAGAAATCTATACAATCATGTTTGAAGATGAAGGCAAAGAGTTTCCAGAACCTTCAAGTTTCAAGGCTTTGGCTAGTCAGCTTGGCAGTGATAAGGATATTCTGCAAGCTATCTCAGTAGATACAGAACTGGTCAGAGAGCGCGAACGTTCTAAGATTGTTAACAAGACTGTAACCCTCCCTAGTTGGTTGGTTGAAGTTGGTAAAGAAAATAAAATCAATTTCAGTCAGCTATTACAGAAAGCAATCAGAGAAGAATTACAGGTATAACGTCATAAAGTACGTACTTCATGGTATAATATACCTATCAGCAGCCAACAATAAAAAAAGCACGTTTGACCGTGCTAGTTTCTTGCCTGCTGAACTCGTCATTTATTGCCCTTTTGTGGGGCTTTTTTTGTGGACTTTTTAAGACTTTTTAAGAACTTTTAATGATATCTATTCAAATGTGATTTTTTAAAAACTCAGTAATATCAAGGGTTTAGGCGTTATATTGAAGTGTGGAATGATGCCCAAGTCAAAATATAGCAATTTAGATATAAAAGCAATTTCATTCTATAAATTGGAGAATTAGTTTTATTTCTACTGAATCTCCCATCTACTTATTCCTAAAGTTGCTTTCATTTGCCTCTTTTGATACACTTAAACTATGAATACAAATCTCAAACCCAAACTTCAGCGCTTCGCTTCTGCGACTGCCTTTGCCTGTCCTATCTGCCAAGAAAATCTGACTCTGGTAGAGAGCAGTCTCAAATGCAATAATCACCATTCTTTTGACTTGGCTAAATTTGGCTATGCCAATCTGGCACCTCAAATTAAGCAATCTGCCAACTACGACAAAGAAAACTTTCAAAACCGCCAACAAATCCTAGAGGCTGGCTTTTATCAGACTATCTTAGAAACCATCTCAGACCTGCTTGCAAGACTAGAAACTGCCAAAACTATCTTGGATGTCGGTTGCGGCGAAGGTTTCTACTCTCGCAAACTCCAAGAAAGTCACTCTGACAAAACCTTTTACGCCTTTGATATTTCCAAAGATTCCGTTCAAATCGCTGCCAAGAGCGAACCCAACTGGGCGGTCAACTGGTTTGTTGGTGACTTAGCTCGCCTTCCTATAAAAGACGCCAGCATGGATAGCCTGCTTGATATCTTCTCGCCTGCCAACTATGGGGAATTCCGTCGCGTTTTATCCAAAGATGGTATCTTGATTAAGGTCATCCCGACTGAAAATCATCTCAAAGAAATCCGTCAAATGGTGCAAGACCAACTGACAAAGAAGGACTATTCTAATCAAGATATCAAAGAACATTTCCAGGAACATTTCAGCATCCAATCTAGTCAGATTGTTTCCTTAACAAAACCTATCACAGCAGATCAACGCCTAGCTTTACTTGCCATGACACCCTTACTCTTTCACGTTGATCAAACCAAGATTGATTGGAATCAACTGACAGAGATTACCATTGAAGCAGAGATTCTGGTTGGGAAAGTACGGTAAACAAATCTTTCAGATACTACAAAACCCGCACCTCTTCTTGAGGTGTAGGTTTAAATCGCGATTTTTCAACTGTCTATCCGAAAAGTGGAAAAAATTTTAACCTCTCCATTTATTTTCGATTCGAAATGACAAATTTATCAATGAATAATAAGTGAAATGAGGCAAATGTAATCCCCAAATAGCACCCATGATAAGAGATCTCTTGATGGGTAAGTGAAAAAAGAGTACGGTTACCCGTCAAGAGGGATGCCAAAATCACAAATAGTGTCCAACATAAATCAGTCCATCTATATTTTGAAAAATATTTTTTCCACATAAAAACACCTTCTTCCCTACAATCATATTATAATACTTTATGTAAGCGAATACAATAAAGATGAGGTAATCTATTAAGAAGAAGCATGAGACAGAAAGAAAGTGTTATGCCTTCACTATATCTAGGATTTCCCTATTTTTAGACAAGATTGATCCAAATCCACAGCATTTAAAAAAGCGAATTTCAATCGAAACTCGCTTTTTTACAAAATGTATTAGTATAAATTTATATCTTAGTTCAAGCGCCAGATATCTTCGTTGTACTGAGCGATTGTACGGTCAGATGAGAAGAATCCTGCTTTAGAAATGTTAACGATGACTTTATCCAACCATGCGTCACGGTCTTCGTAGTCAGCAAGCATTTGCTCTTTGACTTTGATGTAGTCTTCCAAGTCAAGGAGAGTCATGAACCAGTCTTTGTTGATCAATTCGTTGTAAAGACGTTCCAAGCGTTCTTTCTTACCTACTGCAAGAACTGCATCGCTAACGATGAAGTCAACCAATGGTTTGATAGCTTCACGAGCGTAGAATTCGCTTGATTTGTAAGCTGCTTTTGCGTAAAGGTCGATAACAGTTTCTGAATCTTCACCAAAGATGTAGATGTTTTCATCACCAACCAACTCAGCGATCTCCACGTTAGCTCCGTCCATAGTACCAAGAGTCAAAGCTCCGTTCAACATGAATTTCATGTTACCAGTACCTGAAGCTTCTTTAGAAGCAAGTGAGATTTGTTCTGAGATATCACATGCTGGGATAAGGAAGCTTGCTGCAGTAACGTTGTAGTTTTCAACCATAACTACTTGCAAGTGTGGAGCTACTGCTGGATCGTTAGCAATAACTTCTGACATGCAAAGAATCAAGTGGATGATGTCTTGAGCGATTGTGTAGGCTGGAGCTGCTTTACCACCAAATAAGATTGTGATTGGGCGAGCAGGGATGTTACCAGCTTTGATGTCAAGGTATTTGTGGATCACGTACAAAGCGTTCATTTGTTGGCGTTTGTACTCGTGAAGACGTTTGATTTGGATATCAAAGATAGAGTTTGTATTGATTTCCACACCTTGGTGTTCTTTCAAGTGACGAGCCAATTTACGTTTGTTGTGAGCCTTGATACTTTCCAATTTTTCTTTGACAGCTGCTTTGTCTTCGTAAGACAAGAGTTTTTCAAGCTCATCTGCTTCATGGTGCCAACCTTCTCCAATAATCTCATCCAAGTAGTGAGAAAGTCTTGGGTTAGCATGCATAAGCCAACGACGGAAAGTGATACCGTTTGTTTTGTTGTTGAATTTTTCTGGGTAAAGGTCGTAGAAGGCTTTCAATTCAGAGTTCTTCAAGATTTCAGTGTGGAGTGCCGCTACCCCGTTAACGCTGTATCCGTAGTGGATATCCATGTGAGCCATGTGAACACGTCCACTCTCGTCGATAATTTGAACAGCTGGATCTTTGTATTCTGCTTTCACACGACGGTCCAATTCTTCGATGATTGGTACCAAGTGAGGAACCACTTCTTGCAAGAATTCAAGAGGCCATTTTTCAAGGGCTTCAGCAAGGATTGTATGGTTAGTGTAGGCAGTCATGCTACGAACGATTGAGATTGCTTCGTCAAGCTCGATACCACGTGCAGTCAAAAGACGGATCAATTCAGGGATAACCATTGATGGGTGAGTATCGTTGATTTGGACAACTGCGTAGTCAGCAAGGTCATGCAAGTTGCTTCCTTTTTCGATTGCTTCGTCAATGATCAATTGCGCACCATTTGAAACCATGAAGTATTGTTGGAAGATACGGAGCAATTCACCTTGACGGTCACTATCATCTGGGTAAAGGAAAAGAGTCAAGTTGCGAGCGATATCTGTCTTGTCAAAGTTGATACCATCTTTAATAATAGAAGAATCAACTGAATCCAAGTCAAACAAACGCAAGCGGTTTTTAGTTGCTGTCTCATAACCAGTAACATCAATATCATAAAGAGTTGATGTCAAAGTAAAGTCTGCAAATGGTACTTGGTAGCTACGACTTGAGCGAACCAACCAGTTTTGCTCTGTCAACCATGCATTTGGAATTGTTTCTTGTTGGTTGTTTTTAAGAACTTGTTGGAAAAGACCAAAGTGGTAGTTAAGACCAACACCGTCACCGTTCAAACCAAGAGTAGCGATTGAGTCGATAAAGCAGGCAGCCAAACGTCCCAAACCACCATTACCAAGAGATGGTTCCAATTCAACTTCTTCAACTTCGATCAAGTCTTTACCTGCAGCAGCAAGTTCTTTCTTCACATCGTCATAAAGACCGAGGTTAATCAAGTTGTTTGACAAGAGTTTACCGATCAAGAACTCAGCTGAGATGTAGTAAACTTTTTTCTTACCAGTGTTAACTGGTTTTTGGCTGCTAGCAAGCTTGCTGTAGTTAAGAAGAGCAAGGTAAAGCTCTTCATTGCTACATTCTGCAATGGTTTTATTGTAACGATTTTGTACAAATTCTTGTAGTGATAACATGTTTAAGGTGTCTCCTGATATTGTATTATTTCTTTAATTCTACCAAATTTTCATTGATTCGGCGATAGATTGTTGTCAAGTCAAGCAAACCTTCCTCGACAGCTGGTGTCAATTGATCTTCAGTCATACGCCAAGACCAGTTTCCACCAAGGGTAGATGGGAAGTTCATACGAGCTGTCTCATCCAATTCTAGCAAATCTTGCATAGTTGCAATTGCCATGAAGCTAACTGATGAAAAGACTGTACGAAGCATCGCGTGTGGCACTGTTTCGTATTCTTTACGGTTCGTGTAGCGAGCCATGTACTCACGAGTCGCATCATCGATCTCGTTACGGTACCAACCAAGGACCGTGTTATTATCGTGTGTTCCTGTGTACATAACAGAGTTAGCAGGTGCCAAGTGTGGACTATCGATACTTTCATCTTCTGGATTGAAGGCGAATTGAAGAATCTTCATTCCTGGGAAACCAGTACGTTCACGTAAGTCGATCACTTCATCTGTCATGAAACCAAGGTCTTCTGCGATGATGTTTAGTTCACCAAGCTCTTCCTTAACGGCTGCGAAGAGTTTGTACCCTGGACCTTTTACCCATTTACCAGGTGCTGCTGTATCAGAACCAGCAGGAATTTCCCAGTAAGATTCGAAACCGCGAAAGTGGTCGATACGAACGATATCGTAGATCTTGAAGCTTTCGCGCAAGCGTTCAATCCACCATTTGTAGCCATCTTTGTCCATTGCTTCCCAGTCGTAGATTGGGTTCCCCCAAAGCTGACCAGTGGCAGAAAACTCATCTGGTGGGCATCCTGCGATGCAGGTTGCTTTACCAGTGGCATCTGTCTTGAAGAGATGTGGATTTGCCCACATGTCGCTTGAATCTTCCGCAACGTAGATAGGCATGTCCCCAACGATTTCGATGTAGTTGTCGTTAGCGTAGGCTTTCAATTTCAACCATTGTTGGAAGAAGAAGTATTGAGTCACACGGTGGTAAACCAACTTGTCTGCCAATTTCTCACGGTAGCTTTCAAGCGCTGAAGCTTTACGCGCACGAGCATCTGCATCTGGCCATTCTGTCCAAGCAAGATTGTCAAAATGCTCTTTGATAGCCATATACTCAGCAAAGAGTTCGAGCCATGATTGGTTGTCTTGAGCAAACTTCTCAAAATCTTTGACATCACCCGCTTCCAAGAAGCGTTTAACTGCTTTTTCTAAAAGCGGACGACGTGCGTAATAAATCTTCGCATAGTCAACTTCAGATGCATCGCTACCAAAGTCAACACCTTCAAGGTCACTAGCTTCGAGCAAGCCTTGCTCTACCAAGATATCAAGGTCGATAAAATGCGTATTTCCAGCAAAGGCTGAGAATGATTGGTATGGAGAATCTCCATAACTTGTTGTCCCAAGAGGGAGGATTTGCCAGTAACGTTGCTTCGTACGAACCAAGAAATCAACGAAACCATAGGCAGTCTGACCAAATGATCCTATCCCGTATGCTCCTGGTAGAGAAGAGATGTGCATCAACACACCACTTTGACGTTTTTTCATAATAGCACCTCATGTGTTTGTTATAAAACGTTGCGCAATTAAGACGCAAACGTTTGCGTTTAATCAATTAAGTATAGCGTATTTCAAGAATAAATGCAAGCGTTTTTAAAATTTTTTTGAATTATTTTTGTCTAACTAAAACTTATTCCCACTGATATTTTATGAAATGAGCGAAAAAATTTTTAAAGATTTTTTGATTTAAGATAATTCGTTCCGAACATTTGCTATATTTTCTGAAAATCGGGCTAAATTAACACAATCGTTTCCCTTGGTTTTCACAAAATAAGAAAATCAGCGTTTAGGATATTTTCTTCCTATTAAGGGGAATCATCTCCACTTCCAAGCCTTTAAAAATTTTTAAAATTTTTTTAAAAAACCTTGCAACCGTTTTCTATTTATAGATACACCTATTATATGCACATATCTTACGATTGCATCCGAGTTTTATCTCTATCCTATGAAAGGAGAATCATGGAAAAACAACAGCCTCGCAACGCAGCCTTGCTGTCAATCATTCCTGGTTTAGGACAAATTTATAACAAACAAAAAGCCAAAGGATTTATTCTCCTTGGTGTTACCGTTTTATTTGTTCTGTATTTTCTAACACTTGCAAGCCCCGAATTGAGCAATTTGATTACACTTGGTGAGAAAACCGGTCGTGACAATTCCCTCTTTATGCTGATTCGTGGTGCCTTCCATTTAATCTTTGTAGTCGTTTATGTACTCTTTTATTTCTCAAATATTAAAGATGCACATACAACTGCTAAACACATTAACAATGGTATTCCAGTAGCACTTACCTTTAAAGAAATGATCAAAGGAATCTATGAAAATGGCTTCCCTTACCTCTTGATCATTCCATCTTATATTGCAATGACTTTTGCGATTATCTTCCCAGTTATCGTAACCTTGATGATTGCCTTTACCAACTACGACTTCCAACACTTGCCACCAAACAAATTGTTGGACTGGGTTGGTTTGACAAACTTTACAAACATTTGGAGCTTGAGTACCTTCCGTTCAGCCTTTGGTTCTGTTCTTTCTTGGACTATCATCTGGGCTTTATCTGCCTCAACTTTGCAGATCGTGATTGGTATCTTCACAGCTATCATTGCTAACCAACCATTTATCAAAGGAAAACGTATCTTTGGTGTTATTTTCCTTCTTCCTTGGGCTGTCCCAGCCTTCATCACTATCTTGACATTCTCAAACATGTTTAATGATAGTGTCGGTGCTATCAACACTCAAGTCTTGCCGATCTTTGCTAAATTCCTTCCTTTCCTTGATGGGGCTCTTATTCCTTGGAAAACAGACCCTACTTGGACAAAGGTTGCCTTGATTATGATGCAAGGTTGGCTTGGATTCCCATACATCTACGTTTTGACTTTAGGTATCTTACAATCTATTCCTAACGACCTTTACGAAGCAGCTTATATTGACGGTGCTAATGCTTGGCAAAAATTCCGCAACATCACTTTCCCAATGATCTTGGCTGTTGCAGCACCTACTTTGATTAGCCAATACACCTTCAACTTTAACAACTTCTCTATCATGTACCTCTTCAATGGTGGAGGACCTGGTAGTGTCGGAGGTGGAGCTGGTTCAACCGATATCTTGATCTCATGGATCTACCGTTTGACAACAGGTACATCTCCTCAATACTCAATGGCGGCAGCTGTTACCTTGATTATCTCTATCATTGTCATCTCAATCTCTATGATCGCATTCAAGAAACTACACGCATTTGATATGGAGGATGTCTAAGATGAATAACTCAATTAAACTCAAACGTAGACTGACTCAAACTCTTACTTACCTCTACTTAATTGGCCTATCAATCGTGATTATCTATCCACTTTTGATTACCATCATGTCAGCCTTTAAAGCAGGTAACGTCTCAGCCTTTAAACTAGATACTAATATCGACCTCAATTTTGATAACTTTAAAGGCCTCTTCACTGAAACCTTGTACGGTACTTGGTACCTCAATACTTTGATTATCGCCTTGATTACCATGGTTGTTCAAACAAGTATCATCGTACTTGCTGGTTATGCCTACAGCCGTTACAACTTCTTGGCTCGTAAACAAAGTTTGGTCTTCTTCTTGATTATCCAAATGGTGCCAACCATGGCCGCTTTGACAGCCTTCTTCGTTATGGCACTTATGTTGAACGCCCTTAACCACAGCTGGTTCCTCATCTTCCTCTACGTTGGTGGTGGTATCCCAATGAATGCTTGGCTCATGAAAGGCTACTTCGATACAGTGCCAATGTCTCTAGACGAATCTGCAAAACTAGACGGTGCAGGACACTTCCGCCGCTTCTGGCAAATTGTTCTTCCACTTGTTCGCCCAATGGTTGCCGTACAAGCTCTCTGGGCCTTCATGGGACCTTTTGGAGACTACATCCTCTCTAGTTTCTTGCTTCGTGAGAAAGAATACTTTACTGTTGCCGTAGGTCTCCAAACCTTCGTTAGCAATGTGAAAAACATGAAGATCGCCTACTTCTCAGCAGGTGCTATCCTCATCGCCCTTCCAATCTGTATTCTCTTCTTTTTCCTACAAAAAAACTTTGTTTCAGGACTTACAAGTGGTGGCGATAAGGGATAATATATCCCCGCCACCCTTTTTCATTTTGGAGCTTGTGACTGTAAATAACATCTTTGCGACAAGCAATTTGTCTCCTAGACTTGAAATAAAGCACATTTTACTATATAATAATACTCATATAGAAAATACTTTTAGAAAGATGCCTATGCTCCCATATCCATTCTCGTATTTTACTAGTATCTGGGGATTTCGTAAGCCCCTATCAAAACGTTTCGAACTTAACTGGTTTCAGCTTCTCTTTACTAGCATTTTCCTCATTAGCTTGTCTATGGTTCCAATTGCCATTCAAAACAGCTCACAGGAGACTTATCCATTAGAAGCCTTTATCGATAATGTTTACACACCGCTGACAGATGAAGCGATCATGGATTTGTCAGAGAATGCACAAATCGTAGATGGAAAGCTGAACTACCCAGGTACTAAGAATCAGCAGCCTTCTCTTCTGATCGGTCCAAGCCAGAATAAGGAATTGCCAAAGGACCTACAACTTCACTTTGATACTGAAGAACTGGTCATCAGCAAGGAAAGCAAGGAACTGACTCGTATTCGCTACCACGCGATTCAAACGAAGAGTTTCCAGAGTAAGGAAAGTTTAACCCAGGATATTTCTAAAGATTGGTACCAACAAAACCGATCCTATATCAGTCTCTTTCTAGTTCTTGGTGCAAGCTTCCTCTTTGGATTGAATTTCTTCATTGTCTCTCTTGGGGCTAGCTTTCTCCTTTATATCACTAAAAAATCACGCCTCTTTTCATTTAGAACCTTTAAAGAGTGCTATCATTTTATCTTGAACTGTTTAGGATTACCAACTCTGATCACGCTTATTTTGGGACTTTTTGGTCAAAATATGTCAACCCTTGTCACTGTACAAAACATTCTTTTTGTTCTTTATCTGGTCACCATTTTTTACAAGACACATTTCCGTGATTCAAATTATCATAAATAGGAGATTTTTATGCCCGTTACGATTAAAGACGTGGCCAAGGCAGCAGGGGTCTCACCTTCAACTGTTACCCGCGTCATTCAAAACAAATCAACGATTAGTGATGAAACCAAAAAACGAGTTCGCAAGGCGATGAAGGAGCTCAACTACCATCCCAATCTCAATGCTCGTAGCTTGGTAAGTAGCTATACTCAAGTTATCGGCCTAGTGCTCCCTGACGACTCAGATGCCTTTTACCAAAATCCCTTCTTCCCATCTGTCCTACGGGGGATCGCCCAAGTGGCATCTGAGAACCACTATGCTATTCAGATTGCAACGGGGAAAGATGCAAAAGAACGGCTCAAGGCTATTTCCCAGATGGTCTTTGGTAAGCGTGTAGATGGTTTGATTTTTCTCTACGCCCAAGAAGAGGACCCTTTGGTTAAGTTAGTAGCAGATGAGCAGTTCCCTTTCCTCATTCTCGGAAAATCCACTTCACCTTTCATCCCCCTTGTCGACAACGATAATGTTCAAGCCGGCTTTGATGCGACTGAATATTTCATCAAAAAAGGCTGCAAACGCATTGCCTTTATCGGAGGAAGCAAAAAGCTCTTCGTGACCAAAGACCGTTTAACAGGCTATGAACAGGCTCTTAAACATTACAAACTTACCACTGACAACAATCGCATCTACTTTGCAGACGAATTTCTGGAAGAAAAGGGCTATAAATTTAGCAAGCGATTATTCAAGCACGATCCACAAATTGATGCCATTATCACAACCGATAGTCTCCTAGCCGAAGGAGTTTGTGACTACATCAGTAAGCATCAGCTAAAGGTTCCTGTCTTGAGTTTCGACTCTATCAATCCTCGACTTGACCTTGTAGCTTATGTGGATATCAATATCCTGGAACTTGGGCGCGTTTCCTTTGAAACCATTCTCCAGATCATCAACGATGCTAAAAACAATAAACAGATTTGTTACCGCCAGTTGATTGGACACAAAATTATCGAAAAATAAAGACCAGCCCCAAGGCTGGTCTTTTGAGTATTATTAATTGTCTGTTTCTACGAATCGTCCTAGTATGTGGACATTTTCGGATACAGAGACAAAGGCTGCCGGATCGACCTGTTTCATGATGTGTTTAAAATCATTAAACTCTGCTCGTGTGATAACCGTAATCAAGACTGCTTTTCTCTCATGATTATAGGTTCCTTCTGCATCGTGGATCATGGTTGCTCCGCGGTGCAATTTTTTATGGATTTTCTCAATTACCTTGTCTGGATGATTGGTCACAATCATAGCCTGCATGCGTTTTTGCTTGGTAAAGACTGCATCTGTCACACGGCTAGAGACAAAGATGGTAATCATAGAATAGAGGGCGTAAAGGTCAAACCTGCTATCAGCATAATCATCCCATTTACCAAGAAAGAAATGCTACCGACATTCTTACCTGTCTTCTTTCTAATGGTCAGACTGACGATATCTGTACCACCGCTAGAAATATTGTTACGGAGTGCAAAACCAATCCCCAAGCCCATGACAACACCACCGAAAAGGGCATTGATAATAGGGTCCTCCGTCAAGGTTGCCACAGGGATAAACTGGATAAAGAAGGAACTCATGGACACCGTGATAAAGGTAAAGACAGTGAACTTATGGCCAATCTGATACCAGGCCAAGACCATCAAAGGAAAATTAATAGCGTAGAAGGTCAGCGAAATCGGAATATGAAACCCAAACCAGTGATGACTCAAGGCAGAGATAATCTGTGCCAGACCTGTCGCACCACTCGAATAAACATGCCCTGGTTGGAAAAAGAAATTGACTGCTACTGCTGACAAAAATCCATAGACCAGAGAGGCCGAAATCTTTTCATCATATTTTTCCCGAGAGATACTTTGTAAAACTCGTAAGATTTTTATCTGATAAGCAAAGCGGCGCAGATAATAGCGCCACCGCTTAATTCGTTTTGCTTGTTTCATCTTCTTCTACTTGTAAGCTGAGTTCCTCTAGTTGTTTGAGAGCGACTGTTGATGGAGCTTGTGTCATTGGGTCAGTTGCCTTGTTGTTCTTAGGAAAGGCAATGACTTCACGGATATTTTCTTCTCCTGCAAGCAACATGACAAAACGGTCAAGACCGATAGCCAAGCCACCGTGTGGTGGGAAACCATAGTCCATGGCTTCAAGAAGGAAGCCAAACTGGTCATTTGTTTCTTCAGCTGAGAAACCAAGAGCCTTAAACATGCGTTCTTGAAGGTCTTTTTGGTTGATACGAAGGCTACCACCACCAAGCTCATAACCGTTCAAAACGATATCGTAGGCAATGGCACGAACCTTAGCCAAATCACCTTCTAATTCGTGAGCTGTTTCTTCCTGTGGAAGGGTAAATGGATGGTGGGCGCTCATGTAGCGGCCTTCTTCTTCAGACCATTCAAACATCGGCCAGTCAACCACCCAAAGGAAATTGAATTTATCGTTATCAATCAGCCCAAGCTCTTTAGCAATACGTCCACGAAGGGCGCCTAGTGTTGCATTCGCCACTTCAAGCGTATCCGCCACAAAGAGAACCAAGTCCTTATCTTCAAGAGCAAGCGCTGTTGTCAAGTCTGCTTGAATGCCAGTCAAGAACTTGGCAACTGGTCCGTTTAATTCTCCATCCGCAACCTTGACCCAAGCAAGACCTTTGGCACCGTATTGTTTGGCTACTTCCGTCATCTTGTCGATATCTTTACGTGAATAGTTGTCCGCAACTCCTTTAACCACAATGGCTTTCACAGCAGGTGCTTCTGAGAAGACTTTGAAATCAACACCCTTGACCACTTCTGTCAAGTCCTGAAGCAACATGTCAAAGCGCGTATCAGGCTTATCAGAACCGTAAAGAGCCATAGCATCGTCATACTTCATACGAGGGAATGGAAGTGTCACGTCGATGCCTTTGGTTTCTTTCATCACGCGCACAATCAAGCCTTCTGTGATATCTTGGATTTCTTGCTCAGTAAGGAAAGATGTTTCCAAATCGACCTGGGTAAACTCAGGCTGACGGTCACCACGCAAGTCCTCGTCACGGAAACATTTAACGATTTGATAATAACGGTCAAAACCAGCATTCATCAAGAGTTGTTTCGTGATTTGTGGACTTTGAGGAAGAGCATAGAAATGCCCCTTATTGACACGAGATGGCACCAAATAGTCACGCGCCCCTTCTGGCGTTGACTTAGAAAGGAATGGCGTCTCCACGTCGATAAATTCCAACTCATCCAAGTAATTACGGATAGAGTGAGTCACCTTAGCACGAAGTTTAAGATTTTCCAACATTTCTGGACGACGAAGGTCAAGGTAACGGTAACGCAAACGTGTATCGTCATTGGCCTCAATACCATCCTTAATCTCAAAAGGCGTTGTTTTAGCTGTATTAAGCACCGTCAAAGCTGCCACGTTCAACTCAACCGCGCCAGTTGGCAACTTATCATTAGCTTGCTCACGCGCAACGACTTGACCAGTCACCTCGATAACAAATTCGCTACGAAGGCTTTCAGCTGTTACCATAACCTCTGCAGAGACTTTTTCAGGGTTAATAACCAACTGCATGATCCCTTCACGGTCACGAAGGTCAATAAAGATCAAACCACCCAAGTCACGACGACGGCCAACCCATCCTTTCAAGGTCATTTCTTGTCCGATGTGTTTCTCACGAACACGACCAGCATACATACTACGTTTCATGTTTTCTCTCCTCTTTTATTCTGTTACTATTTTACCATAAAAGCGCAGGCACTTCATGAAAATCAGCAGAAAAGTTTAATTGTCTTTAGAAATCAAAACGAACAGGCAAAAAATCCGATGAAAACGTCATCGGATTCCCTAAATATGATTTTTAACCTTTTTTACGCTTTTCAGCAATCTCAGCTGCCTTTTTAGGTAGAACAATCTCCGTCGCATAAGCCGAAGCAAAACGCAAGACACCTGCAATAGGGGCAAAAACGACTGCTAGATAGTTGTAAAAGAAATCGCCTTTAAAGGCATAGGCAAGTGCCCCAATAATAAAGAAGAGAACGACCGCCTGTATCACTGCTAATAAAATTACTCGTTTCATGTGACCTCCTGACTCTATTATAGCATGAGTATCATCAAAAAGCCGATTAAATTATTCAAAGCGTGGAGAGAAATGCTGTAAAGAAGACCTTTTCGGCTCACATAAGCCAGACCCAAACTCAATCCCAGACTAACATAGACTAAAAACTGTTGCAAAGTCCCTGGAAAATGAATCAAGGCAAAAAGCACACTTGATACGAGGAGAAATAGAGCTGTCTGTTTGCTGTTGTTCTGTTTAGGAAAGAGATAACGCGCCAGCATTCCTCTAAAGATGAATTCTTCCGTCAGAGGAGCAAAGACCACTACCATAAAGAAACCAAAGACAGGCTGAGCGATTGTCAGTTGAGATACAATTTGTTGATTGACCGATGGATCATCTGGTAAAAAGAACTGGGCTGTAATCGCCACTAGCAAAACCAGGGTTGGCAACCAAATATAACGATTAAAAGCCGTTGTCTGCATGCTAACCTTTTCTGTCTGATACCATCTGTAAACTCCATAAACATAGACCCCTGACAGGGCGATATAGAGTGGCAAAACTCCAAAGATCGAAGCCCCTAGTCCAAGAGCTGACAGCGCCATACTCTGAACCATACCATAGCCAAAGAAAAAGGATAGAACAGCTAGAAAAAACCAGCCAAGGTTTTTAAGTAGTTTCATAGATAACTCCTTTATTTAAAATAACGTTTTACCATGGGTAACTGCATCACATTGATATAAACATGGATAGCTCCGACAAGCAAGAAAGCTAGTAACTGAATCTCTCCTGTCAATAAAGAAAAGATATCAATCAGAAAGTAGAGACCTGGCAAGACATACTGATTTAATTGGAATAAAATTCGAAAACTCTGTTCCAAATTAGCCTGACGCTCCCCTTCATCATAAGAATTTACGTACTCTAAGACATCCTTTGGTGTAGAGAAAAATGCCAAATCAAACTGACGAACGATTCCAATGGTTTTATATAGATATTTTTGAGCACTGAAAATCATCACTAATGTCAAAAAAGAAAGAGATAAGGTTAGATGACTTACATTTAGTATCATTACTTCACTTCCTGAAATGAAGAGAGACAATAAAATCGCTACACCTGTAATATTAAATGCAATGGTTCCAAACTCAAGATTACGATACATTTGCACATAATAGCTTTCATTCAGATTATCATCCATTTCCTCTTGATACAAAGAGTGAAATTTTCTGCTTTTCTTTAAGAAATTGAATGTCAAAAGAATGCTAATGAAACCTAACACTAAACAAATAGCTGATATCCATGGTATCAATACTTTTACATCTAAAATAATTGCGTGGGATTCAGCACGTGCCTTAAACATCCCTACAAACATGCCCCAGAAAGCTCCCAAGACAACAGGCATCAAAAATAACAATCCACGTTTCTTTTTCATATTCATTCTCCTTTTTCACTTGCTAGGTTTTTGGATTTCTTTTCAAGCCAGTCAATTACTGGGATGAGAGCAAAGTAGACCCAAATAAATTGGTCACTTTGATAAGGATTAAACCAGCCTAAGTCCATCCCAATCAGTAGAAATACGCTGACTAATAAAGCTATGGCAACTACATAATAGATCACTTTATACTTGTTCATCACTCGTCCTCCTCCAAGCGAAATACCGATTCGACTGTTTCGTTGAAAATCTGAGATATTTTCAAGGCGATCACAATGGACGGGGTGTATTCGTCTCGTTCTAATAGACTGATGGTCTGTCTGGAAACCCCTGCTAACTTGGCCAGTTCGGTTTGATTGAGGTCATCGCGAGCCCGAAGCTCTTTTAGACGATTTTTTAGTTGCATGTTACACACCTACTCTCCGTCAAATTCAACGGTTTGGATATCCTCAATACATTGCAACTTGAATTTTTCTTTGCCCTTTTTATCAACACGACGTAGCTTGTCCCACTCCTCATCAACATCCACAACTTCCCAGTTGTCTGTGCCAAATAATTGTCCAACGATTGTTGGTTTTTCCCAATCAATTCTTTTAAAATTCTTGACATTTCTATATTTCCTTTCTCTTTTCTTTCGATTACCTTTAACCTCTTCTCTAACCGCTTGATTTTCTTAGATTGACTCATATAAATCAAGACGAGAAAAGGAAACAAAATCCATACCCACATGTGGCTCCCTCCTATTTCTTAACTTGCTTACATTGTAACACATCTTTTTCTTTTTGACAAACATATTTGTCAAAAAGTTTATGATTTTTGTCATTTTGAAAAAGAAAAAGGTCAGGAATAAATTCCTGACCAGTTTATCTATCATTAATACTCTTCGAAAATCTCTTCAAACCACGTCCGCTTCACCTTGCCGTACTCAAGTACAGCCTGCAGCTAGCTTCCTAGTTTGCTTTTTGATTTTCATTGAGTATAAAAGCCTAATTTTTCAAAGATTTCTGAGAAGTTTTGGCTGATGGTCTCAAGGGACACTTGCACTTCTTCTCGTGTTTGGTTGTTCTTAACCGTCACTTGTCCGCTTTCGACTTCGCTCTCTCCTAGCGTGATGAGGGTCTTAGCCGCAAAGACATCGGCTGACTTGAACTGAGCTTTGAGTTTACGGTTGAGGTAATCACGCTCTGCTTTGAACCCTTGTTGGCGAAGGGCTTGTACCAATTCCAAGGCCTTGACATTTGCTCCTTCACCCAAGACTGCGATATAGATATCCAGGGTGTTTTCGATAGGGAGGACCACACCTTGCTTTTCAAGAATGAGAAGCAGGCGCTCTACACCAAGTCCAAAACCAAATCCAGCAGTTTCAGGACCACCAAAGTAAGAAACCAGTCCATCGTAGCGACCACCTGCACAGACCGTCAAGTCATTGCCCTCAATCTCAGTGATAAATTCGAAAATGGTGTGGTTGTAGTAGTCCAGACCACGCACCATATTAGTATCGATGATATAGTCTACTCCAAGATTTTCCAACATCTGACGCACAGCATCAAAATGAGCTTGGCTTTCTTCATCAAGGAAGTCCAAGATAGAAGGTGCATTCTCTACAGCCACCTTATCTTCTTTTTCCTTAGAGTCCAAGACACGAAGAGGATTTTCCTCTAAACGACGTTGGCTATCCTTAGACAAAGTCTCCTTGAGTGGTGTCAAATAGTCAATTAAGGCCTGACGGTAGGCTGCACGGCTCTCAGGATTTCCAAGAGTGTTGAGGTACAATTTGACACCTTGGATACCTATTTCTTTCAAGAAATGGGCTGCCATAGCGATTGTTTCCACATCGGTCGCTGGATTGCTAGAGCCAAAACACTCAACACCAATCTGGTGGAACTGGCGCAAGCGCCCTGCCTGTGGACGCTCATAACGAAACATAGGTCCCATGTAGTAGAATTTACTTGGCTTTTGCACTTCTGGGGCAAAGAGTTTATTTTCCACATAGGAACGAACAACTGGCGCAGTTCCTTCTGGACGGAGGGTAATATGGCGGTCACCCTTATCATAGAAATCATACATTTCCTTGGTTACGATATCGGTTGTGTCCCCGACAGAGCGACTGATAACCTCGTAATGCTCAAAAATAGGCGTGCGCACTTCTGCGTAGTTATAGCGCTTGAAAATTTCACGAGCAAAGCCCTCAACGTACTGCCACTTAGCAGACTCAGCAGGCAAGATATCCTGCGTTCCTTTTGGTTTTTGTAATTTCATAGGGAATCCTCTTTAAACTTAATAGTCTCATTTTACCATAAATAGAGGGATTAAAACAGTAAGAGAAGAAAATCTCGAAAGAGTCTTTTCAGAAATTCATCAAAAACTTGCTAAATTGTCAGAATTATGAGAAAATAGAGGATATTTATCAGGTGGAGGGACTGCTATGAGAGACGATATCAAAATCAATGACCGTGCTTTGGCCTTACAAGACCAAATTATCGAAAAACTAGCGAAGGTTTTTGATACAGATGTGGAATTGGATGTGTACAATCTAGGATTGATTTATGAAGTCAATCTGGATGATACGGGTCTCTGCAAGATTGTCATGACCTTCACCGATACTGCCTGTGATTGCGCCGAAAGCCTGCCTATCGAAATCGTCGCAGGTCTGAAACAAATCGAGGGTATCGAAGATGTCAAGGTTGAAGTTACCTGGTCGCCTGCTTGGAAAATCACACGAATCAGTCGCTACGGCCGAATTGCCCTTGGACTGCCACCTCGTTAATACTCTTCAAACCACGTCAGCGTCGGCTTGTCGTAGTACGGTTACTGACTTCGTCAGTTCTATCCACAACCTCAAAACAGTGTTTTGAGCAACCTGCGCCTAGCTTTCTAGTTTGCTCTTCGATTTTTATTGAGTATAAGCAGGCAAATTACTTTTGGAGATGAAAAGAAGCAAGCCGAGATTGGCTTGCTTTTTAAGTTTATTTTTTACCTGACTTGTCCATATTCCAGAAGTCTGTCACGGCTCCGCGTGAAGCAGATGATACGATGTGGGCGTATTTACCGAGGACACCACGGCTATAAAGTGGTGGCAAGGTTGTTTCTGCCTTGCGTTTTTCAAGTTCTTCTTCGGATACTGCCATGGAAATTTCTTTGGTATCTTGGTCAACCGTAACGATATCGCCTGTACGGAGGTAGGCAATCGGTCCACCATCCTGAGCTTCAGGAGCGATATGTCCAACAACCAGACCATAAGTACCACCAGAGAAACGGCCATCCGTCAAGAGGGCAACCTTGTCTCCTTGACCTTTACCAACGATCATCGATGAAAGTGACAGCATCTCAGGCATACCAGGACCACCCTTAGGCCCAACGAAACGAACAACGACTACATCGCCATCAACGATTTCATCTGTCAGAACGGCCTGAATCGCATCTTCTTCTGAGTCAAAGACCTTAGCTGGACCAACGTGACGACGCACTTTCACACCTGATACCTTGGCAACCGCACCGTCAGGGGCAAGGTTCCCGTTCAAGATGATAAGCGGACCGTCCGCACGTTTTGGATTTTCAAGTGGCATAATAACTTTTTGACCTGGTGTAAGGTCTGCAAAGTCAGCTAAGTTCTCAGCAACAGTCTTACCAGTACATGTAATGCGGTCTCCATGAAGGAAACCATTCGCCAACAAGTACTTCATAACCGCAGGAACACCACCAACTTCGTAGAGGTCTTGGAAGACATACTGACCAGAAGGTTTCAAGTCTGCCAAGTGAGGCACACGCTCTTGGATCGTATTGAAGTCCTCAAGTGACAAGTCAACATTGGCAGCATGGGCAATGGCAAGCAAGTGAAGAGTGGCGTTTGTAGAACCACCGAGAGCCATAGTTACAGTGATAGCATCTTCAAAGGCTTCACGAGTCAAGATATCTGATGGCTTGAGACCAAGCTCCAGCATCTTAACAACAGCACGTCCTGCTGCTTCGATATCTTCTTTCTTATCAGCTGATTCAGCTGGGTGAGAGGATGACCCTGGCAAACTCATCCCTAGAACTTCGATAGCAGTCGCCATGGTATTAGCAGTGTACATACCACCACAACCACCAGGCCCAGGGCAAGCATTACATTCAAGACGTTTTACGTCCTCAGCTGTCATGTCACCGTGGTTCCATTTTCCGATACCCTCAAAAACAGAAACCAAGTCAATATCTTTGCCATCAAGATTTCCCGGTGCAATGGTTCCACCATAAGCGAAAATAGCTGGAATATCCATATTGGCAATGGCAATCATAGAACCAGGCATGTTCTTGTCACAGCCACCGATAGCAACGAAGGCATCTACGTTGTGGCCACCCATAGCCGCCTCGATTGAGTCCGCAATAATATCACGAGATGTCAAAGAAAAACGCATACCAGGCGTTCCCATGGCAATCCCGTCCGCTACAGTAATAGTCCCAAACTGTACAGGCCAAGCACCTGCCGATTTGACACCCTCTTTAGCTAATTTCCCAAAATCATACAAGTGAATGTTACATGGTGTATTTTCCGCCCAAGTCGAAATCACTCCCACAATCGGTGTTTCAAAGTCCTTATCTGTCATACCAGTCGCACGAAGCATGGCACGGTTAGGTGATTTAACCATGCTATCATAAATGCTACTGCGGTGACGTTTATCTAATTCAGTCATCTTATCCCTCCCATTTCAGTTTTTACTATTATAGCACAATTTTCGCATGAAGAACAAAAGAATCTTGAATTTTCAGAAAATTCTATATGCATATGAACATTTAAAATTAAAAACAACAAAGCGGATCAGGGCACTTTCTGATGACCAGAATATGCTTTTTAATCCACTTGCTTTAAATAACGTAATGTAATTTTTACAGAAATTCTTTCAGATAAGTGTATTTAACATCTATCTTGCATTATAAAACTCTAAAACTTTCTCTTTTATATTCGATTCACTCAAACCATACTCATTAAGAAGATAATCCATTTTCCCTACTTGACCGAATCTTTCTTGAACACCCATCCGATGAATTTTTGTTATTCCATCATCAGAGAATAATTCACATAAAGCACTGCCAATTCCACCTATCTGATTGTGGTTTTCTACAGTAAATATAGTTTTTCCACTTAACATTGTTTTGATCTGTTCTGGTATCGGTTTGATTCTAAATAAATCTATCACACCTACTGAATAACCTAATTTAGACAGTTCATCCGCAACTCGAATACTTGGAGCAACCATTATGCCAGAAGCAACTATTACAATATCTTCACCGTGTCTTAACTCAATGTAGCCTTTAGAGAAATCTTCTCCACCTTGATATACAGCCTCTGGAGCTTTTCTAATTGTTCGAATATATTTTAGTCCTTTTAATTCTAATGTCTGGTTCAAGATTTCACGAAATTGGATATCATCAGTTGCTTCAAAAATAATCGATTTAGGAATTAAACGTAACAATCCAATGTCTTCAAATGGCATATGTGTTCCACCATTCATCTCTGCCGTTACTCCTGCATCTGAGCCAATCACAGTAGCATCCAATTGTGCGTATCCAAGAGAAATAAATAATTGATCAAATACCCTTCGTGAGGCAAAAGGGCCAAATGTATGAAGATAAGGTCTAAACCCCTGAATAGACAACCCTGCTGCAAGCCCGACCATTTCTGCTTCCATAATTCCAACATTCACATAACGGTCTCCAAAGTCCTTTTCAAGATTATTAGTAACCATCGAACTTGACAAATCGGCTTCTAAAACTACTATATCAGAATAACTTTGGTTAGTCTCTAGAAGGAAATCTTTATACACATGTCGTAATTCTTTTGTACTTCTCATCATTCTGTTTCCTCCAATTCCTGACTTAATCTTTCTACAACTGAAGTTAACATTTGTCTCTCCTCTACAGTAGGGCGAAGATGATGATTGGATTTCATTTCTTCCAGCTCTCGAACTCCTTGACCTTTAATAGTGTCTAATACAATACACTTAGGGGAGGAATTATTTGACTGTTTTAATTGGATAATCCCTTCATAAATTTCTCTAATATCTGAACCATTGACCCTAATGGATTCAAATCCAAATGCTGAGAATTTTTCTACAAAATCACCTGGATTACAAATATCCTTTGTAAAACCATCTAATTGTTTTTTGTTATCGTCTACAAATACAATTAAATTAGACAACTGTTGATGAGAAGCAAACTGTATAGCCTCCCAACATTGTCCCTCATTTAACTCACCATCTCCAACAATAGCATAGGTATAAAAGAGACTTTTTCTTATTCTCTGACCATATGCAAGTCCGGTTGCAACACTAATTCCCTGTCCTAAAGAGCCAGTTGTCATATCTATGCCCGGCGTTAGATTTCTATCAGGATGAGACGGTAATTTGGTTCCATTTGTATTTAAAGAATATAAGAATTCTTTGTCAAAGAAACCATTCAAATAGAGTGTGCTGTACAAAGCTGGTCCAGCATGTCCCTTGGATAAAACAAAATAATCTCTATCTCGTGATGCAAATATTTCTGGAGTCATCGGCATTATTTCACCATAAAGCACTGCTAAAACTTCTACTATAGATAGACTCCCTCCATAATGGCCGAATCCAAGATGATTCAATGTTCTAAGAGTATTTAATCGGATTTTTGTTGCAAATTTTCTTAACTCATCTTCTCTATTTTCACTTAAAATCATCACTTATTCCTCCTTTGCAGATGGCTTTTTAATAAAGGATACTCCAAACATAACTGCTAGAATAAGAACAATACCAATAACAATGCCTGCTTGTGAGCCAAATTGATTCAACATTCCTAAAATAATTCCTGATAGACCAAAATCTGCATCTGAGAAAGTTGATCCTTGGAAACCAAGTCCTCCCAAAACTGGCATTAAAAAGACTGGAAGAAAACTGATTAAAATACCTTGTAAAAATGCTCCAATAGTGGCTCCACGAACACCACCAGATGCATTCCCAATGACACCTGCAGTCGCTCCACAGAAGAAATGAGGCACAACACCTGGTAAGATAACAACCGTTCCTGAAGCAATCATAATTGCCATACTTACTAAACCACCAACAAAACTAGAGATAAATCCAATTAGAACTGCATTGGGTGCATAAGTATAAACAATCGGACAATCCAAAGCAGGTTTTGAATTAGGTACAAGACGCTCTGAAATACCTTTAAAGGCTGGAACAATTTCACCCAAAATAAGGCGAACACCTGCTAAAATAACAAATACCCCTGCTGCAAATTGACCTGCTAATTGTAAAGCATAAACTAGACCACTTGTACCACTACTGATTTCTTTTTCTATATATTCTGACCCTGCAAAGATAGCTACAATAATGTAAATAACTGCCATGGATAAAGTAATACTAACAGTGCTATCACGTAAAAAAGCTAAACTCTTTGGAAATTTAATGTCCTCTGTTGATTTTGATTTGTCACCGATAAGGCTACCAGTAAAACCACTCAACCAATATCCCAAAGAACTGAAATGACCTAAAGCCACCTTGTCATTTCCAGTTAATTGAACCATATATTTTTGCACAAATGCTGGGGAAATACTCATAATAATACCGAGTGCTAATCCTCCTAGTAAGATAAGAGGCAAGCTAGTAAAGCCAGCAACTGATAAAATGACCGCAATCATACACGCCATATATAGAGTGTGGTGCCCTGTTAAAAAGATATATTTAAATCGAGTAAAACGAGCGATTAAGATATTGAACACCATGCCTGCAAACATAATCATTGCAGTAGCTGAGCCATATGTTGTTAAAGCTACAGCTACAATTGCTTCATTATTCGGCACAACGCCAGATAAATGAAAAGCATGTTCAAACATGGTACCAAATGGATTCAAAGAATTTTGTACAATTCCTGCACCACCAGATACAACTAAGAAACCAACAAAGGTCTTAATTCCACCTTTAATAATATCAGGTAATTTCTTCTTCTGAAGAACTAATCCTAAGATTGCAATTAAAGCTACTAAAATAGCTGGTGTACTAACAATATCCAATATGAACTTCATCATGACGCTAGCCTCCTATATAAGTCCTTTTTCTTCACAAATTTTAGTAATTAATTCTCGTAGTTCGTCCATATCAATAATACTATTTAAGATACGAACATCTCCAAGATGACTAGCTGAATCAGCTAGATCACGACCAACAATCCAAATATCAGCTGCATTTGGATCTGCTCCACCTAAATCATAATGTTCAACTTCTACATCCGAAACATTCAAATCACTCAATACAGATTCAATATTCATCTGTACCATAAAACTTGAACCTAATCCTGAACCACAAGCTGTACCAATTTTTAACATTATCTAATCCTCCTGTTTAATTATCATTTTAATGTCATCATAGTTTTTTGATGATATTAAAGTTTGAACATGATTTTTATCTCTTAAAATTGTTGTTAAATGTGACAAAGCCTTTAAATGACTCTCATTATCAATGGCTGCAATACAAATCAACAATCTTACCTCTTGTTCTGGATTGTCCAATAAATAAATCGGTTCTTCCAAAACTAACATTGACATTCCTATTTCATTCACACCTTCATCTGGCCGAGCGTGAGGAATTGCTACTCCCTTCCCTAAATTAATAAAAGGCCCAAACTCTTCTACTTTTCGAATCATTGCCTCAGGATAGTTCTCAGTTACCTTATGTTGATCCAAAAGCGGTTTAGCTGCTAAACGAATCGCCTCCTTCCATCCTAATTTTTGCGAACTAACCTGATAGGTTTCTTTGGTAATAAGTTGTTCTAGCACTGGTACAATTTCCTTTCTATCATTTTTTTGATAAAGATAATTCTTTAACGCCAATCTTAATTCCAATTCTTGTGTAATAATTCCATATCTTTTGACAATATTCAGGATTTGTTCAATCTCAAAATCTCCATACTCTAAATTCGGAAAATCTTTTAACACTAGTTCTACTAGTTGTATTGCTTGCTCTTCAGTCATCATAACCGAAACTAGATAATTTGGCTTTTCTGTCTCCACCTTTATGGTAGAAAAAACCATATCATAGTCACTACTAGCTTTCACCTGTAAATCATCAATCTTTGAGGTTCCTATAAACTCAATTTGAGGAAATAATGCTAATAGATTCTCTTTTAACATCAATGAAGAACTAACACCATTAGGACAAATGATTGCTGCTTTATACCATTTTTGAGGCAAAGTATCTGCTTTCTTTAAATAACCTCCGAAATGGATAACAAAATATGCTGTTTCACTATCAGGTATGGGATTGTCAATAGCGTCCATCAAGGGCATCAAAGAATCTTTGACTAATTCAAATAAATCAGGATAATGTTCTTTAACATGCAATACATATTCATTTGAACTAGGTAGGCCGAACTTTAATCTATAGTAAGCCGGTATAAGGTGGCGGCGAAGATTTTCTCTCAATCCTTCCCTTTGTTTAAAATGTAACAAAGAAATATCTTCCATTCTACTTATAATAGCCTCTGTTAATTGATTAAAGTAAACCGGAGCAACATCTACTTCACCTTCAAAGCAACTTGATAATAAAACTGTGATATAGCGATAATCATCCTCAGAAAACACCGTATCTATAATTCCCAAATCAACCACTGTATCCAATAAAATAGTGGTTATATCTTGAATAACAGGAGATACTAATGTCTCTGAAAGACATACTCTTTCAACATCCCTTTGATACCTACACAGAATGAATACTAAACCGAAAAGGCAAACTTTTAATTGATTCACAATAGGTACTATCTGCAGCTTTTCATAATAATCTTTAACCACCTGATCAATCAAATCATAAGTTAATGAATAGCCCCAACTAGATAAAACATAATCCAAACCCCAAATCCCTATGGAGGATTCCAGCAACTCACTAACCATTTGAAAAGCTAAACGGTGCTTATTCCACTCTGAACCATGTAAAGTATAACCTTTTGCTCTACTGTACCCTAGCTCCAAATCATTATCTAACATACTCTTTCTTAATGATTGAATATCAGATAAAGTTGTATTCTTACTTACTTTCAAAAAGTCTTGGTAATGATTATTCGATATAAAATCTAATCGGCAAAAAGTATAAAGATAGATTAATGCTAAGCGTGTCGACTTTGGTAAAACCAATTCATCCGACTTAATAATATCTGTCAAAGACTGCTTCGTACGATTTGATAAACTATAGCGACCTTGTTTTTTATCCAGCACTATCCCTTTATTAGCTAGATAAGGCACTAAATAATCTATTCCTTCTTTGACTTCCTTTATAGGTAAGCTCACCTTAACAGATAATTCATATAATGATAGCTCACAATGATCTATCAAAGTCATCAAAATAACTAGTGCTCTATAATCGAACATTTCTCTTCCTTTCTAACTACAATTATAGTGTAAAAGTTATAAGAATAAAAGAGTATTTCAGCCCAATATAATCTCACCTCCTACAAGTAAGTATTGGGCTGAAACTTTTTAGTGATTATTCTTCAACTTTCTATTGACTTTATAAATTAAAGTGATATCATTTAGATATCAAACAATAGGAGGTCATTCTTATGACTGAAAAACTCATCAATTCAAAACCAAATGGTGTATTCGCATTGATTCTCATTGAGTTGACACTCGTACTTGGTGTCTTTATATTTATAATGGGTGCTGGTTCGGAAAACATTTTTGGAATTATTATCGGACTTTTATTAAGCTTAATTGCAGGCCTAGCTCATGCTGGTTTAAAAGTTGTCAAACCTCAGGAAGCTCTGGTTTTGACCCTTTTTGGTAACTATACAGGTACCATCAAAGAACCTGGTTTTTACTTTGTCAATCCCTTCAGCGTAGCAGTTAACCCTGCAAACCACACTCGACTTGGACAAAGTGGTGACGTTAGCACAAAATCTCCTTTTTCAGGGATGAAATCATCAAATGGCAATGATGTAAATATTGAAATTGGCAAGAAACAGATTTCCCTCAAGGTTATGACCTTGAACAATTCTCGCCAAAAAATCAATGATTGTCTAGGAAATCCTGTAGAAATCGGTATCGCGGTAACTTGGAGAGTTGTCGATACTGCTAAGGCAGTCTTCAACGTTGATAACTACAAAGAATATCTTTCATTGCAATGTGATAGCGCCCTCCGTAATATTGTCCGCATCTACCCTTACGATGTGTCTCCCAATGTAGATACTACAGGTGATGGACAAGCAGATGAAGGGAGTCTCCGTGGCTCTAGTGAAATTGTAGCTAACCGTATTCGTGAAGAAATCCAAAGTCGTGTTGAGGATGCTGGCTTGGAAATCCTTGAAGCACGTATTACTTACCTAGCTTACGCTCCAGAAATTGCTGCTGTCATGCTTCAACGTCAACAAGCATCTGCCATTATTGATGCACGGAAGATGATTGTAGACGGTGCTGTAGGAATGGTTGAAATGGCACTAGAACGTCTCAATGAAGGGGAATTGGTAGAGCTTGATGAAGAACGAAAAGCTGCCATGGTTTCAAATCTCCTAGTCGTTCTCTGTGGCAATCATGATGCACAACCAATTGTCAACACAGGAAGTCTTTACTAAAAATGGCTGAATCTAAAAAAAAGCAGATCCCCCTTCGACTCTCAACAAAGTTATACGCTGCACTCGCATCATGGGCAGAAGACGACTTTCGTTCAGTCAATGGGCAAATCGAGTATCTCCTCACAGAATGTGTCAAACAACGGAAGAAAGACGGAAAATACGTATCAGAAACCATTGACGAACCATTTGAGATTGATATTTAACACCTTCTCCTGTCTGCTCGGTCGGACAGGAGAATTTTTTCATCTTTTTTTGTCAAGTAACTTTACTTTACAAAAAAAATGTGTTATCCTAGTATGGTTGATGAAAATCAGTAGATTGAATCGAATATAAATACCTAAAGGAGAAATCAAAATGGCAGTACCTGCACGTCGCACTTCAAAAGCGAAGAAAAACAAACGTCGTACACACTACAAAGTAACAGCTCCATCTGTAAACTTTGACGAAACTACTGGAGATTACTCACGTTCTCACCGTGTATCACTTAAAGGATACTACAAAGGACGTAAAATCGCTAAAGCTGCATCAGCTGAATAATAGAAGGGAGATACCATGCGCGTAAATATTACACTTGAACACAAAGAATCTGGTGAACGCTTGTACCTTACTTCTAAAAACAAACGTAACACTCCAGACCGTCTTCAATTAAAGAAATACTCACCAAAACTTCGCAAACACGTTGTGTTTACAGAAGTGAAATAAGCATTCAATACGAATCAATATAGAAGAAAAACGCATTTCAAGCGTTTTTTCTTTTTGTTAACTACTTATATTTCAATTCAAACTCTACTTATCCTACAATATTTTTTATCAAACTGATTTGATTCAGGTAATTTTAGGACTCTACTGCACTTTAGTTAATCAATATCGTCTTTTTTACCTGTATATACATAATATGTAAAATAATTTTTTCATCATTTAACCTGTAAAATAGAACTTGAGGACACGGGTTCTAATTTCAGTAAAATGGCCTCAAGCCACAATCACACTCTAAGGAAATATAAAAAATAAAGGCCTGCAATATCGAGGATTATGTGTTAGAATGAAAACATAAAGGGAAAACAATGCTTCTGGCATATGTAACTAAAAAAGCCCCACCGTTCCAGCGATGGGGTTTTTTGCTACCCTCTTAAAGGGTTAAAAGAGACCCTAAAATTAGTTATGGGTAACTAAAAGGGTAGTAAAATCAAAAAAAGCACTCTAGGATAGAGGTCTAAAGTGCTTAGTTTCAAGGCTTTACAGCCTATCTTATTCAATAAAATATTACAACATTTTGTTGTAGAATTCAACGACAAGTGCTTCGTTGATTTCTGGGTTGATTTCGTCGCGTTCTGGCAAGCGAGTCAATGAACCTTCCAATTTTTCAGCGTCGAATGATACGAATGCTGGACGTCCAAGAGTAGCTTCTACTGCTTCAAGGATAGCTGGAACTTTCAATGATTTTTCACGAACTGAGATCACTTGACCTGGAGTTACGCGGTATGATGGGATATCAACGCGTTTTCCGTCAACAAGAATGTGACCGTGGTTTACGAATTGACGAGCTTGACGACGAGTAGTCGCAAGACCAAGACGGTAAACAACGTTATCCAAACGACGTTCCAAAAGAAGCATGAAGTTGAAACCTAGGATTCCGCCTTTGATTTTTGCAGCTTGTACGAACAAGTTACGGAATTGTTTTTCACCTACACCGTAAGTGAAACGAAGTTTTTGTTTTTCAGCCAATTGCAAACCGTATTCTGACAATTTAGAACGGTTGTTTGGCCCGTGTTGTCCTGGTACGTAGTTACGACGTGCCAATTCTTTACCTGTACCTGTAAGTGAAAGGCCAAGGCGACGAGCTTGTTTCCAAGATGGTCCTGTATAACGTGACATGTAAATGTCCTCCTGATATAAATAATATTTCGGTGGAAATAGTCACTTAGAAAGCCCTGATTCGTGCAGATGCCCTTCGCCTAAACAGCCAAGGTTACTTATCAGAAGACATCTGTTGACGAGCTTCATGCTTTCTTGCTGATATTTCACACAAAATCCATTCTACCATGAATAGCTGGATTTGTAAAGGGGGGTTAGGCTTTATTTTCACTGCCAGAAAGGTTAAGAAGGAGGGTAAAGGTGCTTCCGATGCCGTACTGGCTGCTAACTGTGATTTCCCCACCTAATTGATGGGCCAATTCACGCGCAATCGCAAGGCCTAAGCCATAACCACCTGTTTTCATATTACGCGAAGTTTCGACACGGTAAAGGCGTTTGAAAATATTCTCCAAGTCCTCTGGAGCAATGCCCTGTCCTTCATCGGTCACACTGATTGAAAGCTGCTTCTTCTCCAGCTTAGCTACCACCTCCAGCTTGGTTCCTGGAGCCGAGTATTTAAAAGCGTTATTGACCAGATTAACCAAAATGCGAGAAAGCTTGGCATAATCTCCTTCAATTCGGGCAGACTCTGGGATTACCTGCAAGTGGACATCTCTCTCCTCCTGCTCAATCAAGAACTGAAATTCACTCATGCACTCAATCAAGAGCTGATCTAGAAAAATGCTGTCTTTGCTGGTCGTTTCCACCTGATTTCTAGCTGTATTTAGGGTCAAAAAATTCAACTCTTCAACTAGTTTATTGAGTCTTTCAGTCTGGCGTCCAATGGTTACTAGATAATGGACTTGTTCTCCTTCCTTGATAACCCCATCCAAAATCCCTTCTACCGTCGCTTGGATTGAAGTGATGGGGGTCTTGATATCATGCGACAGCTGGGCAATCATCAAGCCCTTTTCTCGCTCGCTTTCTTCCAAGGAATCAAAGGTCGCCTGCAAATCATGGGACATTTCATTGAAAGCTTGCCCTAACTGCTGAAATTCTGCAGGCCCTTTAACTTCCAGATTTGAAGGGAAATCCCTGTCCGCTACTCGCTTGGCATGTTCCTTAAGTTTCCCCAATGATGTAAAGACCGGCGATAGGAGAAAGAGACTAATCCCAGCACCAACAAGGCTAGCAACGATGGTCATCCCAAGCAAAAAGTAAATCTCGCCTTTCGCAATCAGCATTTTTTGAACAGCCCAAAAAACAACCAAAATGGTTAAGAGGGTTGAAATAATATATCCAACCAAAATATAACTTTTTAGTTTCATTGACTACCCCGTGCTTTCTCAATTTTGTAGCCCAAGCCCCAAACGGTTTTGATGGTGGGCGTTTCTGCGCTAGCATATTTAGCCAACTCCTGTCTCAAAGCATGGATATGAACATTCAAGGTATTGGTGTCATCCACGTAGTCTTCTTGCCAGACTTTTTCATAGAGGTCTGTCTTAGAGAAAACTCGCTCTGGATTGCTAGCTAAAATCCACAGCAATTCAAATGATTTGACAGTCAAATCCAGCATTTCTTCTCCTATTTGAACTTCATGACTACTATGATTCATTTTCAGATTGCCAAGGGAAATCAGCTCTGTCTCGCCCCCACGATGAATGCGACGCAAAATATTGTGAACCCGCAAAACCAGCTCACGTGGGCTAAAAGGCTTGGCAATAAAATCATCTGCACCTAAACTAAGTCCGTAAATCTTGTCCTGTTCACTAGTCTTAGCAGTAATAAATAGGAAAGGCTGCTCTGGTGATAAGTATTGAACCTCACTGATTAAATCATAACCATCCATCCGAGGCATCATGACATCTGTGATAATCAAATCAATCGTTTTTTTCTTGAACAGCTCTAGCGCTTCCACTCCATCATGGGCTGCCAGGACCTGATAACCTGCCTGAATTAAGTATCTCTGATGAATATCTGTGATTTCTACCTCGTCATCGACGAGCAAAATTGTCTTTCCCATCTGTCTCTCCTTTGATAAAAACAGTGCTATACTGCTTTAAGTATAACACTATTTTTATTGTTTTACGATGATTTTAATCTGCTGCTGAAAGAAAGTCCTGATTGCTGATTGAGTTGTTAAACTAATCTTAGTCAGCCCACTATCCATCATTTATTTCCTTAGCTGATTAGTTTTCTTCTTTTTTGTTTTTCAAACCTAGACCACCGAGTAAACCTGCAAGTGCAAGCCCAAGGAAACCAATACTTGCCATTGATGTTTGAGCTTCACCAGTATTTGGTAGCATAGCTTTATCCTCTGACATCATCGTATCAGACATCTTGTTCGCAGAAGCAGCCCTGTTTTCACCTGCCATCGTGTTGGTAGAACTTGCCATGGTGTCAGCAGGCATGCTATTTGTAGTGCCTGGAGCTGGAGTTTCAGGCTTCATACCTGGTTTTTCCATCTGGTCATTTGCTGTGTCTGATGTTTCTTTAACGTTTATCTTAATAGTAACTCGTTTGGTTGCTACGATGTTTGTCAAGTCTGGTTTTCCGTCTTTGTTGCCATAGATATTGACTGTAGCGCTGTAGGTTTGGGTGCCGTTTGCTCGGAACTGGTCGATAAGCGCTTGTTTTTCTTTACCAGCTACGTTACCGTCCAAGGCTACTTGATAGAAGTATTGACCTTTGGTCTTCACGTTTTCACCGAGTGGAGATAGGGCTGGGTTTTTAGCATCGCCGTTATCTGACCACGGTGCCTTGTCAGAAGCTTTTAGTAATAGACGAGTCAACATACCATCACCTGCGAAGAGTTCGTATGGAATCACATGGTTGACACCTGCTGTGAATGGACCTTCGCCCTTAGCTTTTTCTAGGTAAGCTGCTGGAACATCAATACTGTCTTTGACATTATCTACAACGACTTTTTGAACTGTTTCTTTAGAAATTAAACCGTTTATGTTAATGGTGACTTCTTTCTTCGCTATGAGGTTGCTCAAATCTGCTTTACCGTCCTTATTACCGTAAACTTTAACAGTAGCATTGTAAGTCTGAGTACCATTAGCACGAAGTTGATCGATTAAAGCTTGGCCTTGTTTACCAACAGTATTGCCATTTAAGTCTACTTCATAGAAGTATTGCCCTTTTGTTTTCACATTTTCTCCTAATGGAGATAAAGCAGGATTTTTAGCTGCACCATTATCAGACCATGGTGCCTTATCAGAAGCTTTTAGTAATAGACGAGTCAACATACCATCACCAGCGAATAGTTCATAAGGAATTACTTGGTTTACACCGGCAGTGAAAGGACCTTTTCCTTCAGCTTTTTCAAGATAAGCAGCAGGAACATCGATACTGTCTTTGATGTTGTTTTTAACTGCAGATTCAACATCGCTTCTTGTTACAAGACCGTTCAAGGTAATATTGACTTTACGTTCCTTGACAACCTTATTCAAATTTGGTTTATCCCCGTCTGCTTCATAGACAGTCAGGGTAGCTACATAGGTATTTGTACCATTAGTACGAAGGGTGTCTAATAAATCCTGATCCTGCTTACCTGTGGTGTTACCATTCAAAGATACTTGATAGTAATACTTGCCATCAGGTAAATTTTTCACTGGTGGAATTTTCGCGTTTTGAGCTGCACCGTTATCTGACCATGGAGCTTTGTCAGATGCTTTGAGCAAGAGACGAGTCAACATACCATCGCCTGCGAAAAGTTCATATTTAAGCGGTTTGTTTACACCAGCCAAGAAAGGACCGGAAGCTTTGGCTTGTTCTAGGTAGCCCGCTGGGACATCGATACTGTCTTTAACATCCTCATCGACAGCTTTTTTAATATCTTCTGGGCTTGCTTGTGTCCCATCCACATCAGCTGTATCTACAGCTTCTTTTAAGACATCTGTTAGCTCTGAATTTTCTTGAGCTTCTTCACCTTTTTCAAAAAGTGTATCCAGACGAGAAGGGCTTGTTTCCTCGCTCACTTCAGTTCCTTCTGTAGGTGTAGAAAGTGTGTTCGTATTTCCAGCAACGGCCTCAGGTTTCGCTTCAGCAAAAACGGTGTCTCCCTGAGTTTCTGCTAAATCACCCTCTTTCGTTACCGATTCCCCTTCAGGTAAGACTTGAGCAGGGCTTGGATTGAGCCCATCGGCACGTACAGAACTTGGCTGACCAACTAGGACAAAGAAGCCACTAGCCACAACAACTGAGGCAACACCGACACTGAGACGGCGAATAGACCAACGAGTATATCTTTGATTCGGATTGAATTTCATAGGATTCTCCTTAGAGTTTTTCTTTATTTGATGACTCTAATATAATCTCCTAAAATTAAAAAGGATTAAGAAAAAGTTAAAATTTTTCTTAAATCCCTCTTATAAAATACTTATATCAATTAAATCCATAAACAGATTTGGTGATTTGATAGACGATATTGGAAAGTTTGCGAGCTGGCAAGACTGAATGTTTGGTCAAACGGCTCAACATGGTCTTGCGAATGGCCTGAAAGACCTCTGGATTTTCCTGTTGAATATAGGTCCACAGCTCCCGTTTTTTGGCCAGATGCTCTGCTGTTCCTGCTCGATTGAGCAGGGCACTGGAAATCACCGTCGTAATCTCAATATGATTCAGTAGATATTCTCTCATTTTGGGATGGCTCACTTGGGATAAATCAAGCTGGTCTACCAAGAGTCGGTTGACCTTGAGTTGCTGGTCAATGCGCTTAATCATCACTTGCTCATTGACAAACTGGTTCTCACGCCCAATCAAATAACGATAGAAATCGACAGGCAGATAGTACATGGTCTTGACCTGCTGAAGGGGGGTAAAAACAAAGAGATTATCGACATAAAAGGTATGTTCAGGCAGTTGGAACTGGCTCGCTCGCAACAAATCTGTACGATAAATCAGCGAGTGCATCATGATATACTGGCCTTTTGAGAAATTTCCGACCTGGTCCCAGCCAAAAAATCTGCCGAACAGGCAAGACTGACTCGTAACTCATACTCTTCTTACGAGGCTGACCTTCCTTTTCATAGACAAAATTAGTCACAAAGGCATCCACCTCTTGACCCTCGCTCTCTAATTCCTGCAAGGTCTCCAAAATTCTCAGGTGAGCACGAGGAACCACCCAATCATCACTATCAACTACTTTAAAATAGCGCCCGGAAGCCTCTGCCAAACCACGATTAACAGTACCGCCACAGCCCTTATTTTCCTGATAAATGGCTCTAACGATGTTAGGATACTTGCTGGCTAAACGCTCAGCTATCTCCTGAGTCTGGTCCTGAGACCCGTCATTGATAATCAAAATCTCAACTTGCTCACCACCAATCACTAGCGACTCCACGTAGTAATGAAGATAGGCTGCGGCATTATAGCTAGGAATGGCGATAGACAATAACTTCATAATCTGCTCCTTTAGGGGACTGATTTTTTCTTATACTCTTCGAAAATCTCTTCAAACCGCGTCAACGTCGCCTTGCCGTATAGATGTTACTGACTTCGTCAGTTCTATCTGCAACCTCAAAACACTGTTTTGAGCTGACTTCGTCAGTCTTATCTACAACCTCAAAACAGTGTTTTGAGCAGCCTGCGGCTAGTTTCCTAGTTTGATCTTTGATTTTCATTGAGTATTACTCTCTCTTGTCACTTCTTTCTATTTTACCATAAAGTCCAGCTTCTGAAGAACTTTTACTAGAATACAAGGCTTCTGTCTCTCTTTACCATCTTGGGCATCAAAAAAGAGGGAAGCTCCCTCTTTTACGAATTCAATGCTGCTAGGGTATCCAAATACTGGTTGTTGATGACCGCCAAAATATAGGTATCTGCCTTCAAGAGGTCATCTGGTCCAAATTCAACATCCAATGGGGAATTTTCCTGCTCTCGGAAACCCAAAATATTCAGATTGTATTTGCCACGGAGATCTAATTCACTCAGACTTTGACCTGCCCAAGACTGAGGAATTTTCATCTCCACGATAGAGACATTTTTATCCAACTGAAAGACATCAACACTATTATGGAAAAGAATGGTCTGTGCTAGGGACTGCCCCATTTCATACTCTGGCGAGATAACCGAGTCAGCTCCAATCTTTTCTAGCACTTTCTTAGCAGTCTGGCTTTTGACCTTAGCAATAACAGTCGGCACCCCCAAACTCTTACAGTGCATAACCGCAAGCACACTCGACTCCAGATTTTCACCTGTCGCGACTACAACGGTATCGCAGGTATCAATCCCTGCTGATCTCAATAATTCTTCATCTGTGATGTCACCAATCACTCCACGCGCCAAAACTGGCTCAAACTGATTGATGCGCTCGGCGTGGTCATCAATAGCGATAATATTCATATCCTGCTTGGCTAGGGCAGCTAGGACACTGCTCCCAAAAATTCCCAAGCCTAAAATTCCAATCGTACGATCTGACATGCTCTTTCCTTTCTTAACCAATACTAATATCTGCTTTCATGTAGTGAATCATATCTTTCTTTTCTGGATGGTAATCTGCTAGACTGACCAGCAGGGTCAAGGGCCCAATTCGTCCGATAAACATGAGAACCATAATCACACTTAGAGCTAATTTCCCTAAATCTGGAGTTAAATTTGCCGTCACTCCGACTGTCCCAAGAGCAGAAATGGTTTCAAATATGAGGTGGATAAAGGGAGGATTTCCCTTGGCTGTCACCCCTAGTAAAATCAAGCCCAGCAAGAAGGTCATCAAAAAGATAATAAAGACACTAAAGGATTTTTGAACGGTTCGCGGCGCAATCGTCCGTCGAGCGACATTGGCATGAGGTAAGCCTAGAAGCTCACTTCGTGCAAAGACCAAGAGGACAAAAAATGTCGTAATCTTGAGCCCCCCAGCTGTTCCTCCTGGAGCCCCACCTAGAAACATCTGTAAGATATAAATCAAAAGAGTCACAGGATGAGCCTGAGTATAATCTATCGTAGAAAAGCCAGCTGTTCGCATCGTCACTGTTTGAAAGAAGCTAACTAAAACCTTATCGGCAACAGGGAGATTGCCAATCGTTCCAGCATTGTTCCACTCAAGAAAGAGAGTAGTTGCCGTTCCAAATAACAACAAACCTATAGTCAATAATAGTACAAGCTTCGTATGAAAGTGCAGACGTCCTTTTTTCTTTCTTCCTACATGACCAGCCAAATCAAACCAGACCATAAAACCAAGGCCGCCTGTAATAATCAAGCCTGCAATCACCAGATTGACCAGTAAATCGGTCTGAAAAACAAATAAACTGGTGCTCCCTAAATTATCAAAACCGGCATTACAGAAGGCTGAGATCGCTAGAAAAATGGAACTAAAAAGACCACGTCCCCAGCCAAGTTGAGGAATAAGGCGAAAACTAAGCAAAATAGCTCCCAAGCTCTCAACCAAAAAGGTCGTGAGAAAAATAGAATAGACAAACTTTCTCAAAGATCGAGTTTCTCCATAGCTAAAACTATCCTGAATAGTTGCACGGCTACGAAGACTAAGCTTTTGCTTGCTCTGGATATAGAAAACCCCAATAAAGGTCATGAGCCCTAGACCACCGATCTGAATCAAGAGCAAACAGATTATTTGGCCCCAGATATTATAGGTGTGAGCTACTGGAAGGGTTGAGAGACCTGTCACACAGACTGCAGAGACAGCAGTGAAAAGATGATCAAAATAAGTTGCTCGTGAGCTTTCAACTTGGACAAAGGGCAAGCTCAACAGAAGAGAGCCTAGTAAAATGACCAAGGCAAAACTCAAAAAAATACGACGGGCTGGCGATAAACGAGATAAGCCTAGCTCTATTTTTTCCTTAGATAATTTGAATAACATGTTTCCATTGTACCATAAAAAGCTCGAAATGACTTAGATAGGATAAGGCAAAATCCACTAACACCAAGTCTAAAAAATACCCACCTTTTTATTGATAGTCTAGGCAAGAACAAGCCTCGTTCAAGAGTTCATGATCGATGTGACTGTAAGGCAGGAGCTGTTAACACAAGCTACTATTATACTTTTCAGGAAAAAATGAAACACACCATTTCGAATGACATAGTAGGCTACAACTTCTCAACCATTACTAGAAATTGATGTAAGTTACCTAATCGATTTGTTGAGATTTTATTTCATATCTACCTGGATATTACCACAATAAAAACACATAGTATCAAGGTGTTTCATCACCTGATATGATGCGCTTTTCTGATTTTAAAGATTTTTCCCAACCTCAACATGCGTCCGACAAGAGCAAGGTGAACTCGTTTAGCACTATTTTCGCAAAGTATGAGCTAGGCATTTTATGATAAAGCAAACCTTTTGTCAACACAACTAAAGGAGATGAACACTTGCTAAACTCAGTTCCAAGGCCTTATCGAAAGCTTCTGAACCCCAGTCACGACTGTCGTACTGGTCCAAGTCTGCTAGAGAGTCTGCTGTAAACAACAATTCTCCCCAAAGAACACCACGCAGTTGAGCTACTGCCGCAAGTGCAGCACACTCCATCTCCACAACAGCACAGCCTTCTTCCTTACGATAAGCTACCTTTTCAGTGGTTTCTCGGTAAAAACCGTCTGTGGACCAAGTCATGACTTCTTCATAGGGAATCCCTCTATCATCCAAAACTTGCTCAATAGCAGCAATAGCCTCTGGCTGCATTTCCATATAACGAGAAGGTGCCACATAGTGGTAGCTGGCTCCTTCATCTCGTAAAGCCCAAACAGGGACTAGAAAGGCATTCTCCTCTATATCAGCTAGTACACCACAGGTACCAGTGGAAATCATCTGCTCCACACCGTAGCCAATCAACCAATCCATAAACTGGGCTGCTGGAGCGGAACCCACAGGCGCCTGAGCCAGACAAATTTCCTCGCCCTTGTAGTTAACAACATAGACCGGATAAGTCTTGGTGGCAGAAACGAATTCGCCGACACAGTCCGCCCCTACTTCCCTCGCATAGCGGTCAATTTCCTCACCTAAAAACGCATAGACACACTTCTTGGGCAAGTGCAAATCCAACCCCTCGTGATCAGGCATGATGACCGCCTGAGGATTATCATCAAACTCTAAAATGGGAATCGCATGTTTCTGAATCATAGCCCACCTCCTCTAATTTTGTACTATTGTATCAAAAGATGGCAAAGTGTCAAGTAGGGGATTGATGAACTGAGGAGAAAAACAATACAATCGCAACATTTTTGACAGAGACTCTTTTTAATGGTACCATGGACTTGCTTAAAAGTTCGATGAAATAAATATATAAGAAAACACCACCGGTTGTGTACCGCACCCTAAAAGTTAGATTTTTTCTGTCTAATTTTTGGGGTGCAGTACACCTTAAGCACATTTGATAGCTACTTTTTATTGTTTAGGCAGATTTATTTCGTTACTCAATCAAATGGTTCTTAAATATCTCCACCAATTCCCTTGAATTTTTCAACAAAACGACTGATTTTTTGAAAAACGGTTTGTTTTTTTGTACGATATTGTGGATTTAGTGGGCTCATTTTCGGCAGAGCTTCATTCAAATCATTCCCATTTTCACTAGCATACTCATGCTTCAACGAAGCTTGTATGTAGCGCTTAGCACTTTGTTCATTTAATCCCTCAGTCTGTATCAACTCATCCGCTTCCCTTTTCTGCTCACCTTGCGCAAAAATAAAGAACTGTTCAATGATATCTGATTTATCAGCAAAACTATCTAAATCACTGTCATGGATGAAAGCGACTATCAGATCTTCCTTAGCTCGATTGCCAAGACTTGCTCGAATGGTCCGAGTAATTTCCGAAACAAGTTCATCCTTATCTGAAACCCTTTTATTAGTCTCAAAAATTAGCTCTAAGATATAATCCAGATTGATTTCTTGAGATTTTAGTAATTCAACTTCAAAAACAATCGAATCCCAATCAACTTTAGATTCGCTATTTTCCTGATTACGGCGTTCATTCTCATACCATGACTTAATGTCATTATAGGTTGAACGGTAGTCTTGAATTTCCCTAGTACTTGGGATATCTAACCTAGATAAGTCCTCCAAAGTTTCATCATCCACATGGAAACGTTCCTTGAAAGCCTCTACAGCCTTATCATCTAAGATATCAAGTTCTTGTAAAGCTCGTAGACTCATGAAATCATCGTAGTTTTGTAAGATATTATCTAAACGAAGAAATTGACCAAACAAAGAGACAAATTCTTTCTTATCACGCTCTTTGATGATAGCTTGCGGGTCCGGAAATTTTTCTTGTAACTCTTGAACAACGTCCATATAACCCTTTTGCTCTTCACCGGCCTCCGTAAAGCCTGTCATATACTCTTGATAAGAACGTTCGAGCAAGACCTCTGCTGTCTCAGTCTTTCCAAATAGCTTAATAGCATCAGTTGTAGCCTTCTCTAAATCCCGGAAGGTTACAATATTCCCAAATGACTTGGTAGCATCATAAATTCGATTGGTGCGTGAAAAAGCTTGGATTAGACCATGATATCTCAGATTTTTATCCACAAATAAAGTATTTAAAGTCGGTGCATCAAAACCAGTCAAGAACATCCCTACTACAATTAAGAGATCCACTTCCCGATTTTTGACACGTTTAGCCAAATCACGATAGTAATTCTGAAAATCATTACCGTTAATCGTAAAATTAGTGCCAAACAACTGATTATAATCATCTATACAACTACTCAAAAATTCTTTACTACTAATATCCGCTAAATCTGCCGGTGAAAAGCTCTCATCATCAATTTCACCAATAGCCACCTGAGACTCATTCGCAGCATAGGAAAAGATAGTCGCAATCTTCAATGGTTTTTCAGAATCTTTTTGCTGATTTTGCAACTCTTGATAGTAGGCTTTTGCTGCATCAACACTTGAAACAGCAAACATAGCATTGAAACCTTTACCAGTTAATCGATGCGTTTTTTGCTCAAAATGATCTAAGACATACCTAGATATTTCAGCGATACGAATCGGATGAAGCAACGCTTTTTTATTTTCAGCTGCAGATAACTTGGTTAAGTCCTGTTCGCTTTCAATTGACTTAAACTGTGGACGAACGTCGTTATAATCCACCATGAATTTCAGAACTTTTTGATCTCGAATCGCATCTGTAAGCACATAGGCATGTAACTCACGACCGAAAACAGATACGGTCGTGTCTGTCCCTAATGCATTTCCCTTTCGAATTAGTTTACCAGAGGCATCATACTTGTCTGGTAAAATCGGTGTGCCCGTAAAACCAAACTGGCAATATTTCTTAAATTTCTGTCTGAGCCGCTTTTGCGCTTCACCAAACTGTGATCGATGACATTCATCAAAAATGAAAACCACTTGCTTTTGATAAATTTCATGCTGACTCTCACTGCTCATAAAGTTGTTAAGCTTCTGAATGGTCGTCACGACAATTTTATTATCATCCTTCTCAATATTTCGTTTGAGACCTGCAGTGCTATTTGAACCGTTGACTGATTCAGGTGAAAATCGCTGGTACTCCTTCATCGTCTGATAATCCAAGTCCTTGCGGTCCACCACAAAGAAAACCTTATCCACTTCTTCCATCTCAGTAGCAAGTCTAGCAGCTTTAAAACTTGTCAGGGTCTTCCCTGAACCGGTAGTATGCCAAATATAGCCACCTGTATCAGGACCGCTTTTGATTTTTGAAGCAATAGCTGAACGTATCTTCCAGATGATTCTCTCCGTTGCCGCAATCTGATAAGGACGCATGATAAGAAGAGTATCATTAGTATCAAAGACAGAATAATTTATCAAGACATTTAACAAGGTCTGCTGACTCAAGAAGGTTGCTGTAAAGTCCTTCAAGTCCTTAATAGGATTATTATTTTTCAAAGCCCAGTTCATGGTGAACTCATAAGAATTCTTATCTCGCTTGGTCGTATTAGCAAAATACCGAGTATCCGTTCCGTTTGAGATGATAAAAATCTGAAGGTACTTAAAGAGAGAAGTCTCCTCATTGAAACTTTCTTTACTATATCTGTGCACCTGATTAAAGGCCTCTCGAATTGCAACTCCGCGTTTTTTAAGCTCAATTTGTACCAGAGGCAATCCATTTACCAATAAGGTTACATCATAACGATTGCTACTGGTACCAACTTGCTTCATTTGATTAATGACTTGCAGTTTGTTTCGACTAATATTTTTCTTATCCCATAGATAGATATTCTGGATATGCCCATCATCAAAGATAAAATCATAAATATAGTTATCATGAAGTTTTCTGGTACGATCAATCAAACTGTCACTGGGTTTATTGAGGTACTCATCCAAGAAACGCAACCACTCCGCATCTGTAAAAACCACATTATTCAGAACTTCCATCTGGGTCTTGAGATTAGCCAAAAGCGCCTCTGGGGTCGTCAAATCAGCAAGATACTCGTATCCTTGCTGGCACAAGTCAGCAATCAACTCCTTCTCCAAGTCCGCCTCTGTCTGATACTGACTAGGCTGTTCTAGCTTGGTATACTTTTCTAAAATGATAAAATTATCTGACTCAACAATAGCTGTAGTCAATGTACTTTCAGACATAATTACTCCTTATAATTGCAAGTGCTCTCTAAATGCTGTAACAAGTTTTTTAAAAGCGCAGTTTCTGGGAGGGTTACTAGTTCATCTTCCTCGGTTGATACTTTAGAATGACTAGAAATATTTAATATCCTTGACTCATAGTTACTAAAACTTCCTTCATTATCACGTGGCAATAATTCCTGCCATTTTTGATAACCCAGGAAAGTTGCTGTTTTCTCGTAAAGATTTCTTAAAAAATTAAAATGATATTTATAAACCAAATTGTCTTCTATAGCTTTATGTAATGATTTTCTTAAAAAATTATGATAAGCAAAAGGAGAGTCGTCCGGTTGAGGTATCAGCTTATATGATCCATCTTCTAATTTTTCAAATCTAAATCTACTACTATCAGGAACCTTTCGAATGTCAATATAGGTTCTATTCTCTCCAGTTTCTTCGTCAATAGCTACCTTACTGTACCTCTCATTCCTTTTAATATTTTTTAACTCATTATATAAGACGTTATAAAATAAAGGATTGTGAGTTGTTATTATAAATTTAAGTTCAGACTTACTCATTCTAATTAACTTACCTAAATTTGATGCAACTTCTATCAAGTGGTTTTCATCTAATGATGAAACCGGGTCATCAATAAATACATACTCTAAATCATCAAACTCTCTAGTACTACGTTCATCAGGTTCTAGTATATCAAGCTCACTAATAACTAGTTCTAGCAATGTATAAAAAATAGACCAAATAAAATTGCTCTCTTCACCTTTGGATAACTTAATTTGTTCGTTTAGTCTATCCTCACCATCCCCACTTTGAATAGTGAAAAGAATATGACCATCTGACAAAAGAAATGAAGGTGTCATTTTATCATTTGTATAATGCTGAAAATTTGAAATAATATTCTGATCCTGTCCCTGCTCTTGAATAATCCAAGATATAAAGGAATTTGGCTGAATCTTCAGTTTAAAATCTTGATTGCTGTCAAGATCATTATCCCAATAGAACAAGTCCTCAGTAAAAGCATTATAATAAAGAATCTTATCTCTCGTAAGACCGCCCTCTTCAGCTTGAAACAACCTAGCAAACTCTTTAGAGAGTCTGGTCTTTCCTGTCCCATTAAAGGCGTAGATCAGCTGAACTTTCTGTTTCGAATCTTTTAACTCTTGTGCAATATCACTTAGCGCTTTTGCCATATCCCTTTCCTATTCTTTTCTATAAATCAAAATTTAGCAATTGTTCTCTCCAGTATTCATACTGTTTCTGTCTTAGTTCAATTTCTTTTGGAAGACCCTCAGAAAGAGAGTTGGTTAGGGTGTTAAAATTGTCAAGAATGGAGACAATCTCCCTTTGCCTCTTAATAGATGGAATAATGAACTTAAATTTTTTAAATTTAGTCATATCTACTGTAGCAAAGTTTCCTTGCAAAGTATTTTGACGACAGAATTCATCCAGTTTAAAACAGTAGTAGTATAAAAAATTGGGGATGAACAATCCAGAAATTCCTTCTTTTGCTAACAAACAAGTAAATCTTTGGTTTGCTAAAAATTTCCGTGTCACTAATGCATGATATCCTATTGTAGCTGAAGTAGCAATAATAATAGAATTTTCAGGGAAAAGTTCTCCCTTTACTGCACCTTCAGTAATATGTTGGATCGAATCTGATAATATCCCTCCATTTTCACGAATATCTTCCATTCTGAACCACGGTATGGTACCGTTTCTCCAGTTATCTAAATTTGTTTTAGTAGGGGTATAGCCATTCTTGGTATTGAAAATTTGCCCTAACTCCACTCGAATTGGACCAAATACCCACTGTAAAAGTTTGAGAATAGCGGAGTTGTCCCACTCCTCTACTCTACTCTCAGTGTACACGCCTTCGGCGGTGAATGTCAAGAGTTTTTCTCTAAAATATTCATACTGTTTTTGGCGTAGTTCAATCTCCTTGGGTAGTCCGATGTTGAGGTCATGACAAACCATATCAAAGTTGTCTAAAACTTGAACAATACGAGATTGAATTTCGAGGGAAGGGACTGGGATTTTGTACCTCTTTACCAAAGCATCAGTAATTGCTGGATAACTTGCCCCACTCTGATTTTCCTCCAAGTATTTATAAAAATCACTTGATGAAAATATATGATATACGTAGTTAGGTAAAACCTCACCATTTGTTCTAAAAACATAAAATCCTGTACTACAAATTTGGTCATTGTAGTCATCTGTAATTTTAGTAAAACGTTTCAAAGTTGGCCTTGTCGTCCCTAAGATAATATCGTCTGACTTGACAATCTTTTGAGCTCGACTTGGAGCAGTTAATTTAGTTATTGACATAGTCTCAATAATCTTATTAGAAACTCTATCTACTGATGATAAATCTATATATTTAAATTTTTCATCATCTCCAATTTTATTCCAAGAAATATTAGTTGTTTTTTCAGAAACTGCAGCAAGCGTCTTCCACTCAACCTGATAAACCTCATCCTCAAATGATAAAAGTTTATCTCTATAAAAAGAATATTGCTTCTTACGCGAGGTCAATTCTGAGGTCAATTCTGAGGTCAATTCTGTAACATACCCAGTCATTTTGTCAAGTATTTGCACTATTTTTTCTTGAATTTCTAGGGGTGGGATGGGAATTTTGATTTTCCCCATGACATTTGACATTAATTTTGGATTCCCCATCCCAGATGAAACATATTTCTTAGTTGAAATCATTAAATAATAATAAACAAACTTTGTAAGGAGTTGGGCACTATTAATCTCTACTAATCCACAGACATTGGTGATACTAAATTTTCCTTTGCGATAAAAAACTGTTCCAGCGTTTGCCCCATCAGTTGTCCAAGTTATATATTCTCCATCGTATTCAAAACTTGAAATTCTTCCAATTTCCCCATTGTTAGCTGTTTGAGAAGAATATACTGGATATTCTCCTTTATTTTCTTCTAAGAACTGTTTTGACATTACCTTGCCACGAGATAATTTCGCTACATTTTTGTCCCCCAATTCTTTCCATTCAACAGGACAGTTTTGGATTTCTTCTAGGATGTTCATATTTTTCCTCACTTTGATATAAAAATAGCCCTAGCAGTCACTTTAAGGCTACCGAGCTAATAAATCTGAAAATTCTTCTTTCTGTGACCAAGCCAATAACTGTATATCGCTTACTTTCGATGCTTGAATCGCCTTAGATGCAACTTTATTTTCCAAATCATTATAAATAAGAATTTTTTTCGAAATTTGTTGAATATCTCGATTGCTAGCAATATCTTGGTAAATATAGTTAACTCTTGCCAAACTATTATAATCAAACCGATTGACAATTTGAACCCAAATTTCAGGACGATTTTTCCTAGCTCCTAAAACATAATCAACTTGATAATCAATCCCTGAATATCCTGTCAATCGAACGTTTGGCATACCACCGAAATCTTTTTCATAAAAATAATCTTGCACTTCCTCTGTAAAGAGACTTGTAACGTTGGAACGATGAGTATTCAACAAATCATAGAGACGTATAATTGTCTCAATCATTTTATGTTTCGCTTTTGGAAAATTTTTTGCTTCACATTCGATATATACAATATCTTCATCCAACTTTGATCCAAACTGCCTTAATACACTGGTTATAATCCGCTGTCTTGTTTCTTTCGTAATGTCAAGACCTGCCAAAGCCAATTCATTAAAAGTTTCACCATCATCTGAAATTCTTAATAAATCATTTGGTTTTTCTTCTAGGTACAACCGCACTCGATCATTTAAATGATTTACATAAGGGGTTACAATTTCAGAGTACCCATCAAAATCCTTTACAAGTAGTTTTTCCCGATACCACTTCACATAGTCATCAACCAGTTTCAAACTATCCATAGTAACCTCCTTTTAAGCTATAGAAATGGGATTGCTACATTATCATAGTTCACATTTGTATAGTCCAAAAAATAAATCAAACTATCCAAAAGTTCATTTGCTAAGTCTACTTCTAAATCACCCAAACCAATAGCAATTCGTCCATAATCATGTTCTTCATCAAATATATGAATATGCGGTGTTTCTATATCACCATGAGGAGCACCATTGCAATCTAGGCGAACCAAAACACCTTTTAGACTATGCGACATCATTTGATAAGTGAGGTTCTGCTGATTCAAATGACCTTTTCGATTGATAATCAATTCAAATTTTTCATTCTTATCCGAAATACAGTACAGTCGATATTTTCGCTGTTTTCCTGCATCAGGAAATTGTATAGTTTTCTGTTCTAATAACTTAATACAATTCAATAATTCTTGAAAATGTTTTAATTCCATTCACTCTACTTTAATTAAAAAGCTTATAGTAGAAGTCTATAAGCCCACTCCTTATACCTGTTCGCCTTGTCACATCCAAGAGAGGTAGGCAATCCTATTAATTCCATTATACATTTTTTAACAGATAATTCAAGGATTTTTTACTTTTTTTGAAATTATTTTCAATATAGTATACTCGATAACCTATCGCCAAAATCATATCGAGGTTATAATAGGCAACATTTCGCTGAACACTTCTATTCCCCTCATTTTGAACTGTCAACTTATAGTTGACAGTTGCCTCTTCCGATAATTCTCCATCTTCAAATATCCCCTTGATATGTTTACTAATGTTTTGCTTGGAAGTTTGAAAGAGCTCAGCTAGTTCTTGTTGGGTCAGCCAGACTGCTCCATTATCCAAGTGAAGTTCAATAGCGGACTCGCCGTCATCTGTCCTATAGAGAATCACATCATTTGCCATAGCTCAGCTCCTCTACAATCTTGTCTATCTCTGCACGCAAGTGGTCAATTTTGGCAACAGTCTCAGCGATTTCTTTATTGAGCACATCAATATCAATCTTCTCACGGGTATCTTCTTTTTCTACATAAGTGGACACTGAAAGATTATAATCTGCTTCTGCTACTTTTTCTTGTGCCACCATACAAGAAAAGTAATCTTCATTTTCTTTCTTTTCAACACTGGCTAAGATTTTTTCGATATTCTCTTCTGTCAAGACGTTATTATTCGTTTCTTTCTTAAACTGCTTACTTGCATCAACAAAGAGGATATCCGTCGTTGGCTTATTCTTTGCCAAAATAAGAATACAGGTCGCAATGGAGGTCCCAAAAAAGAGATTGTCTGGTAGCTGAATAACCGCTTCAACAAAGTTATTGTCTACTAGATATTGACGGATCTTTTGCTCAGCACCTCCACGATAGAAAATACCTGGGAAAGTTACGATTACAGCTCGTCCCTTATTTGACAAGTATGACAAGCTATGCATAATAAAAGCAAAATCAGCCTTAGATTTAGGCGCCAATACACCCGAAGGTGCAAAGCGGTCATCGTTGATGAGCGTCGGATCATCAATTCCTATCCATTTGATAGAGTAGGGTGGATTTGACACAATAGCATCAAAAGGCTTATCGTTTCCATGCTTAGGATCAAGCAAGGTATTGCCACGCTCAATGCTAAACTTATCATAATTGATATTGTGTAAAAACATATTCATCCGAGCTAGATTATAGGTGGTCATATTAATTTCCTGACCATAAAATCCATCTTCAATTATGTGCTCATTAAACTGCTTTTTAGCTTGCAGAAGCAACGAACCCGAACCACAGGCAGGATCGTAAATTTTATTGATTTTATTTTTTTCATTCTTACCCAGCATAACAATCCGCGCCAAGAGTCTCGATACACTTTGCGGTGTAAAAAATTCTCCACCAGATTTCCCAGCGTTAGACGCATAATTAGAGATTAGATACTCATAAGCATCCCCAAAGAGATCAATATGGTTATCTTCAAAGTTCCCAAAATCAAGACTTGCAATTCCTTCAAGAATCAGAACCAAGCGCTGATTCCTCTCCGGAACTGTACTACCTAACTTGTTACTTCTGGTATCTACATCATCAAAAAGACCCTTAATGTCCTGTTCACTCGCATAACCAATCGCACTAGACTCAATATCATCAAAGATATCTTTTAAATCTGTATTTAAGTGCTCATTTTGGCGAGCAGTTTTGACAACACTGGAAAACAACTGCGAAGGCATAATAAAATAACCCTTGGTTTTAATGGCATCATCTCGAACTTCAGGTGTAATTAAATCTTCAGAAATCTCTTCATAGTTAATTGATTCATCGCCACCTTCGATATAGGTTTTGAAATTTTCACTAATAAAGCGATAAAATAGAATTCCCAAAATATACTGCTTGAAGTCCCAACCATCTACTGCACCACGAACATCGTCCGCAATTGCCCATATCTTTCTATGTAACTCCTGCCTTTGTACCTGTTCTGACATCATATTTCCTCATTAACTTTTTATTCTTCTTATTATATCATTTTTCTCCTTATTTAATTCCGTTAGAGTAATTTTCTCAAGAGTTTTTATCAAGCTAACTATCATCTTATTGATTACCAATCAAAAATCTACTTAGGTCTCGACAACAAAATTGAAACGTCTAATCATTAGGTAAACTATCTTAAATTGATTTACAAGCATAAAAAAGAACACCCCAAAGGATGTTCCATGTAAATATAGCAACTCTCTCGAATTAACGTTTACTAAACTGTGATGCTTTACGAACTTTCTTAAGACCTGACTTTGGGAAATTTCTTCGCCTTCAACCAAGGACTAAATAAGATGGGTGACCAAGCACTTCCTTTTAAAATTCACCCTGAACATTTTGTATTTGCTGGAGTGCACGGTGAACAGGAAGTGATGGAGTTGATTGGAGAGTACGAACAACCAACTTATCAAAAAATCTTTATCAGCCTAGATGTTGAAAAACCAGTCGTTCCGGATGCCGATACAAAAATTTCTATGGCAGGTGATACTGTTACTCTCATGTCCGATCCAAGCCTTGATATCAAGATGTATGGTATGCATCAGTTCAAGATGAAAAAAGGTGGACTCCGCATCAAATTAGGAGTCTTTCCCCAGAAGCAGCCCCAAGCGAGATGGTACTCGGTCACCAAGAACACCTAGCAGTTGAATTTTTTAATGCCCTTACAATCGCCTATCAAAACAAAAAAAGCATGCGTGAAAAATGCCAACGCAAGGACCTTCCTCACACAAGTCAATCCGCTCTTAAAGAAATACGAGATGCTATTGGCGTTCGAATTATCACAGGCTTTACAGATGATATCTACCGCATCGTAGAGTATATTCCCCAGATGTCAAGCATCCATATTTTCAAAGAGAAAGACTATATCCGTCAGGTCAAACCCAACGGCTACCGTTCCTATCATCTGATTCTAGAGGTGACCACTCCCTACCCAGACTGTCTGGGAAATGACCAAGGTACCTATTTTATCGAGATTCAACTGCGCACAATTGCCATGGACTCCTGGGCTAGCCTCGAACACCAGATGAAATACAAGAAAAACATCCAAAATCCTGAACGAATCACGCGCGAGCTCAAACGTTGTGCCGATGATCTTGCTTCTTGTGACTTGACCATGCAGACCATCCGTGATTTGATTCAGCGCTCTGATCAAGACTAAGGAGAACCTATGAAAATCCTACTTGCCGTGAAGCATTAGCACTAAAGAACAGACGGAACGACTCAACTACCTGATTGGAAGACTCATCCGACTTGCTCGGCTCGAGGAGCAAGAGGATATCAAATTAGCTCCTCAAAATATCTCCGTCATCGCTGAAAAGGTTGCCTCAGATTTTGCTCCTCTCTTTACCAAAGAAGATAAAAAATTTGAAAGTTCTATTGAAGCAGACGTTGTAGAAAAAGTAGCCCAAGAAGAATTTTATGAGCTTCTTAGCATCCTTCTTGACAATGCCCGAAAATACTGCGATCCCACTGGAACGATTCGCTTGATGCTCCAACGCAAACATTACCTACTACGCAAACGAACTTGCATCACTATTTCTAATGATTATAAGGATGGACAAGCAGCTAATATTAAGCGTTTCTTTGATCGCTTTTATCGTGCAGAGATCTCTCACAACAACCAAACCATATCTGGACACGGAACTGGTCTCTCTATGGCTCAGCATCTCGTCAGCCTATTTAGAGGTAAAATATTTGTCACCTACAAAAAACAGGTGATTACCTTTACAGTCTGGTTATAGCTATAGCTCTTTTACTCTTTATCATTTCATAAAAAAGCGAACAAGTCCGCATTCTAAAAACAGAATACGAGTTTGTCCGCCTTTTTCTATGTCTATGATGTGTTTTTCACATCTCATTGTGCCAAGCGAATGCGGGTCACAATCCCATCTGGATCTACCAAATTCAACTCACTCAAATTTAACCACTTGATTGGTGCCTCTAGCTCTTGTGCTTGCTTAACGATGTTCAAGAGTTCCTCCTTGCATTCAACTTCAAAGACATAGTAGGCCATGCTCACGCGGAGCCAGACCTTTTCCAGCCCATTCGTTGACTGCCAGGTGGTGATAGTACTGAACAGCCGCTATCCAACTGGCACTCGGAATGCTAAATTTATCCTCTAGCCCTAGCACCTTTTGATAAAACTGACTCGCTGCGCGGCTATCCTTGACCGATAGGTGGATATACCCCATTCTCGTCCCTTCAGCCAGGATAAAGGGATCCACCTTTTCCCCTAACTCATAGATGTCCTGTGCCGCAAGGGCTTCGGTCACACCGATAATGCGGTCGTCTTCTCGAATATCCCATGAAGAAACTGGCTTATCACGGTAGAGTTCAATGCCATTTCCTTCCAAATCCTCTAGATAAATGGCCTCACTGTATCCATGATCTGCACCCCCGACCAGAGGAATCCGCAAGTCACTTAGATGTTTCAAGACATCTGCCAAGGCTTTTCGACCAAGTCCCAAAATTGCTTCTGTCTCCGTTTACAATAAAATCTCCAAACCAATAATCTGATGATAAAAAGCCGTTTGACTCGTCAAATCCTTGACATTTAAAACAGCCTCTGCTAGGTAAATATGGCTTTTATCTGCATAAGCCATAGAGTACCTCCTTTTGTTGTAACTTTATATATTACATCTATTATACACCATTGACATAGATGTCAACGAAGACAACTCAAAAGAGCTGGAGACCAGCTCTTCTTTTTATTTAACAACAAGCTCGTAACGGGTTTTGCTGGTGAAGGTTTGACCGGCTTTAAGAATGACTTGGTCTTTGAGTTCACTATGAATGGCATCTGGTAAAGCTTGCGCTTCAAGGGCAATCCCATTGTGTTGCACCATTGGCTGACCAGCTATGATGACATTCTCATCCACAAAGTTTGCTGTGTAGACCACAAAGCAAGGAGCCTCTGTCTTGAAAAGTAGGAAGCGACCTGAATTTTGGTCATAAAGGAAACCAGCATTGTCATGACCGGCGGGAAGAGCAAATGGGTGATCCAAACCAGATACCAGCTGGATTTGCTCATCGTCCTCTGCAAAGATATCCTTCAGCAAAGCACCATTATAGATGTGTTTCACCACATCGCGATCAGCATCTGGAGTTTTTGCTGGCACACCGTCTGGAGCGATTGGGTAAATGCCCTCCGTATTTAGCTGGAAGACATGGCGGTCAATTGTCTGCATAAAATCACCAGACAAGTTGAAGTAGCTGTGGTTGGTTGGATTGACCAGCGTATCCCGATCAGTTGTTACCTTGTAGCTAATTTCGTAGGCACCAGTTTCTTCCAAGTGATAGCTGATCCAAATCTTGAGATTACCAGGAAATCCTCCTGTCCCGTCTGTACGCTCTGTGTAGAGGGTCAAGCCATGGTCGCTCACCTCAACCAATTCAAACAAGCTCGCATCCCAACCTGTTGAACCACTGTGGTTACAGTTGCTAACATTGTTGACTTCAAGGTTATAGATCTGGTCATTGAGCTCAAAGGTCGCACCTGCAATACGGCCTGCTACAGGACCTACACTTGCTCCATGCTTGGGACTATTGCCTACATAGCTATCAAAATCATCAAAGCCCAAGATCACATTGGCAAAATTTCCAGCCTTGTCAGGTGTAACATAGCGCAAGATGGTAGCACCATAAGTCATAACCTCAAGCTGGTAGCCACCGTCAGTTTCAAATCGATAGGCCAAGACATTCTTGCGCTCATGATTTCCAAACACACGCTCTGTGTATGCTTTCATTCTTCTCTCCTTTGATCCATTTCTCTTAAGTAAACAAACCATAGAGAGTGTATTCACCATCTATGGTTGTAGTTTCTATTTTCAGAATTCTTTGTTAGAAAACCTTAAGTATCTTCTTAACAAAAGGGGGGTCTTCTATACCTGTTTTATGCTTCCACACGTTCTTTCCATGAAGTCGCTGTTGTTTGAAGAACTTTATTGAGCTCATCAATGTTTTCAAATCCAGTTGTACGAAGCCATTCGCGAGCTGCTGCTTCACCATCTTTGATGTAAGCTTCAACTGATCCTGCCCATGTAGCACGGCCACAAAGAACTCCGTTAAAGTTTGCACCTGATTCATGAGCAAATACAAGAGTATCTTGGAAGAGTTTAGCTGATACACCAGCACTCAAGTAGATGTATGGCAAGTTCGTTGCTTCATCTTGTGCTTTGAAGAAGGCTGCTGCTTCTTCACGTGTGTAAACCACTTCACCTTCAGCGAAGCCTTCAACATATTTAATGTTAACAGGAACTTCTACTTTCAAGACATCAATGTTAAAGCGTGGGTCTGAGAAGACTTTCATAGCGCCGATAACTTTGTGTGGTTTTACTTTAGCGCATTCTACAGAACCTGCGTCAGCGATTTTTTCATCGTAAGCTAAGATTTCAAGGAAGAATGGAATGTCTTCCGCCACACACTCAGAACCGATACGTTCGATGTAGGCTTGTTTTTGTTGGTTGAGTTCGTCTGAGCTATCTACATCATAGTAAAGCAAGAATTTAACTGCATCTGCACCTTCTTCTTTAATACGTTTTACAGACCAAACATCCAAGCAGTCTGGCAAGCGTTTTGTGCTTGTTGTGTCGTAACCTGTTTTTTCATAAGCAAGGAGAAGACCTGCTTTTTCATCAAGAGCTTTAGTTGCTGGAAGTCCATACTCAGGGTCAAGAAGCATTGATGAAGCGTATTTAGTCAATTCATCTGCTACCAAAACTTTCAGTTCTTCCATTTGAGCTACTGTTGGCTCTTCTGTTTGGTGTTGAGCCATGAGGCGTTTCAAAGCGCCACGTTGGTCAAAGGCAAGAGCTGAGATGATGCCATTCTCGTCAGAGAGTTTTTCTAAGCAGGCTACTTTATTGGGACTTAATTGTAATTTACTCATAGACACTTCCTTATTTTTGATAGTCATGAATGATAACACCTTGTACCACACGATTTACTGTACCTGTAGGAGACGGTGTATCTGGTTTGTTTTCTACCTTGAGTGAAGTCAATAGGGCAAAGAGTTGGGCATAAACGATGTAAGGGAAGACACGGTAAATATCATTCAAGACACCGCCACAACCAAGAGCCACTTCTTTGACATTTTCAAGACCAAAGGCTTGATCACTCAAAAGCACAACACGGCGAGCAATCTGGTCACCAGCAACTTCACGAACCAAGTCCAAGTCGTACTTGCGAGTGTAGTCTGTCGTTGTACCAAAGACCAAAACAACTGTATCTTCATTAATCAATGATTTTGGACCGTGACGGAAGCCAACTGGACTTTCATACATGGTCACCACTTGACCAGCTGTTAATTCCAAAATCTTCAACTGAGCTTCATGAGCAAGACCGAAGAAAGGACCAGCTCCTAGATAGATGACACGGTTAAAGTCGAAGTCAACAAGCTCTTTGACATCTGCTGTATTGTCTAGAACTTTACGCGCAAGGCTAGTCACAACTTCAAAACGTTCAGCTTTTACAGCAAATTCTGTAGGATCAAAGACTAAGAGAGCTGTCAACATCATAGACGTAAAGCTAGAAGTCATGGCAAATCCAGCGTCATTAGAAGCAGCTGGTTGCAAGAGCAAGAGATTGCGGTCATCGCCATGGGCTTGAAGAGCCAATTTCCCTTCTGCAGCACATGTAATGGTCACTTGATAGAGATCATCAACCAAGGCTTTAGCCAAATCAACAGTCGCCACACTTTCAGGTGAATTCCCACTACGAGCAAAGGAAACAAGAACAGTCGCCACATCTTTTTTCAAATAAGTTTCTGGATTGGCAACAATATCTGTGGTCGCAATAGCATTGAAATTCCATTTGCGTTCGTCATAGACTTCCTTAAAGTAAGGCACCAAGGTATCTCCCACATAAGCGGAAGTACCGGCACCTGTCAAGATAACCTTGATATAGTCATGTTTATCCGCAATCCCTTGCAGAAAGGCTGCAATTTCTTCTCGCTTCGCTTGATAAGCTTCAAAAGCCTCTTTCCATACATCAGGCTGTTGGTAGATCTCACGAGTCGTGATTTCTGCACCCAGTTCAAGTAATTCTTTTTTTGTGTAATTTAGCATAGAGTTCCTCTAATCTATTGTTGTTTCATTCCTATTGAAAATACGGGAATGAGATTTACTCCCATTCCCATGGATATTCTATACAAACTGTGCTAACGATTTTCACGTTGTCACATGAATTGAATTGAGTTCCAACTAAAATCTTGGGGAAAAAGACCAATTATCGTCGGTGCATCGCTCCATCCTCCTATCGCCTATTTCCCCTGTGATTTTTACGTTGTCACATCTTATTCGTCTTCGTCATCATCGAAGCCTGCTAACAGATCGTTGACTTTTACAATGCTTTCTGCAGCACGGATCTTATAGTCCGCATCTGCACCTGTAAGGCTTGCATTGATAAATTCAATCACCATTGGAAGATTCATCCCTGCGTAAAGTTCGATGTCGCGACCTTCCATGATCAAACGGCTTACCACGTTACATGGTGTACCGCCAAGAAGATCCGCAAAAACTAGGAAATCATCCAATCCTTCAATAGCAGCTTCAAATTTTGCAGTAAAGTCTTCTGGGCCATCTTCTGGAAGAAGAGCCACTGCATGAATGTTGTCTTGTGGGCCCATAATCATTTCCGTGCTACCTTTCAGTTCTTCACAGAAGCGACCATGACTCACCAAAATTAATGATTTCGTCATAAATTATACGCCCATTCCAAGTAAGAATTTACCGATGAATGAAAGACCTACTGCAAGAACGATAATGATACCGATCGCTTTAGTAGAGTTCATACCTTTCTTACCAAGCAACCAGAAGATAAAGGCAGTAAAGATTGCTGGAAGCAAGCGTGGGAAGATTGAGTTCAAGATGTCTTGGAAGTCAATCATCTTTTCACCGATTGGCAATTTGTAAGAAATGTCAAAGTTGATCATTGTTGCTACAAGAGCACCCATCATGAAGACACCAAGTACAGATGCAGCATCAATCAAAGCTGTCAAGGTACTTTGCATGTTATTGATAAGGTTAACCCCTTCTTTGTAGGCAAATTCCAATTGTTTCCAACGGAAGATGTCGTAAGCAACTGCAACTGCGATCCAAAGGAAGATACCCCATGGTTGGCCAGCGATAGCCATAGTTGCTGCGATAGATCCCATGATAGCAGGTACAAGTGAACCAAAGATTGTGTCCCCAAGAGGAGCGAATGGACCCATCAAACCTGTCTTGATACCGTTAACGGCATCTTTTGAAGCCACACCATCCTTTTCTTCCATGGCAAGGTCAAAACCAGCGATAATAGTGTGGAAGAATGGTGAAGTATTAAAGAATTGAGTATGAACCTTCATCATTTCCTTCAATTCAGGAGTTCCATCCCCATACATTTTACGCAATTGAGGCAAGAGCATGTAAAGGTAACCAGAGGCTTGCATACGTTCGTAGTTCCAACCTAATTGGAAAGTAAACAAGCTACGTTTGTTGATTTGATTAAAATCTTCTTTTGTTAGTTTGTAATTAGAATTCGTCATCTTCGATTTCCCCACTTTCTGATGGTGTAGAAGGTGCTGCCACAGCTACTTTTTGGCTATTTTTGAAGTGAAGCACTGCAAGGAAGATACCTACGATAGAAATACCGATCATAGACAAACCTTTGAAGTTGTTCACGAAACCAATTTTTTCAGCAACTTCAGCAGGAAGAGTACCTACGATACCAGCAACAGCGCCACCAAGACCTGTTACATATGAGTAAAGAACAGTCAACATAGCTGTCAAACCAAATCCCATAGCAAGGTAGTGAAGGTTACGTTTAACTGGAAGGTAACGAAGCAAGATTGCAAATCCAAGACCTGGAAGCATACGTCCTGCAAGTGTCAAACCATCTGCAACCCATTTGTATGCTTCAACGAAGTCTACGACTGATTGTACGAAAGCACCACCAAAAGTAAGGGCGAAGAAGACTGGAAGGGCACGAGATAAAGCCCAAGGAATCGCACCAAGCAAGTAGTTGCGTTCAATACCCTTGTAATCAAAGCGTTCGATTGCAGCATCCACACGGTGAGCAAAGAAAGTAGTAGTCATACGACCAAGAACGTCGAAGTAAGTCAAGAGAGCTGCTACTGGTACAGCGATTGTAGTAATTGCAAGCGGTGCATCAATTCCTTGTGAAACAGAGAAGGCTGTCGCAAGAACTGCACCAGAAGTTGCGTCGATACGAGAAGCACCACCAAAGGTACCAACCCCAAGAACGAACAGTTGCAAGTTACCACCGATAAGTAGACCAGTAGTTACATCTCCCATGATTAAACCAGTAATGAAACCAGCAAATACAGGAGAACCTGCAGAGGAAACAATCGTCAACTCATCACAGATTTGATAAGCTGAGTACAAAGTGAGAAGTAAAATTTGCCACCATTGTATCATAACAATGACCTCCTAAAAAATTTTTCCTATTTTAATAAGCTCAAAAAGTCTGAAACTGGATCATTTGGAACCATTTGAGCAGTGAGTTTCACACCTTTTTCTGCTAGTTTGTGGAAATCTTCCACATCCTTATCTACCACGTTGATAGAACGTGTGATAGGGCGAGTTTCTGGTGTTTGAGACATATTTCCAACGTTGAGTGTTTCAAGCAGTACACCTGCTTCGACCAAACCAAGGAAACGGTCTGGTTTACGAGCCACGATAAAGAGACGTTGGCTATCGTATTTACCAGCAAGGATATTTGCTGCTGCTTTCTCAACTGGCAAGATACTGAGTTTCACACCTGGTGGTGTCGCAAGTTTCAAACCACTTTTTTCAACATCGTTGTTGACGACTTCATCATCTACAACCATAATGCGTGAAACATTTAGTTTTCCAGCCCAAAGATTGGCTACTTGACCGTGGATCAAACGTCCATCGATACGGCATCCTACAATTGTCATAAGTTTTCCCCCTTTATGTGTTTTAGTGTAGGTTTACGAGTTAAATGAATCTCTTCTTTATATTGGCCCTCTGTTTCGAAGATGATGATGCGATTAGTACCTTCCTTGAGATAGCTATGAGGGATATAAAGCGAGAGAGTCGGGCCGACGTTCCAGAAACGTCCTAGATTCTGCCCATTGACAAAGCCAACTCCCTTACCAAACTCAGACAAGTCTAAGTAGGTATCTTTTGGCTCTTCGACAGTAAAGTCGAAAGCGTAAAAGGCTGGTTGTCCTTCTGTCCATCCTTTTGAAAAATCAATTTTCTCAGGATTGTCCAGTGGTAGTGGATATTGTTTCCAATTCAGTAAAAAATGTAGATCTTTGCAGACACCTGTACGAATTCCCTTACGTTGCGTATCTGCTAAGAGCTTATGTCCATAGTTGACACGCCCCATATTCTCAATCAAAATGTCAATCCTAGACAGCGCTTTCTTTTTACCTTTATAAAAAATATCTTCCCCAATCTCTGTCTGATATTGGGTTTCGACCCATTGACCATCGACATAAAGCTGAGCTCTATCTCGACCATCAATGATACGAAGACGTTCCTCTTCTGCATCCCAACTTGCCTCAGTACGATAGAGAAGGTAGCCATAACTTTGACCAAGTTCTTCCATCGTTTTTGGATAGAGGCTTTCAGTTGGACTAGAGAGGCTATCCAGGGTTTCAAACAGGGAAACTTTTTCGACCAATGGAATGGACCCTATCTCCATGCTTTCCTTATAGAGTGGTTCCAACTGTGGATACTCTGGGAAGTGGGTTACCATCATCTTCTTGACTGCTAGGTATTTAGCAGTTGGATTTCCTTCTTCATCCAGAAGGGCATCATAGTCGTAAGATGTGACTTGTGGCAAATCCAGAGTTCCTCGAGCTGAGCAACCATTCATGAAACCAAAGTTTGTACCACCATGGAACATGTAAAGGTTGATAGAACCTTGCTCCAATACCTCTCGAACAGCTTCCGCCAATTCTTTAGGATCCCGTGTGATGATGGGTTCTTTCCAACGATTGAACCAGCCATCCCAGAATTCCATACACATGAGAGGCCATTTCTTGCCATACTCATCAAAGAATTCCTGCATCTGTGAAAAGTTGTACGGAGCTTTAGAACCGAAGTTCCCTGTCACAAAGAGATCATCTTCGATCAAGGTTCCGGCTTTCAAAGTAGCCCTCCATGGACCATCTGAAGTAAAGAGTGGGCAATCAATCCCTCGCTCTTCCATCAATTTCCGAATTGCTCGTAGATAAGACTTATCTTCTCCATAAGAGCCATATTCATTTTCGACTTGCATCATGAGAATGTTTCCGCCATTATCCAACAGACGAGGCACAAGCCTCGGCAATAATTGGTCATAATAGCGAGCAACCGCCTCGATGTAGGCCGGGTCGGACGAGCGGATTCGCATGTCCTTGGTCAAGAGCCAAGCCGGCAAGCCACCAAATTCCCATTCCGCACAGATAAATGGAGACGGGCGTACAATGGCATAGAGACCCAAATCTTGTGCTATTTGAAGAAACCTCTCCAAATTTCTGGCACCTTCAAAATCAAATTCTCCTTCAACGGGTTCATGTAAATTCCAAGCCACATAGGTCTCGACCGTATTAAAGCCAAGCGCCTTTAAGTTGTAGAGCGAATGATACCAATCTTCTGGAGGAATCCTAAAATAATGAATGGCGCCGGACAAAATCTTGAACGGTTCCCCATCTAAATAGAAATCGTCTTCAATTTTAAATCTTGTCATGTTACCACCTCTAACGAATTAAGTTCGCGCTTCCATTTATCATAATAAGTATAATTAAATATTTTGTATTTGTCAATACGTTTTAGAAAATCTTTTAAAATTTTTCTATTTTTTACTTACCATTTACCAACATTATCTAAAAATAGCATGAAAGCGATATTTTAATGTATGATAATTCACAAGGTTATAAAATAGAATTTTTTACATGTAATATAACATTTTTAGTCTATTATTTTAATTTTTTTTACCTAAATACTACTAATTTGTCTGTATTTATGGTAGAATATGGTAGAATCAAGACTGGAGAAGGAGAATCGAGGTGTAATTATGGCTATTCCAAAATACCAATATATTAAAGATGAATTAAAAAACAAAATCATCTCTGGCCAATTTGCAAGTGGAGATAAATTTTATACAGAAGCAGAATTGATCGCGATGTATGATGTTAGTTCAATCACTGTTGTGCGTGCTTTAAATGACCTTGCGAAAGACGGCTATATTGTCCGCCAACAAGGGAAAGGGACTTTCGTTTCACGTGCCCGCAAGCACAAACTCGTTGAATTTTCAGATGTCGAAATCTTTGAAACAAAAGATGATAAAGTGACTGTCCTTTCTATCGAGCGCGGAAACAAACTTGAATATTTAGATAAACTTGGACTGCGTGGAGATCAATTCTACTATAAGATTGAACGTATTCGTCAGACAAACGACGTAACATACATCTACCACACATCCTATATTCCTGAGCAATACATCAATGCCAACTATCCAAATCTTGATTATTATAGCTCTATCTATACACGTTTCAAATTGGATTACCGCATTCACATGAACGATGAACATTTTGAGGAAATCAATGAAATCGCATTCCCAACACCAGAGCATGCTGCTTCTGTACTCGGAATCGATACACAATTCCCAACTGTCTTCCAAACGAAGACTACAAAACTTGAGGTCACTGACCAAGTCCTCGCCTATAGTGAAACGTATAAGCGAGCAGACTACTACAAAATTAAATTCCTCTCATGTAATCGAGGTCATTAAGAGAAAGCTTGAGCCCAGCTCAGGCTTTTTCTATATTCATTATAGCACGAGAAAGAAGTTGTGAGAACGCTATGGAGGACTCTTATTTAATTAGTAGCGTTTGTACTAAAAATAAGTTAAGTATTGTCTTTCTCATTTCTGGGAATAATTTTCTTCTAAATCTTATGATTTCCTCTATTTATTATAGTGATTATATAAACTCACTTAACATTTTACTCCTTAGATAATAAAATAAAATTGATTTATGTAAGCGCTATCATATGTGATAATAACAAGGAGGTTTTGTCATAAAATTAGAAAAGAACAGCGCTTCTCCATTCGTAAATACGCGGTTGGGGCAGCTTCTGTACTGATAGGATTTACTTTTAGCGCACAAGTCGTATCTGCTGACGGGATTACTCCAGCTCCAACAGCTGAAGAAACTGTTCAAACCGTCCAGGAGAGTCCTCAAGCAGTCAAAGAAGCTGTAGGCTCCAAGGTTCCAGAAAAACTGGAAGGAAAGGCTGACAAGGCTGTAAAAGAGGAGATCAAAGAAGACCAGGAGACTCCTCGAACAGTTGCTCCAACAACAGAAGAGTCAAGCGCACCAGTTGTGACAGAAAATACTGCTCCAACTCCTACTGCCGAGAAAGAAGGTCCTGCCCAGCTGAAACTCCTGCCGAAAGTACTTCTTCAGAAAAGAAAAATGAAGTCGTTACACCAGCAGTAACCACTCCTAGCACGGAACGAGCAGCTCAGGCAAATGAAAAACTGGCAAAACGAAAAACGATCTCAATCGACGCTGGACGCAAGTACTTCTCTCCAAACCAACTCAAAGAAATCATCGACAAAGCCAAACACTACGGTTATACTGATCTTCATCTACTAGTTGGAAATGTAGGCATGCGTTTTATGTTGGACGCCATGACGATCAAAGCCAATGGTAAAACATATGCAAGCGACGATATCAAACGTGCACTCGAAAACGGAACCGATGCCTACTACAAGGATCCAAACGGCAATCATTTGACAGAGAGTCAGATGACGGACTTGATCAACTATGCCAAAGATAAAGGTATCGGACTAATCCCAACTGTAAACAGCCCTGGTCACATGGATGCGATTTTGCATGCCATGAAAGAACTAGGCATCCAAAAACCGAACTTCAACTACTTTGGCAAGGAATCTGCTCGTACCGTTGACCTTGATAACGAGGAGGCTCTTGCATTTACCAAAGATCTGATTGACAAGTATGCCGCTTACTTCGCCGGCAAAACTAAAATCTTCAACTACGGTACAGATGAATATGCCAATGATGCCACCAACGATCAAGGCTGGTACTACCTCAAATGGTATAGACTCTATGGCAAATTTGCTGAGTACTCTAACACTCTTGCTACCATGGCCAAAGAAAGAGGCCTTCAACCAATGGCCTTCAACGATGGTTTCTACTATGAAGACAAGGATGATGTTGAGTTTGACAAGGATGTCATCATCTCTTACTGGTCTAAGGGATGGTGGGGCTATAACCTTGCAACGCCTCAGTACCTAGCAAGCAAAGGCTACAAATTCCTTAACACCAACGGAGACTGGTACTACATTCTCGGCCAAAAACCTGAAGATGGTGGTGGTTTCCTCAAAAAAGCAATTGAAAACACTAAAAAACACCATTTAACCAGCTTGCATCTACCAAATATCCTGAAGTAGACCTTCCAACCGTAGGAAGCATGCTCGCTATCTGGGCAGACAAACCAAGTGCTGAGTACAAGGAAGAAGAAATCTTTGAACTCATGACTGCCTTTACAGACAATAACAAAGACTACTTCCGCGCTAACTACAATGCACTCCGTGAGGAACTTGCTCAAATCCCTGCAAACTTGGATGGATACAGCAAGGAAAGCTTGGAGGCTCTAAATGCAGCTAAAGAAACTCTCAACTACAACCTCAACCGTAACAAACAAGCTGAGTTAGACGCTCTCGTAGCCAAGCTCAAAGCAGCCCGCCTAGGCCTCAAACCAGGAGTAACCCACTCAGGAAGCCTCGATGAAAACGAACTAGCTGCCAATGTTGAAACCAAACCGGAACTCATCACAAGAGCAGAAAAGATTCCATTTGAAGTTATCAAGAAGAAAAATCCGAATCTCCCAGCCGGTCAGGAAAAGATCATCACACCAGGTGTAGAGGGCAAACGCACTCATTACATCTCTGTCCTTACTGAAAATGAAAAACAAACAGAAACTATCCTAGATAGCCAAGTAACCAAAGAACCTGTGACACAAGTAGTTGAAATCGGCGCCCCTATTACTCACAAAGGGATGAACATGGTCTTGCTCCAGCCGCAGAGTCAAAACCAAGACCGGACATCCAAGAGGAAGAGATTCCGTTCACTACCGTGACACGTGAAAATCCGCAATTGCCAAAAGGACCAAGTCAAATCGTCGTTGTTGGTGTAAATGGTCGTCATACGATTTTCTACTCTGTCAGCACTACTGCTGACAGCAAGGAAGAAAGAACCCTTGTCAATGGTGCGGTATCGCAGGAAGGGGTCGCTCAAGTCGTTGAAGTCGGAACTGCTGTTGAGAAAGCTGAGCAAGCTAAACCAACTATAGCCAAAGCAGAAGAAAAACAACTCCCTGCAACAGAAAGTCCAGACTCTGCAGGCTTGGTCGCAGTAGGACTCATGGCGACACTAGCAGCCTATGGACTCTCTAAGAAAAAAGAAGATTAACACCCTTCGATAAGCATACAAAAAAGCGAGATTGAATCTCGCTTTTTGTTATGATTAATCACCAAGTCCAAGACGTTTAAAGATATCATCCACACGTTTGGTGTAGTATGCAGGATTGAAGATTTCGTCGAGTTCCTCTTGAGTCAAACGCGAAGTCACTTCTGGATCTGCTTTAAGAAGTGGTTTAAAGTCTACTTTATTGTCCCAAGAGTAAGCTGTTTTTGGTTGCACCAAGTCATAGGCTTGCTCACGGGTCATGCCTTTCTCAATTAAGGTCAACATAGCACGTTGGCTAAAGATAAGACCGAAAGTCGAGTTCATGTTTCGTATCATATTTTCTGGGAAGACTGTCAAGTTCTTGACGATATTTCCAAAACGGTTGAGCATGTAGTCAATCAAGATGGTCGTATCAGGTGTGATGATACGCTCAGCTGATGAGTGAGAGATATCGCGTTCATGCCAGAGAGCGACATTCTCATAGGCCGTCACCATGTGACCACGGATGACACGTGCAAGACCTGTCATGTTCTCAGAACCGATTGGGTTGCGTTTGTGAGGCATTGCTGAAGAGCCTTTTTGACCTTTGGCAAAGAACTCTTCTACTTCACGTTGCTCAGACTTTTGCAGACCACGGATCTCAGTCGCCATGCGCTCAATTGAAGTCGCAATGCTGGCAAGAACCGCAAAGTACTCAGCGTGAAGGTCACGAGGAAGGACCTGTGTAGAGATTTCTTGGGCACGGATACCCAGTTTGTCGCAGACATATTGCTCAACAAATGGTGGGATGTTGGCGAAGTTTCCAACCGCACCCGAAATCTTACCAGCTTCTACTCCAGCAGCCGCATGCTCGAAACGCTCCATGTTGCGCTTCATTTCGCTATACCAAGTCGCCAATTTAAGGCCAAAAGTTGTCGGCTCCGCATGCACACCGTGGGTACGCCCCATCATGATGGTGAACTTGTGCTCCTTAGCCTTATCAGCGATGATGTTGGTGAAGTTTTCAAGGTCACGACGAATGATATCATTGGCCTGCTTGTAGAGGTAACCGTAGGCCGTATCCACCACATCGGTAGAAGTCAAACCATAGTGGACCCACTTACGCTCCTCACCAAGAGTTTCAGAAACCGCACGTGTGAAGGCCACTACGTCATGGCGAGTCTCCTGCTCGATTTCAAGAATACGGTCAATGTCAAAGTCCGCTTTTTCGCGAATCAAAGCTACATCTTCCTTAGGGATTTCCCCCAACTCAGCCCATGCCTCGTCAGCGAGGATTTCCACCTCAAGCCAAGCACGGTATTTATTTTCTTCACTCCAAATGTTCGCCATCTCAGGGCGAGAGTAACGGTTGATCATGTTTTTCTCCTATATAATATTGCAAAGTTACAGAGCTAAGCCCTTGTTAATTATTCTTTTCTGTACTTCTGTTAGTAAGGAATTGTTTAAATTTATCCCTAATCCTCTATAAAATTCACTAGCTTTTTTCTGATTTCGGACTTTTTTGTAATTTCAATATTTTGAAAAGATGACTTAACAAATTTACCATCTTCAAATTTTGCTTCAAAAAATCTTGTAGATATATTTCCTTTACTTAGTAAGGTATCAAATAGAATATAGCCATCTCCAATACCTAACTCCCTTATCTGTTTCTCAATATCAAGGAGGTAAGAAAGCGGAGAATCACAAGAACATGAATAAACAATTGCCATATACTTATCCAATCCAAGTTCTACTATGCGAAACATTTTCTACCTCCTTTAAATTTTTAATACTAATGGAATAGTTTATAATATTCTTCGATTTTAGTCAAACATTTTACAATGATATATCGAGCAGTTGCCTCATCTTCAATCAGCGCAGTTTCATCTAAAGAAAGTCCAGGTTCAAACTTTTTCCAATGAAAATAACTATTTCTCTCGTCACCCAATATTTGATACAATTCGCCTATATATGTTAGAAACTGTTCTTTTTTAGTTAGGTATTTACTTTCAACATTCACATGGTAGCAGGATTGTAAGATATAGCTATATGCTCCCTCACTTGATACCTTATCAAACATATAGAATGATGTTGACATTGGCTTCCCTTTAGAATGCCAATCAATATCAAGCTCACTTAAAATCCATCTTAAATGTCCCTCTAAAGCTCGGTATGCTAGAAAAGTATACACTGTATAATCTTCAAAATTAGATTTGAAATTTTTAAAGATTAGCGCCTGTTTTACAGTTTTCTTCAACTGATCACTAGGTAATTTATCAAAAGCATTGGGCATTATGCTTAAAATATCATTTTGAATAATTGACTCGTCAATTTGACTTTCAAAAAAACCACTATCATTGAATTTTGTTTCAATCTCATCCGTATCAAACAACTGAGTAAGTATTTCAATTGATTCTAAAAATAATAATTCTGGTTTACCTTGTAAGAGAAGCTTACCATTTCCATCATTATTTTTATTATAATAGGTAATTGTTAGACTTTCACCTTGAACTCCTCTAAACTTCCATGTTGGATGTCCATTGCTTTTAGAATGAGACAATTCTTCTTTACAATACTCAGAATCCTTAATTAGGCCAATTACGGTCTCAACATCTTCATTAATCAGATTTTTAGCCGTAAACCATGGAACCTGTGAACTTGCCTGATTTTCATTATTTTTACAATTCTCGACAATATAATCACACAACTTTTCTTTCAATGTCAGAAACTTGCTGTCTCCTCCATTACTCCATCTTTTTTGAAAAAGACATCAAGAAAAAATTCACCTTGATTTGTATTCACTATACATCTATTTTGACCATTTTCCGAATTTTTTCCTCATTAGTTTCAGAAATAAATACTCTTCCTAATGCGGCACTTTTTGCCAATTCATCAGCAAGTTCATTGAAGTATACCCCGCTATGAGCCTTTACCTTTTTAAAATATACATCGATTTTCCTAGAAAGTACATCAAATTTATATTTATAGTCTTTAGAGACAGCTTTATTTGTCTTCCATTCTCCTAAAGCCCATGATCTTATTCCCTCATAGTCGTAATAGATGGCAATTGAAGAAATATTATGGTTAACAGCCCATTCCATCGCCCGAAGGACTGCTTTTACCTCTCCTGCAATCTGATAACTCTCAATATATTTTTCATCAGAACCCGAAAATGAAATTTTTTCTATCACTTCATTATTCTTAATTATAACTACACCCGAACCATATATATTTTTATTTTTATCAAAAGAACCATCTACATAAGCTTCATACTCAACTAGATTACTAGATTGGCTCTGATTAGAATCTTCAAGATAAGATTTAGCCTCCTCAAACGAAGAGAAAGATTTAAACTTTGCATTAGGAAATCCTTTAACTTGTGCTTCCGCTTCTCCCCATGTCTCAAAAATTCCAGTTTGTCTACCTAACTTTACAGCATAGTATTTCATATTTTCTTTCACCTATCTTTCATTTTCTTAAGGACTCAAGTTAGAGAACTCCTCAAATTCCTCTTTTCCAATAAGCACAGATGAATAGTGGGGTAATTCGTTGAGATTTGTATCCAATGGCAAATCATAAATCACCAAATAGTGTTCAGGATATTGTGCAACTAGTTTTTCATATTTAGCTTGTACCTTATCCTGGTCAGCACTGGCATACAAGACTTCGACAATTGCTCCAGTCTCACTCTTTTCAATAAATGCATTAACGATGATTTGAATCATAGGTTTCTCCTAAAAATCAATCCCTTCTCCAAACTCAATCACGCTATCCGGCATATCACTAAACAAAGTCACATGCCCCATCTTGCGGTTGTGTTTCGCTTCTATTTTACCATACATGTGGAGGTGGGCGCTTGGATTTTCTGTGACATATTTTTCAGCAGCATCGACGTGTTGGCCGAGAACATTGAGCATGACTGCAGGCGCATGCAATTTGATGGCTGGCAATGGTGCTGCGAGAACTCCTAAAATATGAGTGTCAAATTGTGAAAAGTCACAGGCTTCGATTGAGTAATGGCCTGAATTGTGTGGACGCGGGGCAATCTCATTGACGATAATATCATCAGCGGTGGCAAACATTTCCACGCAAAGGGTTCCAGATAGCTTGAGTTGTTCTGCGATTCGTACTGCCATAGCTTTGGCTTTTCCAGCCAGACTTTCTGAAATGCGAGCAGGCACAATAGTCTTAGACAGGATGTTATTGCGATGGATATTTTCTTGAACTGGGAAAATCGTCACATCCTTGCCATTACCAGACACGATGACAGAAATTTCAAGGTCAAAGTTGACGAATTCTTCCAAAACGCAATCTGCTGAGTCTGCTAGTGCATATGCTTCTACCAAATCTGCTTCTGAACGAATAACCTTTTGACCATGACCATCGTAACCACCGGTCGCCGTCTTGAGAACATAGTTTTTAGAGAGGTCGATATCTGCCAAGTCTTGGCTAGAAGTTACAACCTTATAAGGTGCTACGGTAACTTGGGTCTTGTTGGAAAGAAAGTCCTTTTCAAAAATGCGATTTTGAGAAATGCGGAGCAAGTCAGTCCCTTGTGGAAGCTGACCGTCTTTGATAACAGCGTCAAGACCGTCAGCATCGACATTTTCAAACTCATAGGTCAGGACATCGCAACGTTCTGCCAACTGACGGAGGGCATCCACATCGTTATAAGGAGCCACGATGATTTCCGCCACGCGAGAGGCCGAGCAATCCACCGCAGGATCCAGCGCGATGACCTTGTGTCCCATGTAGATAGCAGAAATGGCCATCATCTGTCCCAGCTGACCACCACCGATAATTCCGATTGTTTTAGATGAGCTCATTTGTAGACTCCTCTGCGATTTTTTCTTGCTCTTCTGCGAAATCTGCCAATGCTATCGCGATAGCCTGCTCCTCTACTGAAAGGAGACGGAGGGCAAAGAGAGCCGCATTAGTCGCACCCGCTTCACCGATAGCCATGGTTGCGACTGGCACACCACCTGGCATCTGAGCGATAGAGTAGAGTGAATCCACGCCACTAAGAGCGCGCGATTTGACCGGTACACCAATGACAGGAAGGGTTGTTTTCGCTGCGACCATACCTGGCAAATGGGCTGCGCCACCTGCACCAGCGATAATGACCTTGATGCCGCGGCTACGGGCTTCTTCGGCATGTCTAAACATAAGGTCTGGAGTACGGTGGGCAGAGACAACCTTCTTTTCGTAGGCTACACCGAAGCGGTCGAGGACTTCTGCTGTTTTTTGCATGGTTGTCCAGTCGGATTTGGAGCCCATGATGATGGAAATTACTGGTTTCATTTATTCTCCTTTTTTAATAATCGTCTATTGTAGTACGGACGTAAGCGACCGCCTATGGCGTTCCATTACTAAAACTGGAGCATAGGTCTCCAGTTTCCCGCTCCTAATAGCTTTACTACTAGGAGTTCCACTACTGCGACGATCATCCTATAGTGGCTCGCTTTCGCTCACCATGACAATTTTAGTATCTGTTAATCTTTTATGGCCTTGCTTCCGATATCTGTTCGGTAGAAGAGACCTTCTGTTTTTTGTTGAGCGAGTTCTTGGTAGATGGTTTCTTGGGCTTCTTTGACGGTGTCTGCTGTGGTGACGAGCATATAGACACGTCCACCGTTGGATAGCAGTACTCTGCTATTTTCCGCAAACTTAGCCCCTGCATAGTAGGTGATGATATTGCCATCGGTTTTGGCTGGCAACTCGACACCCTTTGCATAATCTAGCGGGTATCCCTTGGATGCGACAACCACACCCAGAGTCACACCCTTTTCCGTCCACGTGATGTTCGGCTCCTTGCCATCGAGGATACCCGTGATATTTTGTGCAAAATCAGATGTCAAACGAGGTAAGATGATTTGCGTTTCTGGATCTCCGAAGCGTGAGTTGAACTCGATGACTTTCGGTCCATCAGCTGTTAAGATAAGACCAGCATAAAGGACACCGAGATACGGACGACCTTCTTTAATCATGCCTTCAAGGACTGGCGTGACAATAGTGTCAACCGCTGTGTCAACCACGCTCTGTGGCAAGTGAGGAACTGGCGCATAGGCACCCATCCCACCAGTGTTAGGACCCTTATCGTCATCGTAAGCACGTTTGTGATCCTGAGCCGTTGGCATCATGTAGAACTTGTCCCCATTGACAAAGGCAAAGAGAGAGAACTCTTCTCCTTCAAGGAATTCCTCGATAACTACACGCGCACCTGAGTCACCGAATTTATTATCCAAGAGCATCTCGAAAGCGGCTTCGACTGCTTGCTCAACCGTTTCAGCTACAACGACGCCCTTCCCAAGCGCCAAGCCATCCGCTTTAACTACGATTGGAGCGCCTTTTTCTTCGATGTAGGCCTTGGCTTCCTCGAAATCTGAAAATGTCCCATAGACTGCTGTCGGAACGTCGCATTTGACCATGAGTTCCTTAGCGAAATCCTTAGACCACTCCAGCTCCGCTGCCAATCTTGTCGGACCAAAGGCTTTGATACCAGCTGCATGGAAATCATCCACAATACCAGCAGCAAGGGCATCATCTGGCCCAATGAAGGTCCAAGCAATATCGTTGACTTTTGCAAACTCAATCAATTTAGAATGTTCGGAAATAGAGATATTTACCAATTCCAGACCATCCAGAGTCATCCCGTCATTCCCAGGAGCTACAAAGACTTTTTCAACGTCTTTTGACTCAAGCAACTTCTTAGCAATGACATGTTCACGACCACCAGAACCGACAACTAACAGCTTCATCTCTCAACCTCTTTTTCGAATTATTTACTAACATTATATCACAAACGTTCGTTTTAATCTTGTTTCACTTAGCATTTTAAGTCAAAAAAGGAAAGAAACTGTTTTCTTCCCTTTCGTTTTCTTAATGTCTAAAATGTCTCACTCCTGTGAAGACCATGGTCAAGCCATATTTGTCCGCCGCTTCGATGGATTCTTGGTCACGGACTGATCCTCCAGGTTGGATTATCGCCTTGATGCCTGCTTTAGCGATTTCTTCTACGTTATCCGCAAATGGGAAGAAGGCATCTGAAGCAAGAACAGCGCCGTCAAGGCGGTCTTTGGCTTGGTCAATGGCAATACGAACAGAAGCCACACGGTTAGTTTGACCTGAGCCAACACCAAGTGTCATGTGGTCGTTGGTCACGATGATGCCGTTTGATTTAACATACTTGATAGCCTTCCATGCAAACTCAAGGGCAGTCGCCTCTGTCTCCGTTGGTTGGCGTTTGGTAACCACTTGCCAGTCAGCTGGACTTTCTTTGATAACGTCTTGGTTTTGCACCAGAAGTCCACCGACAACACCTGTGTATTCTGCTTCCACTTCGCTAGCCTCTTGAGCATTAAATGGCAAGGCAAGGATACGCAAGTTTTTCTTTTTATTGATCAAAATGGTTAGCGCTTCATCTGTATAGCTTGGTGCAATGATGATTTCAAGGAATACACCATGCATCTTCTCAGCTGTCGCAGCACCCACCTCACGGTTGAGAACAACAATTCCGCCAAAGATAGACACTGGGTCAGACTCATAAGCGTAGTCCCAAGCAGTCTCAATGTCATCAGCCTGACCGATACCGCATGGATTCATGTGTTTGAGAGCCACAACGGTTGGACGGTCTTTGAAGTCACGGATAATACGAATAGCCGCATCGGCGTCACGGATATTGTTAAAGGATAATTCTTTCCCGTTGAGCTGTTTTGCTGAAGCAATTGAGTAGTCAGTCGGCAAGGCTTTTTGGTAGAAGTCTGCATCCTGTTGAGGATTTTCCCCGTAACGCATGGCTTGTTTGAGGTCATAGGTCAAAGTGAGCTTTTCTGGTTTGCTTTCTCCGACTTGTGCTGTGAAGTATTCCGCAATCAAGGCATCATAAGCCGCTGTGTGACGGAAAACCTTGGCTGCTAAACGTTGTCGAGTTTCATAAGTAGTTTCACCATTTGCTGCCAATTCGCCCAAAACCACAGCATAGTCAGCAGGGTCTACCACAACTGTTACGCTGGCATGATTTTTAGCTGCTGAACGAAGCATAGATGGACCACCAATATCGATGTTTTCAACTGCGTCAGCATAAGTCACATCTGGTTTGAGAATGGTTTTCTTAAATGGGTAGAGATTTACCACCACAAGATCAATCAATTCGATACTATTATCTTTAGCTGCTTCCAAGTGGCTATCCAAGTCACGACGAGCGAGGAGACCTCCGTGAATGTTTGGATGGAGGGTCTTAACACGACCGTCCATCATCTCCGGAAAACCAGTCACATCATCAATCGAAATGGTCTCCACCCCAGCATTGTCAAGGGCAACCTTTGTCCCACCTGTCGAGATAATATCCCAACCAAGTTTTTTAAGTTCTTGGGCAAATTCAACAATGCCCGCTTTGTCTGAGACGCTGATTAAGGCGCGTTTAGTCATTCTATTCTCCTTTTTAATCATTAGTTAAACACCAATTAAATGCAGTAACAGTAAAACAAAATAAGCAAAGCCAAGGCTAAGCATACCTAAGATATTGACCCATTTTCTAATCTGTGATTTGAACACTCTTATAAAAATTTGATAAATCAGTAAGCCTACACAAACACCTAGCGTATTTAAAGTCAAATCCGTTATATCTGTTATACCTATTGCTAAAATATACTGTAAGCACTCAAACAATAGACTAATCAAGAAACCTGTCCCGACTATTCTTAAACTAGATAAATTAGTTTTTATCAGAGGGAAACAAACACCTAATGGAATAAAGGAAATCAGATTAAATAACATTTCAGCAAAAACAATTTTTCCATCTACTATTAGTGGTTCTGAAAATGGAATCCAATTGATATACCTTGGAGCTAAGAAAAATGCTATAAATTCAGGATTTGTTTCAAACTTAAACAAGATTCCCCAAGTTAATAACATCAGATAGACATAAAATACATATCGAGTTGTTTTTTTAGATTCTAACATTACAAATACCTCCGTTTGAAGCCGTCTTCAACAATCGCTGACTCCAATTTAAAGTCAAAGATATCATATGAATCATCAAAAAGTCAATCTGTAAATAGAGCCTTCACTACTTCCGGATACAACCTGTACTCTGCCTCATGAATCCGATCTTCAAAGCTATCAATGGTATCATCAGCTAGTCGTGGCACACGAACTTGTTTGATAACCTTGCCTGTATCCACACCTGAATCCACCCAGTGAATGGTCACGCCGCTCTCAGCAACGCCAGCATTCCAAGCATCCTCAATCCCATGAGCTCCTGGAAATTCTGGCAGGTAGGCTGGATGAATATTGATAATCCGACCTTCATAAGCTGCTAATAAAGTTGGCCCAACGATTTTCATGTAGCCTGCTAGACAAACCAAGTCAATCTGGTGTACTTCCAAGAGTTCGGCAAGGGCTGCTTCATAGTCTGCCTTGTTCTCAAACTCCTTGAGTTCAAAAGCATAGGACAGAACGCCGAGCTTGTTTGCCCGCTCGAGCACATAGGCGTCACGATGGTCTGAAAAAACAAACTCCACCGGAAATTCTTCGGCAATCACCTGAAAGTTTGAGCCATTACCAGAAGCAAAAACTGCTATTTTTTTCATTTGATGATGATACTTTCGTTTTCTTTCTTGACGATGCGACCAATCTCATAGACTGGTTCATCCAACAATTTCTTAACACGACCTACATTTTCAGGGCTAACTGCTAGCATAAGTCCCACACCCATATTAAAGATTTCAAACATTTCTTCGTGTTTGATTTCACCATATTTTTCAAGAGCTTTGAAAATCGGAAGCACTGGAACTTTGCTTTCCTCAATCTCAGCAGCTAGGTCAGCCGCAAACATACGAGGAACATTCTCGATAAAGCCACCACCTGTGATATGGGCAATACCGTTGACCAACTCTTCCTTGATGAGGGGCAAAACAGCCTTGACATAGATACGAGTTGGCTCAAGAAGGACTTCCTTGAGTTTCTTGCCTTCCAATTCTGGCAAGACTTCTTCACCTGTATAGTCGGCAAAGACGCGACGAACGAGTGAGTAACCATTTGAGTGAATCCCACTTGAAGCAAGTCCGAGAAGAACATCACCTTCAGCTACTTTTGAACCATCGATGATTTGAGATTTTTCAGCCACACCGACTGCAAAACCAGCCAGATCGTAGTCATCTGCGCTATACATACCAGGCATTTCAGCCGTTTCCCCACCTATGAGAGCAGCGCCTGCCTGCACACAACCTTCTGCCACACCAGCAACCACTTGTTCTAGTTTAGCTGGTTCATTCTTCCCTGTCGCTACGTAGTCAAGGAAGTAAAGAGGCTCCGCACCTGCAGCGATGATATCATTAACACACATAGCCACACAGTCCTGCCCGATGGTATCGTGCTTGTCGTACTTGATAGCCAGCATGAGCTTGGTTCCAACACCGTCAGTCCCTGAGATCAAGACGGGCTCTTTGACACCTGTTTTTGAAAGGTCAAACATGCCACCAAAGCCACCAAGAGCTCCCATGACACCTGCACGCTCCGTACGAGCCACGTGCTTTTTAATCCGTTCAACAACTTCATAACCCGCTTCAACATCCACACCCGACTGGGCATAAGCATTTTTATTTGTCATTTGTTTATTCCTTTTCTTTTATGGAGAATCTTCAGTCGGCTACTTGCAAAAACTGGTCTTTTCTTCCAAACTTCTACGGTAGTCTTCTTCATAGTCGTAGAGAGGCGTTGGGTAGTCCCCGTCAAAGTAAGCGACACAGAGACCACCATTTGGCGCATCTGTTTCGATGCCGATAGAATTAATCAAGCCATCAATCGAAAGATAGGTCAGGCTATCAGCACCAATGATTTGACGCGTTTCTTCGACCGTATGATTAGCCGCAATTAGCTCCTGACGCGTCTGGATATCAATCCCGTAGAAACATGGATAAGCTAGCGCTGGACTGCCAATAGCAACGTGAACCTCAGTCGCACCTGCTTCTTTCAAGAGCTGAACGATGCGGCGAGAGGTTGTCCCACGAACAATGGAATCATCCACCATCACCACACGTTTGCCTTTGACAACGCCCGAAACCGCAGACAGTTTCATCCGCACCCCTTGCTCCCGCAATTCTTGAGTCGGTTGAATAAAGGTACGTTGCGTGTATTGGTTTTTGATCAGCCCCATTTCATTTGGCAAGCCTGATTCTTCTGCAAATCCCATAGCTGCGCTGAGGGAAGAATTTGGCACACCGACCACGATATCCGCTTCGTGCTTGAACTCACGCGCCAATTGGGCCCCCATACGTTTGCGAGCTGTATGGACGTTGACACCATGGATATTAGAGTCAGGACGGGCAAAGTAGATATACTCCATAGAGCAAATCGCCAACTGGGTATCATTCGTATAGCTATCGTACTGAATCCCATTGTCATCCACAATTACAATCTCTCCTGGTTTCACATCACGAATCCACTCAGCACCAATGACTTCAAAAGCACAAGTTTCAGAGGAAACAACTACCGCTCCATTGCTCATTTTCCCGATAGAAAGAGGGCGGAAACCATTTGGGTCAAGAGCCGCAATCAACTTGTCTTCAAACAACAAGATATAGGCAAAACCACCTTTAACTATACTGAGCGCCTCCTTGATTTTACCCATCAGGCTAGGATTGTGGCTGCGACGAATGAGATGAGCCAAGATTTCCGAGTCCGAAGTAGCGCTGAAAATCGCTCCTCGTTCTTCCAATTCTTTCTTGAGGGAGGCAGCATTGGTCAGGTTTCCGTTGTGAGCTAGCCCGAACTGCATATCATGAAAGCGAAAGAGGAAGGGCTGGATGTTATCTACAGAAGCTTCTCCAGCCGTCGCATAACGCACATGCCCAATCGCGCTCGTGCCAGTCAATTTATCCAAATTAGCTGGATTTTTGAAGACTTCTGATAAAAGCCCCATATCACGATGGCGCTTCAATTGCCCTTGATCATTGGAGAGGATTCCGGCCCCCTCCTGACCACGGTGTTGAAGACTGTGGAGACCAAAATAGGTCAATTTAGCAGCATCTGGATGTCCCCAGATACCGAAAACACCACATTCTTCATTAAGAGATTTTACTTCGTATGTCATTTTTTATACCTAATTTTCATTTGCAATCATCAAGAGCTAGCTTTACATAACTTTTACATTACTGATACTATCTATTAGAAAATCTGCAAGTCTTATTTTCCAGTAAAGTATTTAACAGCCGACGCAAACAAGTGCTGGTCTTTATTCCCTGGGATGTTTTGGAAAAGACCGTCCTCATAACGTTCTGAATGTCCCATCTTACCAATGATTTGGCCGTTCTTGCTGGTAATTCCTTCAATGGCATGGATAGAACCATTTGGATTGTACTTAGAATCCATACTTGGTTTGCCGTCAAAGTCAACGTATTGGCTGAAAATTTGTCCATTGTCACGGAGTTCCGCAAATTCCTCGGCCGTTACAACAAACTTCCCTTCACCGTGTGAAACAGGAATAGCGTGGATATCCCCCACCTGCACCCCAGCCAACCATGGTGAATTGGTATTGGCAATCCGAGTTTCCACCATCTTGGCTACGTGTTGGTTGGCATCATTGTAGAAGAGGGTTGGGCTCGTACTGCTGGCATCCTCGAAGTTTCCGTATGGAAGAAGACCTGATTTGACCAATGCCTGGAATCCATTACAGATACCGATAACCAAGCCACCACGAGTGATAAAGCTATCAATGGCTGCACGCACTTTTTCATTGAGCAGGATGTTGACGATAAACTTAGCTGAACCATCTGGCTCGTCCGCAGCTGAGAATCCACCTGCAAAGAAGAGAATGTTAGCCTTGCCGATGTTGTCAACCATAGTTTCAACTGACTTGACAATAGCTTCTTCATTCAAGGTCACAAATGGCACCAAGTTAACCTCTGCACCTTCTTTTTCGAAGGCCTTGGCTGAGTCATATTCTGAGTTAGTTCCTGGGAAGACTGGGATATAGACCACCGGTTTTTCAACTTTTTCTTTAGCTTGGATGACTGTGTTAGTAGCGACAGCTGGAACTTCTGCTAGTTCTTTGGCTTGTGCAAATTCTGTTGGATAAACTTCTTCCAATTTGCCTTGGAAGGCACTGTCAAGTTTCTGTCCATCTAGCTTCACACCGTTGACAGTCAGTGTAAAGTCTGTGCTCGTTTGCCCGATTTTCTCTACTCCAGTGATTTCTTCTGGAGACGTGAAGACAAAGCCGCCTAATTGAGCTGTCAAAGCTGTTTCAAGTTCAGGCAGGGTCACCTCTGCACCGATATGGTTCCCAAAGGTAGCAAGAGCCAAGCTTTCAACGACACCGCCGTATTTGACAGCTAATGCAGATATCACTTTGTGACCAGCTTGGATAGCTTCAAATTGAGCAAAATTTTTCTTAATCAATTCAAAATCAATCTCTGCAGAGAGGGCTTGACCTGGAATGTAGTAGATATTTTCACCAGCAGCTTTGAACTCAGGAGAAAGCACCTTACGACTATCTGCCGTCGTCACTCCAAATGCAACCAAGGTTGGTGGTACGGTTAATTCTTCAAAGGTACCAGACATGGAGTCCTTACCACCGATAGATGGCAAGCCAAGCTGAATTTGTGCTTCAATAGAACCTAGAAGAGCAGCTACTGGCTGACCGAAACGCTCTGCTTGTTTATCCATACGCTCGAAATACTCTTGGTAAGAGAAACGAGCCTTGGACCAGTTGGCACCAGCAGCCACCAAACGAGCAGTTGCTTCGATAACCGCATAAGCAGCACCGTGGTATGGAGACCATTCAGCTACATATGGATTGAAACCTTGAGCAATGACCGACGCAGTATGAGTCACACCGTGTTGAACTGGCAATTTCTGCACAGATGCCTCAGTTGGTGTGAGTTGGTAACGACCACCAAGTGGGTGATTAACCGTTGAGCGTCCAACAGAGCAGTCAAAGATAGTCTGTAATCCTTTTTGACTCGCATGGTTGAGGTCAGATAGAACCGTAAGGGTATCTGCTTCCAGTGTTTCAGCAGATGTTTGACGCTCTTCTGGGAGTTTGACATCCTTGTCCACAACTTTGGCATCGACAACCACGCGCACACCATTGGTGTCAAGGAAACGACGCTCCAAGTCAACAATTGTCTCACCATTCCAGTGCATGACAAGATTTGGTTTTTTAGTTACTGTCGCCACCACAACAGCATCAATATTTTCTTTGTTACATTCGGCAACGAAGGCATCCACATCTTCAGGACGAACCACGACCGCCATCCGTTCTTGTGATTCAGAGATGGCAATTTCTGTACCATTCAAGCCCTGGTATTTAAGAGGCACCTTGTTGAGGTCGATTTCAAGACCGTCTGCCAATTCACCGATAGCCACACAGACACCGCCTGCCCCAAAGTCATTGGACTTCTTGATCAGACGAGTGACATTGCCATTACGGAAGAGGCGCTGAATCTTGCGTTCTTCGATGGCATTTCCTTTTTGAACCTCAGCACCAGCAGTCTCTACAGACTCAACTGTTTGAACCTTAGAAGAGCCCGTCGCACCACCGACACCATCACGACCCGTTTTGCCTCCGAGAAGGATGATCACATCACCTGCTTCAGGTTTTTCACGGACAACATTGCCCTTGGGAGCCGCACCAACAACGGCACCAAGTTCCATACGTTTAGCTACAAAGCCTGGGTGGAAGTATTCACGAACGTAGGTTGTTGCAAGCCCAATCTGGTTACCATATGAAGAATAACCATGAGCTGCTGTTTTAGAAATGACTTGTTGTGGCAATTTCCCAGCGCGAGTTTCCGAAATCGGTGCTGTAATATCACCAGCACCTGAAATACGCATGGCTTGGTAAACATAGGAACGGCCTGACAACGGATCACGAATAGCTCCACCGATACAGGTAGCCGCTCCACCAAATGGCTCAATTTCTGTTGGATGATTGTGGGTTTCGTTTTTAAACATGAGGAGCCAAGGTTCCTTGACACCATCAACGTCCGCTTCAATTTCAACTGAGCAGGCATTGATTTCGTCAGAGACTTCCATATCATCCAATCGTCCATTAGCACGCTCATAACGACCGAAAATAGTCGCCATATCCATCAAGGTTTGTGGTTTTTCAGACCGACCTAATTCCTCGCGCATGGCAATATACTTGTCATAGGTTGACTGCAATTGCTTTTGAAATTTAGAAGCTGAAAAGTCGATGTGTTTCAACTCTGTCTCAAAAGTCGTGTGACGGCAGTGGTCAGACCAGTAAGTATCCAAAACCTTGAGCTCTGTCTCAGTTGGCACGCGCCCGATTGACTTAAAGTAGTCTTGGATAAAGAGCAAATCATCCACTTCCATGGCCATCCCTTGCTCGGCCTTGTAGCGAGCAAAGTCTTCTGCTGTATAGCTTTCAAAGAAAGTCAATTTTGGAATGGTCTTGTCTGACTCTGAAAACTCCTGCTTGGCAATCCCTGTCGTGATATCCTTGAAACGAGAATCAACTGGATTGAGCAGGTAGTTTTTGACAGCTTCCAACTCAGTCGCATCAATATCTTTATTAACCAAGTAAAGTTGAGCGGTATTGACTGTTACATCACTCGAACTTCCCAGTAAAAGCAAGGCTTCTTGAGAGGACGCTGCACGTTGGTCAAACTGTCCTGGTAGGTTTTCAATGGCAAAGAAAGCATAGTTAGCCAGATCCGCCTGCACAGCTGCTTCGTCCAAGACGTGGTCTGTCACCTGTTCAGAGAAGATGTGCTTCTCTGCACGCGCAAACAAGTCCTCTGCCAAATCAAAGACATCATACACTTGCACAATACGAATACTTCTCAAAGTTGACAATCCCAAATTATGCTGGAGTTCTCTTACCAAACTCTCTGACTTGACCTGAAAATCAGGCTTTTTTTCAACAAAAATACGTTTATCCATCAATTCTTATTCCTTTATTTCAGCTCTTGTAATGTTCCCAAACGACTTCTAGGTTGTTATTTCAACCCCTGCAACTTTTCCCAAACAATCTCGTATACGTCGGTCAATTCACCCAAACCACGGCGGAAAACATCCTTGTCCATGTGGTTGCCATCCGCATCCCACAAGCGGCAGTTATCTGGTGAAAATTCGTCTGCCAAGATAATCTTGCCATCCTTATCAAAACCGAACTCTAGCTTAAAGTCAATCAACTTAAGCCCAATCTCAGCAAACCAATCCTTCAAGAGTTCATTGATACGACGCGTTTCTTCCTTCAAGTAGGCAATCTGCTGGTCATCCGCAATCTGTAGGAATTTCACATGCTCGTCATTGATAAATGGATCATCCAAGCCATCATTTTTATAGTAAAATTCGACAATTGGAATCTCAAAGGCGATACCTTCATCAACGCCAAAACGTTTTGAAAAGGAACCAGCCGTGTAATTGCGAAGCACGACTTCCAAAGGAATAATCTCAACCTTTTTATTGAGTTGTTCCGTATCCGAAATTTTCTCCACAAAGTGAGTCGCTACACCAGCCGCATTTAATTTCTCAAAAATAAAAGATGAAATCTGATTATTCAACACTCCCTTACCTGCAATCTGCTCCTTCTTGACACCATTGAAGGCAGTTGCCTGGTCCTTGTAAGTTGAAATAATGAGATCTTCATCCTCAGTTGTATAGATATCCTTGGCTTTTCCCGAATAGAACAATTGTTTTGACATTTTAAAGTTCGCCTTTCGTATTACTTGAGCACATTCTACCACAAAAAAACAAAAAACACAAGAATTTAACCGAATAAATAACAGACGTAAACCAAAAATTGTAAAGAAAAACTGCAAGAATCATCTTTCTCACAGTTTAAAAATCATTTAACTCTAAAAATACGAACATTAGTCTTTGTTCAAAAATTGATCCAAATAATAACGTAGATAACTTTTCTTGCCTGTAATCATCTGCAGGCGACCTTCCACCCCGTACCGAAGTTTTTCAGTCTGCTCCGAAGTTAGATTAGTCTCCGCCTCGATTTTAAAGAAATTCCCTTTCTCAGTCTTAGTAGCTGTCGCATCTATGCTGGTAATCGTAGAATCTAGGAAAATTTGATTCTTGGCATCATGAGTCGTCGTATAGCGAACAGAATCACCGACCTTGATTCTTGCTATATCTTTTGAACTAAGATAGGCTGTGAGTTTAGCTTTCCCTTCTTTCTCCAAGGACGGATAGAGTTGGGCTAGTAGGGCACCTTCTGCTACCATGGTAGAATCACTGATCTCAGGATTAAGATGAAGCACCCCATCCTCACTCGCCGTAATTTTCCCCTTGTCTAAAAGATTTCCCTGTATCTTCTTACCTGACTCTGCTTCCAAGATTTTCTGGTCTAGAAGGGTCAATTCCTGACCAACCTTTGCTAAGTGTTGGGATTTAAGGGACTCCAATTGACTGCTTAAGCCTGACGCATACGCTTGCTGGGTACCTGAACCTGCATACTGAACACGGTAAGTAGCAAGACTGGATTCTAACTGAGAAAGCTGTGCTTCTACCTGCGCAACAGCCTGAGCCTTAGCTTGGGGATTTTCCTCACCCTGAGACTTGTAAGACTGGTAGAGAGAGTAGGCTAGGTTCTGACTGGTCAAGGAAGTACCTGTTTCAATAGCTGACTTAGCTGTCTGGTAATCGCGAATTTTAGCCTCTGTTTGGCTGATGAGGTTACCGATTTCGACTTGGGTTTGACTAGTTGCTGCATTCTGGGACGCGATGGTATCGTTTTGCTGCGATGTACTAGCCCTAAGACTGTCTGCTTGACTGATGTAGTCGCGAAAGGTGGCTTGGTAGCCAAACTTATCCTCCTCTGGAAAGTAATCCGTCTCTTCTTGCAGGCTCTTTTGCAAATACTCCAACTGCTTTTTTTGATCCTTAAGCATGCCCAACTGACTGCCATAAGCCTCTGCTTGGACACCCTCTGCCCCTTCCTGATATTGAACAAGAAGCTCCCCCTTCTTGACCAGCTTATTTTCTTCCAAATGATTGACAAGAATGCGATTGTTGCTAGTTGACTGGATATTGGCAAGAATACGACTAGGCTCAATAGTAGCTCTAGTTGACAAACTCATCTCCTTCTCTGCCAAAGTTGCAAAGCCAAGCAAAAACACGAGCAGAAGGAACATGGGCACAATCACTCGACTGGAAAAATTATGGTATCGACGATTATAAAACTCCGCACTTTCTAAAAATTCTGGTTTCATCCTCTCCTCTTTCTAGCTATTCACCAAATGGGCATAAAAGCCACCCTGTGCAAGCAAATCAACATGCTTCCCTTCTTCAACAATCTTGCCCTGATCCAAGACAACAACCTTCTCTGTCCGCTCAGCAATGGTCAAGCGGTGAGCAATGAAAATCAAGGTCTTGTCCAAAGCCATGAGATTATCCACGATTCGCTTCTCTGTCAAAATATCCAAACTGCTGGTCGCCTCATCCAAAATCAAGACAGGGGCATCTGTCAAGAGAGCACGCGCCAGAGCGATTCTCTGACGTTGCCCACCTGAAATTCCTGCTCCATCCGAAGTCAATTCTGTCTGGTAATTTAGTGGCATACGCTCGATATCTTCCCGAATCTCTGCCAACTCAACCGCCCGTAAGATATCTTCCTGTGTCGTCCCCTCCTTGGCTCCAAGGAGAAGATTCTCCAAAATCGTTCCGTTAAAGACATAGGGCTGTTGAGGCAGATAGTTGATATACTGACGCAGAGCCTTTTTATCAATCTGATTGAGATTGACACCACCCAGACTAATCTCTCCCTGACTAGGGTCGTAAAAATTAACCATCATCTTGGCCAAAGTCGTCTTACCTGATCCTGAAATCCCCACAAAAGCCACCTTAGAACCTTGGGGAATGGTCAAATTGATATCCGACAAGACGTCTCGACCATAGCCATACTTGTAGTAAACCTGCTTGAAGGTCATTTCTCCCTTCATCAAGCTTAAATCCTCAACCGTTTTCTTCTCCTCAAACTCCGAAGCTACCAGATAAACCTCATTTAGACGGTTATTAGCAACCTGCGCTGTCTGAAGCTTGGTTTGCAGGTTGATGATATTTTCCAAAGGATTGGTAAAGTAAACCAGCAAAGTATTATAGGTAATCAACTGCCCCAAACTCATCTTGCCATCCATGACCAGAACAGCTCCCATCCAGAGAATGCCGACATTGAGCAAGAGATGGGCAACTTTTTTCAGAGCCTTTTGCTGACTCTCTGCCCGACTATAGGTAAAGGATTTTTTCAGATAATCCACAAATTCCTTGTCAATCTTTTGGTAACGCTGACTTTCACTGGTCAAAGACTTAATAGTCTCAATACCGTTGATGTCCTCAATGATAGAAGAAGACAGAACCGCATTGGCTTCCATGGTATCCCGATTCATCTTTTCAAACGGCTTCATAAAAGCAAAGATAATCACTGTGTAGATAGGAAGCGCCAATAAGGTCATGAAAAAGAGATTGGTATTTTGTGAAAATAAAACAAGAGAAATAATGACAACCGTTGACACATCTAAGAAAATCGAAAGAATGGTCGAAGCCAGCGCATCAATGATACTGTTGGCATCTGTAAAACGAGACACGATTTCCCCTGTCCTGCGCGTCGCAAAAAAGGACATAGGCAGGTGAAAAACATGCTTGATATAGGACAAAATCACATCAATCGACAAGCGTTGCCCCAAAACAAGCAAGAGATACTCCTGAGCGTAAGACAAGATCTGCTGGAGAATATAGACGATGACCAAACCAATAGAAATAATCCCCAGCGTCGAACGCATCTGATCCGGCACATAGGTATCAATGATAGACTGCAGATAATAAGAACCCACAATGTTAATCAAGGTGACCAAGAGTGTTGCCAAAACGATATTGGCAATCAAACCACGCTGCTTCACTAATATAGGGATAAAAGAAAGAAGACCATTCTTTTGATCCTTATGAGGCTTGTAGTCTGGACTGGGTGCCATAAACAGAGTCACTCCTGTCCATTCTTCCGCAAAACGCTCACGTGGCAATTTGGTCAATTTCACTCCAGGATCTGGATCGGCAATATGAATGCTGTCCTTATCCTGCCCAGTCACCACATAGTAGTGGAGCAATTTCCCTTCCTTAAGCACATGGGCAACAAAAGGAAAGGTCAAATCTGGCAAGTCAAAGAGCGTCATATCCGCCTTGATCGCTCGCGTCTCAAAGCCAATCTCCTCTGCCACCTTGACCAAGCCTAAAGCCGTCGTCCCATCCATGGTCGTCTTGGCTAATTCTCGCAAGTGAGCCAAAGAATAATAACTACCATAGTAGCCAAAGACCATAGCTAATGAAGCTACACCGCAGTCCATCTGATCCACCTGCGGACGATAATGACGTTTCCCAAATTTCATATCCTTCTCCTTTTTCTAACAATCTCTTTAAAAATTTGTAAGATTATTTTAACCAAATAAGGAAAAAATAAGAGAATTATTTCTGAAAAAACAATATCCACACCTGAACAACACTTTTGGTCGAGTAGGTCAGAGGTCTCACGACCTCTTTCCCCTCTAAGAACCGTGTATGAGAGTTTCCCCTCACACGGCTCAAGCTTCTATAAGTCCTCGTTAGAGAACCAGCGTGTTTTCTTTTACATTTTTATGACAAGTAGGGTGTACCAATGTCTTTATTGGTTTATGGTTCTTTACTGTTTGATGAACTCGGAAATCTGTTTCTTTGGTAATCTTCAATTCGCAAACTGGACAAAGCCCTTTTTGTTTATAGTAAAGTCCGTTAATCACACGTCTTCCTTTTAGTTCCTGTCGCATTTGCTTTTCTTATCGTTCCTCAAAATACAGTTGCCATTGTTCATCAAACGGATTGGCTTCCGCCTTAATTTTAATATGTCGGCGAATATCAGTATCAGAAGCATATTTCAAGCGAAGATAGAACGGCTCGCCATTTTCCATTGTATCGACAGTTGGAACACTAAAAATCCAACTACGACTATCAAAAGTATGGAAATATTTATTGGCTATCCACTTTCTCCCCTTTTTAGGATGTCTTCGGATACACCACTGCCATAAACACTGATAAATATCAAAATCAAGTCTTTGAAATGCTTCTTTTGAAACATTGTGCTTTTGGTAGTTAACCCAACCTATAATAATAGGGTTTAACTTACGGATTAACAACTCCTGCTTCATCGACGGGTTCTTTTTGATAATATCCCTGATTTTCAAAACAATACTTTCGTAATTCTTTTTGGAGGGTTTGGTTAGTAGTTTTCCGTCGTACATTCTAATGTTTACACCCAGAAAATCAAAGCCGTCCGTGATATGGGTTATCAACGTTTTTTCTTCAGATAACTCCAAACCACGTTCTTTCAAGAACTGAATAATAACTGGTTTGACCTCATTCTCCAATAGTCCCTTACTGACACCAGTAACAATAAAGTCATCCGCATATCTAACAAAATTAATTTTTGGTGCATAGACTTTACCATTAACCTTTTTCTTTCTAAATGTGGTAGAGAGTTTTCTCTCGATACCATCTAGTACCATATTTGAAATGATTGGTGAAATCGGAGAACCTTGAGGACTTCCAAACTCTGTTGAAAATAACTTCCTGTTTTCGATGTAACCACTTTTCAACCATTTTCCAAGTATTGTTTTGTTCATTGGAATGTGTTTCATTATCCACTCATGATTGATATTATCAAAACATCCTTTAATGTCACCTTCTAAAATCCATTTAGCAGATGTTTGCTTACTCAAAGCTGAGAAACATTGTTCAATCGCATCCTGTGTGCTTCTTTTAGGTCTAAAGCCATAAGAATTAGGGTCTGCTGTTGTTTCTGCAATAGGTTCTAGGGCGAACTTAAATAATGTCTGCATTGCTCTATCTGTCATCGTTGGAATACTAAGAGGTCTTTTCTTACCATTTTTCTTAAGAATATAAACCCGTCTTAGTGGTTTTGGACGATAGCCCTTGACCTTTAAATTTCTTGATTGCTTGATATTTAGCGTTAGGTGTTAGCCATAACTCTTTATCAACGCCACTTGTCTTTTTACCTTGATTTTCAGTGACACGTTTCACTGCCAAGGCTTTTGCATAGAATGAAGTTGTTAGTAAATGTTGGAGTGATTTCACTCGGTTGAATTTACCCAACTTCCACGCTTTTACAATACGCATTTGTAGTTTTTTAACATAGATTTCAGCTTTCACAAAATCAATACTTTCCCAACTGTTGGCTATGTTAGTAGTAGCACACATTTTACTGTTCATTTGCTTTCTCCTTTCAAAAATTCTACAAGTTCTCTTGTGATTAGAAACCGAATGGAAGTCTGCACTCTTTCGAGTTGAGGCAAATCTTGAACCTCTATCCACCTCATTACAAGATGGCATTCGCTTTTTCCATTTTCCTATACCTGCACTGTTATCAGCATTTCTTACGATTTGCCTTGCTAGAAGCAACAATACAGGCTTACCATGTTCCACTTAATGAACAAAATGATAGGTTAGGCTCCACCTCTCTGCCGGCAGTCATCTGTCCGTGTAACCCCACCATGGAAAGGGTTATCCGACTGCACACCTTTTGGTTCAGGCTTATCAGCAACTTTAGCCTGTTCAACTTAACGACATTTAACAGTGGTTCACATTTGTTAGCCATACTATCAAGCCTAGCTTCCTAACCGCTTTGTTGCTAGCAGTATCGGTCTCCCCTCACGGTTCGACCTTAAAGTAGGGCTACCTTACATATCAGCTTACCACATGACGAACATGCAGTTGATATTTGGCTCAACTAACGGAATAGTTGGTCTGGTCATCATGCCAGACAGTTCAATTAAGCGACTTCATGTCGCACCCAAAGAAAATAGGCAGAACAAAAGTTCTGCCTGCTTAAAGTAACCGTTAAAAAATGAATGCCCACAAATAAACTATTCTGAAATGATATTCTCTTCACTTCTATAAAGTGAGATAAAGGTCATCAAAAATAATGCAATCGTAGGTATGTCAAAACATTCAAATCATGTAGGTAGATTTATTTTGTTTATATCAGCCACAACCCTAATCATTAGATAAGCCATTGAGCTAGACAATACAATAAACTCTGGTCAAGCTTTTTGTAGTAATTGAACGACTTTCATCTCAAACTCCAATCTGATGTTCCATCAATTCCCAATCTTACTATCTGTTGTTTTGTACTTGTATCCTCCCTAAAACAAACTAAGCAGAATCGGATAGGTCTCTGGATAAAACAAGGCGGAAAAACTCCGCCATTTACATGCACAAAATCCTTTCCATTCAGATTCATCATTTATAATTTCGATTATTTTTCTTCAAATCTTTGCAAAAAATACCAAAATAGCCCGAAGCAAGTAAACCAACTACAGTCCATTTCCAATCAAAGGATACTAATGAACCTGTACGAATCGCATGAAGCGCTAGATTAAGAGCTATTGCCAACAAAGGAACTATAGTGGCTAGTTTAGGTAACAATGTATTGAGATTAATGTTGTGATTCATAATTAATTTCCTCACATACTTTATCCCAAATTTTTAGATTAATGTCTACTCCCTAGATAACGCCCATACATATAAGAAGCTACTCCTAATACACCCCAAGCTATTGCTGTGGAAGTAGTGACAATGAAGCCTCCTTCAGTAAGAGTCAAATCTTCTTCTGTCATGATATCAAATTTTTCATCCAATTTTTTCATTTTTCTTTCCCTCCTATAAATTTATTATCCAAATGTGCGGGCTAACCAGTATCCTGCAATGCCAGCTCCACCAGCAGCTAATAAAGATCCTCCAACAAGAACTAACAAGCCTACACCTCCCTGTACTTGTTCTAGTTCAGTTTGACCCATTAATTCAAATTGATTTAAGTTTTCCATTGTTTCATTCTCTCCTTTTTAAATAATACTAGCCAATCCAATAGCTACACCAGACAAAAGTCCTACTATTCCTGAAGCTGATATAATAATTGCTGCAAATTCTTCTGAAAAATTCATTTATATCACCATTTATCTCTTGTTTCGACTGAGTCCAATTGCAACACCTGCACTTAAACCTGCAAACGCCGAACCAGCAATAATACTAGCTGCCACTGCTACAGGGATAATTCCCCCATCCACATCCATTAACTCTTCTTCTGTAAGAGCTACAAAGTTCTGTTCCATGTTGTCAAAATTTGTCATCTTTTTCTCCTCAATTTTTATATTTTGTTATATCTTTAATGTTTAGCCTCTAAGCCACTTAAATAGCCAAGTTGGATAAATAGCTGAAATAATCATTTCTAATCTCCTTTCCTCTTCTTCTCACTTATCTATTCGAAAAAAATTTCGAAAATGAACAATTCATTCATTTTTATTTTAAAAACCACTTAATGAACCACGGATAAAAACCAGTCACATACATAAATGTTCCTCCTTGTTCTTTCTCATCTCTTCAATCGCAATTTCTACTAAAAGTTTCTCTTTTTTCTGCAAATAAAAAACAACATGACTTGCATGTTGCTTTTGGCTATTTTTTATCTTTAATAATCGCTACTACATCCGCTACACTTTGAAGTTGGTCAATTTCCTCATCACTGATTTCAATTCCGAATTCATCTTCTAGTGTCAAGACGAACTCCATCAAGTCCACTGAGTCCGCATCTAGGTCATCTTTCAAACTCAAGGCCTCTGTTACGACAAAGTCCTCTCCCTGTCGCTCTTGGATAATGGCTACAATACGGTCAAAAATTTCTTTTTCTGTCATCTTTTTATTCTCCTGAAAATTCACGCGCAGTCTGGGCAACTACGTCTGTTTCTAGCATGGTACGAATCTGGCGAATTGTACTATAAACAGCCTTGGCATCGCTTGAGCCATGAGTCTTGACAACAGGTGCCTTGACACCAAACAAGACTGCTCCACCAACATCTGAGTAGTTGAGCTGTTTTTTCAAACCTCTAAGGCTATCCTTGAGAAGAAGAGCACCTAGTTTCGCTCGAAGACCACCACCTGTGATAGCTGTCTTAAGCAAGCCCATGATACCCACGGCTGTCCCTTCAATAGATTTGAGCACAGCGTTTCCCGTGAAACCATCTACCACAACAACATCCGCAACGCCATTCATCAAATCACGCGCTTCCACGTTTCCGATAACGTTCAAACTTTCATCAGCTGCTAGTAATTCGTAAGTTTCCTTACGAAGCGGGTCACCCTTACTACTCTCTGTTCCATTGTTGAGCAAGCCAACACGTGGTTGCGCAATGCCACGGACATTTTTTGCATAGAAGGAACCGAGGACAGCGTATTGATGGAGGTGCTGGGCTGTATTTTCTGCATTGGCACCGAGGTCCAGCATGTCAAAGCCCTTGCCATCAATGGTCGGTAAGGTCGACATGAGTCCAGGACGGTCGATATTCTTGATACGACCTACAATGAAGAATCCTGCAGCCAACAAGGCACCTGTATTCCCAGCCGAGAGGACAGCGTCTACTTCGCCTTCTTTGACAGCCTTGGCTGCCAATACCATACTGGCATTTTTCTTCTTCCGAATAGCTCTCGTAGGTTCATCGTCTGAATCAATCTTCTCATCCGTATGGATAATACTGACGCGCTCTGTCGCTGTCAGATATTGCTTGATTTTAGCTTCATCTCCGTAGAGTTGAACCTCGATATCTGAAAAGTCAGCTAGGGCTTGATTGACACCCTCAACGATGGCCTGAGGTGCGTAATCGCCCCCCATGGCATCTACTGCGATTTTTTTCATTTGTTTTCCTCTTTTAGTAATTGACCCCAGTCTGCCAGGGAATCAATAAATTTCTTTGATTTTAGGTGAATCCCTACGTACTCTTCATAGAGTTGATCCATAAATTGGCGTAGCTCTTGCTTGATTTCAGGCTTGAGCGAAATGGTCTCCAAGGTCTCAAAATCAATAGCTTGAAATTGATTGAGCAGATAGGGGATATTGGGATTGAGATGGCAACGTCTCTCATCTTCATGATAATGATCTGGACAGAGGCAGGCTCCATATTTAAAAGAAAAGTCAAAAGCCTGACCGACCCGATGGCAGAAGATACACTCATTAAAATTGGGACTGATCCCAAATCGAGTCAAGATTTGGATTTCAAAAATATTGGTCAAAACCTGATAATCCAAACCCTCTTCCATCAACTCCAAAGTCTTTTGCAAAAAAGCAAACAAGGGAGCATCCTGCTGATTGTCCTGCAAACTAGCATCTGCAAGAGCAGCCACGTAGGTCGCATAAGCCATGACAAAGAGATCGCTATTAATCTTGGGAAAAGTCATCACCTCATGATAATCCTCAATGTAGCTAAGCCCATCATCATTGATTCGTAAGAGAAATCGTGCCAGCACTAAGGGCTGAATAACTGGAGCCAGCTTAGACTGACCAGCGTGTTTGACAAAAAACATACGTTTGCCAGCCTGCTCTGTAAAAATCTTGACGAGCTTGTCATCCTCACGAAAATTGCGATTGTAGAGCACCAAACCTTGACTCGTGATAGACTGAATCATGCTTCTCTCATGTACTCCTCAAGACGTTTCATGGCTTCTTTGATAGTCTCCATGCTGGCTGCATAAGATAGGCGAACATAACCTTCCCCGTAACGCCCAAAGGCTGCACCAGGGATAAAGGCAACAGCCTTCTTCTGAGCAAAATCCTTCAGAAAAGCAAAGGAATCTTGATTGTAGCCAGCTGGAATCTTAGCAAAGATATAGAAGGCACCGTCTGGTTTGATAATCTCAAAACCAAGAGTAGTCATTTTCTCGATAATATAGTCCCGACGCTGGATGTATTCCTTCTTCATAGGCTCCGCATCGTTTTTACCAGCCGTCAAGGCTTCTACTGCAGCATGTTGAGCCATGGTATTTGCGGCAGTCACCAAGTACTGGTGACTCTTTATCAACTGAGCTGTGAAGACCGCAGGAGCAAAAATCAGACCCAAACGCCAACCTGTCATAGCATGAGACTTAGACAAACCATTGATAATAATAGCCTGATCTCTCAACATAGTTCCCAAGGATACATGGGCTTCGCCTGTATAGGTCAATTCTGAGTAAACCTCATCACAGACAACGAAAATTTCGTACTTGCGTAAAACAGCTGCCAAGGCTTCCAACTGCTCCCGACTATAGGTAATTCCTGTCGGGTTAGCTGGATAGTTGAGAATAACTGCTTTGAGCTTGTCTCCTTGCTCCAAAATGGCCTTTTCCAACATCTCAGGAGTCAAGACAAAACCATTTTCAGTCGTATCAATCTCAACAATCTCTGCCCCAACTAGATTGACAATCGGCTCATAGCCTGGATAGGCAGGAGCTGGCAAGAGCACCTTGTCTCCCTCTTCCAAAATAGCCGTCAAAGTCGCAGATAAAGCCTCTGTCGCCCCAATTGTAACCAAGATTTCATTTTCAGGAGCATAGTCCAGTTGGTACTTTTCCTTAACAAAATCACTGGCCGCCTGACGTAAGGTCAGCAGACCACTCATCCCTGTATAGTAGGATTGGTTCTGGTCAATCGCCCGCTTGGCCGCCTCCTTAACATGATCTGGCGTTGTAAAATCAGGTTCCCCCAAGGTCAAACGCAAGACCCCAGGAATCTCCGAAATAGCCTGGTCAAACTGACGAATCAACGAAACTTGAATCCTATCTAACTGTTTATTAAAGCGCTTAGTTAAGTCCATAGATACCTCCTACTTTCAAAACGTATCTCTATTATACTACAAAAGCCCTCCGACCGCAAAAATACATCATAGAATAACGCTAGCATAACAAATTGAAGTATGTTAAAATGATTTTGTCGCAACTCCACTAACGGACTTAGTTTGGATTAGATAAGCACGACAAAAAAATACCAGAGGTGGAGCTCTAGTACCTTTGTTTTCGCCAAGACCTCGTTACAGTTCTTGTAAGATTATTATCACATGATTAGCGCTACTTGTCAAATAATTGTTAGCTCCACTTTCTATTTTACTTTTCCTATTTACAGGTCTATAATGGTAACAGATTCTATTTGGAGGTTTTTATGTCATTTCTATCAAAAAATGGAGCAGGCATCTTGGCTTGCCCTCTCATTTCTATCGTATCTTGGTTTCTAGGAGGACTTTTCCCCGTCGTAGGTGCACCTGTTTTTGCAATTTTTGCTGGAATGCTCCTACACCCCTGGCTCTCGCCCTACAAACAACTAGATGCTGGTTTGACCTTTAGTTCTAAAAAATTACTCCAGTATGCCGTCATCTTGCTTGGTTTTGGTCTCAATATCTCGCAAGTCTTTGCAGTTGGACAAACTTCACTCCCTGTCATCCTATCAACAATTTCAATTTCCTTGATTTTCGCCTACCTCTTCCAGCGTTTCTTTGCACTAGACACAAAACTGGCTACCTTGATTGGGGTGGGTTCTTCTATCTGTGGTGGATCTGCCATTGCTGCGACAGCGCCCGTTATCCATGCCAAAGAAAAGGAGGTTGCCCAAGCCATTTCCGTTATCTTTTTCTTCAATATCTTGGCTGCGCTCATCTTTCCAACTCTAGGAACCTGGCTTCATCTATCCAATGACGGCTTTGCCCTCTTTGCAGGAACTGCGGTCAATGATACTTCTTCTGTAACGGCCACAGCTAGTGCCTGGGACAGTCTTTATCAGACCAATACCCTCGAATCAGCAACCATTGTTAAACTCACGCGCACCTTAGCAATCATCCCCATCACTCTCTTCCTCTCCTACTGGCAAAGTCGCCAGCAAGAAAATAAACAAGGCGTACAACTGAAAAAAATTTTCCCACTTTTTATCCTTTATTTTATCCTGGCCTCTCTCTTAACGACTCTCCTTACCTCTCTCGGTGTGTCCAGTAGCTTCTTTACCCCTCTCAAACAACTCTCTAAATTCTTTATCATCATGGCTATGAGTGCCATCGGTCTCAAAACCAATCTGATTGCCATGGTCAAATCCAGCGGTAAATCCATTCTTCTTGGAGCCCTTTGCTGGATTGCCATCATCCTCACCAGTCTTGGCATGCAAGCATTGATTGGTACTTTATAACACGAAGAACCTGGGACAAAATAGTTCTCAACCACAAAAAAGCTAAACAACTAAATAATAGAGTAATTAGTATTTTTTCATGATATTGATTACCTACCATTCTTCCATAACTAAGTTGGATATCAAGGGTTGATAATTATAGTTTGTACACTGGAATCACCTGCTTTCTTATAGGAATATTAATTGAATAAGGCAATTTCTTTGTCTCTAAAGTAATTATATCAGAAAAAAGGAAGCGATTTCAAGACTCATCGTAACTTATTTAATAATCATGATATTGTTAAATACAATTAAGAATGTTATTGTCCCAGTCTCTTTTATTGCCCAAGAATTAAGCGAGTATATTCTCTCTTGATACAGTGATTCATCACGATGTCATCGCATCCTCCAGCACGCAAGATCTCTTCCGCTTCTAGATTTTCAAGTCCTAATTGCGCCCAAAAAATCTTGGCATCAGCCTTGAGAAAATCACGCGCCACATCTGGCAAAAACTCGCTCCGTCGGTATACATTGACAATATCCACAGGAAAAGGAATTTCAGCTAGACTCGCATAAGCCTTTTCTCCCAAGATTTCCCCACCTGCAGCCTTGGGATTAACTGGAATGATTTTATAGCCCCGAGCCTGCATTTCCTTGGTCACTCGATTGCTAGTTGTTTCCTCACGATCGGACAAGCCCACTACCGCTAACGTTTTACTGGTCGCCAGATACTGACGGATCACACCATCACTTGGATTGATAAATTCTTGGCTCATAGAAATCCTCCTTTTTCATCAGTATAGCACATTTTGAAAAGGCTTGCAGGTTTTGACTATAAAAATCTCCTAACAAGTTTCTTTCCTTGCTAGGAGAACTATCTATTTCATTTGAAAGATTAAATCTTTTTCTCAATACAAAATAGGGGCGAAAGAGGACGTTTTTCGTGGATACGAACGATTGCATCTCCTAAGAGGTGGGCAATAGAAATCTGTTCAATCTTATCAATCAAACGCTCTTCTGGTAGATAGATGGTATCTAAAACAACCAATTTCTTAATAGCTGATTTTTGGATATTATCCATAGCAGAACCAGAAAGTACTGGGTGCGTACAGCTTGCATATACTTCAACAGCACCTGCTTCAGCAAGAGCGTCCGCTGCATGGCAAATGGTTCCAGCTGTGTCAATCATATCGTCAATCAAGATACAAGTCTTACCTTCTACCTTACCGATAATATTCATCACTTCGCTGGTATTCATCTTGTCTACACTACGGCGTTTGTCAATAATCGCAATCGGAGTTTTCAAAAACTCTGCTAACTTACGAGCACGAGTCACCCCACCATGGTCTGGGCTGACAACCACGTAGTCAGATCCAACCATGCCACGACGTTCAAAATAGTCCGCAATCAAAGGAGCACCCATCAAGTGATCTACAGGAATATCAAAGAATCCCTGAATCTGCGCAGCATGCAAGTCGATTGTCAATAAACGATCCACTCCAGCTACTTCAAGCATATTTGCAACAAGTTTTGAAGTGATTGGCTCGCGCGCGCGCGCCTTTCTATCCTGACGTGCATATCCATAGTAAGGCATGACAACGTTGACAGATTCTGCACTGGCACGCTTCAAGGCATCTACCATAATCAAAATTTCGAGTAGATTGTCATTTACAGGTGAACTCGTTGATTGTAGGATAAAGACGTGTTTCCCACGGATTGATTCTTCGATGTTGACCTGAATCTCCCCATCTGAAAATTGGCGAACAGTCGATTTCCCCAACTCTATCCCAATTTCTTGTGCAACACGCTCTGCCAATTCTCTATTAGAAGAAAGAGCAAACAGCTTTAAATCAGAAAAAGACATGATTTCCTCCGGTATTTATGTATTACTTGTTTTTTCACAACATTTTCCATCTACCATTGTAGCGCTTTTTCCTTTATTTTTCAATCAAAAATAAAACAAGAGCAAACATTTATACCCTTGGTAATTTCTCAAAGTAACTTCCACTTCTACTAGCGGTGGAACTTAGTTTAGGAATTTAGCTTTTCACGATTGATTTCTTCTAACCTCATACACAAAAGGAGGAGGGAATTATCACCCTCCTAACCCACATATTCAGATTACTATCACCTAACGTTCCACGATAAGGGCTGTTCCCATCCCTCCTCCGATACAGAGAGTTGCTGCCCCAGTTTTAGCATTACGTTTCATCATCTCATGTACCAGAGTCACTAATATACGGCAGCCTGAAGCTCCAATTGGGTGACCAAGAGCAATCGCACCACCATTTACATTGACAATATCTGTGTTGAAACCAAGTGTTTTACCGACTGCACAAGCCTGGGCAGCAAAGGCTTCATTTGACTCGATCAAGTCGAGAGCATCAACTGTCAAATTACCTTTTTCAAGCGCCTTGCGAGTTGCATAAATCGGCCCACATCCCATCATCTTAGGATCCAAACCTGCACTTGCATACGAACGGATACGGACAATCACTGGCAATCCTAATTCTTCAGCTTTTTCAGCACTCATGACCAATACAGCCGCTGCCCCGTCATTGATACCTGAAGCATTTCCCACTGTAACAGAACCATCTTTTTTGAAAACAGGATCTAGCTTAGACAAGCTCTCCAAGCTAGTATCTTTTCTAGGATATTCATCTGTATCAAAAACGATAGAATCACCTTTGCGTTGAGGAATGACCACTGGCACAATCTCTTCTTTAAAGCGTCCAGATTCTATAGCTGCCACTGCTCGTTTTTGTGACTCTAAAGCAAGAGCATCTTGCTCTTCTCGACTGATACCATATTCTTCAGCCACATTCTCAGCCGTAATTCCCATATGGTATTCGTTGAAGGCATCAGACAAACCGTCCTTAATCATGGTATCTACCACTTCCGAATCTCCCATGCGACCACCCCAACGGAAACTTGGCAAAACGTATGGCGCCTGACTCATGTTTTCTGCACCACCAGCTACGATAATATCTGCATCACCACATCGAATCGCTTGAGTAGCCAACTGCACTACCTTCAAACCGGAACCACAAATCTTATTGATGGTAAAGGCTGGTGTAGATTCCGGAAGTCCCGCATGAATGCTCATTTGGCGAGCCACATTTTGCCCTAAACCAGCGCCTAGGACATTCCCCATAATCACTTCGTCTACCAGCTCTGGTTTGACATTGGCTTTTTCCAAAGCACTCTTAATAACCAAAGCACCTAAATCAACAGCTGAAACATTCTTCAAGCTTCCTCCAAAGGAGCCTATTGGAGTTCGCACTGCCGAAACAATCACCACATCTTTCATAACCGCCTCCATCTATACCTATTATAATGATGCAATACAAAAGTGGTTTACACTGGTGTAAACCACTTTAAAAATTCTATTTTATGATTCTTTCACTTCTAACAAACCAACTTCACCATCTTCACGGCGATACAAAACATTAGTTGTTTGATCTTCTACATCTACATAGATAAAGAAATCATGTCCCAATAAATCCATTTGAAGAAGGGCTTCTTCTAAATCCATTGGCTTCAAATCAATTTGTTTTGAACGAACGACTTTGGGTTGCACATCATTTGCATCTTCAACTAGAGCATCTGTAAAGAGTTGACTTGTTGCAACTTTATTTTTATTCTTACGTTCGATTTTAGTTTTATTTTTACGAATCTGACGTTCAATTTTATCTGTCACAAGATCGATAGAACCATACATATCTTGAGAAACATCTTCTGCACGAAGAGTAATAGAACCAAGTGGAATTGTTACTTCAACCTTTGCTGTTTTTTCACGGTAAACTTTCAAGTTTACACGTGCATCCAACTCTTGCTCAGGTTGGAAATACTTTTCGATCTTTTCGAGTTTAGAAACTACATAATTACGAATTGCTTCTGTTACTTCTAGGTTTTCACCACGGATACTATATTTAATCATATAAGTACCTTCTTTCTAAACATTTTTGTTTTTCTAACTATATTATAACGCTTTCATTTTCGTTTTGCAAATTTTTTCCTCATCTTACAAGGGAAAAAGTTTTAACTTCCAAAGCACCTGCTTCTTCCAAAAGTCGTTTTACACGATTCACAGTTGCCCCTGTTGTATAGATGTCATCAATCAGCAAAATCTTCTTAGGAAGTGAGATTCCATCTTTAATAAAAAATGGAATTTCAGTAGCTAACCTTTCCAAACGACTTTTAGAAGAACTAGCCCTCTCTTCTCTTTTTCCTAATATGTCTTTAAAAGAAAAACCTGCTGCCTCAACCAAACCTTCGACTTGGTTAAACCCCCTCTCAATTAATCTTTCAGGGCTTAGGGGAATCAACACAAATTGATAACCTCTATACTTTTTCAACTCCTCAGCAAGAACGGAAGCAAAAACTTTTCTAAGCAAAAAATCTCCATCAAACTTATATCGACTGAAAAAGTCTTTCATAGCTTGATTATAGGTAAAAATCGCCTTATGATCAACCTGAACTCCTTCTTTACACCAAAATTTACAATCTTGACACCTAGTTGTCAATCCTGCTTTCATACAGTTTGGGCAATATTTCTCACTAATTTTCTCAAAACTAGAAGCACAATCTGAGCAAAGATAACTGCAGTCATTCTTCAAAAGGAAAAGACTACTAAAAGTCAGCTCACCCTTTGTAGTCTGGCCACATAATAAACAGTTCATAATCCCGCCTCCTTGTTCATCTGCTTGATTTCCTTGATTGCCTTCTTGATTGAAGCATTTAATCCGTCATGAAAGAAGAGCAACTCACCAGTTGGTCTGTCCATACTACGCCCAACTCGACCACCAATCTGAATCAAACTAGACTTGGTAAAGAGACGATGATTAGCTTCTACTACGAAAACATCCACACAAGGGAAGGTAACCCCGCGTTCCAATATTGTCGTACTGATCAGTATTGTTAGTTCTCCATCTCGAAAAGCTTGTACTTGCTCTAATCGGTCTTCTGTCACAGAAGACACAAAGCCGATATTCTCATTCGGATACTGCTCCTCCAAAATTTCTTTTAGGTTTTCACCTTTCTTAATCTCTGATGCAAAAATCAGTAAGGGATAACCTGTTCTTCTCTGTTTCTCAATATAGGTCTTTAACTTAGTTGACAACTGACTTCTCTCTAAACAGCGATTAAAATCTGATAGCCAGACTGGCTTAGGAATAATCAAAGGATTTCCATGAAACCGTCTCGGCAAGCTCAATCGTTTTAATTCTCCTGTGCGAACCTTCCTATCTAACTCATCTGTAGAAGTTGCTGTAAGGAATATTCTTACCCCTTCTTCCTTTACACTATTCTTTACAGCATAGTAAAGCATAGAGTTATCAACATAAGGAAAGGCATCTACCTCATCCACTATCAACAAATCAAAGGCATGATAGAATTTTAATAACTGATGAGTTGTTGCAACTACTAAGGGAGTCCGAAAATAGGGCTCTGATTCGCCATGTAGTAGTGCTACATCGCAAGCAAAGTCATTCTGCAGTCGCTTATACAGTTCCAAACATACATCAATTCGAGGACTTGCCAAACAAACTGCACCACCATCATTAATCACTTTGCCCACAACTTGATAAATCATCTCTGTCTTTCCAGCACCTGTCACAGCATGAACTAAAGTCGGTTCTTTCTTTTTAACTGCTCGAATCAACCCCTCTGATACCTTTTCCTGAAAAGGGGTTAACTGACCACACCATTTGAGAACATCTTGCTTAGGGAAATCTTCCTGTGGAAAATAGTATAATGTCTGATCACTCCTAACTCGCTTCATCAGTAAACACTCTCTGCAATAGTAGGCGCCAATAGGCAAATACCATTCTTCTAGAATCGTACTATTACAACGTTGACAAAACAGTTTCCCCTTCTCTTTTTTCATTGCCGGCAGTTTCACTGCTACCTGTCGCTCTTCTTCAGTTAATTCTTTCTCAGTAAACAAGCGACCGAGGTAATTTGGATTTACTTTCATACTTTAATATTCGTAAAAATCTAGCACTTTAGATATTTTTTTAGTACAATTAAATCATGGAATTTAGAACAATTAAAGAGGATGGGCAGGTCCAAGAAGAAATCAAAAAATCCCGCTTTATCTGTCATGTCAAGCGTGTTTATAGTGAAGAAGAGGCTCGTAATTTTATCACTGACATCAAAAAAGAACACTACAAAGCCACCCATAACTGCTCTGCTTTTATTGTAGGGGAACGAAGTGAAATCAAACGTATGAGTGATGATGGGGAGCCTAGTGGTACTGCTGGAGTCCCTATGCTGAGCGTCTTAGAAAATCATAATCTTACCAATGTCTGTGTAGTAGTTACCCGCTACTTTGGTGGCATCAAACTAGGTGCTGGTGGTTTGATTCGTGCTTATGCAGGTAGCGTAGCCTTGACTGTCAAAGAAATTGGCATTATTGAAATCAAAGAACAGGCTGGCATAGCCATTCAGATGTCTTACGCTCAGTATCAAGAATATGGCAATTTCCTTAGAGAGCATAAACTCATAGAACTCGAGACAAATTTTACAAATCAAGTTGCTACAATGATCTATGTTGATAAGGAAGAGAAAGAAAATATCAAAGCTGCACTTGTTGAGTTCTTTAATGGAAAAATCACTTTAACTGATAAAGGTTTACGAGAAGTTGAGGTTCCTGTAAACTTAGTGTAAATAAAAAAGAACTCCTCTCATCAGATATGAGCTCTCTTTACAAGCAATAAAGCACTACTGACTATAATATATCTATTTATATCCATCTATTTGATGAAGATAGATAACATAGGGATAATAATGGAATTATTAATATCTATTAGGAATAGCCTCTCATAATCAAACCAGAATGACTATCTCAAAACTTTGATATAAAAAAATCCTATCACTTTGATAGGATTTCTATATTTTACAAATAGCCTTGAGCGCGTTATACTAGTATCATCTTATACAAAGAGGTATATCTATGGCTGTTTATAATAATATTACTGAACTAATCGGACAAACACCGATTGTTAAACTCAACAACATTGTTCCAGAGGATACTGCAGATGTCTATGTTAAACTAGAAGCCTTTAACCCAGGATCTTCAGTCAAAGACCGTATTGCCCTTAGCATGATTGAAAAAGCGGAACAAGATGGTATTATAACACCGGGTGCTACCATTGTTGAAGCAACGAGTGGAAATACTGGAATCGGTCTTTCATGGGTTGGTGCTGCTAAAGGATATAAAGTTGTTATCGTCATGCCAGAAACGATGAGTGTGGAACGACGTAAGATTATCCAAGCTTATAGTGCTGAACTCGTCCTCACTCCTGGTAGCGAAGGAATGAAAGGGGCTATTGCCAAAGCTCAGGAAATCGCTGCTGAACGTGACGGCTTCCTTCCACTCCAATTTAATAACCCAGCTAACCCAGAAGTACACGAAAGAACAACAGGAGCTGAAATACTGGCTGCTTTCGGTTCTGATGGACTAGATGCTTTTGTGGGTGGTGTTGGTACTGGTGGGACGATTTCAGGTGTTTCTCATGCACTCAAAGCAGCAAATCCATACATTCAAGTTTATGCAGTTGAGGCAGACGAGTCAGCTATCTTGTCTGGTGAAAAACCAGGGCCTCACAAAATTCAAGGCATCTCAGCTGGATTTATTCCTGAAACACTTGATACAAAGGCCTATGATGGTATCGTCCGCGTAACGTCAGATGATGCTCTAGCACTTGGCCGTGAAATTGGTGGAAAAGAAGGCTTCCTTGTTGGGATTTCTTCAGCTGCAGCGATTTACGGAGCAATTGAGGTTGCCAAGAAATTAGGTACAGGTAAGAAAGTCCTTGCTTTAGCACCAGATAACGGCGAACGTTATTTGTCTACAGCACTCTATGAATTTGAAGTGTAGTCTCCTAAATGCACTTAGCCCTTATTAAAGGGCTTTTTGTTTACTCATATAAAGCCTACCCTCTAGACCAAAAGAAAAAGGAAGCAATTTGCTTCCTTTTCTATTAGTTATTCAAGGCTGCTGCCATTGTAGCTGCAACTTCAGCTTCAAAATCATTTGCAGCTTTTTCGATACCTTCACCAACTTCAAAGCGAGCGAACTCAACTACTGAAGCATTTACTGATTCAAGGTAAGCTTCAACTGTCTTGCTGTCATCCATGATGTATACTTGTGCAAGAAGTGTGTATGCTTGGTCAACTTTAGTGTTGTCAAGCATGAAGCGATCCATTTTACCTGGGATGATTTTGTCCCAGATTTTTTCGGGTTTGCCTTCTGCAACTAATTCAGCTTTGATATCTTCTTCAGCTTGAGCAATCACTTCATCAGTCAATTGAGCTTTTGACCCATATTTCAAGTGTGGAAGAGCTGTTTTACCAACCATTGCACGGCTATCATTATCTTGGTCAATCACGTGGTTCAATTGTGCCAACTCATCTTTAACGAACTGCTCATCCAATTCTTTGTAAGAAAGAACTGTTGGTTTCATCGCAGCGATATGCATTGAGATTTGTTTAGCAAGTGCTTCATCTCCACCTTCAATGACAGAGATAACACCGATACGTCCACCATTGTGTTGGTATGCTCCAAAGTGTTGTGCATCTGTTTTTTCAAGCAAAGCAAAACGACGGAATGAGATTTTTTCACCGATTGTAGCTGTTGCAGATACATAGGCTGCTTCAAGAGTTTCACCTGAAGGCATTATCAAAGCAAGTGCTTCTTCGTTATTAGCTGGTTTACCTTCAGCAATTACTTTAGCTGTTGCATTTACCAAGTCAACGAATTGAGCGTTTTTCGCAACGAAGTCAGTTTCAGCATTTACTTCAACTACTGCTGCAACGTTACCGTTAACAAATACACCAGTCAAACCTTCAGCTGCAACACGGTCAGCTTTCTTAGCTGCCTTAGCCATACCTTTTTCGCGAAGCAATTCGATTGCTTTTTCGATATCACCTTCAACTTCAACCAATGCTTTCTTAGCGTCCATAACACCAGCACCAGATTTTTCACGCAACTCTTTTACAAGTTTAGCTGTAATTTCTGCCATTTTAATTCTCCTATATTTTTTGAAAATAGGAGAGCCGGGCTAAGCCCCGCCCTCCTAGGTAATTACTATTTATATAAATTAAGCGTTGTCGCCTTCTACAACTTCAACGATTTCTTCGATTGAGTCAGCTTGAGTTTCTGAAGCTACAAATTCAGCTTCAACTGCTATCGCGTCTTCACCTTGACGACCTTCGATGATAGCGTCAGCCAATTTAGCTGTAATCAATTTAACAGCGCGAATAGCGTCATCGTTAGCTGGGATGATTACATCGATGTCATCTGGATCAGTGTTTGTGTCAACCATCGCTACAACTGGGATACCCAATTTTTTAGCTTCTTTAACAGCGATTTGCTCTTTATGTGGGTCAACTACGTACATTACATCTGGGATACGAGGCATATCTTCGATACCACCCAAGAATTTTTCAAGACGTGCACGTTGTTTGTTAAGAAGTGCAACTTCTTTCTTAGGAAGAACATCAAAGATTCCTTCTTCTTCCATGCGTTTGATTTCTTTCAAACGAGCAATACGTTTTTGGATAGTTCCCCAGTTAGTAAGAGTTCCACCCAACCAACGGTGGTTGATGTAGTATTGACCTGAACGTTCTGCTTCTTCCTTAACAGCATCAGCAGCTTGTTTCTTAGTACCAACAAACAATACAACTGCATCGTTAGCTGCAGCATCACGCATGAAGTCGTATGCTTGGTCAGCGTATTTTACAGTTTGTTGCAAGTCGATAACGTGGATTCCGTTACGCTCAGTGAAGATGTACTTAGCCATCTTAGGGTTCCAGCGACGAGTTTGGTGACCAAAGTGTACACCAGCCTCAAGAAGTTGTTTCATTGAAATTACTGCCATGAGTATTTCTCCTTTTTGTTTTTTTCCTCTTCTTGACTTCAACTCGCAAAACGACCCAAGGGCAACTGCTTCACAATTCATCAAGAATGAGTATTATCGTTCACACGACAAGTTTTATTTTACCATACTTTTTCAATATTTTCAAGCTATTTTGGTAGATTTTGGTCTTGCTTTCGATTAGATAACTTCTCAAAGTAACTTCCACTTTCCTGACCGAAGTGGAAATTCGTCTAAAACGGATTTTCATGGTGGAATTAAGTGTGAGACGTTTGAGTTAGAAATGAGGTCTACTCTGACCAAACAGAAACACCTTACCCTTTCAGACCGTAATGATATCCAACTAGGCTTAGAGCGCGGTGAAACCTTCAAAGCTATTGGACAATCCATTCTAAAAGACCCAACTACTGTTTCAAAAGAAGTCAAACGAAACAGACAAGTTAGAGAATCTACATGTGATAACCTTCCTTGTCCTCAACAATACGAACAAACTCTTGTCGAGGCTCGTGAAGGAACTCCTCTCAATTCTCAGACTTTCTGGGACTCCGAAAAGGATACCTATCTATCGCTCCTATTGACCTAGCCAGAGCCGTTAAATTTAAAGAAAGACGGAAAAATAAGCTACCTTCCATCCCTAAAGAAGCTAAAAAACCGTTCCTCTGAGGATTTTCAAATCTATTTAGCCCTGAATCAACTAGACTCATGGCTGGAAATGGACACGGTTATGGGCAGAATGGGAGGTAAAATCCTAGTCACCTTCAATCTTTCCTTCTGTAACTTTATCTTCGCTAGGCTGCTGGAGAATCAAACTGCCCTTGCGGTTACCAAACACCTCATGATATTAAGAACACTCTTCACCAAGCGAACAAAGACTTTTTCCAACCCTTTCCCGTCATTCTTACCGATAATGGTGGAGAGTTTGCCAGGGGCGATGACATCGAAATGGATATTCGAGGAGAAAGTAAACTCTTCTTTTGTGACCCTAATCGCTCTGACCAGAAAGGGAGAATTGAGAACATTCACACGCTGATTCGCGACCTTCTACCTAAAGGAACTTCCTCTGATAACTTCATTCAAGAGGACATCCATCTCGTCTGTTCGCATGTCAACAGTGTCAAACGAGCTGCTTTGAATGGAGAGTCAGCCTATGAACTCTTTGCCTTTACTTACGGAGAAGGGATTCCTAAGCTTCTTGGTATTTCTAAAATACCTGCAGAAGACGGCTGTCAATCTTCTAAATTACTTCAATATAGGTTCTAAAAACGAACCTTCAACCCCATTCAAACGTCTCACTCTAACTTCCACCATAGCGGAACTTAATCTGAAATGCTTTCAGATGAGGGGATTTTGTGCCCTCTTTTTTCGATTCCTTTTGGCTACAAAAGCGATGAAATCAAGCATGAGTAAAACCAGTGGAACTTAGCCTGACACGGATTTCCACTGGTTTTTAGAATTTTTCAGATCAACTTCCACTTCTACTAGCGGTGGAACTTAGTTTGGGAATTTAGCCTTTTATACCCTTATTTTTGCTATTTTATATTAGCTATATTGAAACTAAAAATCCTACATTTTAACAATCGATTTTATGCTAGGATGAAATTTTTTCGAGACAAAGTTAGTATACTTCTCTCATACTTCCTGCATCCACATCATCAGGAGTCAGTGGAGATTCTCGAAGTAACTGCATATCCTCTCTCACACTCTCTTCAACATCCTGGAATCGTAAAAAATCTTGATCAGACACATCAACTCCGAGCTCGTATTTCAAATGTTCATGAAAACTTTCATTTTGAAATACGAGCTCCACAGTCTGTATGGTGAAGCACCACGATTTCTCTTGTCCCCATTTGTTGCTGGGAAATAACTAGCGAACGAATCATGTCTTCAGTCACTCGACCACCCGCATTCCGCAAGATATGGGCATCCCCAAGTGCCAAACCAAGAGCATGGGCAACGTGTAAACGCGAGTCCATGCAGGTCACGATAGCTACTCTGGTTTTCGATTTAAGTGACAGATTTAACTGCCCATGTAGGGCAACATAAGCCTGATTGGCTTGCATAAACTGTTCAAAATACGACATGCTTCCCTCCTTGAAAATTTGATAGTCAAATATTTCTCCTATCTTATCATTTTTAAGAGGATTTGTCACGGATTATGCAAAGACCTTTTTCAAAACTTCCTGAATCGTTGTCACCCCAATGACCTGAATTTCCTTAGGCGGAGTGATTCCTGTCAAGGAATTCTTGGGTACATAAATCTTGGTAAAACCCAGTTTTGCCGCTTCATTGATACGTTGTTCGATACGATTCACACGCCGAATCTCTCCAGTCAAGCCCAATTCTCCTACAAAACATTCCTGAGGATTGGTTGGCTTATCTTTGTAACTAGAAGCAATGGCAACAGCAACGGCTAAGTCAATCGCAGGTTCATCCAATTTGACACCGCCAGCAGATTTGAGATAGGCATCCTGATTTTGCAAGAGAAGACCTGCCCGCTTTTCCAAAACAGCCATAATCAAGCTAGCACGATTAAAATCAAGTCCTGTCGTTGTACGCTTGGCATTTCCAAACATGGTCGGTGTCACCAAAGCCTGAACCTCCGCCAAAATCGGACGCGTCCCTTCCATGGTCACAACGATTGACGAACCAGTTGCCCCGTCCAAACGCTCCTCTAGGAAAACCTGACTCGGATTGAGCACCTCAACCAATCCGCCCGACTGCATCTCAAAGATACCAATCTCATTAGTGGAACCAAAACGGTTTTTGACCGCTCTCAAGATACGAAAGGTATGGTGGCGTTCCCCTTCAAAGTAAAGCACCGTATCCACCATATGCTCCAACATACGAGGACCAGCCAAGGTTCCTTCCTTGGTCACATGACCTACGATAAATATAGCAATGTTATTGGTTTTGGCCAGCTGCATAAGTTCAGCCGTCACCTCACGCACTTGAGAAACAGACCCCTGCACCCCTGAAATCTCAGGAAACATAATGGTCTGAATGGAGTCGATAATGAGAAAATCTGGCTGGATGCGCTCCACCTCTGCTCGAACACTCTGCATATTGGTCTCTGCATAGAGATAAAACTCGCTATCAATATCTCCCAAGCGTTCCGCTCGCAACTTGATTTGCTGGGCAGACTCCTCCCCACTGACATAGAGAACCGTTCCCACTTGAGACAACTGGGTTGAGACTTGTAGGAGAAGGGTCGATTTTCCGATTCCAGGATCCCCACCGATGAGGACGAGACTTCCTGGTACCACTCCGCCTCCAAGCACACGGTTGAATTCGTCCATCTCCGTCTTGGTTCGATTGACATTGATTGAAGTCACCTCAGCCAGTTTCATGGGCTTGGTTTTCTCACCTGTCAAGGACACACGCGCATTCTTTACCTCGGCAACCTCAACCTCTTCTACAAAGGAAGACCAAGACCCACAGTTGGGACAACGTCCCAAATATTTAGGGGAATTATACCCACAATTTTGACATACAAATGTCGCTTTTTTCTTTGCGATGATAAACCTCTTTCTATATCTCTAACTCACACTCAATTACTTGGCAAAAATCAATCTTCTCATTTGGCACAAACTGGCGCATGAGCATTCCGTGAGTTACAATGATAATAGTTTTATAATTTTTATATTTTTCCAAAGTTCTTAAAAAACGATGACGCATCTCCAGAGCAGTTTCATAGCGATAAGGAGAATCTTCAGGTAAACTTCCTTGATGTTTTAGATAATATTCATGAGCTACCAATACACTAGTTAAATCAGAGTTAGTACCATCTAAGTCTGGACGCCACTCATGAAAAAACGGCTCCATAAATAAGTCCAATCCTGTTTCAACCGCTATATAATGGGCTGTTTCTAAAGCCCTCGTCACAGACGATGAAATAATAATCTATGCCTTTCCAAAACATGCAGTTTTAGCAACTTCTTTTGCCAGACTGCGACCTTTTCCTGTCAATGGTGCTAAATCACGACCAAAACCACTATAGAGTCGCGGATTTTCAAGTTTATCAAGCATACTATAATCTGGCTCCCCGTGACGTACAAAGATAATCTTCATTCTAGTGCCCTGTCGATCCAAAACCACCAGTTCGAACGCCATCAGCCGCATCGCCATCTGCAATTAAGAAAGGAGCAAAGACAGCTTGGACAACACGTTCTCCAACTTCAAGAACAACCTCTTGGTCTGTGATATTCTTCATCTGAGCAAAAATATGCCCTTCATTCCCAGGATTTCCATAATAATCCCCATCAATGACCCCAACCGAGTTAATTAAAACCAAACCCTTCTTACGAGGGTTTGAAGAGCGATCATAGAGATAGAGAACCTCAGTCGGTTGCATATAAGCCTTAACCCCTGTCGGAACCAATACAATCTCTCCTGGAGCGATAACTGTGCGCACAGCAACCTTTAAGTCGTAACCAGCTGCATGCGCTGTCTCACGATTGGGCAATAAATTTTCATCTGTAAAAGTAGAAACCAATTCAAAACCACGAATTTTCATACTTATCATTCATTCCTTTCGTTTCACTCAAGGCACAACACCGAATGAAAAGATGTTGTGCTCTTTATTTTAGTTTACAATAGAGTTGAGGAGTTCTATCACTACTACAAATCACGGGAAGGAAAGTAAGTGAGTGGTATAGCCACTACCTCGAATAATTATAGGTGTAGTTCTTCCCATCAAGCACAAGAACGGTGACTAAGAGCACGTAAACTTATATGTGGATAAGCGACTCGTTTGTGAAAGGGAAGAACAGTCAAGGGATAGGCAGACTCAAATTTGGTGAAAGGAGACCCCTCATGTTAAAAATTGTTTATCCCAATTGTTGTGGAATTGATGTGCATAAAACCTTTATTGTAGCAGTTATTGCCATCACCAATAATCAAGGAATTACAACCTACCATCGTAAACGGTTTTCCACCTTTACCAATGGTCTCATTCAGCTACGTGATTGGTTAGGATACTATTCCTGCTTTGATGTCTGTATGGAATCTACTGGTAAATACTGGATTCCTGTTTTCAATATCCTAGAAGAACATACCAATGTCTGCTTGGCTCATCCCAAGTATGTCGAGGCTATTCGTGGAAAGAAAACCGACAAGAAAGATGCGCAGTGGATTGCCGACATCTTCAAGCATGATTTAGTCGCTCCTAGCTTTATTCCCCCGCTCAAAATCAGACAACTCCGTGACCTCTTTCGCTATGGTATGAAGTTAACACAACTCCAAGTTAGCGAGAAAAATCGTTACCAGAATTGTCTCACTTGGTCTAACCTTCAAATTGCAAGTGTCGTTTCCGATGGTTTCGGAAAAAGTGCTCAAAAGATTATCCAGAGTATCTTTGACAATCCAGAGGAGAAACCAACTATTGAGCAGCTCATTCACAAGAGAATGAAGAATAAAGTACAAGACTTGGACATCGCTATAGAGGGCGAGCTAACACCAGAACAAGCCGAGAAAATCAGAGTCATCAAGGCTCACTACGATGCCTTAGCTATCTGTAAAGAGGACTTGGAACAGATGATTCGTGAACTTGGTCGTGACTATCAAGAACAAGTTAAGCTGATTCAAACAGTACCTGGTTTTAAAGATGAACTATCTGCTCTCAGAATTATCTCTGAGATTGGTGAAAATATGACTGTCTTTGATAATGCAGGAAAACTCTGCTCGTGGGCAGGTTTAGTTCCAGCTAACAATGAAAGTGCTGGCAAGAAATACTCTACTCACATTTCCAAAGGTGGGAGATACCTCAAACCTTTTCTCGTCCAAATCGCTAACGCGGTTGTCAAGTCTGATAAACATCTCGAATTCAAGAACCAGTATCTCAGACTCAAGAAGCGCCGTGGTCATCGAAAAGCAATGATCGCTATCTGTCGCAGATTACTGGTTTCTGTGTACCAAATGCTACGGAAACAAGAAGACTACAATCCTGCTTTACAAGGACTGACCGAAATACGAAATCCTGATAAAACGATGTCTGTTCAAGACGCTGTTCGTTTTGCACAACAACACGGATTCAATGTCGCTTAATTTCAAAAATCAGCTTGCAAGACCTCTTTTTAGTGTACCTAAAATTAGGAGAAACAATAAATCAATTAGCTTTTATCTTTTTTTCAAACTTTTCTCTTACTGTTTAAAATAGCATATCCCAAATGCGTGGGAGAAAAATCAATGCGCCTGTTAAGGCTGCGAAAAGAGAGACCACTAATACCGCGCCAGCTGCCATATCCTTGGCATTTTTAGCCAGCATAGAAAAGTGATAGTGACTGGCCAAATCCACCACATTTTCGATAGCGGAGTTGATAATCTCAAACGCTACTACCAAGAAAATGCTCAATAGGAGAAAGAGCCATTCGATTCGTGACACCTGAAAAACAAAACCTGCAAGAATGCCTACAAGAGCCGTCACTGCATGTTTTCGCATATTGCGTTCTTCCTTGATAGCAGTAAAAATTCCTGTGAGAGCAAATTCTAAACTGGATATCAGGTCACGATTTTTCCATTTTCGTTTATTGTCTTGTGAGTCCATAGGCTGTCAAAATTTCTTCTTGTAAACCGAACATCTCCGCTTCTTCTTCCGGAGTATAGTGATCATAGCCATTGATATGTAAAAAGCCGTGTACTGCCAAGAAACCCATCTCACGCTCAAAGCTGTGGCCATATTCCTCGGCCTGCTCATGAGCCTTATCGATAGAGATGAACAATTCCCCAATATAGGCATCAAACTCAGACATCATCTCTGCCAATTCCGGATTTTCAAGCAAATCTTCCTCGTCAAAGGCAATTTCCAACTCTGGCTTATATTCAAGACTGATAACATCTGTCGGACGGTTCGTGTCACGGTACTCCAGATTGAGTTCATGACTACGTTCATTGGTCACAAAAGTGACTGCCATCTCCTTGTCTTCTTTTCCTAATTTTTGGGCTGCAAATTCCAAAATTTCTTGGGTTTGTTGTAAGATTTCTTTTGAAACTTGACCAGTTTCATCTACCATTTCAATATACATGTGCTTCTCGTTTCTCTTTACTTGGCTTTATTATACCACATTTCCATGATTTTATTCTACCTTTTTGATATAATACTATGGAATACAATCACAAGGAGAGAACGATGTCATTTGATGGATTTTTTTTACACCACATGGTTGAGGAATTGCAAAAAGAGTTAGTTAATGGTCGCATTCAGAAAATCAATCAGCCTTTTGAACAAGAGTTGGTCTTGCAAATCCGCAGCAATCGCCAAAGTCATCGCCTGCTCCTTTCTGCCCATCCAGTTTTTGGACGCATTCAGCTGACCCAAACGACTTTTGAAAATCCAGCCCAACCTTCTACCTTTATCATGGTTTTGAGAAAGTATTTACAGGGTGCCCTGATTGAGTCGATTGAGCAAGTGGAAAATGACCGTATCGTGGAAATCACAGTTTCCAATAAGAACGAGATTGGAGACCATATCCAGGCTACCTTGATTATCGAGATTATGGGTAAACACAGTAATATTCTACTGGTTGATAAAAGTAGTCATAAAATCCTCGAAGTTATTAAACACGTCGGCTTTTCACAAAATAGCTACCGCACCTTGCTTCCTGGATCAACCTATATCGCTCCACCAAGTACGGAACCTCTCAATCCTTTTACTGTCAAGGATGAAAAGCTCTTTGAAATCCTTCAAACCCAAGAGCTAACAGCAAAAAATCTTCAAAACCTCTTTCAAGGTCTAGGACGAGATACGGCAAACGAATTGGAAAGGCTCTTGGTTCGTGATAAACTTTCTACCTTCCGTCACTTTTTCGGACAAGAAACCAAGCCTTACCTAACGGAGACCTCCTTCAGTCCAATTCCCTTCGAAAATAGTGTAGGAGAGCCTTTTGCCAGCCTTTCAGAGCTCTTGGACACCTATTATAAGGACAAGGCTGAGCGCGACCGCGTCAAACAGCAAGCCAGTGATCTGATTCGCCGTGTTGAAAATGAACTTCAAAAAAATCGCCATAAGCTGAAAAAACAAGAAAAAGAGTTATTGGCGACAGACAATGCTGAGGAATTTCGCCAAAAAGGGGAACTGCTAACAACCTTCCTCTACCAAGTGCCTAACGACCAAGATCAGGTTATCCTAGACAACTACTATACTAACCAACCTATCACCATTGCGCTTGATAAGGCCTTGACTCCCAATCAAAATGCCCAACGCTATTTTAAACGTTACCAGAAACTCAAAGAAGCTGTCAAATACCTGACTGAGTTGATTGAAGAAACCAAGACAACCATTCTCTATCTGGAAAGTGTCGAGACCGTCCTCAACCAAGCTGGACTGAAAGAAATCGCTGAAATCCGTGAAGAATTAATCCAAACAGGCTTTATTAGAAGACGCCAACGCGAAAAAATCCAGAAACGCAAAAAACCAGAACAGTATCTGGCTAGTGATGGGAAAACCATCATCTATGTCGGTCGAAACAATCTTCAAAATGAGGAATTGACCTTTAAAATGGCCCGCAAGGAGGAACTTTGGTTCCATGCCAAGGACATTCCTGGAAGTCATGTCGTCATCTCAGAAAATCTCAATCCTTCTGACGAAGTCAAGACAGACGCGGCCGAACTAGCAGCCTACTTTTCCAAAGGGCGTTTGTCAAATCTCGTGCAAGTGGATATGATTGCAGTGAAAAAACTCAACAAACCAACTGGTGGCAAACCCGGTTTTGTAACCTACACAGGACAAAAGACTCTCCGCGTTACACCAGAGCCAGAAAAAATCGCATCCATGAAAAAATCCTGATTTCGCTTGAAATCAGGATTTCCTTTTACATTTTACTCTGCAATCAAGGTTTCCAAACCAACCTTCATCATATCGGTGAAGGTATTTTGGCGTTCTTCTGCAGTAGTGTCTTCATCTGAGTTGACCAAACTATCAGAAATGGTCATGATAGCAAGCGCATCAACATGATGTTGGGCAGCAAGATAGTAAAGGGCTGCTGCTTCCATTTCTACAGCTTTAACTCCCCATTTACCAAGCTCAATGTTCTTTTCAAAGCAGTTTGAGTAAAAGACATCGGATGACAAAACGTTCCCAACGTGGGTTGTCATACCGAGTTCTTTGGCGATATGGTAGGCCTTGTCTAGCAAATCAAAACTAGCGATTTGTGGGAAATCATACTGTGGCCAGTCGTTGCGGATGATGTTTGAGTTGGTTGCAGCTGCTTGCGCTAAAACCAATTCACGTACGTGGACATCTTCATTTAACGAACCAGCAGTTCCCACACGAATCAATTTTTTCACACCGTAGTCCACAATCAACTCACGCGCATAAATCGAAATCGATGGCATCCCCATCCCAGTTCCCATGACAGATACACAGTGACCCTTGTAAGTACCAGTGTAGCCAAACATGTTACGCACTTCGTTAAAACAAACAGCATCTTCAAGGAAATTCTCCGCAATAAATTTCGCACGAAGAGGATCCCCAGGAAGAAGAATTTTATCAGCAATTTCACCCTGCTGAGCAGCAATATGGATAGACATCGTTAAGATATAAAGGGCGACAGAGAACAAAGGAAAAATAGGAAACTGACGAAGCATCGCAGATGCTAGACAGTTTATCTTTTTTACATAGTTCTCCGCCCGTATTCAGTTCAGCGAATACGGTTTACCCATCCTTTCTTTATTTTATGAAGATTAAAGAGCGAGAAGAAAACGGCTGAAAATTAGGAATCTGACTAGAAATCCTGATTTCTCAGTCAGATTATCTATTTTCCAAGTTTTCCGCTCGTGTTCAAATCAAAACACGCGCTCTACCTTTCTTTTTAATTTTATTCTCTCACAGATAGCTACCTGAGTCCTATTCAAGCTCAGGTAGTTTTTTATAAACTGAATTATCTAACTGTCATTGTATCATCAGATTACAAGACATCATCGTCACTCACCTTGGAATTCAATGTTGTACCCCAATGAGTGATTTTTCGATGTGGTTGGGCAAGGAGAGGTCTGTTGTCATAGATTGTTTGCCATCTATTCCAGATAAGACCTGTTCTCTTTTTAATCTTAATTCGCAGATTTCTCATATTTTCTTTGATTGGGAGGTTGAGGACAAGACCAGCAGTCTGATTATGTCCATTTCCTTCCCAAGAATGACTTCGAACAACTGAATGACCATTTTTATCTACTGTAACTTCTTCCCAAGTTATAGAATAGCGTGCAATGTAAGCTCCACTATGATGAATAGTTAGGGTTTTATCTTTTACAGGAATGTAATTTAACACTTGTACTGGCTTAGAAATTGGTGGTGTCACAGCATTCTTAGCTATAAATCGAAATACTTCTACTTCAGCAAGACTGAGAGCTTGATTTTTCTGACGCAATTGAATACGGACACGACGACCCAACTTGCCATCCAACTGAAGATCTAGACGATTTCCTACTAAACGAGAAACATATTTTCTAGTAACTTCTTTTCCTTTTTCATCATATAAAATCACATCAAAATCTGCCAAACGTTTGGAAAATTCGCCATCTACACGATTATAAAGGCGGATAAGTCCTACCTGTTCTGTACGACCTAAATCAACTTCCCACCAAGGCTGATTCTCAAATTTTGTATGAGTAATCGATTGCTGGCTGTAGCTACTATTGGTATTCCCATCCAAGGCACGTCTAGCATCTCCTCCAAACTCGGTAGAACTTTGGCGTGCTTGCTTTTTCCATGCGATATTTTCAGCACGCAAGACCTGAACTTCTGCGAGACTGAGAGCATTGTAACCATCTAACTCAATACGGACAAAACGAGCTTTTTTATAGTCAATTGCAATTTGTGCAGAGATATCTTTCAGAGATGCAATGCGCTTTCTCTCAATTTCTTTCCCAGAACTATCTAAAAGAATCACATTAAAATTGGTAAACCTATCCTGAGCAGTATCTGTTCGATTATAGATATTGATTTGACGAATCGTTTCTTCCTTGTCTAAATCGACTTGCCACCAAGGCTTAGATTGAAAATCTGTATGCGTTACAGAATGATGAGTATAATTCCCATCAACTTTTCCATCCACAGCCCTTCTAGCGTCACCTCCAAAAGCTGTCGAACTTTGGGTAACCCGTTTCCCTAGAGCTATATTTTCAAGAGGTTCAGCGCTTGGTTGACTAGATGACAGAGGGAGTTGTTGTTTCTTAAAGAAAGAAATTTTTTCCAGTTTTGGATCACGGTAACCCTGCTTGTCCAATGTTGTTCGTTTTCCAATATTAAAGTTTGGAATATCATTCATGCGACTTTCAAAATAGCCACGCGAACGGTGTTTAACATTGGCGCTTCCTGTAGATGTCACAACATCACTATCATTTTGTAGCACATATGTAACCACATTGTCGTTATCCACTACATAATGTTTAATTTTTCCATTTACAGCGAGCTTCCGACTTTCTAGTCCTACATCCCAGAAACCATTTTTGGCATTCCAGATTGTTCTTGAAGTAATGACCTTAGGTGCATTAAATGTTGTCACTTTTTTCAAAACATTATTATAAAAAGTAGGATATTTTTGATAGGCTTCAACTGCTGCTATTTGAGCTAAATAGCCTCCTAGCGAATGACCTGTCATATACAGATTGGTTATAGTGGAATCCTGCGCCAATTCTTTGACAACATTACGGATATCATCCGCTTGTGCAGGTTTATTTCCTCCTAGCAAGGTCAAGTCCGTTCTCAAATCTTTGGCATCATTCAGTCTTGTTCCACGTATAGCCAACATTTGAACAGTATTGTCTTTTAAATAAGGAAGATCACTCTTAGTTTCGAATAGATAAGCATCCAAACCGCTAGCTGTATGGTAAGCTTTTTTCATCTTCCAAAACGGGGCTAACTCATTGTGCATCATCTTATATTCTTGACGATTCAAGTAGAGACTCGGAAATGGATTTTTATGATCTAGAATTTTTTCGATATAGTCATCATCACGATAGGATAATTCCATAAAGAGAAGAGCGTCTCGATCTGTAACATACCATTGTTTCTTATTATCATCTTCTCCATCTGCTAGTCCATCCCCATCACTGTCTGCTAGTAATGGATGACTGTTATATCCTAGATAGTCCTTACCATCTTTACGATAAACATAAAGCTCATCCTTATTTTTGATACCATCCTGATCGTCATCACCTTCTAAATCAAGGACTTTTTCACCATAAAGAGAATTGTCAAGCAAATCATTTTCTGAGTGCAGTTCTCCTTTTGAGATTTTCAAAAGATCTTCTGCTGTCACAGGACGAGAAGTTGTAGCCTCATCCTTTACATTTTCCTCTTTATTCACTTCTTCAGGAACTAGAGCAGGCTCTGTTTCATGGGATTCCAGCTTTTCTTCTTCCTTCTGATTTTTAAGGACTTCTTTTGTTTCCGTAGCTGGTTGGATAACTGCCACTCTTTCCTCTATAAGAGGCGTTTCCTGTTTTTTATCAGTATTTTCTAGTTTTGTCGAACCATCCGTTGCATTTACGACTAGAGGAGTTTCGTTTTTCACAACTGGACTTCTTTCATTGGCAGAAATTCCTGTCGGTGCTAAAAAAGCATAACCAACCGCAACAGATACAACTCCGATACTTAATTTTTTTATGCCAAAACGCATCATTCGTTGACCGATTTTCATTCTTTTTCTAACTTTCTTTTATTTTCCCCTATTTACCAATCAGATCACTAAGCCTGTAAGCTATTTCGTCTTTCCAAGTCATTTTTCCTAATTGATAAATAAGAATGTGACAAATTTTTTGTAAAAATATAGTAGTTGATTGGATTTTTGTTCATCTTTTAATCACAACAAACCCAATCTTCTTTACTAAAGGCGATGAGAACTAAAACCTTCATTTCTAGTCTAATCCCATCACCAAGTTTTTTTACAATTCTGCAAGAATCGCTTTAAGCAAGCCTTTGAAATCACCTTTGACACGTTCGGTTACTTCTACAACTTCTTCGTGGTTAAGTTCTTCTTGGAAACCAGCCGCAAAGTTGGTAATACATGAAATTCCCAGAACTTTTAAACCTGAGTGAGCTGCCACGATAACTTCAGGAACCGTAGACATACCAACTGCATCTGCTCCCAGTGTCTTATAGGCACGGATTTCTGCTGGTGTTTCATAAGTTGGACCGGTTACACCGATATAGACACCTTCATCAAGCTTGATACCAAGTTTTTTAGCCACTTCATGGGCAGTAGCACGGTATTCTGGTGTGTAGGCCTTAGACATATCTGGGAAACGTGAACCAAAATCATCCAAGTTTTCACCCATCAATGGGTTTTGCCCCGTCATATTGATATGGTCAGAGATAGCCATCAAAGTACCTGGCCCATATCCAATACCACCAGCAGCATTGGTTACAATAACACCTTCACATCCAAGAACTTTCATGACACGAACTGGGAAAGTCACAACTTCCAGAGGATTTCCTTCGTAGAAATGGAAACGCCCTTGAAGAGCTAAGACCTTGCGACCTGCAAGTTCCCCATATACTAATTTACCAGCGTGACCAACTACTGTTGAACGGCCCCAGTTTGGAATCTCAGCATAGTCTACTACAACTGGATTTTCAATTTCTTCTGCCAATTCTCCAAGTCCTGATCCAAGGATTAGACCGAACTCAGGCGCTTGGATTCCCTTGTCTTTCAGGAAAGTAGCTGTTTCATGGATTTTGTTTAAAAATGTCATTGTGTGTCTCCTTTATTATTTTTTAAGCATTTGACCGATTTTGTCAAAAGTTTTAGCATTACGAATAGTAATGTGGCGATAGAAAGGCATCTTGAGCAAGTACTTATGATAGGCAGTCTTAGAATAGGATTCTTCAGAGAATTTCCCCCAGAAAATACCAAGTTTTCCAAAATGGAGCACTTCATCTTTTAAATCTAAACTTTCAACTGTCTGCATGACTTGCTCCACATCCAAACCCTCAGTGTAAAAGTGGACATCCTTTCATGCCAAATCTCTGGTCCGCCATTCAGGCAGATTTTTAAGTTCCGCTTCAAAGTCCTCTAGACTCAGCAAAGAAAAGCTCTGAATAAATGGACAATAGACTTCAAAGAAATCCTCTAACTTCTCAACCAACTAGGCTTTGACATCTGTCGATGTAAAGAAAATATTGCCACTGTTGATGTAAGTTTCAACCTTTCCCAGTCCCAACTCTGTCAATTCTTGACGAAGCTCCGCCATGACGACCTTATTCTTGCCACCAACATTGATGCCTCTCACCAGCAAAGCATAGCGCGTCATCTTATACCAATTTATCTAAGAAACTTTCCCCAATCATAGCAGTTTCCACACCAAAGTTATCGGCAACAGTCGCTGAGATATCTGCAAAATGCCCTACTGGAATGACACCATTTCCTTTAAAGGCAGGGCTGTAGGCCAACAATGGAATATATTCACGAGTGTGGTCAGTTCCAGCGTAGGTTGGATCATTTCCATGGTCTGCTGTAATCAAGAGAAGGTCATTCTCTCTCATAGCTGCGATAATTTCAGGTAAGCGTTCATCAAACTCATGCAAGCAATCACGGTAACCGTGAGCATTACGACGGTGGCCGTAAAGGGCGTCAAAGTCAACCAAGTTTGTGAAAGAGAATCCTTTTTCAAACTCAACAAGACCCATGGTCTTCAATAGTGTATCAATTCCATGACTATTTGACTTGTTGTGGCCCATATCATGGTTAATACCCGCACCGTTAAAGATATCGTTGATTTTACCAACAGCATAAGTATCGATACCAGCTTCGTTCAACTTATCCAAAACAGTCGGTGCAAATGGAGAAACGGCCAAGTCACGACGATTTGCCGTACGAGTGAAGTTTCCTGGTTCACCAACATATGGACGGGCAATGATACGACCTAGAAGGGCAGGACGCTCAAGGGTAATCGAACGAGCGTATTCACAGATACGGTACAATTCATCCAAAGGAATGATGTCTTCGTGAGCAGCAATCTGCAAAACTGGGTCAGCTGAAGTATAGATAATCAACTCTCCAGTTTCCATTTGACGTGGTCCAAAATCATCGATAACAGCTGTACCTGAGTAAGGTTTGTTAGCTTCACGAATGACCTTGCGTCCTGAAAATTCTTCGATTTTTGTCAAGATTTCTTCTGGGAATCCGTTCCAGAAAGTATCAAAAGGCTCAGTAATATTGAGTCCCATGATTTCCCAGTGACCAGTCATGGTATCCTTACCAAGGGAAACTTCTTCCAATTTCGTTGCATATCCTGTTGGATTGCTTTCAGCTGGTACAGTCTTAAGAGGAGTTTCACGTGGAATATTTCCTAGACCGATTTTGGCCATATTTGGCACATTCAAACCAACTGTTTTTGAAATGTGTCCCAGTGTGTCCGAAGCTCCATCTGGAACCCCTGCATTGACAAAGTTATTAGCATCTGGTGCAGCACCAATTCCTACAGAATCGAGTACTACCAAGTGAATACGATTAAATTTTGACATAGTGTGCCTCCTTTTATTTTCCTTTTGTTGAAGTTAAAACCTGAACGCCATTTCGTCCCGCTACGATGACCTTATCCACCATTTGGTTGAACAAGCCATGCTCTACGACACCAACGACATGATCCAATTCTTGCCCGAAGGCAATTGGATCTTCAATGACATACAAGGCTAGGTCAATGATAAAGTTCTGCATATCCGTCACAAAACGTTGGCCGTCTTTTTCACGAAAACTTGGTTTGTAGCCAGCTCGCTCAAAACGACGAAAAACCTGTTCTGCGCCATACTGAACCACTTCCACAGGCAATTTAAAAGAACCTAGTTTATCAACCAGTTTGCTTTCATCCACCACCCAAATATATTCTTTTGAGGGTGTTGCGACAACCTTCTCCATCAGAAGGGCACCACCACCGCCTTTGATTCCGTTAAACTGGCTATCTACTTCATCCGCCCCGTCAACCGTCACATCGACAAAATCCACTTGATCAATCGACTTGAGCGGGATGTTAAGTCCTTCAGCCTGTTTACTGGTCACACTGGAAGTTGTTACAGCAGTAATCTGCAAACCTTCTTCTTTGATCCGACGACCAATTTCTTCGACAAAATAATAGGCAGTAGAGCCCGTTCCCAGACCGACTACCATACCATCCTTGACAAACTCAGCAGCCTTGATACCTGCCATCTTTTTCAGATTCTCCACTTAAACACCTCCAATATAGAGCTACATCTATTATAACATGTATCCGTTTTTATTTCATGAATACACTTGAAAAACCCGAACATTTTTATTTCAGGTTTTGGTGTTCTATTTAACCATGTCAGGATCGTAATCATAAAATCCTGTGTCAAGAAAACGGTTTTTAGGGTGTAACTTGCGCACTTCTTCATCCAGCAAGAAGGCTTGGTCATGGCTAAAGTTCCCCTCTTGAATCAAGCTACGCGCTTGAATAAAGAGTTTTGCAATCTCTACAAAATTCTGACCAGGTGTGTAGAGCCCCTCTAGCTTCCAGTGAGTAAAACCATGCTCTACCAATTCTGTCAATTTAGTCATCAAATCAAGGTCGTTATTTGCAAAAATATGGGTACCATGATTGTCCTCAAAAATCGAGTAATGACTCTCTGGATCACTCGGCTCTGCCAAGAAGAGGTCACGTTTACGCGTCTTTTCATCATCGATATGCGTAAAGTTATAGTAGTTTTGTAAGAGAGGACGCTTAGAATGGTGAATGACACTGGCACCATAAACCAAGACTTCAGCAGGAATTTCCAAAATCTCTGGCATCTTGAAGAGTTCGGCAGATGGAATTTCACGCGCCAAAACAGCCTCAGACGCACCAGCCTTTTGTCCCCAGAAGTTGATCTGACGACTGCTAGTTACCATAGTTGAGGCATCGTAGATAGTTTTAAATGAATAACCATCGCGATTAACCACATGAAAGACTCCTGCATCCCCAATCGTAATGTAGTCTGTCTTGATTTCTTCCAAAAAGTCTAAGAAAGGCTTGATACGGTCCATCATATCTTGGTGCATGAGGGCATTGACCGCAACAATCAATTCCTTACCAGCGTCATGAACCAGCTTAGCAATTTCACGCAATTGGTTATGACTAAAGGTTGTTGGCAGACGAAGACCAAAATCTTTCTCACCGACGTAGATACGGTCTACGCCAGCTTCGAGTAGTTGTTCAACTTGTTCAATACTTTCAGCAGTTGCTGTAATGATAATCTTTTCCATAAGAAAAATTATACCACATTTCTAGCAAATCAGCCATGCTTTGAAAATGAAAAGGAACTTTAGTGTTTTTGTAACCATTCTGTAATAATTCTCTGCATAAAAAATGATAAAATAGTTACATACTGTTAAGGAGAGAATCATGCCCGCAAGAAAATTAGAAGCCTATGAGTTTGAACAAACTCCCGAATCGAATCAAACTCCGCTTTATCATGACTATACACTAGAATCACCCGTTAACTCCAATTTAAAAGAGGTTTTATTTTTTATAAATATTGCTTGTTTTTGTATTTTTATGGTGTTTTTTAGTTTTATCTTTTTAGCCTTAAAATTAAACACAGCTTTATCATTTGTTGTTGCTATGGGGGTAAGCTTGACACTCCTCCAACTCCAACGAGAGATTATTAAACGAAAAATTTCAAAATAAAGGTTGGTAGTGGTACCAACCTCTTTTCTAGTTATCAAAAAAGACAGTTTTAAAACTGTCTTTTTATTTATTCTTACGTTTGGGAGGAGATTGAATAGCAATCTTAACTTCAAAAATTGTTCCTCTAGCCTTGTTATCTTTAACGATAATCGTTCCTCGTAAGGCATCTACGATCTGCTTAGCCAAAGATAGGCCTAGACCAAAACCACCTTTCTGACGGGTTCTTGCCTTGTCTACACGGTAAAAGCGGTCAAAGATTTTCTTCTTGTCAGCAGCTGAGATCCCAATCCCATTATCCGTTACGGATAGATAGAGGTGGCGATCCGTAGCATGGATCACAAACTCAATTTTTCCATCTTCTTCGGTATACTTGATGGCATTGTCAAATAAGATGGTCATGAGCTGTTTCAGGAGCAACTGATCGGTCATGAATGGGCGATAAATCCGATTTTCATACTCAAAAACACGATCATTTTCAGAAGCAATCAACTCATAGTTAGCAAAGGTTGTTTTAAAGAATTGCGGAGAAACTTCTGCTATTTCAGGTTTGATTCCATCATCTCGACGTGCAAGGTTGAGAAGATTGGTCGTGAGGAAACGCATGTTGCGAACTTCTTCAAGACTAGAAGCGATACTTTCACTAGATTCCATAATCGTTGCTTCTGGTTTTCGAAAGAGAGTCTCTAAACGATTTTGTAAAACGGCCAAAGGCGTTCTCAATTCGTGGCTCGCATTTTCAACAAAGGACTTCTGCTTTTGCATACTTTCCAGCAGAGGTTTGACACTGACACGTGCCAGGTAAACACTGGCAATTAAAGATAGGAGCCAGAAACTGGTCATGACTACTACGATTAAGTGCTCATGGTTTTGGCTAATCTGCTCAAGCTGACTAGTATTGATCAAGATTGTCGCATATTTGACATTACTTGAAACAGTGGATGAATTGGTTTCCATCAAGATCATCCGGTAGGTTTCTTCTTGACCGTAGCTATTGACAACTTGGAGTTGACGAATGTGATTCAACTCTTTCTTGTCCATTTTGATCTTGTCCAAACCTAAAAAGCGATTGCCCAGTAAGAGTTGGTTAAAATCCTTGTCAAAGAGCAATACTTCAGTATTGGAACTAACATTTGGTTTGATTTCAGCCTTGCTGGCATCCGCAGTTGCCGGTTCAATGTCCTTGAATTCCTCAGTTGCCCGATTCAGGGCTAACTGGATAACCGCTTGAGGGCTACCACTAAGGGCTTGGAGTTTTTCATCTACAGAAGTGTAGAGACTCGAGTGCATGACCTGGAGGATAATCAAGGTCATAGCAGAGAAGATTAGGGTGAACACTCCAAAGTTCCGAATGAAATAGCTGAAGTCATCTGAATACCATGTTTTTCTTAGCTTATTGAACATCTTTTAAAATATACCCGACACTACGCAAGGTTTGAAGATTTTCAGCAAAGGCTGTTCCCTTCAATTTCTTACGAACTTTTGAGACATAGACTTCTACAACGGAAATCGTCGTATCACTATCAAATCCCCATAGGCGGTCAAAAATCTGAGTCTTCGGCAAAATAACATTTTGATTTTGAAAGAAATAAACTAATAAATCAAACTCTTTTCCTAGCAATTCGACAGGAGTATCTTCGACTTTAACGGTATTGGTTGACAAATTAACCACAATATTTCCATAAGTCAATGTATTTTTATTAAACTTACCTGAACGTTTGAGAAGAGCTTGAATCCGCATTTTGAGTTCTTCTAGGTAGAAAGGTTTGGTCAGATAATCATCCGCTCCCAGTTCAAATCCATGTCCCTTGTCATCCAAACTTTCCTTGGCAGTCATAATCAGAACTGGTGTCGTAATTCCCTTTTCACGCAATTCTTTCAATACTTGAAAACCATTTTTTTCCGGCAACATCAGGTCAAGCAAAATCAAGTCATAGACACCACTCTCAGCTTCGTAGAGACCTTCTTCTCCATCAAAAACCTGCATGACATCTGCAAAATCATCTAAAAAGTCAAATACTGAGTTTGACAGGCCTAGGTCATCCTCAACCAATAAGATTTTTATCATGAGAAACTCCTCCTTATTAAAACCATTATACCAAATTTGCCTTAAAAAAAACTCAACTCTCTCTTATTTTTAAGATAGAAAGTTGAGTTTTTGTTTACATTTCGAACGAATTAAGCTTTGGCATATTGGGCTACAACAGCTTCGACTGCTGCTTTTTCACGGTTAATCAAGTCAACACGCGCTGCAATTTCCTTGATTCCCATACCAATATTACGGCTAAGAGCAAGATCAGAAAGTTGTGGCTCAAAGAACTCCTTGTATTCCGCCAAGCGTTGCTCTGTCTTAAATACATGAGCAGGAAGGATAACAAAGCTATCAAAGCTCATATCTCCTCCAAGAGCTGCCTTAATCCAAGCCCAGTTTTCACGAGCCCAAGACCAAGCTGTTTCCTGAGTTGCTTGATGAGCTAGGAACTGGTAATACCAAGCTGACAAGTCTTGTGGTTTGACCACAAATTTGTCCTTCCAAGCAGCAATCAAGGTTTGGATATTGTCCGTATCTGTACTGTAGGCAAGAGCTGCTGCCAACTGACGTTTAAAGACTGCATCTGTTGCGTGCGTATAAGTATCAAGATAAACTGCTAGCAAGTCTTTAGTCTCATGATGTTTCATCTCATTGATCAGAACCTGTGAGCGAATAGCTGCCGGAAGTCCTGCAAGATTCTCCTTGTGGGCTGCAAAGATTTGGCTAGCAACTTGACTAGCTTCTGCATCATTTGAGCGAATCATCATAGAAATGGCTAACTGACGAACCAATTCATCCTCATCTGATTCTCCATCTTTAGCTTCGAAACCAAGACGGTCATAGTTGTGACGAGCCAATTTAGCAACTAGTGCTTTGAAGGCTGTTTCAGCTTCTGTTCCTTCATCGATAAAGCGCTCAAGGGCAGAAATCACTTGAGAAACAGCGGAAACCACAAGGTAAGATTCTTCCTTAGCAAGTTTATCAAGGACTGGGAACAAGTCAGCATAAGAAATGTGCCCTGCTTCAGCAAGCAAGCGACGTTCTTGGACGATTTGTAGTTTGCTTGTATTATCAAGATCAACTAGGTCAGCAAGAACTGCATCTAGCAAGTCTCCTTGATAGTCTGTAATGTAGTGAGCTGTATTTTCAGTGTTGAGGCGAAGTGCTGTTTTGTTTTCAGCAAGAAGAGCTGCGTATCCAGGAATTTCAATACTTTCAGTTTCAAGTGTATCTGGCAAACCTTTCCAGTTGCTGTTGAGTGGCACAACCCAGAGACGATTCTTGTCTTCGTGCTCACCGATAAAGAATTGTTTTTGTGAAATCCTCAAGACATCATTTTCAACTTTGACAGTAAGTACTGGGTAACCAGGTTGTTCCAACCAAGAATCCATGAAGGCTGCGACATCACGTCCTGACGCTTGTCCGAGAGCATTCCAAAGGTCACGTCCAATTGTATTGCTGTACTGATGTTTTCCAAAGTAAGCGTGCAAACCTTTAGCAAAATCAGCATCTCCCAGCCAACGACGAAGCATGTGCATGAGACGACTTCCTTTAGCATAGACGATAGCACCATCAAAGAGGGTATTGATTTCATCTGGGTGTTTGACTTCGACGTGAACAGACTGAACACCATCAGTCGCGTCACGTTCAAGAGCAAGAGGTACTCCACCTGTTTGGAAGTCTTCAAAGATATTCCAACTTGGCTCGATGGCATCCACACAGACGTATTCCATCATGTTGGCAAAGCTTTCATTGAGCCAGAGGTCATCCCACCATTTCATAGTCACGAGGTTTCCAAACCATTGATGGGCAAGCTCGTGGGCAATGACAAGGGCAACTTGTTGGCGGCTAGCAAAGGTTGAGTTCTCGTCCACAATCAAGTAAACTTCACGGTAGGTCACAAGACCCCAGTTTTCCATAGCTCCAGCTGAGAAGTCAGGAAGGGCGATGTGGAGAGATTGAGGGATTGGATACTTAACTCCGTAGTAATCTTCGTAGAACTCGATAGAGCGAACAGCGATATCCAGTGAGAAATCAAGGTTTGATAGTGGATGAGCTTTGGTTGAGTAAACACCTACGAGGGTACCGTTTTTAGTTTTAGCCGTCACACCTTGCAAATCACCCGCAACAAAGGCTAACAAGTAAGAAGACATGCGAGGTGTTGTCTCAAACTTCCAGATACCTGTTTCCTTACGGTTTTCAACATCGATTTCTGGCATGTTAGACAAGGCCAATTCACCTTCTGCTTGGTCAAAACGTAGAGAAAGGTCAAAAGTTGCTTTAGCTTCTGGTTCATCCACACATGGGAAGGCTTCGCGCGCAAAATGGCTCTCGAACTGAGTTGATAAGACTTCCTTCTTAACTCCATCAACAGTATAGTAAGAAGGGTAAATCCCTGTCATGTTGTCTGTAATTTTTCCTGAGAAAGCGATAACCACTTCAACTTGACCAGCCTCAGCCAATTCGATATGAAGAGCCTCATTTTCATGGTCAACTGTAAATGGACGAGCTTGACCTGCAACTTCTATAGAAGCGATTTCCAAGTCTTTTTGGTGAAGGGAAATACGGTCACTCTGTGCTTGACCAGTGATGATTACTTTCCCTGAAAACGTCTTGGTCTCACGACTCAAGTCTAAAAATAAATCATAATGTTCAGGAACAAATTGCTTAATAAAATGTTCAACTGCTTGCATAATTTTCTCCTATTCTAAGTTTAAGAGCTGCTGCTCTTCTTCAAACAAACTTATTATATCATGTTTTGCTTGAAAAAAAAGGATTGGACGGTGATTTCCAAAACTTTCTTCCGTCTAACAGCCTACAGTGGGTAGACCTTGCGAAATTCTTCTAAAACAACCTTGCTTTTAGGTGTAAAAGTCAGTCCTGCTTGACCTAAGCAGTCTGTGAAAAAAACCTCATGAACCTGGCGCCAATAGGCTAAGGATTTGTCTCCCTCACCTTCCTTATAGGCATGTTGCGCAGAAACTTGATGAAAGGGCTGGACAGAAACCTTTGTAATTTCAACAATACAGACAGCCTGATTTTGACTATCTAAAATGACATCAAAAGTTCCTTCTTGAGGAAGAGACTCGGCTTCTAGTGCATAGAGGTCGTAGGCTGATGCTGTTACAGTCTTTTCTCCTTTTAAAACCAAATCTGCTAAAAGGTCTGGTTCCACTCCAAAAGCCCAAGCATCGATTTCATCTCCTATAGAGGGGTTAATTTTCTTGTAGGCATTCCACATTTCTTGCGGTGTCATGGGTTGCTCCTTTGTAATTTTTTACTTTCTTCTTTTACACGTTTGAGGTGGTCTGGATGATCAATCTCTAAATTAAAAATCTCTGGAATAGAACTGTAATGGATAATGCACTTGATACTCCTCTGATTCATTTTTTGTATGAAAGAATCATTCAGATAGCCTGCTACAGCAAAGTCAATTTTTTTCGCCCTTGCTTTATCCTGCATATCTCTTAGCATATCTAACATTATTGGACTTTCCATATCATGCCATTGACTGTTTCTCACAGTCGCAAAAACAAAAGAAGTCAAATCATTCATTCCAACTACAATCTTTGAAATACCAGCTTCCAGTATGCTGTCTAAGTCAAAATATGCTGACGGTAATTCAATCATCGTGCCGATTTTCCCGGTAAAACCATACTCACGCAATACTCTAATAGCTTGTTTTAATTGGTCGGCATCATTGACAAAAGGAAAAATAAGAGACAGATTGGGATTGGTTTGATAAATTTCTGTAACGACATTGGACTCAGCCTGAAATTCATCCGGATACGCCAGTAAACGCCTAGTTCCTCTGTATCCAAACAAGGGATGATTCTCATCAAAATACTCTTTAGTCCCCTCGAGACAATTAGCTTCTGTATTCGTTAATTCTGAAAAACGATACCAGACCTCTTCATCTGAGTACAAGGAGCAAATGGTGTCTAGATAATCTTTTACAAATTGCTGACAACTTGGTAACAGTATGTTTTGGTTGAGCTCTCTCAACAAATATTCCCCACGAATCATGCCAACATGATGAAATAGTTGTGGGTAAACTTTTTCATCATGTTTTTCGCCACTAAGGGCAAGTTGGTTTTTCATCATTCACCTTCCAATTCATGTAAGAAGTCTTGTCAAGTTCTGGAAATCCCAATAATTCAGAATCTGTATTCACAAAAAATGTTAAACTAAAGATATGATACGAAAAACATATGATACCGATTTAACCGATCAAGAATGGGCTAAACTTGAACCCTATTTCTCCCAACATCGCACCTATAAGTGGGCTAAACGAGAACTCGTGAACGCCACCTTGTATATCACTAAAACAGGTTGCCAATGGCGTATGCTCCCTCATGATTTCCCTCCTTCCCTAACTGTCTGGAGTTTCTTTCGTCGTGCCAGAGAGAGCGGTTTGTGGGACACCATTTTGACGGAACTGGTTAAAAAAAGCGACTGAAAGCTGGTAGAGCAGCCACTCCAACCTATGCTATCATTGATTCTCAAAGCGTGAAAACAACAGATGCCGCAGAGGAACGTGGGATTGATGGCGGTAAGAAGGTCAAAGGGAGGAAGCGCCACATCCTTGTGGATACTGTGGGAAATCTTCTCGATGTGGTGGTTCATGCAGCTCATTTGCACGGCACAAAATCAGGTTTTTTAGTGGCTCGCAAAGTGATGCTACAATTCCCAACCATCAAGGCTTTTTCAGCCGATGCTGGTTATCGTAAAAGCTCTGAGGAGATGATGGTGAAGGAGTTTGGTTGCCCAGTAGATATTTCTGAAAAAATCAAGGACAGCTGGCAAATCATCCCCAAACCTTGGGTTGTTGAGCGAACTTTTTCTTGGTTGAATCACTCTCGAAGATTAGCTAAGGATGTTGAAAAATCCGTATCGTCAGAGCTTGCTTTTGTCAAACTTTCACACATTAATCGGCTTTTAAAGGCTCTATCATTTTGTGAATACAGGTTCTAAGCTTTCTTCTAGTAAATCTTTACTACAGCTATAGGGAGAATGTGGAGCTACCATAACCTTGAAATTTGGATTTTCATATCCTAAGATTTCCTCTATGATGGCTCGTGTTCTGCTCATAGTCTCAGTAGTTGTTTCTGTATCTGAAGAAAAGAGGGTCGGTGAGAAATAACAACGCATCTTAGATGCCTTCGCTGCTTGATAAATTCTCTCAATATCCACACCATTGGGATTATACATATCGTTGAAGGTTGTTGTTCCTGACTGGAGCATTTCTGTCAGAGCTTCTCTGACCGCCTTGGTAGTCATGGCGGGAGTAAATCCTGCTTCTGCTGGCCAGATATAGTCATTGAGCCATTCATGGAGATTGCTGTCATCTCGGATCCCTCGCAAACCTATCATGGCAGAATGGGTATGACAATTGACCAAACCAGGCATGATCCAGGCTCCCTGATAGTCTATAATCTGCTCAGCTTGCTCTAAAATCTCTGGCTTTTCTTGACCAACATAGATGATTTGAGAATCCTTAACGGCTAAGATACCATCCAGATAAACATGGAAATCTTGGTCACAAGTCACGATATTTATAGTTAATTGAATATAAAACAGTACAATACAACTTCTGAATCATTGTTAGAAATTGATTTCAATTCCCCAATGGATTTGTTCACATTTTATTTCAATCTAGTATACATGCTGAAAGACTTTCATTATAGGCTCCTTTTCTAAAAGACAATTTACAGTGAATAATTTTTCTAGCTATGAAACAAAAAAGTCACCCGAAGGCAACTTTTTCCGTCCATAAAATTTCAAAAGAGAATGGATTATTCAGAGCTAAAAGCTGCAGCTTGCTGCATTTGGTAATACTTGCCTTTTCTAGCCATGAGGTCCTGATTGTTCCCATACTCAACAATGTCGCCATCCACCAAGACAAGAATCAAATCCGCATCCTGAATGGTTGACAAGCGGTGGGCGATGATAAAACTTGTGCGCCCCTTCATGAGTTTAGCAAAGGCATCCTGAACCAGCACTTCTGTTCGTGTATCGATGGAGGAAGTCGCCTCGTCTAAGATAAGAATCTTTGGAATAGCCAGAAAGACTCGCGCGATGGTCAAAAGCTGGGCTTGACCAACAGAGAGAGATTCTCCTGCATTTTCCAACTTGGTATCGTATCCCTGCGGCAGTTGTTGGATAAAGAAGTCTGCATTGGCAGCTTTGGCAGCAGCAATCACCTGCTCTCGACTGGCTTCAGGATTGCCAAAGGCAATATTGTCATAAATGGTCCCTTGCTTGAGCCAGGTTTCTTGGAGCACTATGCCAAACTGCTGTCTCAATGATGCTCGGGTATAATCATAAATGGATCGTCCATCCAGCAAGATATCTCCCGACTTAATAGGATAAAAACGCATGAGGAGATTGATAAGAGTTGATTTTCCAGCACCTGTCGGACCAACGATGGCTACCTTGCTGCCAGCTGGGATATCGATGGATAAGTCCTTAATCAAGGTCCTTTCAGGATTGTATCCAAAAGAAACATGTTTAAAGGAAATAGCCCCCTTCACTTGATCACTGGTCAAGAGTTCCTTACCTGTTTCAGCAACCTCAGGACTTTCTAAGACAGCATAGACGCGCTCTGCACAAGCTAAAGCACTTTGCAATTCGGCTAGCACTGAAGAAATATCGCTAAAGGGCTTGGTGTACTGTTGGACGTAATTCAAAAAAGTCACTAAACGTCCGATGGTCAAGGTGGACCCCATCATGATACGATAAGCTCCTACTCCAGCAAGAAGAGCGTAAATGAGCGCATTGACAAAGCGAGTCGAAGGATTAACCGTTGAAGAATAAAAGATGGCTGACTGAGAATAGCCTGCGTAGTTGCCATTCGCCTCGTGCAGTCTTTGGATAAACTCTGTCTGAGCATTGAAAGACTGGATAATAGTTTGCTGGCTAAGCGATTCTTCAATCAACTGAGTCTGAATCCCCCTCGTCTCTGTTTGCTTTTGGAAGAGATGATAAGATCGTTTGGCAATAAAGCGTGAAATCACTATGGACAGTGGTGTCAACAGCAAGACCAAGAGAGTCATGAGGAGATGAATTTGAAGCATGGCTAGAATACTAACCAAAATCATCATAACACCAATGAAAAATTGGTTAAAAATCATGGTCAAACCAGCTGCCAACTGTTCTATATCCGTGGTTACACGACTAACCATCTCTCCACTCCCCTGCCGATCCACAAAAGCAATCGGTAAACGATGGAGCTTATGGATGATTCGCTCTCGCAAGTCTTTGGTATAAGAGAAGATTAGACGATTATAAAGAAGAGGATTGGCCCATTGCACCAGTGTATTTCCTATGACTACCAAGATCATCTGGAGGAAAATCTGCCAAAAAACTGGTGAAGAACCAGCCACTAGGACCTGGTCGATGACCTGCCCAATCAGAATAGGTAAATAAATTGATAAGGCAACCTGAGCAATAGTTCCTAGAAAGGCCAGGAAAAGGAGGAAAGGATGGCTGGCTAAATCTATGGCTAAACGTTTTAGCGTCTGGTTTGCAGTTTGTCGTCTCATGCTAGTCCTCCTTTCCATGTTGGGATGCATTGATTTCACGATAGACTTGACTAGTCTTCATCAAATCCTCGTGCTTGCCGATAGCTAGTAACTCACCTTTTTCCAAGAGGAGAATTTGGTCAGCCATCTGAAGTGTAGAAGTCCGTTGAGAAATCAAAATTAAGCTCGTATTTGGCATATTTTCTCGAATAGCTTTCAAGAGCTTGGACTCGGTAATGGTGTCCAGTGCCGAAGTCGCATCATCTAGGATGAGGAACGGAGCTTGGCGCAAGGCTGCTCGTGCAATAGACAGCCTTTGTTTTTGTCCACCTGAGAAATTTCGACCTCCTGCCTCAACAGTGGCATCCAAGAGTCCTTCCTTTTCACCGACAAAATCCTTTGCTTGCGCAATCTCCAAGGCCTGCCAGAGTTCTTGGTCAGATACTTCTTGATTTAAACCCAAAGTCAAGTTGGAACGAATAGTTCCTTTAAAGAGTTCGACCTTTTGGGGTACATAGGCAATCCAAGACCGCCACTGTTCAAGTTTACGAGGACTACGTCCATTTCGATAAAGGTCAATACTTCCCTTGTCTGCTGGATAAAGTCCAAGTAAGACTTGCACCAAGCTTGATTTACCAGAACCCGTCCCCCCAATGATACCAAGGATTTGCCCTTGCTTCATATCAAAGGAAATGTCTCTCAGAGAAGGTTGGGCCGCATCTGGATAGGTAAAGGTCAATTCTTGGACTTGTAAAGCCTGATCATTGGTAGCTTGCTTTTGTTCTAACTCTGAATGGATATCTTCTGGAGCTTCAGCAAAGACTTCCTCGATTCGCTTGGCTGAGATATAGGACTGGTTGAGAGAATTTATCAGCATGGCGAGCTTAACCAATTCCACCAAGATCTGTAAGAGGTAGTTGATAAGCGCAATAAGAGCACCCTGACTGAGTACCCCTCCTTGAATTGAAATATAGCCCTGCCAGATGATGACGAGAAGGGTTCCATTGACAATCAGATAGGTCAGAGGTGTTAACAAACTAGACCAGAAACCCGTCTTTTCTTGCAATCTCGCATAGACTTGGTTAAGGGTTTGAAAAATATGCAATTCTCGTTTTTCTTGTCCAAAAGCACGAATGACCCGCATCCCTTGCAATTGCTGGCGTGTTTCCTGAACCAGTTGGTCCGTTTTCTTTCTGAGACTACTGTAGAGAGGATTAACCAGTCGAGAGAGCCCTACAATGACGATTGTCAAAATGACAACCATAACTAAAAACCAAAAAGTCAGCTCAGCTGAGATTCGATAGGCCATAAAGATCGCCCCAAAAACGATAATAGGCGCTCGCAAAAAGAGGCGCAGAAATTGATTGATCCCAGTCTGAATCTGATAAGTGTCCGAAGTCAAACGAGTCACCAAGCTAGAAGTTGTCAGACGGTCTCTGCTATCCTTGGGCAAGGAAAGAATATGACGATAAAGGTCGTTTGTCAGTTCTTTGGCAAAACCAACCGCAGCCTTGGCTGAATAAAACTGAGCTACCAAGGCCACTAAAACGCCAATCACTGCACAGATAAGGAGTAGGCCAATCTGCATCCATAGATGCCCTTGATCTCTCTGGGGCAAGGATTGGTCAACAATCCCTGCAATCACCATGGGAACCAGGAGCTCAAACACAGCTTCTAGTAGCTTGAACAAGGGTGCCAAAATCGATCCCTTGATGTAGGGTTTAAAGTAAGATAGTAAGTGTTTCATAAATCCCTTCTATTCTTATTCTGGAAATGAAGAAAGTGGGAAGCCCCACCCTCTCTGATTTATTTGTTTAAGTAAGGTAATAGATAGCCATATCCTGCTTTTTCCATCTCATCCTTGGCTACAAAGCGCAAGGATGCAGAATTGATACAGTAACGGAGGCCACCTAACTTACGCGGTCCATCTGTGAAAACATGACCTAAGTGAGCATTTCCTGACCGAGAACGAACCTCGATTCGCTCCATTCCATGACTCAAGTCTTTGTAATAATGAATCAACTCCTTAGAAATCGGACGGCTAAAACTTGGCCAACCACAACCTGAGGCAAACTTATCCTTGGCAAAAAAGAGTGGCTCACCCGTCGTAATGTCTACATAAATCCCTTCTTCAAAGGTTTGGTCATAGGCATTGGTAAATGGAGCCTCTGTAGCAGCTTCTTGGGTAACACGATAAGACTCTTCAGTTAAGCTTTTCTTCAACACTTCTTGACTAGGCTTTTCATAGTTAGATGCGTCAATCAATGGCTTATCAGCATCGATCACATCAATATGGCAGTAACCTGAAGGATTTTTCTTGAGATAGTCTTGGTGGTAGTCTTCAGCCAGAATGTAGTGGCGTAGTTTCTCTACTTCTACTGCAATCTTTCGACCCAACATGCGCTCCTGCTCCTGCACCACTGTGTAGATAATGGGCAGATCTGCTTCATTCTGATAATAGATTCCTGTTCGATATTGGCGACCACGGTCATTCCCTTGTTGATTAATCGATAAAGGATCGATGACTCGGAAATAATAAAGTAAAATCTCTCTGAGTGACACTGCTTTCTCATCATACATCACTTGAACAGTCTCTGCATGGTCTGTTTCCTCGAGCAGCTGGTAATTGGTCGTTTCGACTTGCCCATTAGCGTAGCCAACACTGGTTGCTAGCACTCCAGAAATTCGTGAAAAATATTCCTCTAGGCCCCAAAAACAACCGCCTGCTAGATAAATTTCTGCCATCTTCGTTTCTCCTTTATCAAGTTTGTAACTAATACTCTTCGAAAATCTCTTCAAACCGCGTCAGCTTCATCCACAACCTCAAAACAGTGTTTTGAGCAGCCTGCGGCTAGCTTCCTAGTTTGCTCTTTGATTTTCATTGAGTATAAACTTCTTTTCAAAAAAAGGATAGGAAGCCCTCTGGTCGAGAGTTCCCCCATCCTATCATCTATTCTTTATTTTACTTGGACACGGACACCTTGGGTATCAACTTTCAAATCATGCAGTTTTCCTTTGAAAGGTTGCTTTTCCAATTCTGCCTTAATCGTTGGCATCTTGTCATGAGAAGCCAAGACCATAACTGTCGGTCCGGCACCAGAGAGATAGGTTGCATAGGCACCATTCTCTTTGGCTACTTGCTTAATCGTAGCAAATTCTCTCACCAAGTCCTGACGGTAACGTTCATGGAAGAGGTCTCCCTCGATTGCTTGCCCAGCCGTCACCATATCTCCTGCTAACAAAGCCGCAACCGCCACATTGGCGATAGAACTAGCAGCGACAGCTTCCTTGTAGGACAATTTTTTAGGCAAGACACCACGACTGTCACGAGTACGCAATTCATAGTTGGGAATATAAGCTAAAAAATCACATTCTGGGAAGTCAGCCACGATAGCAGAGACTTGCCCTTCAACGGAACTTGCAATAACGAGATTTCCATAGATAGCTGGAGCCACATTGTCTGGATGTCCTTCAATCTTGGTCGCCAGCTGCAATTTGTCGTGGTTAGATAAGTTGAGCTTGCCCAGTTGGTTAGCTAGTTCAATCCCAGCAACAATCACCGAGCTAGAAGAACCCAAACCACGCGCCAAGGGAACATCACTGGTCATTTTCAAGCGTCTCGGTTGCAAGTATGGCGCAATTTGCAAGGCAATCTTGAGCAAGAGATTACGTTCGTCATGGGGAATCCATTTACCAATCTGGTGTTCAATCAGCCACTCATCTCGTTCTTCGCAGACCTCAATTTGAAGATACTTGGTTACAGCTACACCGACCGAGTCAAAACCTGGCCCAATATTGGCACTGGTTGCAGGTACGATAATCTTCATCCTATTCTCCTAACACCTTGAAGGTATTCAAGAGGTCAAATTCTGAAGCTTTGGCCAACTCAGCTGAAACATACTCAACTTGTGCTTTATTAATCTTGTGTGTAATGATAACAACACGCGCCTTGTCACCCTCTTTGCCATCTTGGAGGATTTGCTTGAAGGAAATATCTTGAGCATTAAAGATTTCAGCCAACTTCAAAACCTGACCTTTTGAGTCTGGTGCCAAGATTGAGAAATAGTAGTTTGCTTTAACATCTTCTGGATTTGCCAAGACCAAGTCACGGCTGTATTCGTTGAAGTCTTTACCAATGGTACCATCATTCAAGCGACGAACGATACGGACAATATCCGCCACAACACTTGTTGCAGTTGGTTTTTGACCCGCACCTGGTCCGTAGTACATAGATTCACCGATACCGATAGATTCTACAAATACAGCGTTCATAACCCCATTCACACTGGCAAGTGGATGTGCTTTAGGAAGGAAGGTTGGAGTTACTTCTGCAGCAATACCTGAAGGAGTTTCCTCGATAGAACCAACCAATTTCACTACATAGCCCAGGTCTTGGGCTACAGCTACGTCTTCTGGTGTGATGTTGCGGATTCCCTTGTGGGCTACATCGTCAAAGGCAACCTTCATACCAAAAGCAAACTGGCTCAAAATCACCATCTTGTAGGCTGCGTCAATCCCATCCACGTCATTTGTAGGGTCGCTTTCTGCAAATCCTAGTCTTTGAGCTTCGGCCAGAGCGTCATCGTAAGACCAGCCTTCTTCCACCATCTTGGTCATCATAAAGTTAGAAGTTCCGTTAACGACACCAAGCACGCGAGTGATTTTATCAGAAGCCAACGAATTTACTAGAGTACGAAGAATTGGAATACCACCAGCAACTGCCGCTTCGTAGTAAAGTGCTACATTATGCTCTTTAGCGATTTCTAACAATTCTACGCCATGGACAGCCAAAAGGTCCTTGTTTGCAGTAACAACGTGTTTTCCAGCTTCCAAGGCACGAGTGATAAAGGTCTTAGCAGGTTCGATACGTCCCATCAATTCCACTACGATAGTAATGTCCTTGTCTGATAAAATATCGTCTACACTGGTCACAAAGTTAAAGTCATTCCCAGCTGCAAGCAAGCGATTCTTTTCATCTTCATCCTTGACCAATACCTTGGCTACTTCAATCTCTGAATGTGCTGATTGATTGATTTTTTCTCCATTTTCCTTTAGGAGGAAAGGCACACCACTTGCAACGGTACCAAATCCTAGTAAAGCAATTTTAACTGTCATGTTTGTCTCCTAGAAATTTTCTGATATAGCCATTATAACAGAATTTTGTGAAAATTCCTATTATAGTAAATCACTATTTCAGTCTAGTAAAGAAAAAACGAATCAGACGATTCGCTCTTCTTAAAATCTAGAAATAGCTTTCCAGAAAGGATTATCCAATCTTTTGTAGATTGAGCACTGCATCGTGATTCATCAAGACTTGACCATACTCTTGCAAGACTGAACGACTGATGTCACTATCATCTGCAAATTCACGCATACGAGCCAAGATCCAGGCTGGATATGGACTTGGATGATTTTCAATATCCACTAGAATGGTCAAATAATAGCGCTCGTTCATTTTGTAGAGTTCAGAAGTTTCCATCTCAAAAGTCACTGTCTTGGCAAAAGCTACCAAGTCAGCCAACTTAACAAAAGAAAGGATATAGTAGATGTAGGGCTCTTTCTTGCTTTCAACTTCTTGTTCAGCCTGCTCTTGCTCTTCTTCCTTTGCTTCGACCTGCTCTAGAGATTGGATAGCCTCAATATCGTCCTTGGTCTTATCTGCAATGCTCTTTTCCAAGGTTTTGAGAAATTCATCTGGCGACATTTGCGCCAATTCTTCCATGTCTGGCAAATCCGCCAAATCTTCAAAATCCAGATTTTGGTCAATCTTGGACTTGGTCACAAGGACGTCCACCTTATCAGGTTTTGGCGTCACACGGAAACTCAGCATGCCACTATCCAAGAAATTATCTGGCATCTCTAACTCATCTAAAATAGCATAGAAAAACTCTTCGGTTTTTTCCTGAGGAACGAGAAAGTCTGCAATCTCCATTCCTCGATCCATCAAATCATCTAAAGTCATCGTGATTTTCAGTGTTGTATCACTAATTTGTTTCATCTTCATGTCTAGTAACCTCATACTTTCAGTCTATCTATTATACTAGATTTTTACGATTTTATCAAAAGAATGAAGCGAGAATGTGATATAATACTAGATATGATTTTAGATTTAAGAAAGCAAGTTCAATGAAAAATATAAAAGTAAATGCCTTGGCCAGCTTGCTGGTCAATATTCTCAATATCGTTTTTCCACTGATAACCAACCCTTATCTGACACGGATTCTCAGTAAATCCAATTACGGTTATTTCAATACGGCCAATACTTGGGCAAGTTTCGTTATTCCACTTGCCGCCTTTGGGATATACAACTACGGGATTCGAGCTATCAGTAAGGTCAAGGATGACAAGAATAAAATCAACTACGTCTTTTCTAAGTTGTTTTATATCTCGATTTTCACCTCTCTCCTGACTACTGGTATCTACTTCCTCATTACCTTCTTTGACACCAGCATTGAGAATCTGAAAGTCCTCTACTATATTCTAGGGGCCCAAGCACTCTTCCAATTTCTCAATATCGAATGGATGAACGAGGCTTATGAAAACTATGCCTTCATCCTCTATAAAACATTGATCATTCGGATTACCATGCTGGTCGCTATCTTCGCCTTTGTTAAAACGGCAGATGATATCGTTCCTTATGCTATCGTTATGACAGCGACCACTATCCTCAACTACCTGCTCAGTTTTCTTTGGATTAAGAGAGAAGTTTCTTTTGTTAAGATCGGTTTCGTCGAATTAGCTAAGGCTTCTAAACCACTCTTTACTATGCTTCTCTTAGCAAACGCTAATATGCTTTATACCTTGCTAGATAGAATGTTTATCACCAAGGGACCAGATGAAAACTATATTTCTTATTATGCAATTGCCTATAGCATCGTTATGCTGATTGCAGGTGTCTTAAGTGGTGCTATCAGTGTCAGCATTCCACGTCTAGGCTACTACCTCGGGAAAAAGGATTACAATTCTTATAATTATCTTGTAAATCAAGCAGCATCATTATTCTATTTTCTCATGATTCCAACTAGTTTCGGAATTATGATTCTAGGAAAGTACGCAACGGTTATCTACTCTTCTGAAAAGTATCTTGAGGCAGGTATCGTGACCAGCGTCTTCGCCTTTCGAACCATTATCTGGGCTATTGAATTGATTCTTGGTAAGCAAATTATCTTTATCAATGACCACGAGAACCGCTTGACTGCTTTCTACTTTGCTGGTGGTGGAGCAAATCTCCTCTTCAACTGTATCTTGTATATCAATAATATTTTTGCCCCTGAGTACTATATTGCTACTACCATTATTGCAGAAGCCATCGTTGTTCTCTTAGAAATTCATTTTATTAGGAAACACCAACTAATCAATTTAAAAGAAATCTTTGAGACCTTAACACGTTATGGTCTCATATCCCTTGGATTTATCCCGATTTTCTATATTTTCAAGATGATTTTCCAAATCAGTTCCTATACGGTGAACCTCAATATGATTCTCATGGTTCTTTCTACCATAGCAACTTGTGGAATCTACTATCTCTTGATGCTTTTTATCGCCAAGGATAAAACACTTCACTATGCACTGAACCTAGTACTAGCTAAGATCAAAAGAAACTAAAAGAACCCCCTACTGATAAACGAGCGTTTACTAGTAGGGGGTTTCTTTTATTCTTTTTCTTTCTTGTCAGAAGTATTGGCTTCTAGATTTGAATCTTGTTTTGGCTGCTCAGCAATAGAGGAATTAGCTTCTTGTTTCTTTTCTGACTGATCTGCTTCGCCATTGACAGCAGCAACAGCCTGTTTCCAAATACCTTCTTCGTTTACCTTGTAACCATCAGGTGTTGTTGCGTTCTTCAACAAAGAACCATCAGCTTGGAAATAGTACCAATTACCATCAAGCTGTTTCCAACCCGTTTGCATAGCACCAGATCCGCTAAAGTAATATTGCTTACCATCTACTTGATGAAGGCCAACCAACATGGTGCCTTCCTGAGCTTCAAGGTAATACCATTTCTCATTATCCTTAACCCAGCCCGTTTTCATAGCTCCTGAGTCAGCGTAGTAATACCAGTGTTTATCAAGCCACTGCCAGCCCGTTTGCATTGCACCACTAGCGTTCAAATAGTAACGAATACCGTTGATTTCTTGTTTCCCAGTCTGCATAATACCATCTTGATTTAGGTAATACCATTTCTCATTATCCTTAATCCAGCCTGTTTTCATAGCTCCTGAGTTCGCATAGTAATACCAATTGTTCTCTAGCCATTTCCAACCCGTTTGCATAGCACCAGATCCGCTAAAGTAATATTGCTTACCATCTACTTGATGAAGGCCAACCAACATGGTGCCTTCCTGAGCTTCAAGGTAATACCATTTCTCATTATCCTTAACCCAGCCCGTTTTCATAGCTCCTGAGTCAGCGTAGTAATACCAGTGTTTATCAAGCCACTGCCAGCCCGTTTGCATTGCACCACTAGCGTTCAAATAGTAACGAATACCGTTGATTTCTTGTTTCCCAGTCTGCATAATACCATCTTGATTTAGGTAATACCATTTCTCATTATCCTTAATCCAGCCTGTTTTCATAGCTCCTGAGTTCGCATAGTAATACCAATTGTTCTCTAGCCATTTCCAGCCTGTTTGCATTGCACCACTAGCGTTCAAATAGTAACGAATACCGTTGATTTCTTGTTTTCCAGTAAGCATGATACCATCTTTGTCCAGATAATACCATGTATCCTGATCCTTGACCCATCCAGTTTTCATAGCTCCAGAACTTGCAAAATAGTTCCAGTGACTGTCAATAAAGGCCCAACCAGTTTGCATGACACCTTCTTGATTAAAGTAGTATGTGCTTTCATTGATATTCTTTTTACCGATAGTTCGTAACCCATCCTCATCATAGAAATACCAATCTGAATCAATCTTTTGCCAAGTTGAAGGCTTACCTGCTGTTTGGAGTGCACCACTGTCTGCAAAGAACATCTTCTTGCCATTAAAGACTTGATATCCTGTTAGCATTTTACCATCTGCTGCAAAGAGATATTTCTTCCCTCCAATTTCAGAAAGCTCACTAAATCGTCTAGCACCGTTTGATTGGATATAATACCAAGAGCCATCCAGCTTGAACCAACCACCAGTTTGCATTTTACCATTTGGGTTCAAATAGTAGTCATTCCCCTTGGCATTTTCTCCCCATTCGTCATTAAGGTGAAGCCAGCGTCCTGCTTGCATTTGCCCTTTTCCATTAAAGAAGTAAGTGGCTCCGCCAATCTCTTTCCAACCGATAGCCATTTCCCCATCACTTAAGCGATATTTCCAGTAGCCACCTTCTTGATACCATTTTTCGTCAACTACAGGGATGTCAGGGAAGAGATTAGAAACATTGGCAAATCCGCTATCACTAATATCAAAAACAGTAGCGTCTTGAGTTTGACTAGAAGCTCTGAGAACTTGAATATTTTTCTTTTGGAGATATTCTCTGGTTGAAGCAACATTAATATCTCCACCAGTTGTTTGAATAATCATCTTTGGTGATAAGTTTTCAAGAAAATTAATCGTATTTGAAATTTTCGCATCATAATGATGATTCCATTTCATCATATCAACCTTGCCGATAACTGGGCCTAACTTATCTTCCGCTCCTTCTGCGTTATCTAAATCACCACCAAGATAGATTCTCTTTCCTGCAACAGTCACCACTGAAACGATAGAGTTGGAGTTATCATCTAGAACTTTTTTCAGATTCCCCTCAGCATCATATTCATTCTTATAGTTGTAGAGTTGGATATCCATATCACCTAATTTAAAGTGACTGTCCTCATCTGTAATATTCTGAATAAGAGTAACCCCTCGTTTTTGTGCGGCTCTCAAAGCATTATCATAATTGAAAAGATTATCCCAGAGTCCCCAGTGTGAGGTAATCCGTTCATCTGAATATTTTTTTAAATAAAACTTACCAACCTGATAACGATTAAGTATCTCATCTGCTCCGCCGATATGGTCACTATGTACATGGGTTCCAATAATAAAATCCAGTTTTTTAACACCAACTTGGTCAAGATGGCGAATCAAACGGTCTTCCAAGACTTGATAATTTCTCATGGAAATTCCCCAACGACTTGGATAGCGTGGATCACTCCCATCAGGAAAGTCATAATCTTCCCCCATGTCAATCAAGGCATAATGACCATTGCTCTCCAGAAGGATGGCATCACTCCCAGATTTTGCTTTAGTATTTATGAAATGGATACGATTGCCTGAACCAGCAGTAATGGTGTCTGCATTAACTTGCTGTGATAAACCAATCAACACAAAAAGGAAAGCAAGTAAACCATAACTGACTGATTTAACTAATCTTTTATTCTTCATCTTTAACACTCCTTTCTCGATGAAAACAATCTCTTACTAATCAATCCAATAATTCTTATCAGTTCCTGGAACCTGCTGTTCAACAGGTGGTGGAGCCATATAGTCTGCTCCAAATTCGTAGACAAGAATTTCATGGTATTTTCTCGGAGCCTTCACTACGATGTTTTCGTATGGCATATCAACCAGATCATAGAGCCATTCTTTTTTGATTCCCTCTGGAAAACTTGGATCAAATATCGTACAGGTAAAATCTGTAGCTTGATTTATACTATATTTCAAAGCAAGGTTCTCTAATTTTTGATTCCAAGTTTGTGGAGAACTTAAACGAAAAATAGCTGACCCAATATAGCGAGGTAGATTTTTTATCCCCCCATTTTCCGATTTAATTCCTTTGAAATTCAGAGAAGAAAGGCGGATGAAATGTTTGTAGAGTTTCATTTTCTTACAATCACTTTCCTCCGTCACGACACCATCGTATGGAAAAATGTCAACGCAAGTTCCCAATACGACTGTCGGGTCCAGAAGATTGGCATCTCTACGTGTTCTAATGTCATGAACACGCATATAACTGTACGGATAGCCTTTTGTTTCTCTAAATGAAATCAATTTGTAGTAGGGATGATTCTCATTTTTTAAAACCTCATAAAGCTTTTCAAATTCATCACGCGCCAAGGAAATATCCGTATCATCATCCCAAGGGATAAATCCTTTATGGCGGACAGCTCCTAGTAAGGTTCCAAAATCAATAAAATATTTAATCTGATGCTGTTCACATAGTTCATGTAGATACTTTAAAATATCCAACTCCACTTGTTTTATTTCTTCAAGACTTAAAGTTCTTTCAGACATAGGTTCTATTCTCCTAGTTTTGACTAATTTTTTAAATGATTTCTAACTGCGATTTGCTTACTTAGAACTTTTAGTGATTTTCCACAGTTTGAAATCGTGGTGAGATACTCTTTGTTCAAGAGGCGGCAATTGCATGTAATCTCCATAGTCAGAGGTCAAAATTTCATGGTAGTGTTTTGGAATCATAAATTTCTTGCCTTCAAACGTTCCCACAATCACTTGTTCTAACCACTCACGTTTCCAAACTGGCTTATTCATATCCTTGTAAATCAAATAGTCAACTTGCTCGTAGTCAGCAACTGCTCTATATTTAGCAAGCTCATCAATTTGCTCAACATACTTATTCGTATTTGTGAAATAGAAAATGACAACAGAAATATAGCGTATCAGTGAATTCAGTACACTTTTCGTGTTGGTAATTCCTTTAAAAGTGTAACAACTCAATTGACGTTTCTTTATGAGTTTCGTCATCTTGTTTTTAAAATCTGCATCATCTTCATAACCATCTACAGGGAAAATATCCACATAGATTCCCATATTGGAATCAATTCGTACATCTTCTTCGAGCAAGTAGGTATGGTTATCCTGCACTTTCATAAAAGGATAGACATAGTTAAGATTATTTTTATAAGACATGACCTCATAGCGTTCATCTGGATTGGCGATAAGGTAGTCTTGCAACTTTTCATAATCTTCTCGTAACATGCAGATATCCATGTCATCATCCCAAGGGATAAAACCTTTATGGCGAACCGCACCAATTAGACTTCCATATGCTAGGAAATACTTGACACCAATTTTCTGACAAACCTCATGAATGTACGCCATGATTCCAAGTTCCATCTGTTGAATTTCACTGACATCTGTCACTTCTTGATACCGAACTCCTTCATCCCGTTTGCAAACCACTAGTCCATAACCGATTGCCAACCAAAAGATGATATTAATAAAGTTGGTAGAGTACATGATCTGACTTTCAAATAATTGACCAAACAAGACACCGAAGAAAAGGATCATGATCAATTTATCAGTATTTTTCTTGGAAACAATCAAATAAGTTAAAAAGTGCTTGATAACATAAGCCAGTATAAGAAGGAAGGGTACCAAGCCTAGAACTCCCGAACTGACAAATATGGTCACAAAAATGTTATGGAAATTCCCACCGATAAGGGAGTTTTGAATCTCAAATTTACTGAAATATTCTGTGTAGTAATCTGGAACATTCCGTACGCCATAACCAAAAATTGGTTTCGTACTTCCCATCTTGATGGCATTTTTCCAGATATAGGTTCTACCACTTGGTGTTGTTTCAATCAGATGGAGTTCACCATTCTTCTTGGTAACAGACGAATCTGTCTCAGCGTAGGATTGTCCTTTGTTCAAGTCAAAAACAGTCGCAGTTTCAGATGAGATATAAATTGAAGTTACATAGCTTAATCCAATATTAGTTGCAGTAAGCAGCAAACCAGCAACAATAAAAGTGAGGAATCGTTTAGCAATACTTCCTCTACTAGCAAAGAAACTATAGAGTCCAATCATGAGAAGCAAAGAAAGTAAGGCTCCTCGACTTTGCATTGTAGCGAAGTAAACGAATTGAATCACATTGTTCAGTTTAAGATAAACAGAATATTTACTTCCTTTATGGATCAAATATATGGCCAAAATAATGCTAATGTATGAAAATATCGCACTAGCATTTGGATTGACAATTCCCCACAGACGTCCATTCATGACACCATAGTAATAAGATTGTTCGCTAATCTTAAATAGGATAAGGACTCTACTTACCAATAAACCAAACGCAAAAATTGCTGAAGAAAAAGATACAATTTGAACCGTATAGGCAATCCAGTCAAATAATTTTTTAAGTTGCCCTGATTGTAACATAGTAAATAATAGAACATAGGTCACCATGAAGAGAATTTCGATTACATTTCCAATCAAATGTCCAGAGCGATTGAAAATAGCAGATAGCAGATGGCTTCCAGATAACAAGCCAAATAAGGCTAAAAACTTTCGATCTACTGTAATCTGTTTCCACTTAAACAACAATGTGTAGCAAATATAAAGTACAACAATCGCTGACAATCCCTTATAGATTGGATTTGCTACCTTGTAAACTAGTGAACTCATACTTAAAATCGAAATGAACACAAACAGATATGCGATCCATAGTTTTGATTTTTCAAAGTATTCATCCATTTTTAAAAAATTCATTTTCAACTCCTTCTCATGATATTAGTTCTTTAATCCAACAATTTTCTTATAAATCAATGGAGAAAAGACAAGTGATAGGACTGCTATCTTGCGAAAAGTAGTGAAATAAGCATCCTTCCATATTTCGCGTCGATGCTGAACAATCCAAGTCCTCAGTTCGACTTTCTCCTTTTGATACTCTTCAGATGAAGTAAAGATAATTTTATCGTAAACTGTGATGTACGACCAACATTCTCTATTTTTTAATTCGTATTTTAAATTAGGAAAGGCTTGTGAAACTTGAGCGATTATTTGCTTATAAACTTCTATCGTGTCAAACACATGCTGATTAACAGATGTCGTTGCACTTCCCTCACGATGATCATAATAATAAACAGGTTTATCAATAAATACGCTACTGCATCTTGTCTTCAGTAGCAATTCAGTTAAAAATAAGGCATCTTCAGCTAGGTGATAATTTGTATTAAACTTTTCATCCGCAAGCAGGTCTCTCTTAAACAGTTTTGCGACTGGAAAAAATGACGTTCTAGTAGTCATCAGTAGTTCCTTCATGGTTTCTTCTGTTGACCAGTGTTCTGTTTTTCCAGAATGTGGAGGTAAATCTGTCACAATGCCGTTTTTAATATGGTGCAGAGGAGCAATTACAAAGCCTATATTTCCCCCCTCAACTGCACTGGCTAAAGTAGCTAGGTAATCATGGGTAACGAAATCATCGCTATCAATAAAGGTAACCCAAGAACCCGTCGCTAGCTGAATTCCCATATTTCTAGCATTTGAAACTCCAGCATTTTCGATATGATGAGCCTTGATATTCTCATACTGAGATACCAAGTGGTCACAGATCTGTCCGCTGGAATCAGTAGAACCATCGTTGATTAAGATTAACTCAAAATGGGCATAAGTCTGTTGAAGAATCGACTCCACACATCGCTCCAGATAGGTTTCTACATTGTAGACCGGAACGATAACGCTTATTTTTTCTCCCATCATGCTCCATATTCTCCCTTATACTCTGTGTAGCTCTTGTCCATGTCTGCTATAATGGCATCATGATGCGGTACTTGCTTGTCCGCTGGTGGTGGTGTCATATAATCCCCAAAAGCAGTGCTGAGATAGGCATCATAGCCGACTGGGATGGGCATCTCTGTTCCTTCAAATGGCAAGAAAAGATTGTCTTCAAAGGATGCGATTGGGTACTTGTTTCTCATGTAGCCAGGACCTGAGCATAATTCCGTGATTCCATCGCTCTCAACCAGACTATACTTGGTCATTTCTTTTTCAGCTTTTTTCCAAATGCGATAACGTAGAGATTTAGGAGTCAAACCGAGTAAAATACGACTTCCCCATTTCATGACTGCACCATGCTTTTCTGGGATAGTTTGGGCGCAAAAGAGTGAATAAATCAAGGCCCAACGAACCTGTTTCTTACGCTCAGCTGGATTTTTCGGATAATAATCCAAAGGCAAAACATCCAAGGCCAAACCGTGTGGTAAATCCAAATCCTTCTGATAAGGCTTGATACAAGTGGTTTCCCTGTCACGAATGGTAATAAAAAGGTTACGGTCTACAAAATCTTTGTTACTCTTTGACAAGAAATAACGCTTATCTGCATAACAGGGCCACAGTTCTGCTAATTTTTCATAGTCCTTACGCGGCATGAAAAAGTCTAGATCATCATCCCAAGGAATGAAGCCCTTATTACGAAGAGCGCCAATAGCTCCTCCACCACAGAGGTAGCATAACAAATCATGTTCTTTACAAAATGCGACGAAATATTCAGCCATTTCCAGGCTACGAGCCTGAATCGCTTTCAAATCACTCATATCTCTCCTCTTATCTCCAATAACGAGTTATATCATTTTATTATACCATAAAAAAGCTCTAAAAATCTATCAGATAGTAATAAAAACCAAAGCTCAGACCACCATTTCACTAGTGAATCAAACTTTGATTTTCATTTATCGCCTTTTATCTCATCCCCATTTGAGCAAGTTTGGTTTGGTATTTATTTTGATCGACAAGAAGTCCTTGCCCTCCATAGACATCATAAGCATCTACCCAGTCACCAAGTTCTGGTACTGTGAGTCTTTCAATTCCATTTTGAGCACCTTCTAGGACAGATAATCCATTGGTCAACAAAAAGCTATACGGTAGATTTGTTGAAGTCATGCCAAAGACTTTTCCAAGTGCCTCTGATCCTGTAAAGAGCTTGGTTGGATCTTTAATCTGCTCAAGAACTGCTGACATGACTTGTTGTTGACGTTTGGTACGGCCGTAGTCTCCCTCATCATCATCACGGAAGCGAGCGTAGTTCAGCAAGGTGGATCCATTCATCTGCTGTTTTCCAACTTTGATGGTTTGGGTTGGTGACTCAGTCTCTGTTGCATGCAGATCATCTCCAACTGTAGCTTCTGTCAGAGGTTGACCATTCAATGTTGAGAATTGAGCATCAATGGTTACTCCGTCAGGGAAGAGGGTATCAATAACTGTTGCAAAGGCCTGGAAGTCAACTAGGGCATAGTACTTAATATCCAAATCAAAGTTGTCTTTTAGAACCTTGCGGACCATTTCAGCCCCTTTCTGCCCTTCTTGTTCCCCAAGTTCATAGGCAACATTTAGTTTATTATCCATTTGTTTCTGGCCATTTACAATCTTACTATACCCGTCGATATAGACTAAGTTATCACGCATGAAGCTGACTAGCTTGATCTTTTTATCTGATCCGCTGATATTTAGTACCATGATCGTATCGGTACGGGTTTCTGCACTATTTTGACCGATACGACCATCTGTCCCCATGACTAGGATATTCACACCATCTTTGGTATCTTGACCATTAAAGATCTCTACTTGAGCTGCTTTTGCATCAGCTGGCTTATTTGCTGACTGGAAACCGCGAAGGAACATAAAAATCATCCCTGCAGCCACACAGGTTATCAACAGTAAAAACCAAGTCAGTATTCGTTTGAAGCGAATTTTTCTTCTTTTCTTTTTGACTTTAGGTAGAGGAGTTCTCTTTTCACATCTCTTAGATCGACTTCTACTGTCATAAGTCGGAAGATCAATATCTCTACCCCAAGATTCTTCTTTTTCTTCTTGGTAGAAATGGTGAACTTCAGACTTAGGACCTGTCATTTTCTGTTGCAGATAGTCAAACTCCCTCCGTTCACGGTCATTTAAGTAATGAATATTCTTAAAGAGATAGTCATAACGTAACTGCTCATGATGACTTAAAGGATTTTCTTTGCTCATTGACTCTCCTTTTCTATATCAGTTATGGTAAAAATCGGGTAGGTTCCTAGTATCTTGTGCTGGATCCCAATGGCCTCTAGTTCTTGTCTGGCAAAATGAACCAGTTCTTTGTCACTATTGTCTACATCGATAATGAAAAAGTATTGACCCAGTGCTGTCTTGAGTGGCCGACTTTCAATTTTTGTTAAGTCAATCCCTCTCCAAGCAAAGGTCGAAAGTGCCTTGTAAAGAGCACCAGGTAGGTTGTCTGGCAAGGTCAAGGCCAAACTCATTTTCTCACTTTGTGCTTGCAAGGGAATACTAGGCTTTTCAGCTCCCAGAACCCAGAAGCGTGTGAAATTGGCTTCCATTTCCTGAATATTCTCTGCAATCAATTCCAAGCCATATTCTTCAGCTGAACTTTTAGGAGCAATTGCAGCAAAAGGCTGGTCTGGATGTTCTGAAATAAAACGAGCTGCATAGGCAGTACTAGCTGTCACCTCGATTTGGACCTCTGGATAGTGTTTGTCGATGAATTTCTTTCCTTGAGCCAGAGCCTGAGGATGAGAAAAAATCTTTTCAATTTTTGACTGACCGGGAACCACCATCAACTGCTGGTGAATGGGTTGAACGATTTCTGTAACTGCTTGGATGCGAGCCTGGTGAAAAAGGTAATCCAAACTTTCATGGACACTACCTTCAATGGAGTTTTCAACTGGTACCACAGAATAGTCCACCAAGCCCTGTTCATAGGCCTTGATGACATCTGTGATATTGGCAAAGGCCTGCAATTCCTCATGAGGAAAAGCTGTCTGCACAACGTGGTGTGAAAATGATCCCTTGGGACCTAGATAAGCAATTTTCATCTCAGTTCCTCTATAATTTCCTCTGGGCTTAGCTTGGTCACATCCAGGACACGACCGGCTACTTCCTCATACCAGGTCTGTCTTTCTTGGAAAATAGCTGCTAGTTCTTCCTTACTATTATTTAGAAAAAGCGGGCGCTGATTGCCCGTATCAGCTGCGATACGTTGGTAGAGGGTTCCAAAATCTGCTTTTAGGTAGATGTTATCAGGATTGGTCTTGAGTAAGTCACGATTTCTCTGAGAAATGACAACCCCTCCGCCAGTTGACACAACGTGATCCGTTTTTAGTAAGTCAGCTAGAACTTCAGACTCCACCTGACGAAAGGCCTCTTCTCCCTTTTCAGCGAAAAAATTTACAATGGACATGCCCAAACATTCCTCGATTAAGGCATCCATATCGATGTAGTCTGGGTCCAACCCTCTAGCGATTGTCGATTTGCCTGCCCCCATAAATCCGAGTAATACCTTAGCCATGAATCAAGCTCTCCAAATCATCAAAGAAGCTAGGGTAGCTGGTATTGATAGCTTCAGCACGGTCAAGCTCCACTTCTCCATCTGCAACCAAGAGGGATGCAATGGCTGTCATCATTCCAATTCGATGGTCACCAAACGTATTGACTCTAGCGCCATGAAGTCTTGATTTCCCTTTGATAATCATTCCATCTGCTGTAGGAGTGATATCCGCCCCCATGCTATTTAAAGCATCTGCCACCACCTGAATGCGGTCGGTTTCCTTGACCTTGAGTTCTTCAGCATCCCTAATGATTGTTACACCTTGGGCTTGGGTAGCAAGAAGAGCAATAATGGGTAATTCATCAATCAAGCGTGGAATCAAAGCGCCACCAATCTCTGTTCCTTTCAGGTCTGAAGACTCGACAGTCAAGGTTGCTGATTTAGCGACTGGATCGATTTCAGTTATTTCCAATTTCCCTCCCATGGCACGAATGACGTCAATAATACCAGTACGCGTTTCATTGATGCCCACATTCTGCAGCACCACACGAGAGTTTGGAACAATCAAACCTGCAACCAACCAAAAGGCTGCACTGGAAATATCTCCTGGCACGACTACCTTCTGTCCTGTCAATTTTTGTGGTCCTTGGACTGTGATTTTCTTGCCGTCCACACTTAAATGGCCACCAAATTGTTGTAACATATCTTCAGTATGATTACGGGTACACTCTTTTTCGATAATCACGGACTCACCCTGAGCCTGCAAGGCTGCGAACATCAAGGCTGACTTAACTTGGGCAGAGGCGATTGGCAACTCATAGTGAATCGGTTTTAAATTTTTCGTTCCTTTTAAGTGAAGGGGAGGCAGGTCTCGCTCAGTTTGCCCTGAAATACTGACGCCCATTTTTTTCAGTGGAATCGTCACACGGTCCATTGGACGTTTGGAAAGACTATCATCTCCAAACATCTCTACTTCGAAGTCTGCACCAGCAAGTACGCCTGAGATCAGGCGAATCGAGGTACCAGAATTCCCCATATCCAAGGCGTTTTGCGGAGCTTTTAAGCCATCCATGCCTACACCTTGAATGGTAATAACCCCATCTTTGTCCTCAATCTCAACACCAAGGTCACGAAAAACCTGCATGCTTGAAAGCACATCCTCTCCACGCAGAATATCATAGACCTTAGTTTCGCCCTCAGCCAAACTTCCAAAAATAATGGAACGGTGGCTGATAGACTTGTCACCTGGGACACGGATACTGCCATGTAAGTGGCGAATGTTTGTTTTTAGTTTCATAGTTGACCTCATACTTGCAATACTTTTTCTTATTTTATCACAAAAAAGCCAGAAATTCCTGAAATTTCTGGCTTTTATACAGATAAAATACTATTTCAATAATTCTGAAGCAGGTTCAAAGACAATTTTTTCAATGTCTGAGAGGTAAATTGCCAATTGTTGTTGCTTGGTAAAGAATTCTGATAAGAGGCTGTTCTCCTGAATCTGCTTGCCAAAGCCTTCCATCTTAGCTTGGAAGGAAGCGTCTGGCATTTGACCTGTCTGTGCTAGTCTTTGAATTTCCTCTTGGAAAGCAACATATTCTGTAAAGATTTTGCTTGCCTCAGCATCTGCTGCAATCGCATCTTTAGCTGCTTTAACAGCCTTGTATTCTGCTAATTCGCGTAGACCGCGACTAAGTTCATTTGCACTATCGTAAATATTTGACATGATTTTCTCCTTATTTGATGACGACTGTGTAGTCGGTATTTTCTGTAATTAAGCGCTCAGCTCGTTCTAAATCTTGAGCATTTTTAAATGAAATTTGTAGAATCCCGTGAATATCCTCACGGTTTTCTTCGTTGATGTGAATGTTGACCAAGGAAGTTCCTCGTAGCAATTCCAAAATCCGCAAGATGACATCTTCTTCATCGGGAACATCGACATAGAGGTCGTAAGAACTATCCACACCGCCACGCTTATGGATTTCCATGGCCTGCCGTTGCTCACGCGCTTGGTTGAAAAAGTCCCAGATTTGATCCTCATCTCCTTTGCTGATGGCTTGACCAATCGCTTCCAAGCGTTCCTTGAAATCCGCAATTCGGTCTAGAATAGTTTCACGATTGGACAAGAGAATGGAGGTCCACATACCTGGATCACTCTCCGCAATACGAGTCATATCTCGAAAACCACCTGCCGCAAAGCACCTTGCCATCTCATGCTCTTGAGCATAGACCGCAGTCTGCTCCATGAGACTAGAAGCCAGAATATGAGGAAAATGGCTAATCTGAGAAGTGACACGGTCATGCTCCTTGGCATCAATTTCAATGAAACGAGCATGGAGACCAGAAAGTAGATCCTTCATTTCTGAAAGAGTTTCTGGAGTGGTCAAACCCGATGGAGTAAAGATATAGTAGGCATTTTCAAAGAGATTAACATCGGCAGAGGCAGCTCCTGTCTTGTGGCTACCAGCCATAGGATGGGCCCCAACAAAGCGAATTGACTTGCCAGCCAAGTATTCCTCAGCAATTTCCACAATGGCAGCCTTGGTTGAGCCCGCATCCGAGATAATGACGCCTTCTTTCAAGTCTAAATCTGCCAGCTCCTTAATAAAAGCAATGGTCTGTTTGATTGGCAAGGTCAAGATGATGATATCTGCCAAAGGAGCAAAACTGGCAAAATCATCCGTCACACGGTCAATCATACCTTCTTCCAAGGCAATATCTCTAGAAGCCTGACTGCGATTATAACCTAGAATTTCATAATCAGGATGATCACGCTTGATACCTAGGGCCATAGAGGCTCCAATCAATCCAAGACCTGCTATATAGACTGTTTTTGCCATAGGAACTCCTTAATAGTTCTTTGTATAGTCTCGGTGTTTAGCAACTGCTTCTTTTAGTTCCTCAAGATTATCTGATGAGAATTTTTCAAGGATTTCTTGTGCTAGAACCGTTGCCACAACAGCTTCCATAACCACACCGGCAGCTGGAAGAGCGGTCGGATCACTTCTCTCCACGGTTGCCTTGTAGGGTTCGTGAGTCTCGATATCTACACTCATGAGTGGTTTATAAAGAGTAGGAATGGGCTTCATAACTCCACGAACAACGATGGGTTGCCCATTAGTCATACCACCTTCAAAGCCACCCAGATTGTTAGTACGGCGAGTATAACCGTCTTCTTTAGACCAGAGAATTTCGTCCATGACTTGGCTGCCTTTACGGTAACCAGCTTCAAAGCCGAGGCCAAATTCCACCCCTTTAAAGGCATTGATAGAGACAACTGCTTGGGCCAATCGCGCATCCAATTTTCTATCCCATTGAACATAGGAACCTAGACCAACTGGTACACCTCCAACGACTGTCTCCACAACCCCACCGATGGTATCACCGTCACGTTTGATTTGGTCAATATAGTCCTTGATTTCCTGTTCCCGTTCTTGGTTAACAATAGAAACTTCAGACTGGGCAGCTCGCTCCTTAATCTCAGCCACTGTCAGATTTTCAGGTACATCGATTTCCTTGCCACCAAAGACAACGACATGATTGGCAATCTCCATATCCAGCTCAGCTAAGAGACGCTTGGCTACTGCCCCAACTGCCACCCGCATGGTGGTTTCACGGGCAGATGAGCGCTCCAAGGAATTACGCAAATCATCAAAATGGTACTTGATGCCCCCAACCAAATCGGCATGACCTGGGCGAGGATGGGTGATTTTCCGCTTGCTTTTAAGCCGGTCTTCAATATCCTCCGCAGACATGATATCCAGCCATTTTTGGTGGTCCTTGTTGATGACATCCATGGTAATGGGAGCCCCTGTCGTTTTCCCATGGCGAACTCCCGATGTAAAGACAACCTGGTCACTCTCAATCTTCATACGACCACCGCGGCCGTAGCCACCCTGACGGCGTTTAAGGTCCCCATTGATAGCCTCAGCTGTCAAAGGTAGTCCAGCTGGAATTCCTTCAATGATAGCTGTCAGACGAGGGCCGTGTGATTCTCCTGCAGTTAAATATCTCATACACTCTCCTTATTTTACCAAGTAGTCTTTCAGCTCTTCCAGAGAAACTGGGTGAATGGTCGCTGAACCAAGCTCTGGTACCAAGACCAATTTCAAGGTGTTGCCACGCGCTTTCTTGTCATGAGTCAAAGTCTGATAAAGCTTATCAACATCCCAGTTTTCATAGTCAACAGGTAGTCCAAATTTCTGGCACATCTCTGTGATAGACTGGGTTATACCAGCTGGTATGAGACCTTTTTTCTCAGCAACCTTGGAAATCTGCACCATTCCCATAGCCACAGCCTCTCCATGCATGACCTTGCCATAACCGGCCGTTGCTTCAATGGCATGGCCAATGGTGTGGCCAAAATTGAGATAAAGGCGAACACCGTTATCCAACTCATCCTCAACCACCATCTTGCGCTTGACCTGACAAGAATGTTCAATCAAGGTCTCTGCATGTTCCAGTATGCTCTCTACAGAACCATCCAGCTCCGTCAAGAGAGCCCACAGTTCTGGGTTCTCAATCAAGCCATACTTGATAACCTCACCCATTCCTTCAATCAACTCCCTCTTTCCAAGTGTTTCAAGGACAAGCGGATCAATCAGAACCCCATCTGGTTGGGCAAAAGTTCCTACCATATTCTTGGCAAATGGAGTGTTAACACCCGTCTTTCCACCGATAGAAGAATCAACCTGGGCTGTCAAACTGGTCGGAATCTGAACAAAGTGAATACCCCGCATATAGGTAGAGGCCACAAAACCAGCCAGGTCGCCAACGACACCACCTCCGAGAGCCACGATTCCATCGCTACGAGTTAAACCTTGCTTAACTAGGAAATCATAGACTTTCTGAACAGTGGTTAAATTCTTTCGTTCTTCCCCTTCTAAAAAGTAAAAAACAACTACCTGAAAACCAGCATCTTCTAAGCTGAGTTTAACCTTATCTGCATAGAGAGAAGCTACATGGTTGTCGGTTACAATGACCACTTTTTGAGGTTGCCAGAGTTCTCGCAACCATTGACCAGCCTGAGCTAGACAACCTTTTTCAATCTGAATATCATAAGGATGATGCGGAATATCGATTCTGATTTTCATAGTAGGGTCTCCTTTTCACTATTTATATTTTTCTGTTAAGGACTGCCAAATCTCATCTGTCGGCATTTCCTTGCCTGTCCACAATTGAAAAGCTTCTGCAGCTTGATAAAGCAACATTCCCAGACCGTTAACAGCTGGATTGCCCTGACTTCTGGTCCATTTCAAAAATGGTGTTTCAAAGGGTTGGTAAATGATATCTGCCACCAAGAGATTTTCTGGCAAATTGATGCTTTCTGGAACTGGGGACGACTGACCATCCATTCCTACACTGGTCGCATTGACCAGTAAATCCGACTCAGCAATCCTTGCTTGCAAGACAGAAACATCTTCTAAAGCATACAAGTCCACTTTAAAGCCTGTCTGCTTCTGTAACTTGTCCAGATAAGATCTTGTTTTTTCCATGGAAACTGAACGAACAAAGACCGAAATCTGACTGACGCCATCCAAAATAGCCTGAGCCAAAATGGACTTGGCCGCACCACCTGCACCCAGCAAGGTCATCTTCTTACCTGTAATTGTAAAAGAAGGCAAGCTCTTAAAGAATCCCTTGCCATCTGTATTATATCCGATTAAATTGCCATTATGATTGACAACCGTATTGACCGCACCGATCAAGCGTGTTTCGTCACTCAGTTCATCCAAATAAGGAATCACTTGCTCCTTGTAAGGCATAGACAGATTAATCCCAAACATCTGGTAACGGCGAATATTGGCTACTGTTTCCGCCAGATCACCCGCTTCAATCTCCCAAGCCACATAAACACCATTGGTAGCTGTCGCCTCAAAGCCCCTATTGTGAATAAAAGGAGAAATAGAGTGTTTAATAGGATTGGCAACAACTGCAGCTAAACGTGTATAGCCATCAAGCTTCATCCAAAATCTCCCTGATTCTTTTTATGTTAGCTAGGGAAATTTGACCAGGGGCACTAGCCTCATCCAGACTAGCAAAAGACCAACTCGAACCAGTCATATCCGCAGTGATACGAGAGACCTTGCCCACCTTGCCCATAGAAATAGTCACATATTCCTGTTCAGGATTGAGGGTTTTAAAGCCCCGTGTATAGTTCATCAAATCTAAAACATCCTGCTCCGTATGAGCCATCACTGCAACCTTGACAAGTTTTGGATTTAGGCTCGTCAACTCTGACAAGATTTCCATCATATTTTCAGGTGTCTCCTGAAAATTATGATAGCTCAATACGAGATTTGAAAAATCCAACATTTCCTCAAAAACATCCTTGTAGCTGAAATACTCGAAATCTACATAATCCGGCTGATAGAGCTGTGTAACTTCCTTGATGATTTGAACATACTCTTCTGGAGAAAGGTCGATTTGTCCCCCTTCAGAACGAGTTCGCAGCGTGAAAACCAACTCACGACCTGCGAATTTTTCAAAAATGGCTGGAGCTACCTGCAAAATCGCTTCTTTAGGCAGATAGTCGGCGCGCCATTCAATGATGTCGGCATCCAGGTACCTCGTGGCATCCAGAGCCTGAGCCTCCTCTAAACTTCTTGGCATTACTGAAACGATTAATTTCACTTACTAACCTTCATACTAATCACCTTGAGGTAATTACTACTTTCATCTTTTTTATTATAGGCAAAATCTGCTGGAAGACCGTATTTATTTAAAATCTGGTAACTTCTTCCTGCAAAGCCTTTATCAATTTGTTCTGTAAATTTCTGACGGGATGCATTGGCAGCATTGGTACTAGCAATGATAATCCCTCCAGGATTTAAAATCTCAAGACTCTGGGAAATCAACTTGTGATAATCCTTGACCACAGAGAAAGTTTGTTTTTTATTCCGAGCAAAGCTAGGCGGATCTAGGACAATGACATCATAGGTCAAGCCTTTTCGTTTGGCATACCTGAAATACTCAAAGACATCCATGACTATAAAACGGTGATTGTCCGTACTGAATCCATTTGCCTGAAAATGAGCTTCTGATAGCTCTCTCGATCGTTTGGCCAAGTCGACAGAAGTCGTCTCACTGGCGCCTCCCATAGCTGCAGCAACTGAAAAGGCAGCCGTATAGGAAAACATATTGAGCAAGGATTTACCCATGGCCAACCCATCAACTAGACTACCACGAACCTCATGTTGGTCCAGGAAAATACCTGTCATCAAGCCATCATTCATAAAGACTTGATAGAGGACACCATTTTCCAAAACAGTGAAAAAGTCAGGTGCTTCTTGACCATAAACATGGGCAGATTCATAATCCAAACCCTTAAAGCGGATCTTCTCATAGACCCCTAAAACCTCAGGAAAAACCTGTCTAAAGGCTTCTGTGATAACCTTGCGAATCTGATAAACATAAGAGTTATACCAAGAAAAGACGGCATAGTCGCCATAAAGGTCCACTGTCAGACCACCAAAATCATCCCCCTCTTGGTTAAAAAGGCGAAAGGCAGTAGTCAAGTCATCTTGATAGTAGGCTCTTCTCTTTTCTTTAGCTTGTCTAAACAACGTTTCAAAGAAAGCTTGATTGAAGGTCACCTTGTCTGTGCTCACAAACCAGCCCAAGCCCTTGTTTTGCTGAGAAAGGTAGGCAGTACCAAGAAAGGTGCCTTCTTGACGATAGACTTCTATTTCCTGATCCTTGAGATGAACATCTGCAAGGTCGCTAGCTTCTAGTAAAACTAACCCTTTAGCGAGCTTCTTTTCAACACGTCTGCTGACCCTAATCCTATTCATAGTTACTATTATAGCAAATTTTGTGACAATTCTCAAAAAAGAAACTGTTTAACCATTTGTACTTTAGTTTACTAAGTGTCATTTTTGTTAAAATAAGTTTATTCAATTTACTTTTTCACAAAAACATCCTTTTCCTTGTAATGGAAAGAGAGATTTTATTCGCTAAAAATAGACAATTTTAGAAATGAGTATAGAAACTTGCGCAAACGTTTGCCTGGTGCTAAACTTTATGGTAGAATAAAACACAACATTGATAAGCAAGAGGAAAAACAATGCAAAATCAGACACTTATGCAATACTTTGAATGGTATCTGCCTCACGACGGCCAACACTGGAATCGACTGACAAATGACGCAGAGCACCTAGCAAACCTTGGTATCAGCCACGTCTGGATGCCACCTGCCTTCAAGGCAACCAATGAAAAAGATGTCGGCTATGGTGTTTACGATCTTTTTGACCTAGGAGAATTTCAGCAAAAAGGGACTGTCCGGACCAAGTATGGGGTTAAAGAAGACTATCTTCAAGCCATTCAAGCCCTAAAGGCACAAGGAATTCAACCTATGGCCGATGTGGTGCTTAACCACAAGGCTGCTGCCGATCATATGGAAGCCTTTCAGGTTATTGAAGTCAATCCTGAGGACCGTACCGTTCAACTAAGCGATCCCTTCACTATCAATGGCTGGACTCACTTTACTTTCGATGGTCGTCAAAATACCTACAATGACTTCCACTGGCACTGGTACCACTTCACAGGTACAGACTATGATGCCAAACGTCGTAAGTCTGGCATTTACCTGATCCAGGGAGACAACAAGGGCTGGGCCAACGAGGAATTGGTCGATAACGAAAACGGAAACTACGACTACCTCATGTATGCAGACCTAGACTTTAAGCATCCTGAAGTCATCCAAAATATCTATGACTGGGCTGACTGGTTCATGGAAACGACAGGTATAGCTGGTTTTCGCTTGGATGCTGTTAAGCACATAGATTCTTTCTTTATGCGCAATTTCATACGTGATATGAAGGAAAAATATGGTGACGATTTCTATGTTTTTGGTGAATTTTGGAATCCAGATAAAGAAGCCAACCTAGACTATCTCGAAAAAATAGAGGAACGTTTTGACCTTGTCGATGTTCGTCTCCACCAGAATCTCTTTGATGCTAGCCGAGCAGGTTCCAACTACGACCTTCGTGGCATTTTCACGGATAGCTTGGTTGAACTCAAGCCCGTCAAGGCTGTAACCTTTGTCGACAACCACGATACCCAACGAGGACAAGCCCTTGAATCAACTGTTGAAGAATGGTTCAAGCCAGCGGCCTATGCCCTCATTCTATTACGCCAAGATGGCCTTCCATGTGTCTTTTACGGAGACTACTATGGTATTTCAGGGCAATTTGCTCAACAAGATTTCAGAGAAGTTCTTGACCTTCTCCTAGCCATCCGAAAAGATTTGGCCTATGGAGAGCAAACAGACTACTTTGACCATGCTAACTGTATCGGTTGGGTCCGTTCAGGTGCTGAACATCAATCCCCAATCGCTGTCCTTATCTCAAATGACCAAGAAAACAGCAAGTCAATGTTTATCGGTCAAGAATGGGCTGACCAAACCTTTGTAGATTTACTTGGAAACCACCAAGGTCAAGTTACAATTGATGAAGAAGGTTATGGAGAATTTCCAGTAGCAGCGGGTTCAGTCAGTGTATGGGCAGCCAATACTATCTAACAGACAATGATAATCAAGTCAGATCCCATCGGATTTGGCTTTTTTGTATTCACATAAAGACCGTAACCGTCCAATATAGTGGATTAAACATAAAATAGCACACTACGGGTTCTAAAACATTTCTAGGAATTAATTTGATTTTCTGTAACCGTCCAATAACGAAGTATATTGAAAAATCTCCAGACTAGAGAACTCACGGATAGTTCCTAATCTGGAGATTTCTTATTTCCTCATCATAGCTACAAAGCTACTCACTCAATTACTAAAAGTAGGTTGGAGTAGTTTTTTCTTCAAGACTAGATTTCTTCTTTAAGTTGGCTGAGAACAGTCTTGATTTCAGAAATTAGTTCTGCTTCTTTTTGAGAATCTTTTTGCTGGCTATCTACAAAGAGTCTTGCTTCATCAGCTAATTTCTTAGCCTTGTTTAGAACTTTTTTATCTTTGTTGCTAGCCTCTAGCTCAACTACAAGCTGATTCAATTCTCTTGAAAGCTTATCTAGTTGAGAGGATTTTTTACGAGCTACTGCAAAGAGGAGAGCTCCTAGAAGAGATAGAACTGCAGCTCCAAAGACACCATATAGAGGGACTTCTATCGCACTTTTAGATTCTTTGGCGCTTCCTACTTCTTTATTTGAGCTTGACGCAGACTGACTCTTATCAGCTGATGTGCCAGCTTGTAGAGAATTGAGAGACTGTCTAACTTTAGCAAGAAGGTCTGCCAATTCTTGAGCTGTTAAGTTTTCATTAGCAAGAGCTGCTTGCGCCTCTCTCAAAATACGCTGTGCTTCCTCAAGTGCTTCAGGAGATAGACCTGCTAGGTTTTGCAGGCGGCGTTCCAGATCCTCTATCAGAGTGCGAAGTTCTGACTTGTCCACGGCCGATGGAGTTGTACCGGTTTGGGAATTCCCTACAATTCCTACACTTCTACGAGCGCGGCGCGGAGGAGTTTGATCCTTATCTTGACTAGACAGTGTTCGAGCATTAGCTCTACCCAAAGCCTCTGCTTCTCGACTGATTTGATCTAGCTCAGTCTCAAGCGTTCTTTTAGCCGCGTCAATCTCTGCTTGGTTCGTCGCCGCATCAATGGCTTTCTTAGCTTTTTCAAGAGCCTCATCAACTTTCTTAATCGCCGCATTCTTCTCTTCATCTGTTAGATGTGGAATGTTATTGATGTCCTTCTTCTTATCTGTCGCTTTTTGCGTCAGTGTTGATTTAGCCTCTGCTTCTCGACTGATTTGATCTAGCTCAGTCTCAAGCGTTCTTTTAGCCGCGTCAATCTCTGCTTGGTTCGTCGCCGCATCAATGGCTTTCTTAGCTTTTTCAAGAGCCTCATCAACTTTCTTAATCGCCGCATTCTTCTCTTCATCTGTTAGATGTGGAATGTTATTGATGTCCTTCTTCTTATCTGTCGCTTTTTGCGTCAGTGTTGATTTAGCGTCGCTGTTGGCTTTCGCTGTCGGATTGATAGCTTGAAGCGCTTGAAGTCCTTCTTGTTTCGCTCGGTTAACTCCTGCCTGGTCTTTCGCTTCTCCTACTTTGCGTTTGGCATCCGCAAGAGCTTGGTCGACTTTGCCTTTTGCATCCGCAATTTCTTCTGCAGTTAAGTTTGGAGTCTTCTCAATCGCTGTTTTCTTATTACCAGCTGCGGTATCAAGTTCACCAATTGCTTTGTTGTGCGTTGTTGGTGTCGGATTGATAGCTTGAAGCGCTTGAAGTCCTTCTTGTTTCGCTCGGTTAACTCCTGCCTGGTCTTTCGCTTCTCCTACTTTGCGTTTGGCATCCGCAAGAGCTTGGTCGACTTTGCCTTTTGCATCCGCAATTTCTTCTGCAGTTAAGTTTGGAGTCTTCTCAATCGCTGTTTTCTTATTACCAGCTGCGGTATCAAGTTCACCAATTGCTTTGTTGTGCGTTGTTGGTGTCGGATTGATAGCTTGAAGCGCTTGAAGTCCTTCTTGTTTCGCTCGGTTAACTCCTGCCTGGTCTTTCGCTTCTCCTACTTTGCGTTTGGCATCCGCAAGAGCTTGGTCGACTTTGCCTTTTGCATCCGCAATTTCTTCTGCAGTTAAGTTTGGAGTCTTCTCAATCGCTGTTTTCTTATTACCAGCTGCGGTATCAAGTTCACCAATTGCTTTGTTGTGCGTTGTTGGTGTCGGATTGATAGCTTGAAGCGCTTGAAGTCCTTCTTGTTTCGCTCGGTTAACTCCTGCCTGGTCTTTCGCTTCTCCTACTTTGCGTTTGGCATCCGCAAGAGCTTGGTCGACTTTGCCTTTTGCATCCGCAATTTCTTCTGCAGTTAAGTTTGGAGTCTTCTCAATCGCTGTTTTCTTATTACCAGCTGCGGTATCAAGTTCACCAATTGCCCCATCCCTATCAATCGGATGGGTCGGTGTAATGGAATCCTTAGAAAGAGGCGAAACTAAGTCCTCACTTATTAGTCGATCTGTTCCTTGGTGAACATAAGCCACAATAAGACGTAGCGGTTTATCGCCGATGGATTGTTTTTTATACTGAGTAGGATATAGGACTGATGTTCCATCTGCTCCTACTAGCCCCCATGCAACGATATCATAACCTTTTGCTGAAGTTTCAATTCCATCAAAAGAGTCATTATGTCCACCTTGAACCAAATACATTCTCAATTGAGAGCCTTTCGGAATATTAGAAGCAGACAATCCACCTGGTGGAGTAGGTATTTTCCCCTTAATTATCGGTTTTTCTCCTGCTTTCCCCTCTACATCTTCTTGAGCGGTCTTTCCTGGATGAAGCGGAGATTCATCAAATTCTGGTTTTGGAAGTTGATACTGAACAGCTTGTATCTTACTAGATACGTGACCATTTCCTTCAATCACTGTTAAGGTTGTATTGTATACCCCATGAATATCTTTAGGAGAGCGACCAGTAATAGCTATAACAGCTCGCTTTCCATTGTTATCAATTCTTTTTGTTATTGTAGCCCAGGTTTTACCGTTTTTATCCACCGTTGGGAACCCTGATAAAGAAATATCTCTAATAGTTCCAGTTTCTACAGTAGCAATATATTTTAAAGGTAATGTGTTTAAATTTTGACCATTAAATAAACTACGACTGTCTCTTTCCCTTCCTGAACTATCCCTAGCTCTTTTTTCGTTCCTATCACTTCCTGTGGCAAAGCCATAAACAAGACCGGAAACGCTTCTACGATTCCTAGTTCTTCCAGTTCCCTCCGAACCTTTCTTTAATTGAGTAGCCTTTTTATACTCCTCAAGTGCGGCATTAAAGACCTCCTGATTGACAAGCCCATTTTCTGATCGCCCCAATGCTTCGTTGAGTTTATCGTAGGCTTCCTTGAGTTTTTGAACATGTTCTGGATTTTCAGCGCTGGCCTTCAGTTCTTGGAGGAGATTATGGATTTTCTCTGATAGAGGATAGCTCCCCTGACCATTTGTGTAGTCTGTAACTTCCTCCGTCCTTTCCTTGGTTTCTTGATTTTCTGCAGGAGGGGTTAGTTGCCCCCTACCACGTCGCCCTCGTTTAGGAGTTGAGCTTGGTTCACTTGGAGTCGCACCACTTCCGTCTCCAAGCTGAGCTGGGGATGTGAGCCCACCAGCCAAAACCTTGTTGACCTCCTCGGTCAAGTCTTTCATGACTTGAACCTGAGCATCGACCTCCTCTTGACTGGAGTTTGGATTCTCAAGAACAGCCTTAGCTTGTGCTAGACCTGCTTCTACACGAGCATGGAGTTCTTTCATGGAGTCCAGTGTCAGATTGGCAAGTAAAGCTTGCAGACTGGTTTGTGCAGAAGAGGCAAGCGACTTATCTACAGCAGGACGACTTGTCTCTGCTTGGCTTTCTTTCTTGCCTTCTTCGCTATCTTTTACTAGAGACTTGTTTCCATCTGAAGTCTCTTGATTTCCTTGACTAGATTGCTCTGACTGACTGGGATCTGTATCAGAAGTTTTTTCACTTAGCTCTTCAGATACCCCCCCCCCGAGGAATCGCTTACAAGGGCGCTGGTTCTAGTCGTTCCGCTTTCTGTCGCTGGAGAAATATCAGGCGTTTGTGCCTGTACTGTCCCGTTAGCAAAAAACATCAACGCCGCAACGGCAACACTGGCAGCACCAAAGTGGTACTTCCTTATTGAGTAACGAAAAACCTTTTCCCCTTTGTGGTTTCCTTCATGTTTTTGTTTCATTCTTTTTTTCTTCTCCTATTTAATTTCTTCTGTATAGTCTAGTGCGATCCAGCCCCTACCCGACTTCAGCAAGCCCCAAGTATAGCCATCTGCTTCCTCTACCTCTATGATAGTAAAAGTTCCAAGGGGACAAAATCCGTCATCAGGATAATCTATACCTGGACCTGTTCGGATGTAGAGATCATCATCTACCACACGCACTAGGTGCTCTCTGTTCCTATCTCGAGGTTGTTCCTCTTTCGATACTTGGAAACTATCGCTAGCAAGAATCTCAGCTGCCATCTGGATAAGTCGATCTAGATCAATTCCACCAGGACAATCTGTAGCTGTGAATTCTTGATGAGGATGGATGGTCTCACGATTGATTGGCAAATTATAACGGTTACAAATATCTGCAATCAAACGTGCTGAGTTCCTGTAGGTTTCCTCTGCAATAGTCCAGTCCGGTTCTCCACGGTTATTTAAGTGTTCAATACCAATCGAACGCTGATTGACCTCATAGTTGCCAGCATGATAGGCGACGCTCTCTTCACCAACACACCCCCATATCTTATCAGGAGTCACCTGATAGTGAGCAGATGTGCCATGACCTGTAGAGACATACCAAGTACTTCTAGCCCCCTCATCACTCAGCCCACCATTATGGTGGATGACAATAGTATCAATATCAAGGCGATTTTGATCGCTATTCATGATTTCCTCATCCACATCTGTGATAAGTCCTGAAAACAAATCACCATTTATCCTTTTTGTCTCAAACATACTTCCCTCCTAGTCATTTTCTACCTTATCTTCTACCTGAGGATAAAGAGTCGTTCCCCAAATAGAAATCGTCCGCTTACGTACTAGTGGCAAATCAGTTTTTTCATAAACCGTACGCCACCATTCCCAAGCAAGTCCGGTACACTCCCTAATTTTGATAGAGAGATTGCGAACATTCCCTTTCAAAGGAATACTAGTGGTAAAATGAGCCGTCAAATCCTGCCCATTTCTGTCCCAAGCCTTAGGAGTCAAAATTTCCTTCCCTTGAGAATCATAGGATAATTCATCCCAAGTAATGTAATATTGGGCAACATAGGCACCACTATGATCCAATAGTAAATCCCCGTTTCTGTAAGCTGTCACCTTAGTCTCAACATAGTCTGTACTGTTTTGAAAAGTCGCAACTACATTGTCACGTAAAAAAGAAGTTGTATAGGAAATCGGCAAACCTGGCTGATCTGCTGTAAAGCGACTGCCTTCTTGAATCAAGTCCTCTACCATATCCACCTTACCTGTTACAACTCGGGCACCCGAACTCGGGTCGCCCCCTAAAATAACTGCCTTCACTTCTGTATTGTCCAAAATCTGCTTCCACTCTGTCTGAGGAGCTACCTTGACTCCTTTTATCAAAGCTTCAAAAGCAGCCTCCACTTCATCACTCTTACTCGTGGTTTCCAACTTGAGATAGACCTGACGCCCATAAGCAACACTCGAAATATAGACCAAAGGACGCTCGGCAGAAATTCCTCTCTGCCTCAAATCCTCTACCGTTACAGTATCTTGAAACACATCTCCTGGATTTTTAACCGCATCTACGCTAACTGTATAATAAATCTGTTTAAAATTGACAATCTGAATCTGCTTTTCACCCGAATGGACAGAATTAAAATCAATATCAAGAGAGTTACCTGTCTTTTCAAAGTCAGAACCAAACTTGACCTTGAGTTGTTCCATGCTGTGAGCCGTGATTTTTTCATACTGCATTCTAGCTGGGACATTATTGACCTGACCGTAGTCTTGATGCCACTTGCCCAACAAATCATTTACCGCTCCGCGAACACTTGAATTGCTGGGATCTTCCACTTGGAGAAAGCTATCACTACTTGCCAAACCAGGCAAATCAATACTATAAGTCATCGGGGCACGATCGACCGCAAGAAGAGTGGGGTTATTCTCTAACAAGGTCTCATCCACTACGAGAAGTGCACCAGGATAGAGGCGACTATCGTTCGTAGCTGTCACGGAAATATCACTTGTGTTTGTCGCCAAGCTCCGCTTCTTTCTTTCGATAACAACAAACTCATCGGGTAGCTGATTCCCCTCTTTGATGAAACGATTTTCAATACTTTCTCCCTGATGGGTCAAGAGTTTCTTTTTATCGTAATCCATAGCTAGTATAAAGTCATTTACTGCTTTATTTGTCATATTCTTCCTCCTAATAAGTTCCTGGATTGAGTTGCATAAACTCAGACTTGTTCAGCGAAATCAGCCGTGGTTGGACTAAGTGATCCAAAATTTCCTCGTACAATTCTTCTGAGACATTGCGTCGCCGTCTGGCTAGATAAGAAGTCGGAATGACCGTATTATCCAGCATAAATACCTTATCTAAGTCAATCAAGGTTGGTCTTGTAAAAGGATTACGAGCTAGATCCGGCTCTTCTATCATAAAGTTCTTGACCAAACGTCTGGTCAAGAGAACTGGTTTGAAGGTCTGATTTTTAACCAACTCTTTGTTTTTAGTCATGCTGTTGTCAATACAGATATACATATGATTCTTTACAGCCAAATCGCTACTAATACTTGGAAAAGGCAAATAAAGAGCTACAACATCTCCTCTCTTAATCAAGCAAGAGCACCCCCTTTTCTCCTAATGTAACATAGACAGGATTGACCAAGTCTTCTGATTGACTCAGCATTTCCAAAGTTTGCGTTTGGCGCCCTGTCAATTTAGTAGCCTCTTGTCTCTTCAATACAAAATGCTTGTCGCCAATCACCTTGACACTATAATCCTTCTCCAAAGCTGACTGGTAAATCCACATCAGATATTGTCTGTCCTGAGAACTCAAGAGAGAAGGAATTTCAAGCCTCCTGATAGTCTGATAAAAATCAAAAACAGGAGCTAACTCCAGCCAATCTGACTGGCTAGTTGTCAAGGCTAGAAAAAGGGCTTTGCGAGCTGATACTTCTTGGTTAGCCTTGAGAGTCCCTTTTCCCTCCAAGTTTTTTAGAAATTGAGAAACTCCAGAAAGCAAATCTTTCTCTAACTGCGAGAAATAAAAACCTTCCCTTCCCAGACACAAGTCTTTCAAGTCGCTTTCTCTAGCAAATAAGAGCTCAAACAGTTGATAGTAAAAGAAAAATATCTGGCACTGGATTGCGCTCATCTTTTCCTTGTCGGCTTCTTTTTTTAACCAGAGCAAGGGCAAAATGTAGCTAGATTGAGACATTTCCTCCACCTCCTATTCTTTTTTCTCTGGAGCATCTGCACTAGCTGCCACTTCTTTTGACTGGATACTTTCCCACTGGTTGATTTCCTTTGAGATAAGACCTTCGCATGTCTTGACAAATAGGGCAAAAGCCTTGGTCTTTCCTGCATATTTCTCCGTTTGGCATTGATAGAGGAATTTTTCTTTCTCCAGGAGTTGCGCAGTTTTTTGGTAAGAAATCCAATTTTCCTTTGCATTATACAAATTGAGAATCCCCTCACACAGCAAACCCAGACTGGACAAAGCAACCGAAATCAAACGGTAGCGATCACCTGGCATAGGAATAGCACAAAAGACAGCTATGAAGAAACCTGCCACGATTTCTGTTATTTTTAATACCTTATAGCGTCTACGATGTTGAACGCTTTTCTTTAAAAAATGCTCTATCTGTACATCTAATCGCTCTGTCAAGTACATTTCTTCTGACGTCATGTTCGTAACTCCTTTCATTTACTTTGATAATCGTAATATAACATATTTGAATATCAAAGTATAGTAAAAGCTGGAAAGCTATATCTTATTATAAAATCCAAATATGAAATGTTTGTGAAATGAGAGAAAAACATCACTTCTCCTACTTGCACAGTTCACACTAGTGTACTCATTATATCATAATTGGGACAAAAAACTTACTTACTTACTTACTTACTTACTTACTTACTTACTTACTTACTTACTTACTTACTTACTTACTCATGGTAGCTGATTTTATCAGGGATTGCAAGCTCTGTATCCTGAAATGTCAGAATTATTAATTTTTTGTTACATGCTGTTTTTTGCTATCATGAGAAGAGAGCGTTTGATTTTTTATAGCAGAATGAAGTAATGACTGAATAAATTAATTGATAAATTCAAACTAATTTTTAACCATATTTTAGAAACCAAGCTGTATTATTCTAGCTTCAATCCGCCATATATTGGACGGTTACGGTCTTTTTTGACCACAAAAAGACCTACCCAAATGGATAGATCTTTACTTACTTACAATTTACCTACTACAGCATCCAACAATTCTTGGATTTTAGCTTGGTTGCTTCCTCCTGCCATGGCCATGTCTGGTTTACCACCACCACGTCCATCGACGATTGGTGCCAATTCTTTGACCAGGTTTCCTGCATGCACATCTTTTGTCTTGCTTGCTACAAGAACATTGACTTTGTCACCGATAGCAGCAACTAGGACAAGCACGTCAGAGTAGTCTTTTTGTTTCCAGTTGTCCGCAAAGGTACGAAGGGCACCGGCATCTGATACAGACACTTGACTAGCAATGTAACGGTGGCCGTTTGCTTCTTGGACATTCTTAAAGACATCGCCTGCTGCCGCTGCCGCTGCTTTTTCCTTCAATTCTGCATTTTCTTTTTGGAGCTGACGAAGTTGTTCTTGAAGTCCTTCAACCTTATGAGGTACTTCTTTAAGTTGAGGTACTTTCAGAGTTGCTGCGACAGCTTTCAGAGCGTCTTCTTGTTCGCGGTAGGCTTCAAAGGCTTCCTTACCAGTCACTGCCAAGATACGGCGAGTTCCTGATCCGATCCCTTCTTCTTTGACAATCTTGAAGAGTCCAATCTCAGAAGTGTTTCCAACATGGGTACCACCACAAAGCTCGATAGAGTAGTCACCGATAGTGACAACATGGACTTCTTTTCCGTATTTCTCACCAAAGAGGGCCATAGCTCCCATTTCCTTGGCAGTGTCAATATCTGTTTCAACTGTCTTCACTTCAAGTGCTTCCCAGATTTTCTCGTTGACTTGCTGTTCAATCGCTCGCAATTCTTCAGCAGTCACTGCTTGGAAGTGGGTAAAGTCAAAGCGAAGGAATTCAACTTCGTTAAGAGATCCTGCTTGTGTTGCGTGGTTTCCAAGGATATTATGAAGAGCCGCATGGAGCAAGTGAGTCGCAGTGTGGTTTTTCATGACACGGTGACGACGATTTGTATCAATTGCCAAGGTATATTCTTGGTTCAAGGCAAGTGGTGCAAGGACTTCAACAGTATGAAGAGCTTGTCCATTTGGTGATTTTTTAACATCTGTCACAGTAGCAACAAGATTTCCTGCAGCATCCAAGATTTGACCGTGATCCGCAACTTGTCCACCCATTTCAGCGTAGAATGGAGTCTCTGCAAAGATCAAAGAGGCAGTTCCTTCTGACACAGCTTCTACTTCTGCATTGTCAGCCACGATAGCCACCAATTTAGAAGACAATTGTGATGCTTCATAGTTAAAGTGGCTTTCCACTGTGATGTTTTGAAGGGTTTCATTTTGCATACCCATTGAACCACCCTTGACAGCTGACGCACGCGCGCGTTCTTGCTGTTCTTTCATGGCTGCTTCAAAACCTTCACGGTCGACAGTCATACCAGCTTCTTCAGCGATTTCTTCAGTCAATTCAACTGGGAATCCATAAGTATCATAGAGTTTGAAAACAGCCGAACCAGCGATAACACTTTGTCCTTTCTCTTTCAAGTCAACTACGATGCCTTGAGCAAAATGTTGACCTGAGTGAAGAGTACGGGCAAATGACTCTTCCTCACTCTTAACGATTTTTTCGATAAAGTCACGTTTTTCAAGCACTTCTGGGTAGTAGCTTTCCATGATTCTTCCAACAGTTGGAACGAGTTTGTAAAGGAATGGCTCGTTGATACCCAATTTTTGACCGTGCATAGAGGCACGACGGAGCAGACGACGAAGGACATAACCACGACCTTCATTTCCTGGAAGGGCACCATCTCCAATAGCAAATGAGAGTGAACGGATATGATCTGCGATGACCTTGAAGCTCATGTTATCGCCATCTTGGTCATATACCTTACCTGACGATTTCTCAACTTCACGGATAATCGGCATGAAGAGGTCTGTTTCAAAGTTTGTCTTAGCCCCTTGGATAACTGCCACCAAACGCTCCAAACCAGCGCCCGTATCAATGTTCTTCTGTGGCAATTCCTTGTACTCGCTACGAGGTACAGCAGGGTCTGCGTTAAATTGTGACAAAACAATGTTCCAGATTTCGATGTAACGGTCGTTTTCGATATCTTCTGCAAGAAGGCGAATACCGATATTTTCTGGGTCAAAGGCTTCTCCACGGTCAAAGAAAATCTCTGTATCTGGTCCAGAAGGTCCCGCACCAATTTCCCAGAAGTTATCTTCGATTGGAATCAAGTGGCTTGGATCCACTCCTACTTCAATCCAGCGGTCGTAAGAATCTTTATCATCTGGATAGTAGGTCATATATAGTTTGTCTTTAGGGAAATCAAACCATTCAGGACTTGTCAAAAGCTCATAAGCCCAGGTGATAGCTTCATCACGGAAGTAATCCCCGATAGAGAAGTTCCCCAACATTTCAAACATGGTATGGTGACGCGCAGTTTTTCCGACATTTTCAATGTCGTTGGTACGGATAGCCTTTTGCGCATTGGTGATACGTGGATTTTCAGGTTTGATAGTCCCGTCAAAGTATTTCTTAAGGGTTGCTACCCCAGAGTTAATCCATAAAAGAGTTGGGTCATTTACAGGAACCAAACTCACTGATGGTTCTACAGAGTGGCCTCTGCTTGCCCAGAAGTCAAGCCACATTTGGCGAACTTGAGCACTAGATAGTTGTTTCATAATATCTCCTTATTTACTTATTTAATTTGATTGGCTTTCCAGCATCTCCACATAGTCAATCGCGACACAGAGGGAAATGACCAGATCTGCATAAGAGTCCTCCAGAACCGTTACGGTATAGGTAGAGGTCAGATGGAAGAGTTCCTTCTTAATTTCTGCAATCAGCTGATCGCGATCATCCAGCAATTTGAAATCCAAATCCCAGATATTGCCCTCGATACGAAGACCTAGATTATCAAACTCATACTTATCTCGAAAGAAGGTCAACTTCTTACGAATGACAAAACTCGAGCCATCCCTAAGCTGAATCTCAAAACGAGGTAGCAAGGTCAAGATTTCTTTACTAATCTGACTGATCTGTTCACCATTAGCATCATAGATAGTAAAGGTTTTGGGAATCTTAAAAAATGATCCCTCTACCTGATAGGCGATTTCTCCCCTGTCATCCTTGATAGCGAAGCGTTCGCCTCCAAGGCGAAACTTTTGTTTGACAAGAAATGTTTTCATCAACACCTCCAAAAATCAAAAGACAAGCTCACATCACGAAGGGCGAAAAACCGCGGTACCACCTTCATTCAATGAACTTATCATTCTCCTATTCTTATGCAATTGTATAATTGAGTAGCATGACTTCCTAGCTTAGATGGCTCGCAGCACCGCCATTTCTCTGGACTAAGATGATTGAAAATCAATTCTCAACTTTACTATTATACTGTTTTGATAGAGATTCGTCAAGTTATATCATTTTAAAGATGCCACATCAAATTATAGATTCTGAAACTTAGATACTAATCGTCTCCCCCACAGAAAGAGTTTTATAATTAGCATCTGTTACTTCTTTTTTTGTAGTCTGGTAATGACTATAATCTTCAATATGAATTGGATAAATATTTTTGGGTTAAAGTGTGGATTCTAATTGCTTTAACATCTTTAAATCCATTGTGAA
>NZ_CAMPPY010000003.1 GCF_946902915.1 Streptococcus sp. Marseille-Q5986 | reverse complement strand
GAGCAATAAGTGGTAAAAATAAGACAGTAACCTCAGAATAGCTACTGTCTTATCTCTTTTTTACTTAAAGCTCTTGTTATACTTGACAAATGGTAGAAAAGATGCCTGGGAAATCGCTAGGGAGTTGGCAAAATTGACACGTTCCATTTTTTAGTTGACACGTTCAAAGAAATCGGTTACAATGTATTTATAAATAAAGTTAGGAGAAAATGATGTGAACTTATTAAAAAAGTGTTATGAGAAAAATGGCATCTTAATTGCAGCTCACCGTGGTACTAATGGAGGAAATATTCTTCAAAATACTTCAAAAGCCTACTTGAATTCAATAAGACATAAAGCTGATATGTTCGAGGTTGATGTAATTCGTTCAAAAGATGGAAAGTTTTTTGCTTTTCATGATGGACAAGAACCTTTAGTGTTCGGTGAAAAGATAGATATTCGAACTCTAACTTCTGATGAAATAGAAAAGAAGACTTGTTATAATTCACTTAATGAACCTATTTTGCAAAAGGTTGAAAAAATTTCCGATATATTAGAAAAATTTGAGGGGAAATCTTTAATTAATATTGATAGAAGTTGGTTCTATTGGGATACTTTTTTAGAAAAGTTAAAAACATATTCATCTTTAGATCAAATTCTTTTAAAGTCACCTGTAAAGATTGAATTATTAGAGATTCTCAGAGACTCGGGTTTAGATGTTATGTATATGCCGATTATAAAGACTATTGATGATTTGGAAACAGTCCTTTCTTTTGAAGGAATCAAAACTGTTGCTGCTGAACTTGTTTTTGAAGATTTAGATAATCCAATAGTAAGTGAGGAAGTAATTAATAGATTACACGATAAAGGTTTATTAATTTGGGCTAATGCTTTAACTTTAAGCGACTCTATAATACTTTCGGCTAAGATTGATGATGATTCAGCTATTGAAGGAAATGGTGAGTCTTGGGGTAAGTTGGTCTCAATGGGATTTGATATTATTCAAACAGATTGGCCATTACTACTTTATTACTATTTAACTGAAAATAATAAAAAATAAAAATATAAAATAATAAATAAGGAGAACAACCATGTTCAAAAATTTCAAAAAAATCGTATTTGCGTCTACAATTGTATTACTTGCAGCTTGCTCAAATAATACCTCAACTGTTTCAAATTCTGCTGATGAAGGAACTGTTGATAAATCACAGGAAATTGTTATCTATACTAATTCAGCATCTAATGGACGTTCAGAATGGCTTCAAACTAAAGCTGCAGAACAGGGTTATAAACTTCGTTTAGTTGATATTTCTGGCGGAGAGCTGGCAGACCGCCTGATTGCTGAAAAAAACAATGCTGTTGCTGATATGGTATTTGGACTAAATAAATTAGAGTTTAACCGTATTAAAGTAGAAGATTTGCTTGTTAAATATTCACCAAAATGGGCTGATGAAGTTGATACCACTTTAGGTGATAGTGATGGTTACTATTCTCCAATTGTTAATCAGCCATTAGTATTAATTGGAAATAAGAACGTTAACATGCCATCTGATTGGACAGATTTAACTGATTCATCTTATAAAGGAAAATATGGTATTTATAAATTAAGTACTGGTACATCAAAGAATATTTTTGCAAGTATTGTTTCACGATATAGAGATGATAAAGGAGAATTAGGTATTTCTGAAGAAGGTTGGAAAGTTGCAAAAGCTTATCTTAAAAATGCTCACGTTTTTACAGAAGGTGAGGACCACATTTCTTCAGTTATGGATGATAACAACGAACTAAATTACAGTATGATGTGGGGTTCAGGTGTTCTTCAAAATGAACAAGAACGTGGTTATAAATTCCAAGTAATGTCACCTAAAGTTGGTGTTCCATATGTGACAGAGCAGGTCGGTATCTTAAATACAAGCAAGAAACAAGCATTATTGAAAGAGTTTGTAGACTGGTTTGGCTCTGCAGAAGTCCAAAAAGAATGGTCTGACAAGTTTGGTAGTATTCCAGCAAATAAAAAAGCATTGGAACAAGCAAAAGATGAACTCAAAGAGTTTTCAAATAGTGTAAAGCCACAAGAACTTGACTGGGAATTTATTGGTAAAAACATTGATTCTTGGATTGAAAAGGCACAGCTTGAATTTGTTGAACAATAATAGTTAGGATTAATAATGATTACTTTTAAAGATATTCAAATTAAATATAATGATTTTATTGCTATTGATAATCTCAATTTAACCATAAATGAGGAGAGTTTTTCACATTTTTAGGTCCAAGTGGATGTGGTAAATCAACAACACTACGCGCTTTGGTTGGTTTTCTTGAACCATCTAATGGACAGATTCTTGTTGACGGCAAAGATATTACTAATTTAGAGCCTGAAAACGTGAAATTGGAATTGTATTCCAAAGTTATGCACTATTTCCAACAATGACTGTTTTTGATAATATTGCTTTTGGATTAAAAGTAAAAAAAGTTTCGGATGAAATTATTAAAGCAAAAGTTAATGAAATTGCAAAAAAAATCAATATTTCAGATGAACAACTAAGTCGAAATATTTCAGAATTATCAGGGGGGCAGCAACAACGTGTTGCATTAGCTCGTGCTCTAGTTCTTGAGCCAAAGATTTTGTGCCTTGATGAGCCATTATCAAATTTGGATGCTAAATTACGTATCTCACTAAGAAAAGAATTGAAACGCTTGCAAAAAGAACTTGGTATTACAACGCTTTATGTCACCCATGATCAAGAGGAAGCTTTAACTTTGTCAGATCGTATTGCTGTATTTAATAATGGTTTTATTGAACAAGTAGGAACACCGTACGATATTTATAATCAATCTGAAACAGAATTTGTCTGTGATTTTATTGGTTCTATTAACAAAATTAGTAAAGAAATTCTTGATAAATTACAAGGCGAAAATACATATTTTAAAGATTTAGAAGGATATATTCGTCTTGAACGAGTGAAGTTAGAGAGAACGTCTCCGCAGGATTTATCTATTACGGGAGTTATTAGTGACATTGAATTTAACGGTGTATTAATTAAATATAAAGTAGATTTTTCAAACGACGAAAGTATTCATATTATAGAAAAAAATGATGGTCTTTCTCGACATGTTATAGAAGAAGAAATCAAGATGTACATTAATCCTCGTGATGTAATGCAATTTTAAGGAGATAGTACATGAGAAAGAGACTTAACTGGAAAGATTGGCTCATACGATTAGGAATTATTTGGCTGATCTTTACCTTGATTATTTATCCAAATATTGAACTGTTATCTGGAGTTTTTTATAAAAATGGTTCGTTTACTCTAGATGCATTTAATAAAATTATTCGCTCTGAAAGAGCGATGAGCAGTATATTTAATAGTTTTATTCTAGCTATTTCAATGGTATTTACTGTAAATATTGTTGGTACTTTAATTGTTCTACTCACAGAATATTGGGATATCAAAGGAGCTAAAATTCTAAAATTAGGATATATGAGTTCTTTGGTATATGGTGGTATAGTCTTAGCAACTGGATACAAATTTGTATATGGAGCTAATGGTATTGTAACCAAAACATTGACAAGTATAATTCCTGGTCTCGCTTCAAACTGGTTCCAAGGATTTGGCGCAGTTTTATTCATTATGACATTTGCGTGTACGTCGAATCATATTATGTTTTTAACTAATGCAGTTCGTAGTGTCGATTATCATACGATTGAAGCAGCAAAAAATATGGGTGCTAGTCCATTAAAGGTTTTCTTTAAAGTTGTGTTTCCGACTTTTAAACCAACTTTATTTGCCTTGACTATTTTAACATTTTTGACAGGTCTATCAGCGGTATCGGCACCATTGATTGTAGGTGGAAAAAATTTCCAAACTATTAATCCATTAATTATTAGTTTTGCGAAAACCACAAGTTCAAGAGATTTGGCTGCATTACTAGCAATTATGCTTGGATTAGCTACTATAATTTTATTAACTCTTCTAAATAGAGTTGAAAAAGGTGGTAATTACGTATCTGTGTCAAAAACGAAAGCCAGTCTAAAGAAACAGGTAATTTCTTCACCAATATGGAATATTGTTGTTCATATAATAGCATATATATTATTTTTAATCTATATGCTTCCAATAGTACTGATTATTCTGTATTCATTTACTGATTCGTTAACTATAAAGACCGGTAGTCTAGATTTTTCAAAATTCACTTTAGCAAACTATGCAAATTTATTCACGGATGCTCAATCATTTCGTCCATACCTTGTCAGTGTGGTTTACGCTATAGTTGCTGCTGTTCTTGCTACAATTATTGCAATTATAATTTCGCGTATAGTTCACAAAAATAAGACTAAGTTTGATAAATTTTTTGAATATGGTGCACTAATTCCATGGATTTTACCTGGTACATTGATTGCATTAGGGTTGATGTTTACTTTTAACTCTCCACATCTAATTTTATTTAATATAGTTTTAGTAGGTACGGTATTTATTTTGCTTATAGCTTACACTATTCAAAAGTTACCATTCTCTTACAGAATGATTCGTGCAGTGTTTTTCAGTATTGATAATGACATGGAAGAAGCTGCTCGTAGTATGGGAGCATCTAGTTTCTATACAATGGTAAGAGTAATTATACCTTACATTCTTCCAGTAGTTTTATCAGTTGTTGTATTAAACTTTAATTCACTACTTTCCGATTATGATTTATCAGTCTTTTTATATCATCCACTTTTCCAACCACTTGGGATTGTAATTAAACAGTCAACTGATGAAACGGCAACATTGAATGCTCAAGCTATGATGTTTGTTTATTCTGTAATTTTGATGATCATGTCTAGTGCAGCATTATATTTATCAAGCTTATTCCAAGGCAAGCGAGGCAAGAGATAGAATGAATCTTGTACACGAACTAAGTGTTTGGGAAATACTTCTTAGGTGCTTTTTAGCGATTCTTTTTGGTGGCATTGTTGGCTATGAACGAGGGGTCAAAAACCAGGCAGCGGGGATTAGAACCTACTTACTAGTTTGTTTAGGGGCTTGTGTTGTCATGATGACAAATCAATTTATCATAAGTCGTTATGGAAGTAGCGATCCTAGTCGAATGGGAGCTCAGGTCATTAGTGGCTTGGGCTTCCTTGGAGCAGGGACTATCATGGTAACGAATCACTCTAAAGTTAAAGGTTTAACTACTGCTGCTGGGTTATGGTCATCAGCTGCAATTGGATTAGCAATTGGTATTGGTTTTTATGAAGGAGCAATTTTAGCTGGACTTATACTTATAGCAGTTTTAACTTTATTTACCCCATTAAAGGATTATTTAAACTCAAAAACAAAAATTGCTGATTATTACCTAGTATTTAGCTCTTTAGAAGGTTATAACCGTCTACTAATTTTTCTAAATACTTCAGGGATCAAGATTTTGGAAATTCAAAATGGAATTGGTAATCTTGATGAAGAACGTCAATTAAATAAAATTAAATCTACAAAAGTATCTTGCTATTTATCTTTGAAGCTAAATGAATCTTTTGAACATATAAAAATGCTTGAAGAGATGCATAATATTGCTGGTGTGATTTATGTTGAAGAAATTAGGTAAGGGAGACTTTGTCTAATTTTTTCTATATAAGGAGAAGAAAATGAATATCATTTTTGATTTAGGAAATGTATTGATTGAATGGAATAAAGACAAAATTCTGTCTAAAATATGTAAAAACGAATATGAGTTTAAACTTTTTGATGACATTGTCTTCCAATCTAACTTGTGGTATGATTTAGATAGTGGTAAAATTAGTTTAGAATTATTGGAGAATCTTTTATTACAAGAAATGGGAAACGAGTATAAGAATCAAATTCATGAATTGACTTGGAATTGGTTTACCTATGTTGATACGTATGATGAAGTATATGATCTTATGAAAAAGTTGAAAAAGAAAAATAACAAACTTTATGTTTTATCAAATACTTCCTCAATTTTTTATATTTTGTTAGAAACATCTTTGTCAGATATTGCAACTCTATTAGATTGGTATATTATATCATGCGATGTTAAACAAATGAAACCTTATAAAGAAATCTATTTGTCTTTAGTTAAAAAATATGAATTGAATATACAGGAATGTATATTTTTAGATGACTTAAAGGAAAATGTAGAAGCAGCAAGAAGACTAGGAATTAAAGCATTTCAAGTAAAAGAGAGAAAATATATATCAAGTATTTTAAAAACTCTTTTAATTTAGAGGTTATTTATGGTTACGATTAAAGATATTGCGAGAGAATCTGGAGTTTCACACGGGACAGTATCAAACGTATTGAACAATAAAGGGAACGTTTCAGCCGCTAAAATTCGATTAGTAGAAGAGACAGCCAAAAGATTAGGGTATAATGTTAATTCACAAGCACAGTTTCTTCGAAAAGGTACAACCAATAAATGTTTTTTTATATTATTTAATAATGCAAGAAATAAGTATGCAGAATATCTTGAAGAAATAGAGCAGATTTCTTTGGAAGTCGAATATGTCTTTTTACATAAATTTTCAGAAATTAAAGATAAATTTTCATCTATATTAAGCGAAAATCCCAAATTCATAATTTGCTTAGGTTTTTCTCCACGAGGCTATATTGATGCTGAGGAATCAATACCATTATTTGAAGTAGATACGTATCCATCAGAAAATACACTTGCTTCGTTTGATAGCCAGAAAATTTTAGAAAATGTAAAAAGGATAATACATGATGTAAATCTATCTAGTTTGTACTTCATTTCATTAAGTAGTGATAAAAATACTTCACTATTTGAATATTTATCAGGACATTTTAAAAATTCTAATCATGCTCAAGTTCAGGAACGAATGCAATTATTATCCTTGTACCCTCTTTGAAAAAATTGTCAAAAAAGATTGTATTTTTGTCGACGACGAGGAATTAATGCATGGATTATTGGATATATTTGATTGGTTTAATTTGTTTGATAGACCTCAAATTTGTCTTATTGGTTCTCAGGAATGGATTAAAAAGTCTGGCCTTGACTATATAGATTTAGATTATAGAATTTTAGCTCACGCTACTGTAGAGAATCTTGATACTGGAAATATCAAAATTGTTTCAGTTAAAGATTATAAACGACCAATTCAAAATGTTTTTGAAAGAAATAGTGGAGAATTGAGATTGCTTACAGTTCATTCACCAATGAATAGAGCTCTAGAAATATTATCCGAAAAATATCTACAGATAACAGGTAAGGATATTAAGATTTTTGAAAAAACTTATGAGGAGTTATTGAGCATAGTTGAATCTGGTGAAACTTTATCAGACTTTGATTTGATTCGAATGGATATGGCTTGGCTTCCTACGTTCGGTAAACAGTATTTTAAAGATATTACAGCGTTTTCTCAAACAAAAAAGATAAATCAGAGTATTTCTAAGTCAGTTTCTAGAGAATATATGTATATTGACAATCAACAGTACACTTTTCCTCTAGATGTTAGTTGTCAGATTTTAGTATATAGAAAAGATTTATTTGAGAATTCTTTATTACAGAGAAGATACTTTGAAAAAGAAAGAAGAAAATTATCTGTACCATCAACTTTTCAGGAGTTTGATGAAATAAGTAAATTTTTCACAGTTTCAGAAACTCCTTCTTCACCAACTCTTTATGGTCATAGTTTAGCCTTAAGTTCTCCAGTGCGTGCTGCTTGTGAGTTTATTCCACGTTTTCGTGAGCGCTTAGCATTATCTCAAATGAGTTTTTCTGTGTTACCTCAAGTCCAATCGGATTATGAGAAAAGCTATCTATATACCGATAAAACATTGGACTCTTCGTGGGATAATTTTGTTACAAATTTGAATACTGGTCGAACTGCAATGGAAATAATTTTTTCTAACTATAGTAGTCCCTTATTTGATGGTCTAAATGCTTCATCTCAATTTGAATTTGCAACTACAACTATACCAGGAAATGCTCCTATGATTGGTGGAGGTTCTATTGGTATAACGAAAGATTCTAATCAAATAGAAGAATGTTTAGACTTCATTAATTGGTTGTATTCAGAGGATATTTCTAATCTATTAACATCCTTAGGGGGATTTATACCTTCTATATATGTGATGAAAAATCGAAAATTACAGTTTCAATATCCTTGGCTAACAAGTTTAGAAGATACTTTCAACATTGGAAGTCGAACAAAATGGTATGGTTATAGCACTGACTTTAAGTTTGAACAGATGTTGGGTAAAGAATTAATTGACAACATTAAAGAAAAATATAGTTAAATCTTTCTAGTGTAATCAGACAATGTATCTAAAATACAACAGAAATAAACCAAAATTACTTCAAGTATTGGAGTTAGTGGAAGTTAATTTAAATTAGTATTGATTATATTTTACATAATATGCGTTTCTAAAAATAAAATGTAATCTCTAACTTTATAAGTAATTATTTTAAATAAATTACATTGCGAAATCTCGGCTTAGCAAGGTTTTGAGCAATGTCAAAAAGGCAACAACTGTTTAGCTGTTGCCTTTTTGATGACCTTTTTTAAAATTATTAAACAATACCTTGGACAATCATAGCATTGGCTACGTTTTCGAAGGCAGCGATATTTGCTCCTGCAAGGTAGTCAGTACCAAGACTGTATGTTTCAGCAGTTGTTTTAGCTGTGTTGAAGATGTTTGTCATGATGTCTTTGAGACGGCCATCAACTTCTTCACGAGTCCATGAGAGGCGAAGGCTGTTTTGGCTCATTTCAAGTGCAGATACAGCCACACCACCAGCGTTGGCAGCTTTAGCAGGTCCGTAAAGGATTCCGTTTTCTTTGTAGACTTTAATCGCATCAAGGTCACTCGGCATGTTGGCACCTTCAGATACACAGATAACGCCTTGAGCAACCAAGCGCTTAGCTGCGTCACCGTTGATTTCGTTTTGAGTCGCACATGGAAGAGCGATGTCGTAGTTCCCAGCGTAAGTCCATACAGAACCTTCATGGTAAGTAGCAGTTGCTTTCTCAGCTGCATATTCAGTCAAACGAGCACGACGGTTATTCTTCACATCTGCTAGTAGGTCGAAGTCGATACCATTTTCGTCGATGATATAACCGTTTGAGTCAGATACAGAGATAACAGTTGCACCGAGTTCAGTCGCTTTTTGAAGCGCGTATTGAGCAACGTTACCAGAACCTGAAATCACAACTTTCTTACCAGCAAAGCTGTTACCGTTGGCTTTGAGCATTTCTTCAGTATAGTAAACCAAACCGTAACCAGTTGCTTCTGGACGAATCAAGCTACCACCGAATCCAAGAGGTTTACCAGTCAAGACACCCGCATCAAATTGGTTAAGACGTTTGTATTGTCCGTAAAGGTAACCAATTTCACGTCCACCAACACCGATATCGCCAGCTGGGACGTCAAGAGATGGTCCGATGTATTTTTGCAATTCAGTCATGAAACTTTGACAGAAGCGCATCACTTCGGCATCTGTTTTACCCTTAGGATCGAAGTCTGATCCACCTTTACCTCCACCGATAGGAAGTCCAGTCAAGACGTTTTTAAAGATTTGTTCAAATCCGAGGAATTTCAAAATCCCTTGGTTTACAGTTGGGTGGAAACGAAGTCCACCTTTATATGGTCCAACAGCTGAGTTGAATTGAACACGGTAACCGCGGTTTACTTGAATGTTTCCATCACGGTCAACCCAAGGAACACGGAAAGAAATTACGCGTTCTGGCTCAGTAATACGTGCCAAGATATTTTCTTCGATATACTCAGGATGTTTTTCAAATACAGGTTCCAAAGTGCTGAAGAATTCTTCAACCGCCTGGAGAAATTCAGCCTCATGCCCATTACGAGCTGTTACAGTTTCAAACACGCTTTGGATATATTCTTTAGCAGATGTCATATTGTTCTCCTTTTGTTGTCATATTTTATTACATGAACCATTATAGCAGAAAATTTTTTCAGTGTAAAGAAAAAACACAAATTTTCTAAAAATTCTATCAATTTTGTTTTGTTTGGTTTCAGATTTTCTTGAACTGATAAAAAACGAACCTTTTCTTGGAAATAACTTTTCAAAGAGAAATTGTGAAAATATGGTATAATATTAGCAATAAAAGGAATCTGGAGGATCAGAATCATGGTATCAACGAAAACACAAATAGCTGGCTTTGAATTTGACAATTGCTTGATGAATGCAGCAGGAGTTGCTTGTATGACGATAGAGGAGCTGGAAAGAGTTAAAAATTCAGCGGCGGGAACCTTTGTCACAAAGACAGCGACCTTGGACTTTCGTCAGGGAAATCCTGAGCCACGCTACCAAGATGTTCCACTTGGTTCCATCAACTCCATGGGATTACCGAATAATGGCTTAGACTATTATTTGGACTATCTTTTGGATTTGCAGGAAAAAGAGCCGAACCGAACTTTCTTCTTATCTCTGGTCGGCATGTCTCCAGAGGAAACCTATACTCTCTTGAAAAAAGTCCAAGAGAGTGACTTCCGTGGTCTGACTGAGCTCAACCTCTCCTGTCCAAATGTTCCAGGTAAACCTCAGATTGCCTATGATTTTGAGACAACAGAACGGATTTTGTCAGAAGTATTTGCCTACTTTACCAAACCTCTTGGAATCAAGTTGCCACCATATTTTGATATTGTTCACTTTGATCAAGCGGCAGCTATTTTCAACAAGTATCCGCTCAAGTTTGTCAACTGTATTAACTCTATCGGGAACGGCCTTTATATAGAAGATGAGTCGGTCGTTATTCATCCTAAAAATGGTTTTGGTGGCATTGGTGGAGAGTATATCAAACCGACTGCTCTTGCTAATGTTCATGCTTTCTACCAACGCTTAAATCCTCAAATCCAAATCATCGGAACAGGTGGCGTTCTGACTGGTCGAGATGCCTTTGAACATATCCTCTGTGGAGCGAGGATGGTGCAAGTAGGAACTACTCTACATAAAGAAGGCGTCGGTGCTTTTGAACGCATTACCAATGAACTAAAAGCAATCATGGCGGAAAAAGGGTATGAGAGCTTAGAAGGTTTCTGTGGGAAATTGTGCTATATTGATTAAAGTTATTAAAAAATCAGAAGAAAGGAGAGAAGATGCTTGCCATTGAAGAGAGTCAGAAGTTGACTCTATCAAATCTATCTAGTCTGAGCCTTTTTACAGGGACAGACCAAGGTCAGTTCGAAGTTATGAAGAGTCAAGTGTTGAAGCAGATTGGCTATGACCCAGCCGATCTAAACTTTGCTTACTTTGATATGAAAGAAGTGTCTTATAAGGACTTAGAACTAGAGTTGGTTAGTCTCCCTTTCTTTGCGGATGAGAAAATCGTGATATTAGACCATTTTGTCGATATCACAACTGCTAAAAAGCGATTTTTATCAGATGATGAGCTCAAGTCATTTGAGGAATACCTTGACAACCCTTCACCGACGACTAAACTCTTGATTTTTGCAGAAGGAAAACTGGATAGCAAGAGACGGCTGGTCAAGCTACTCAAACGAGACGCGACTGTCTTTGATGCTATTGAAGCTAAGGAGCAAGAACTGTGCCAGTATTTCCAAAAATGCAGTCAAACACAAGGTTTGCAGTTTGTGGGACAATCCTTTGAAAATCTACTTATCAAATCTGGTTTCCAATTTAGTGAAATCCAGAAAAATCTCCTTTTTTTACAGTCTTATAAGTCCGACGGCGTGATTGAGGAGAAGGACATTGTCGAGGCTATTCCAAGGACCTTGCAGGACAACATTTTTGATTTGACTCAGTTTATTCTGACTAAAAAGATGGATCAGGCGCGCGAATTGGTTAGAGACTTGACCTTGCAAGGGGAAGACGAAATTAAGCTCATAGCTGTCATGTTAGGACAATTTCGAACCTTTACCCAGGTGAAAATTTTATCAGAGACTGGTCAGACGGAATCCCAGATTGCACGTAGTCTGGGAACTTATTTGGGACGCAATCCTAATCCTTATCAAATCAAGTTCGCACTCAGAGATTCGAGAGGGATTTCCTTGAGCTTTCTCAAACAAGCTATCTGTTATTTAATTGAAGCAGACTACCAGATTAAGACAGGTGTCTATGAAAAAGGCTACCTTTTTGAGAGAGCGCTGTTACAGATATCTAGCCAAGCGTAATGAGCATAAAACTTGAAAAAAGAGGATGATTGCGTTATCATTTTCATATAGAAAGAAAAAGAGGTATTACAGATGGCTATTATCTTACCAGATCTTCCATATGCATACGACGCTTTAGAACCATACATCGATGCAGAAACAATGCACTTGCACCATGACAAACACCATCAAACTTATGTCAACAATGCCAATGCAGCTCTTGAAAAACACCCTGAAATCGGTGAAGACCTTGAAACCTTTCTTGCTGATGTAGAATCAATCCCAGCTGATATCCGTCAAGCACTTATCAACAATGGTGGTGGACACTTGAACCATGCTCTTTTCTGGGAACTGATGACTCCTGAAAAAACAGCTCCATCAGCAGAACTTGCAGCAGCAATCGATGAAACTTTTGGTTCATTTGAAGAGTTCCAAGCAGCATTCACTGCGGCAGCAACAACTCGTTTTGGTTCTGGATGGGCATGGTTGGTTGTCAACAAAGAAGGGAAGCTTGAAGTAACTTCAACAGCAAACCAAGATACACCAATTTCAGAAGGTAAAAAACCAATCTTGGGCTTGGACGTTTGGGAACATGCTTACTACGTGAAATACCGCAACGTGCGTCCTGACTACATCAAAGCTTTCTTCTCAGTCATTAACTGGAACAAAGTAGATGAATTGTACGCAGCTGCTAAATAATGATAGTTGGAGGGAAGAATTGTTCTTCTCTTTTTAAGGTTATATTGTTTTGGTCTGACAAAATCGTCAGACTTTTTTCATTTTTATGAGAAACGTGCTAACTACTAGAAATTATGGTAGAATAAGGTATTAAGTAATCGTGAAAAAAGGATATCTATGCGAAAAGAAATTGCACCTGAATTATACAACTATAACAAGTTTCCTGGTCCTGAGTTCCATTTGCATGGGGACAAGGTCGAAACGGAAGGGATAGTTTTTTCCTTGGTGGAAAATATCAAGGTTGCCTTTGATGTGACGGCTTTTAATCAGCGTTTTTCAGAAGTATTAACCAAGTTTGATTATATCGTGGGGGACTGGAGTAATGAACAACTTCGCCTACGAGGTTTTTACAAGGATGACCGAACAGAGGAAAATCTGGAAAAAATCAGTCGTTTACAAGACTATCTTTTAGAGTATTGCAGTTATGGTTGCGCCTATTTTGTTCTAGAAAATGAAGCACCTAAGCGCGCATCATTTGACAAGAAAATGCGCAAGAAGAAAGAAGAAGCGCCTTCTAGAAAAGGAAAGAAAGCGACTCAAACAAAACGAAAACCGAATGCAGAGAAGAAAAATAGACGTCGTCATAAGGACCAAAAGTCTCAGAAAGAGGACAAGGGACAGCGCCATTTTGTCATTCGTCAGAAATAGATAGAGAATAAGGAGAAGAGATGAAACCGTCTATTTATAGTTTAACACGTCAAAACATGCAAGAATGGGTATTAGAACAAGGAGAAAAGAAATTCCGAGCAGACCAAATCTGGGAATGGCTCTATCGTAAACGTGTGCAGTCATTTGAAGAAATGACCAACCTTTCCAAAGGTTTGATTGCTAAACTCAATGAGCAGTTTGTGGTCAATCCATTGAAACAGCGTATCGTTCAAGAGTCTGCTGATGGTACTGTTAAGTATCTTTTCGAGTTGCCAGATGGCATGTTGATTGAGACAGTACTCATGCGTCAACACTACGGTTTGTCAGTCTGTGTGACCACTCAGGTTGGCTGTAATATTGGTTGTACCTTCTGTGCATCAGGCTTGATTAAAAAGCAACGTGACCTCAATAACGGGGAAATCGTAGCACAGATTATGCTAGTTCAGAAATACTTTGATGAACGTGGTCAGGATGAACGTGTCAGCCATATCGTTGTTATGGGAATTGGTGAACCATTTGATAACTACAACAATGTTTTGAATTTTGTCCGTACCATCAATGATGACAAGGGAATGGCTATCGGTGCTCGTCACATTACGGTTTCAACTTCAGGTTTGGCCCATAAAATTCGTGACTTTGCTAATGAAGGCGTACAGGTCAATCTGGCTGTTTCCCTTCACGCTCCCAATAATGAATTGCGTTCAAGCATCATGAAGATTAACCGTGCCTTTCCGATTGAAAAGCTTTTCGCAGCTATTGAGTACTATATCGAAACAACCAATCGCCGTGTGACCTTTGAATACATCATGCTCAATGAAGTCAACGATGGCGTTGAACAAGCCTTGGAATTGGCGGAATTGCTCAAGAATATCAAGAAATTGTCTTACGTAAACTTGATTCCCTATAACCCAGTTAGTGAACATGACCAATATAGCCGTAGTCCTAAAGAACGCGTGATGGCCTTCTACGATACCCTCAAGAAAAAAGGGGTCAACTGTGTTGTTCGTCAAGAACATGGTACTGATATTGATGCAGCTTGTGGGCAATTGCGCTCCAATACAATGAAAGGTGACCGCCAGAAGGCAGTTACAGCGGTAAATCCATAAAATGACTAAAAAAAGAGAATTAATCTTAAGATTGGGAGTGGCTATTTACAGCCTTTGCATTATTTGTGTTTGCTTTACTCCCCAACCTCAGCTTCCTACAGGAGTGGAAACTCCAGGTATTCAAACTTTTGGACGCCTGGTTTTTCTTTTAACTCCCTTAAACTCCCTTTGGAATTTGGGGGAAGTGACCAGTTTGGGACAAGTAATTTGGATCTTTTTACAAAATATCCTCAATGTCTTCTTGCTCTTCCCTCTGGTCTTTCAACTTATCTATTTCTTTCCAAATTTAAGGAAAACAAAAAGAGTTCTTCTTTTCAGTTTTCTAGTGAGTCTTGGAATTGAGTGTACGCAGTTAGTCTTGGACTTTTTCTTTGATTTCAATCGCGTCTTTGAGATTGATGATTTGTGGGCTAATACCTTGGGTGGCTATTTAGCTTGGCTCCTCTATAAACAATTACATAATACTCAATGAAAATCAAAGAGCAAACTAGGAAGCTAGCCGCAAGCTGTACTTGAGTACGGTAAGGCGACGCTGACGTGGTTTGAAGAGATTTTCGAAGAGTATAAAAACAAGATAAGGAATTACAATGAGTATTTTAGAAGTTAAAAATCTGAGTCACGGTTTTGGTGACCGTGCAATTTTTGAAGATGTGTCCTTCCGTCTCCTCAAGGGAGAGCATATCGGCTTAGTCGGTGCCAATGGTGAAGGGAAATCAACCTTTATGAGCATTGTAACTGGTAAAATGTTACCAGACGAAGGAAAGGTAGAGTGGTCCAAATATGTGACGGCAGGTTACTTAGATCAGCACTCTGTCCTTGCTGGAGGGCAATCTGTTCGTGATGTGCTTCGTACAGCCTTTGATGAGCTTTTCAAAGCAGAAGCTCGTATCAATGACCTCTATATGGAAATGGCTGAAGACGGAGCGGATGTTGATGCTCTCATGGAGGAAGTTGGCGAACTCCAAGACCGTCTGGAGAGTCGTGATTTCTATACCTTGGATGCTAAGATTGACGAAGTGGCGCGTGCCCTTGGTGTCATGGACTTTGGCATGGATACGGATGTAACCTCTTTGTCAGGTGGACAAAGAACCAAGGTTCTTTTGGCCAAGCTTCTCCTTGAAAAGCCCGATATCTTGCTCTTAGACGAGCCGACCAACTACTTGGATGCTGAGCATATTGACTGGCTCAAGCGTTATCTCCAAAACTATGAGAATGCCTTTGTCCTTATTTCACACGATATTCCATTTCTCAATGATGTGATTAATATCGTCTATCATGTGGAAAATCAACAGCTGACGCGTTACTCTGGTGACTACTACCAGTTCCAAGAAGTCTATGCCATGAAGAAATCTCAGCTGGAGGCAGCTTACGAACGTCAGCAGAAAGAAATTGCCGACCTCAAGGACTTTGTCGCTCGAAACAAAGCGCGTGTTGCAACACGAAATATGGCCATGTCCCGTCAGAAGAAACTCGACAAGATGGATATTATCGAACTGCAAAGTGAGAAACAAAAACCATCCTTTGATTTCAAACCAGCTCGTACACCAGGACGCTTTATCTTCCAAGCCAAGGACTTGCAAATTGGTTACGACCGTCCTCTGACTAAGCCCTTAAATCTTACCTTTGAACGCAATCAAAAGGTTGCCATTATTGGTGCCAATGGTATCGGGAAAACAACTCTCTTGAAGAGTCTCTTGGGGATTATTCCGCCAATTGCCGGGGAAGTCGAACGCGGTGACTATCTAGAACTTGGTTATTTTGAGCAAGAAGTAGAAGGTGGCAATCGTCAAACACCACTAGAGGCTGTCTGGAATGCCTTTCCTGCACTTAACCAAGCAGAAGTCCGTGCAGCCCTTGCCCGTTGTGGTCTGACAACCAAACATATCGAAAGCCAAATTCAGGTCTTGTCAGGAGGGGAACAAGCCAAGGTTCGTTTCTGTCTTTTGATGAATCGTGAAAATAATGTGTTAGTGTTGGACGAGCCGACCAACCACTTGGATGTAGATGCCAAGGATGAACTCAAACGTGCTCTCAAAGAATACAAGGGATCGATTCTTATGGTCTGCCACGAACCAGACTTTTATGAAGGCTGGATGGATCAAATCTGGGATTTTAACAAGCTAACTTAAAATGAGTATAAAAGAAATACAGTACCGTATGTTGGTACTGTATTTGGGGGTTTTTAAGATTTAAAATCGTAGTCTTTCACTACTTCGATACTATCGATAGTAATAGCAGTAGTTGGTTTGTCTTTTTCATCTTTTTCAGCCTTGGCAATCTTATCAACAATATCCATGCCGTCGATGACTTGGCCAAAGACTGGGTGTTTACCATCTAGACTAGGATTTCCCCCTTCTTTGTAGGCTTCGATGATTTTCTTGGGATACTTGCTTGTAGGGAGTTTAGCAGAGGTATCTGTAGAGTTTTGGTTGATGAAGAACTGGCTGCCGTTGGTGTTTGGTTGACCAGTATTAGCCATAGAAAGAGCACCACGGATGTTATAGAGATAAGGAGTAATCTCGTTCTTGAAACCAGTTCCCTTGTCTTTTGTCTTATCCTTGTCATGCCAGATGGACTGACCACCTGTGCCGTCCCCCTTTGGATCTCCAGTTTGAACCATAAAGCCATCGATGACACGGTGGAAGGTAATCCCGTTATAGTAGCCTTCTTTGGCATGAGTGAGGAAGTTTTCAACTGCTAGAGGAGCGAGTTTAGGGAAGAGTTTAATACGAATATCACCCTGACTTGTGTGGAGAATGACTTCGGCTTCATCTTCAGCAACTTCCTTAGAAAGTTGAGGGAAATTGGCATTCTCATTTGTTAAAGCATCGTTTAAGTCCTTGGCAGATTGGGCAGCAGCCTTAGAACTTTCTTCAGCAGCTAAGCTAGAATCTACATAGTCATCGCCACGCAGACTACGTTGGATGCTGCTACATCCAGCTAGGGCAACAGTGGACAGTAAAAGAAGGGTTGCTAGTTTTTTCATTGTTTTCCTCTCAAAAATTCATTTCTATCATTGTACCTTAAAAAGAAGTGGATTTCAAATGTAAAAGATTTTACTAAAAGTTTCTAGTAGCTGAAAAATTAAAACTCTGTCAAGTTTTTTTCTTGACACCTGTCAAAAATCTGCTATAATAGAACATGTGCTAAATAGCTCAGCTATTTCACCGAAATAAAAAATAAGAAAAGAGACATTAAAAAATGGCAGTTAAAATCCGTTTGACTCGTATGGGTTCTAAGAAAAAACCTTTCTATCGTATCAACGTAGCAGACTCACGTTCACCACGTGACGGACGTTTTATCGAAACAGTTGGGACTTACAACCCACTTGTTGCTGAAAACCAAGTAACTTTGAAGGAAGACCGCGTTCTTGCATGGTTGGCTGATGGAGCTCAACCTTCAGATACAGTTCGCAACATCCTTTCAAAAGAAGGCGTATTGAAAAAATTCCACGATTCTAAATTCTTAAAATAAGTTTAAAGTAGGTTGACAGATGGATACGATTGAAAATCTCATTATTGTGATTGTGAAACCTTTGATTTCACAACCTGATGCCTTAACTATCAAGATTGAAGACACACCAGAGTTTTTGGAGTATCACTTGGATCTTGACCCAAGCGATGTCGGTCGTGTTATCGGTCGTAAGGGTCGCACTATCTCAGCGATAAGAACGATTGTCTACTCTGTCCCAACTGAAGACAAAAAAGTAAGAATCGTTATCGATGAAAAATAAAAAAGCGGGACAGAAGTCTCGCTTTTTTGTGGAGAACAGAAGATGAAGGATTTAACGTTTAGACAATTACAAGATTATTTACTCGAACATTACCAGCAATCTTGAACTGAGGAAGGCCTCTTTATCAAGCTAGTGGAGGAAGTCGGAGAAGTAGCTGAGGTCTTGAATGGGCGCTCTGGCCGAAAAGAGGGTGTCCAGGACTCAAATGAGGAACTGGACAAAGAACTGGCTGATATTATTCACTACACGGTCGCAATTGCGGCCATCAACGATATTGACCTAACCAAAACCATCTTTGATAAAGATAAGAAGGCTGCCATCAAGTACCAGCATGAAAGAGATGTGGAAGGATTTTTGAAGGGGAAGGAGAGTTGATGTCCTCTTCCTCCAACTTGAGAAAATCCCTGGAACGTGATAAAATAAAGGACAAGGATTTTTAATAATTCATTGTTATAGAATGAGTGGGTTTCTTTATGAAGAGGTTTGAAGTATCTACAGAAATTGGTAGTCTCTCTGTTACTTATCAAAAGCAAAAGAAAGTGCTAGTTTGTCTAAACGGAGCAGGTTTGCTACCAAGTTATGAAAATTTTTCACTTATACTTGAAAAACTTCCTCCTACAATTGGTTATTTGACAATTGATTTTCCGAACACAGGTAGGAGTCTGATTCATGACCAAGCTGACAAAAATCTGGATAATCTTGTAGATGCAGTTTATGAAGTACTTGAAGAATTAGGGATTTCTGAATATATACTTTGTGTACATAGTTTGAGTGGAATTTTAGCTTGTAAATTGCTCAACAAATCAATTAAGTGTCAGGCTTTAGTAGCAATTGAACCGACAACTAAAAAAGTCATGTTTGCTGATTTTTCAGAAACTCCTTATCCAGAAATGGAAGAGCAGATGAGGTTGATTGACGAGTATGGATCTGAACTTTATTTGAAGAATTTAACTCAAGCAACATTTAGTCCTGAAACGAATAAAGAAATCTGGGAAATAATGCAAGAAAAAGGCTTAGAGTTGGAAAAGCAAAATCCAGGATTTCAGATGTCTGGGGAGATTACTGAGGAAGATTTTGAGGATGTATCTATAGAAGCTCATATTCCTGTATTTGTTTTTTGTCAGCCTTATAGAGAAAAAGAGTATAGAGAATCAGAATATTGGACTTCTAATACTAAACTCATTTTAGGAGGGAATCACCATTATTTACAATGGTCAGAATCAGAAAAAATTGCGACTATTATTCGAGAATTGTCAGAATAAGATGGAAAGAAGGAGACTACAGGAGACAAGATGAATTACTTTAATGTTGGGAAAATCGTCAATACGCAGGGGTTACAGGGTGAGATGCGCGTCTTGTCTGTGACGGATTTTGCAGAAGAACGGTTTAAAAAAGGGGCTGAGCTGGCTTTATTTGATGAAAAAGATCAGTTTGTTCAAACAGTAACTATTGCTAGCCACCGTAAACAGAAGAACTTTGACATTATTAAATTCAAAGATATGTACCATATCAACGCTATCGAAAAGTATAAGGGATACAGTCTCAAGGTCGCTGAGGAAGATTTGAATATCCTAGATGATGGTGAATTTTACTATCACGAGATTATCGGTTTAGAAGTCTATGAGGGAGAGAACCTGATTGGAACCATCAAGGAAATCCTGCAACCAGGCGCCAACGATGTCTGGGTGGTCAAACGAAAAGGCAATCGTGATTTATTATTGCCTTACATACCCCCAGTGATCCTCAATGTTGATATTCCAAATAAACGGGTCGATGTGGATATCTTAGAAGGGTTAGACGATGAAGATTGATATTTTAACTCTCTTTCCTGAGATGTTTTCTCCGCTGGAGCACTCGATCGTTGGAAAGGCTCGAGAAAAAGGGCTCTTGGATATCCAGTATCATAATTTCAGAGAATACGCTGAAAAGGCCCGTCATGTTGACGATGAGCCATACGGAGGCGGTCAGGGGATGTTGCTCCGAGCCCAACCCATTTTCGATGCCTTTGATGTCATTGAAAAGAAAAATCCTCGTGTCATTCTTCTTGATCCTGCTGGGAAACAGTTCGATCAGGCTTATGCGGAAGATTTAGCGCAAGAAGAAGAACTCATCTTTATCTGTGGTCACTACGAAGGTTATGATGAACGGATTAAGATTCTGGTTACGGATGAGATCTCTCTAGGAGATTATGTCTTGACTGGAGGGGAACTGGCGGCCATGACCATGATTGATGCGACCGTGCGCTTGATACCAGAAGTGATTGGCAAGGAGTCTAGCCACCAGGATGATAGTTTTTCTTCAGGACTTCTCGAATATCCTCAGTATACACGCCCTTATGACTATCGAGGCATGGTGGTACCAGATGTTCTCATGAGTGGACACCATGAAAAGATTCGTCAGTGGCGACTGTATGAGAGCCTAAAGAAAACCTATGAGCGTAGACCTGACCTGCTAGAAAACTATCAACTAATAACAGAAGAAGCAAAAATGCTGACTAAAATCAAAGAAAACAAAGAATAAAGGAGAACCTCATGCAAGTAATCAAACGTAATGGAGAAATTGCTGAATTTGATCCAGATAAAATTTACCAAGCTGTCCTAAAAGCAGCCCAAACCGTTTATGTTTTGACAGATGATTTGCGCCAAAACCTTGCTCAAGTCACTAAAAAAGTCGTTTTAGACTTGGAAGAAGCAAAAGTGGAACGTGCGACTATCAGCATGATCCAATCAATGGTTGAGCACCGCTTACTCGGCGCAGGCTATATCACAATTGCAGAACACTATATCTCTTATCGTTTGCAACGCGATTTGGAGAGAAGTGGCTATGGTGACCATATCGCAGTTCATCTTCATTTTGAACAAATCCGTTAAGAAAAAGAGTGGGATGTAATGAACATGTCACTCTTTCTTAAATAGACTTTTCTGAGCTTTTTGTACGGTTGAGGGAACGAAACGAAGCCGTTTAATATCACTGATACGAATGATTCGAGTCACGTTTTTTGAAAAATTCTTGATGATAATTTGCTGGCGAATGGCATCGTGTTTGAGAATATCACCCGTAAAACTTGTCTCGGCAAGTATGACATGAACAGCCGTCTTTTTTTGGATGGCTTGTTCAATCATAGCAGTGAGGGAGTTATCCTCGATTTGAGGATGATCATCATTCCCATTGAGAAAACGATGTAGTTTATCTAGAGACTGGTTTGAATGTCTGTTTCATAGAATCCTCCCTTCTTATATATCCATATTATATAAAATTTTTCTAAAAACCACAAGATTTTTACGAATAGACTATAGAAAGCATATCACATAAAGGAGTTAAAATGGCAGAATTTACATTTGAAATCGAAGAACACTTACTGACCTTGTCCGAAAATGACAAAGGATGGACAAAAGAACTAAATCGCGTTAGCTTTAATGGAGCACCAGCAAAGTTTGATATTCGTTCTTGGAGTCCTGATCATACCAAAATGGGCAAAGGAATCACGCTTTCCAATGAAGAATTTCAGGTAATGGTCGATGCTTTTAAAGGGTAACAATAAAAAGAGACTATTGTCCCAGTCTCTTTTTTTTATCTTGAGAAATAAGGAAGGCTTTTCAATCGTTCGAGTAGGGGACGGCTAATGAAACTAATGGCAATAATCTTACCAAAATCAGGAAGAATAAAGGGAAGAACTCCGACAGCGAATGCCTTATCGAATGACATACCAGCAAGGAAGTGGAGGCTGAGAATACCTCCGACAAAGACGAGGGAATCACCCAAGAGGTTGGCTAGGAAAATGCGAATATGGCCACTATTTTGATGGATGAGATAAGATGTAAGTCCAGCATAGACAAGGTCGAACCAAAGATAGCCTGCACTTGGACCGACTAAAACGTGAAATCCTGCACCAGTCCCTGCAAAGACAGGTAGGCCAATAGCACCCAGTAGGAGGTAGAGAGCTACAGATAGAACGGATTCCCTAGGTCTAAAAACAGTGGCAATTAGACCGATCGCAAAGTTTTGCAAAGTGAAGGGGACAGGACCGATAGGGAGACTGATTTGTGCCAATACGGCGATGAGAGCAGCACCGATAGCAGGAATGGCATAGATATGAGCTTTTTTCAAAACTGTTAACCTCTTTTCAAAATTATAGTAACTATTATACTAATTCAGAAAGAAAAGTCAACCTATTTTTGAAATCAAGATAACAATTTTGTAACAGCCGATTTTGCAAGTAAAAAGAGACCTCAAGAGGTCTCTTACAATAATTAGCGCATGGTCACAAATTCTTCTGAGGCAGTTGGGTGGATAGCTACTGTAGCATCAAAGTCCGCCTTGGTTGCTCCCATCTTGATGGCAACAGCGAATCCTTGAATCATCTCATCCACTCCGTAACCAAGTCCGTGTAGGCCAACAACTTTTTCGTCAGCACCCGCGGTGATGAGTTTGAAGCGTGATTCTTGACGATGGTTTGTAACGGCAGAGTACATAGATGCAAAGCTTGACTTGTAGACTTTGATGTTATCTTGGCCGTATTCTTTGATAGCTTGATCCTCGGTTAAACCAACGGTTCCGATTGCTGGGTGTGAGAAGACAACAGTAGGGATAGTCGTGTAGTCCATCCTGGCATTTGTTTTGCCGTTGAAGAGGCGTTCAGATAGGGTACGTCCTGCTTTGATGGCTACTGGGGTCAGTTCTTTCTCACCAGTAACATCTCCAAGGGCGTAGATGCCATCTACAACTGTATTTTGATACTCATCCACTTGGATAAATCCACGTTGGTTGAGTGTGACACCAGCCTTTTCTAACTCAAGACCGTCTACATTTGGACGGCGACCGGTAGCCCAGATAACTTGGCTGGCAGTGTGACTAGAACCGTCTTCAAAATGAATGGTAATGCCTTCCTCGGTTTCTTCGAGCTTGACTGGTACCTTATGCGTGTGCAAAGGTAGCCCTGTTTTTTCCATTTCATTGACAAGTCCTTCAACGATGTAGCTGTCAAAAGTGCGCAAGGGACGATCGCGACGGACGAATAAATCAGTTTTTACACCGAGTGCACGGAGAACACCAGCTAGCTCAACCGCAATATAGCCAGCTCCAAGAATCGCAACGGATTCAGGAAGTTGCTCCCAAGCAAAGACATCGTCTGAGCTACCACCGAGTTCAGCTCCAGGGATAGTTGGGATGCTTGGGCGAGCACCAGTCGCAATCACGATATGTTTGGCACGAATCAATTCACCATTGACGCTAACTGTGTGGGAATCAACGAAATGAGCACGACCTTCAATCAAATCAACACCGTTGCGCTTGAAACTTTCATCATAAGACGAGCGGGCACGATCGATGTAGGCTTCACGATTTTGACGAAGTTTTGCGAAATCAAATTGAACATCTGAACTTGTAAAACCGTAGTCAGGACCGTAGTGGTGGAAGCTTTCAGCGATTTGCGCTCCATACCACATGATTTTCTTAGGAACACAGCCGACATTAACGCAGGTACCACCTAATTTTTTCTCTTCGATAATAGCAGCTTTTGCACCATGTTCGCTAGCTCGGTTCATAGTGGCGATACCGCCGCTTCCTCCACCGATGGCGATGATATCATATTCTCTCATAGAAAACTCCTTATAGCTTTGATAGTCATATTCTATCGTTTTTACTATTTGAATGCAAAAATCTGCTACGGTAAAAAAATGATAAAAACATTTGCCGAATTTTAAAAGATAGTGTATTATATATCTAGTACAATAATCCAGAATAGATACCGAACGCAATGGTGATCCTGAACTGTCATTGTTTGAGCTTGGTGTTTCTGATATAATGGTTTTTGTAAGGCAAAGGAATAAAGGAGCTTAAAAATGAAAAGAAATAAAAAGGCAAAAAAATGGCAATTATACACAGCGATTGGTGTTGCCAGTGCTATTGTTATTGGTGCTGCGGGGATTTTGATTTTTAGACAACCTTCTCAGTCAGCAGTCAAGGAGGAAACCTCTCATATCGTTACTGCTAAGGAAGGTTCTGTTGCTTCATCGGTTCTCTTGTCAGGTACGGTTACAGCAAAAAATGAACAATACGTTTATTTTGATGCTAGTAAGGGAGATTTAGATGAAATTCTCGTTTCAGTCGGGGACAAGGTTGAAGAAGGGCAAGCGTTGGTCAAATACAGCAGTGCAGATGCTCAAGCTGCCTATGATGCAGCTGATCGTGCAGTTGCAAAAGCAGACCGTCATATCGAGGAGTTAAACAAAGCTCGTGAGAATGCACCAGCTTCTCCACAGATTCCAACAGAAGCAGGACTCCCAGAACAAGCGCAAGCAGGGACTTCTTCCGTATCTTCTATTGATTCTCAAATCAGTGATGCTAAGGATAATCGTGCAGATGCCGTAGCCCAGCTCAACAAGGCTCAAGCTCAGCTAGATGCTGCAACTGTCCTCAGTACACTAGAAGGGACTGTAGTTGAAGTCAATCGTAATGTTTCCAAATCGCCAACAGGTAATAGCCAAGTGGTAGTACATGTTGTAAGTAATGAAAACTTGCAGGTCAAAGGGGAGTTGTCTGAATACAACCTTGCTAACCTTTCTGTTGGGCAAGAAGTTACCTTTACTTCGAAGGTTTACCAAGATAAGAGCTGGACAGGAAAAATCAGCTATATTTCTGATTATCCTAAAAACAATGGAGAAGCAGCAAATGCAGCCCTTGGAGGAAATACTGGATCTAAGTACCCTTATACTGTTGATGTGACTAGCGATATCGGTGAGTTGAAACAAGGCTTCTCGGTCAGTGTGGAAGTCAAAAATAAGAGTAAGGCCATCCTTGTTCCTTTGACAAGCGTTGTTACCGAAAATGACAAAAACTATGTCTGGATCGTTGACGACCAGAAAAAAGCGAAGAAGGTAGAAGTTACTTTGGGGAATGCGGATGCAGACAACCAAGAAATTACTTCAGGTTTGACAGACGGTGCCAAGGTCATCAGTAATCCAACATCTTCCTTGGAAGAAGGAAAAGAGGTGAAGGCTGATGAAGAAACTAATTAGTCTCAAAAATATCTGTAGGAGTTATCGAAATGGTGACCAAGAACTGCAGGTCCTTAAAAATATCAATCTAGAAGTTCATGAAGGTGAGTTTGTTGCCATTATGGGACCATCTGGTTCTGGTAAGTCTACATTGATGAATACCATCGGAATGTTGGATACACCAACCAGTGGAGAGTACTACCTTGAAGGGCAAGAAGTTGCAGGTCTTGGAGAGAAACAACTTGCCAAGGTCCGCAACCAGCAAATCGGCTTTGTCTTTCAGCAGTTCTTTCTCTTGTCCAAGCTAAATGCACTTCAAAACGTCGAATTGCCCTTGATTTACGCTGGTGTTTCGGCTTCAAAACGTCGGAAATTGGCTGAGGAATTTCTGGAAAAGGTTGAGTTGACGGAGCGTAGTCATCATTTACCTTCGGAATTATCCGGTGGTCAAAAGCAACGCGTAGCGATTGCACGTGCCTTGGTAAATAATCCCTCTATCATCCTAGCAGACGAACCCACAGGAGCCTTGGATACCAAGACAGGAAATCAAATCATGCAGCTGTTGGTAGAGTTAAACAAGGAAGGGAAGACCATTATCATGGTCACGCATGAGCCTGAGATTGCTGCCTATGCCAAACGCCAGATTGTCATTCGTGATGGTATCATCTCGTCTGACAGTGCTCAGGTAGAAAAGGAGGAAAACTAAGATGCAGAATCTGAAATTTGCCTTTTCATCCATCATGGCCCATAAGATGCGTTCCTTCCTCACCATGATTGGGATTATCATCGGAGTTTCGTCTGTTGTTGTCATCATGGCTCTGGGAGACTCTATGTCTCGTCAGGTCAATAAAAACATGACCAAATCACAGAAGGATATCCATGTCTTTTTCTCTCCTATCAAAAGCAAGGACGGCTCCTTTACGCAGAAACAATCCGCTTTGACAGTCAGTGGGAAAGAAGAGGATGTTCATGTTGAACCACCAAAACCACTGGAGTCTTGGGTCAAGGAGGCTGCCAAACTCAAAGGAGTAGACAGTTACTATGTCACCAACTCGGCCAACGTTACCTTATCTTATAAGGATAAGAAGGTTGAACGAGCGACTCTGACAGGCGGAAATAGCACCTACATGAACGCAGTTGAAAATGAAATCGTTGCGGGTAGAAGTCTAAGACCGCAAGACTACAAGGAATTTGCCAGTGTGATTTTGCTGGACGAAGAACTAGCCAAGAGTTTGTTTGATAGTCCAGAAGCTGCGGTAAATCAAATCATCTCTGTCAATGAATTTAGTTACCGTGTGATTGGCGTTTATACTAGCAATGAAGCTAAAACTGCTAAAGTATTTGGGATTGGTGGTCTTCCAATTACGACTAATATCTCTCTTGCAGCCAATTTTAATACTGATGAAATCTCGAACATCGTCTTTCGTGTCAATGACACTAGTTTAACGCAGACCTTGGGTCCTGAGTTGGCTCGAAAACTGACTGGGATTGCAGGTCTTCAGCAAGGGGAGTACCAAGTTGCAGATGCAACTGCCGCCTTCCAAGAGGTACAACAACTATTTGGTTTTATGACCACCATTATCAGTGCCATCGCAGGAATCTCTCTCTTTGTCGGAGGGACTGGTGTTATGAATATTATGCTAGTTTCGGTGACAGAACGTACGCGTGAGATTGGTCTGCGGAAAGCTCTCGGAGCTACACGGGCTAATATCTTGGTACAGTTTTTGATTGAGTCTATGATCTTGACCTTGCTAGGTGGCTTGATTGGCTTGACAATTGCAAGTGGTTTAACTGCCTTAGCAGGTTTGTTACTGCAAGGTTTAATAGAAGGTATAGAAGTTGGAGTATCAATCCCAGTTGCCCTATTTAGTCTTGCAGTTTCGGCTAGTGTTGGTATGATTTTTGGAGTCTTGCCAGCCAACAAGGCATCGAAGCTTGATCCAATCGAAGCCCTTCGTTATGAATAAGATCAACAAGATGGACACTCGTCTATCTTGTTTTTGTATGGATTTCCCTATCGAAATTCATTAAAAATGTGATATAATGAAGTGTTAGAAAAACAGGTTTCATTTGCCTGGAAAGGAAAAATTATGTCTGAAAAGAATTTTTATATTACAACGCCGATTTACTATCCATCTGGGAAACTTCATATCGGTTCTGCCTACACAACTATCGCATGTGATGTCCTAGCACGTTACAAACGCCTGATGGGCTACGATGTATTTTATCTGACAGGTCTTGATGAACATGGTCAGAAAATCCAGCAGAAAGCGGAAGAAGCTGGTATTACACCTCAAGCCTATGTTGATGGAATGGCGGTTGGAGTTAAAGAACTCTGGCAATTACTAGATATCTCATACGATAAATTTATCCGTACAACTGATGACTACCATGAAAAAGTTGTCGCACAGGTCTTTGAACGCTTACTTGCTCAAGATGATATCTACTTGGGTGAATACTCTGGTTGGTATTCAGTATCAGACGAAGAATTCTTTACAGAAAGCCAGCTGGTAGAAGTTTTCCGTGATGAAGCTGGAAATGTGACTGGTGGTATTGCTCCATCAGGTCATGAGGTTGAATGGGTTTCTGAAGAATCATACTTCCTTCGCCTTAGCAAATACCAAGACCGTTTGGTCGAATTTTTCAAAGCTCATCCTGAATTTATCACGCCAGATGGTCGTCTTAATGAAATGCTACGCAACTTCATCGAGCCAGGTTTGGAAGATTTGGCGGTATCTCGTACAACCTTTACATGGGGAGTGCCTGTCCCATCAAATCCAAAACACGTTGTCTACGTTTGGATTGATGCCCTTCTTAACTATGCGACAGCTCTTGGCTACGCTCAAGACGAACATGGTAACTTTGACAAGTTCTGGAATGGAACCGTCTTCCACATGGTTGGAAAAGATATTCTTCGTTTCCACTCAATCTACTGGCCAATCCTTCTTATGATGCTGGATATGAAACTCCCAGAGCGTTTGATTGCCCATGGTTGGTTTGTCATGAAAGATGGCAAGATGTCTAAGTCCAAAGGGAATGTCGTTTATCCTGAAATGTTAGTAGAACGTTATGGACTAGATCCACTTCGTTACTACCTCATGCGCAGCCTTCCGGTTGGTTCAGACGGAACCTTCACTCCTGAGGACTACGTCGGCCGTATCAACTATGAATTGGCCAATGACCTTGGAAATCTTCTCAACCGTACGGTTTCTATGATTAATAAGTATTTTGATGGGCAAATTCCAGCCTATGTAGAAGGGGTAACAGAGTTTGATAATGCTCTTGCTCAAGTAGCAGAGCAATCTATCTCTGACTACCATACACACATGGAAGCAGTTGACTATCCACGTGCCCTAGAAGCAGTCTGGACACTTATCTCTCGTACCAACAAATACATCGATGAGACAGCCCCGTGGGTCTTGGCTAAGGATGAAGCTCTTCGTGAGCAATTGGCAAGTGTCATGAGCCACTTGGCAGCCAGCCTTCGTATCGTAGCTCGCATGATTGAGCCGTTTATGATGGAAACTAGTCGCGCTGTATTGGTACAACTTGGTCTAGCAGAAGTTTCTAGCCTTGAAAACTTGAGCTTGGCAGATTTCCCTGCTGGTGTGACTGTTGTTGCCAAAGGAACACCAATCTTCCCACGTCTCGATATGGAAGAAGAAATCGCCTATATCAAGAAACAAATGGAAGGCAATAAACCTGCGGTCGAAAAAGAATGGAATCCAGATGAAGCCGAACTCAAACTTAACAAGGATGAAATCAAGTTTGAAGACTTTGACAAGGTTGAAATCCGTGTCGCAGAGGTCAAAGAAGTGTCTAAAGTGGAAGGTTCTGACAAATTACTTCAATTCCGCCTCGATGCTGGTGATGGCGAAGACCGTCAAATCCTTTCAGGAATTGCAAAATACTATCCAAATGAGCAAGAATTGGTCGGCAAGAAAGTCCAAATCGTTGCCAACCTTAAACCACGTAAAATGATGAAAAAATATGTCAGCCAAGGAATGATCCTCTCTGCTGAACATGATGGCAAATTAACTCTTCTCACAGTTGAACCAGCTGTACCAAACGGAAGTGTGATTGGGTAATAGCAAAAAACCAACGTTATACACGTTGGTTTTTCTTGTTGTTTGCGAGATTTTCTAAGAAGTGGTCCATCTCCTTTTGCGACCGGAGGACAATTACTTTCTCTAGATAGGTTTTTTGAATCCATTGATAACGTTCTTTAGCATTCTTTGTTCGCCCATCCCAGAGAATCCATCGGATAAATTCCAAGTCAAAGCGTTCGGGACAACCTGCAGCCATACTTTCTCTTACTTTTCCCCGGTATTTAAGATAACGTTTAAAGGCTCGTAGCAGACAATTCCAGCGAGAAAAATTGAGAAAGATGATTTGGTCAGCTTCCTGCATTCTTTCTTCATAGAAACACCAAGAATAATTTCCATCGATGACCCAAGTTTTATGATTGGTGAGAAAGTTTTTCATCTCGGTCAACATCCATTCTTGGTCACTGTCTTGCCAACCAGGCTGAAATTGGAGTGTGTCCATGTGAAGTTTTGAGATGGAGTAGTAGTGAGACAACTTTTCAGCTAGAGTTGACTTACCAGCACCAGAATATCCGATAATTGCGATTTTCATTTTCTACTTTTTCCTATTTGGAGACAAAAAAACAGCCTCTATGGACTGTTTCTTATTTAGCAAGTTTAGCTGAAAGACGAGCTTTATCGCGGCTTGCTTTGTTTTTATGAATCAAACCTTTAGTTTCTGCTTTGTCGATAGCTGAGCTAGCAGCACGGAAAAGTTCTTCAGAAGGGTTTGCTTCGAAAGCTTTGATAGCAGTACGCATAGCTGATTTTTGAGCTGAGTTTTTTTCGTTTTGTTTAACGTTCAATTCAGCGCGTTTGATAGCTGATTTAATGTTTGCCAATGTTCTTACCTCCATATTTACTAACTATACCATTATATATGAAAACTTAGGTTTTGACAAGGGGAAATTATTTTTTTAGGTAAATTTCATCGATTTCGTGGTTTTTAGTCTTGTGGAGAATGACCACGGCGCGATTCCTTGTTGGTTCGATATAGTTTTGTAGATTTATGAGATTAATACTGGTCCAAACCTGGTGTGCAAAGGCTTCAACTTCTCCAATCGGCATTTGCGTAAAGCGGTGGTAGTAGCTGTTGGGATCATTTTGGGCAAAGCTGAGGAGTTTTAAGAAACGATCCAGATACCAACTTTCAATGTCCTCGACAGCAGCATCCACATAGATGGAGAAATCAAAGAAATCAGTGATGTAAAGGCGCTCATTTTGAGGATTTTGAAAGACATTGATGCCTTCAACAATGACAAAGTCAGCAGCTTTGACATTTTGTTTTTCCTCAGGGACGATGTCGTAGATTTCATGAGAATAGACAGGAATATCCACATCTTGTCCATTTTTTAGGCGGTCAAGAAAATCCAGCAATGCTTCCATATCATAACTTTCAGGAAAACCTTTGCGATTTAAGATATCTTGGTCAATCAAGGTTTGATTGGGATAGAGAAAACCGTCAGTTGTCACCAATTCTACAGTAGCATCCGGGAGAGTACGTGATAGTAGAATCTGAAGTAAGCGACTAGTGGTCGATTTCCCCACAGCAACACTACCAGAAACCCCAATGATAAAAGGTTGGGATTTGCTTTCACGTTGGAGGAAAATTCCTTTTGAAAATGCCAAATCATCCTTGGTACGCTTGTAAATATGGATAAGATGGACAAGGGGAAGATAGACGTCCGTTACATCCTGCAGACTAATCTGGTCATTGAAACTCTTGATGGATTCTAACTCTTCCTCTGTCAAGGGAGGGGTTGTTTTGCGATGCAATGATTGCCAAGTCTGGCGACTGATTTTTTCAAAATGTAAAAATTCGTTGGTCATTTGTTTTCCCCTAGATATTTTGTCTATTATACCATAAAAAGCTAAAAAAATAAAGCGGTTTCTTGATGGTAGTAAGTCAATATCGTATAATAGAGATGGAGGTTGAATAGTTTAATGATGAAATAGGGAATTGTTTCTGAAGAGTTATCAGTTATTAAAAGTGGGCTTTTTAGTTCGCAACTTATAGAGGGTATACTATGAAAATCTTGAGATGTTACATATTGGAACTCTGTTTTATTTTAAGTTTTGCACTACCTTTTTTAAAAGGAGCGAATGCGGATAATGGTAGACGCTTTGTGGAAACCTATTACGGTTTTACTTTTTTGATGGAACATGCCATGGTAACAGTTGTCTTTATCTGTTCGCTCTTAATTGCTTTCTTACTAAAAAACGGTGGACGAAATGGCTTGCTGCGGGTAGTTATCTATTTTTGATTTTGTGGCTTGCTACAGAAGGATATCTATTCCGTATGTCACTAGAAGATTTGATACGACTTTGGACGAGTTTGGAAATTTTGACACAAACTTATCAGTTGAGTTTTTATCTAAACATCATATTGGGAATCCTGTTGATAATAAGGTATTTTAAGGTTAAGACATGGTAATAAAAATGCGTCTGATTACAGACAATCTGTTTTTTCCTGACTATGATACCTTATAGCTCCCAATGACTTGTCATTCGTTTCTGATAATTGAAAGAGATTGAAGAAAAGCTTTTTGGCTAGGATTCTTTAGTCTTTTTCATTTTATCGCTTTGTAAACGCTTTACAATTCAAGCCAAATTATGGTAAAATAGTTTTATGAGTAAAATGTATTATACAGAAAATCCTGACGCTGCTCACGACATACATGAGTTGAGAGTGGATTTGCTGGGAGAAAACATGACCTTTTTAACAGATGCGGGTGTTTTTAGCAAGAAAATGGTTGACTTTGGGAGTCAGCTTTTATTGAGGTGTCTAGAGGTTAATAAAGGAGAAACGGTCCTTGATGTGGGTTGTGGTTATGGACCATTGGGTTTGTCATTGGTCAAGGCTTATGGAGTTCAGGCAACCATGGTCGATATCAATAATCGTGCCTTGGACCTAGCGCGTCAAAATGCTGAACGAAATAAAGTAGAAGTGGCGATTTTCCAATCCAATATCTATGAACAAGTTGAAGGGAAATTTGACCATGTTATTTCCAATCCGCCTATTCGAGCGGGTAAACAAGTTGTTCATAAGATTATCGAAAAGAGCAGAGATTTCTTGAAAGATGGAGGTGATTTAACCATTGTCATTCAGAAAAAACAAGGTGCCCCAAGTGCCAAAAGCAAGATGGAAGATATTTTTGGAAATTGTGAAATTATAAAGAAAGACAAGGGATATTATATCCTTAGAAGTGTGAAAAAATGAGAGCGGTTGATTTAATTCAAAAGAAACGAGATGGTCAGGAACTGACTTCAAATGAAATCAAGTGGCTAGTAGAAGGCTATGTGGCAGGAACTGTTCCAGACTATCAGATGTCTGCCTTTGCTATGGCGGTTTATTTTAAAGGAATGACCACACGAGAGATTTCTGACCTGACGATGAATATGGTCAAGACAGGTCAAGAGTTTGACTTGTCAGCTATCAATGGAGTTAAAGTTGACAAGCATTCTACGGGTGGAGTTGGGGATAAGGTGACCTTGATTTTAGCCCCTTTAGTAGCCAGTTTTGGTGTTCCGGTCGCAAAAATGAGCGGTCGTGGGCTAGGACACACTGGTGGGACCTTAGATAAGTTGGAAGCAATTAAGGGTTACCAAGTGGAGCGCAGTCAAGAAGATTTCATTCGTCAGGTACAGGACATTGGTGTATCTGTCATTGGGCAATCAGATCAGCTTGTTAAAGCGGATAAACTTCTCTATGCCCTCCGTGATGTGACCGCAACTGTCGACACGATTCCTTTGATTGCGAGTTCGGTGATGAGCAAGAAAATTGCTGCTGGGGCGGATGCCATTTTGCTAGACGTGACTGTTGGTGAGGGTGCCTTCATGAAGACTGTCGATGAGGCGCGTGAATTGGCTCAAACCATGGTCGATTTGGGTAAGGCTGTTGGTCGAAAGACAGTAGCGGTTATTACTAATATGAGTCAACCCTTGGGACGAGCCATTGGCAATCGTCTCGAAATTCTTGAGGCAATCGAGATTCTCCAAGGAAAAGGTCGAGAAGATATCAGTCACTTTATTTGTGAACTAGCTCAGATTATGCTTAGTTTGGCAAATGTTGAGAAGACAGTGGAAGAAGTACGTCAACACCTTGAAAACGGCCAAGCGCTGGCTAAGTTTGAAGAAATGGTAGTAGCTCAAGGCGGTGATTTAGAAGATCTCTATCGCCCAGTCAAGGTGGCGCATGTAGTAGATATCCCTGCTCAAGAGTCAGGTGTCATTTCAGCCCTTCCAGCGATGGAATTTGGTCTCTATGCCATGAGATTGGGAGCTGGTCGCGCAGTCAAGTCTGATGATTTAGACTATGAAACTGGAATCGTTTTTGAGAAGAAGGTTGGTGACTCCGTTCAAAAGGGAGAAATTGTCGCAAAAGTTTATACAAATGGAAAAATTTCCCCTCAACTAGTTACAGAATTCCAAAAATATGTTAAAATAAATGATAGAGTGAAACGTTTGCAGGAAATAATTGAAATCATCTCATGAAAAAGAGAGGAATCCGAATATGAAATTAAACAAATACATTGATCATACGTTTTTAAAACAAGATGCCAGTCAAGAACAAATTGATTGTTTGCTATCTGAAGCGCGTGAGTATGATTTTGCTAGTGTTTGTGTCAATCCCACATGGGTAAAACATGCGAAAACAGGACTAGAAGGCTCAGATGTAAAGGTTTGTACAGTAGTTGGTTTCCCCTTGGGAGCGACAACTTCAGCTGTAAAAGCTTTTGAAACCAAGGAAGCTATCCAAAATGGTGCAGATGAGATTGATATGGTTATCAATGTCGGTGCCCTCAAATCAGGAAATCTTGATTTGGTTGAATCGGACATCCGTGCTGTTGTAGAAGCAAGTGATGACAGGTTAGTGAAAGTCATTATTGAAGCTTGCTTGTTGACAGACCAAGAAAAAGTTATAGCTTGTCAACTATCCCAAAAAGCAGGAGCTGACTTTGTCAAAACATCCACTGGATTTTCGACAGGTGGTGCCACTATAGAGGATGTTAAGTTGATGCGTAAAACAGTTGGACCAGATATGGGAGTTAAGGCGGCTGGTGGAGCTCGTTCATATGCGGATGCTCTTGCTTTTGTGGAAGCAGGCGCTACTCGTATTGGAACATCAGCTGGTGTGGCAATTTTAAAAGGAGAATTAGCAGATGGCGACTACTGAGTTGATTGACTTAGCAATTGAAACCAGCAAGCAAGCCTATGTACCCTATTCTCATTTTCCTGTTAGTGCTATTCTAGTGGTGAAAGATGGTAACGTTTATACAGGTGTTAATATTGAGAATGCTAGCTATTCTTTAACAAACTGTGGAGAGCGTACAGCTATTTTTAAAGCAGTTTCCGAAGGGCAAAGAGAGTTTTCAGAGTTGATTGTCTATGGACAGACTGAAAAACCTATATCACCATGTGGCGCTTGTCGCCAAGTGATGGCTGAATTTTTTGAAAAAGATCTAAAAGTGACACTTGTCGCTAAAGATAAATCGACGGTCGAGATGACGGTCGGGGAATTGCTTCCATACTCTTTTACAGACTTAAACTAGTCTGAGTCGCTCTCTGAGTGACGCGGTCCTTGTGGCCAACCAATCCATACTTGCAACATCGTTGCACATCTTATTTAGGAGGTTCAGTAATGAACAAGAAACAATGGCTAGGCCTTGGTCTAGTTGCAGTGGCAGCAGTTGGACTTGCTGCATGTGGTAACCGCTCTTCTCGTAACGCAGCTTCATCTTCTGATGTGAAGACAAAAGCAGCGATCGTAACAGATACTGGTGGTGTTGATGACAAATCATTTAACCAATCAGCTTGGGAAGGTTTGCAAGACTGGGGTAAAGAACACAATCTTTCAAAAGATAAAGGTTATACTTACATCCAATCAACAAGTGAAGCTGACTACGCTAACAACTTGCAACAAGCGGCTGGAAGTTACAACCTAATCTTCGGTGTTGGTTTTGCCCTTCACAATGCGGTTGAAGAAGCAGCAAAAGACCACTCTGACTTGAACTATGTCTTGATTGATGATGTAATCAAAGATCAAAAGAATGTTGCGAGCGTAACATTTGCTGATAACGAAGCAGCTTACCTTGCAGGTGTTGCTGCAGCTAAAACAACTAAAACAAAACAAGTTGGTTTTGTGGGTGGTATCGAATCTGAAGTTATCTCTCGTTTTGAAGCAGGATTCAAGGCTGGTGTAGCATCAGTAGATTCTTCTATTAAGGTACAAGTTGACTATGCTGGTTCATTTGGTGATGCTGCTAAAGGTAAGACAATTGCAGCGGCACAATACGCAGCTGGTGCAGATATTGTTTACCAAGTAGCTGGAGGTACAGGTGCTGGGGTTTTTGCAGAAGCAAAATCACTTAACGAAAGCAAAAATGAAAACGAAAAAGTTTGGGTTATCGGTGTTGACCGTGACCAAGAAGCAGAAGGTAAATACACTTCTAAAGATGGAAAGGAATCAAACTTTGTTCTTGTATCTACTTTGAAACAAGTTGGTACAACTGTAAAAGATATTGCTAACAAGGCAGAAAAAGGTGAATTCCCTGGCGGACAAGTTATTGTCTACTCATTGAAAGATAAAGGGGTTGACTTGGTAACAACTAACCTTTCTGAAGAAGGTAAAAAAGCCGTTGAAGATGCAAAAGCTAAAATTCTTGACGGTAGTGTAAAAGTTCCTGAAAAATAATAGATGGAAGTCATTTCTTAGGAAGCGGCCATCGGTCGCTTTTTTAAGAGTTGAGACAAAGTCATTTTGTCTCAGTAAAGCTTGCTACTAGACAAATTAGCAAGTTTTATTGAAATAAAATAAACCTCGGAAAGGAAAAGCATATGGCACACGAAAATGTCATTGAGATGCGTGATATTACCAAGGTGTTTGGTGAATTTGTTGCCAACGACAAAATCAACCTGCACCTACGAAAAGGTGAAATTCATGCGCTTTTAGGAGAAAATGGAGCGGGTAAGTCCACTCTGATGAATATGCTGGCAGGACTTCTCGAGCCAACCAGTGGTGAAATTGCGGTGAATAGTCAAGTTGTCAAACTAGATTCACCTTCTAAAGCTGCTAGTCTAGGAATTGGGATGGTTCACCAACATTTTATGTTGGTTGAAGCTTTTACAGTAGCTGAAAATATCATTTTGGGGAGTGAAATCACTAAAAATGGTGTGCTAGATATAGCTGAAGCTACTAAAGAAATCAAGGCTCTTTCTGAACGTTATGGCTTAGCTGTTGACCCTTCTGCCAAGGTGGCAGATATTTCCGTTGGTGCTCAACAACGTGTAGAAATCTTGAAGACACTTTACCGTGGGGCTGATATCCTGATCTTTGACGAACCAACGGCTGTCTTGACTCCGTCAGAAATTGATGAGTTGATGGCTATTATGAAAAATCTTGTTAAAGAAGGAAAATCAATTATCTTGATTACCCATAAGTTGGATGAAATTCGTGCAGTTTCTGACCGCGTTACAGTTATCCGTCGTGGGAAATCAATTGAAACCGTCGAAATCGCAGGGGCTACCAATGCTGATTTAGCAGAAATGATGGTAGGACGTTCCGTTTCCTTTAAAACAGAGAAACAAGCCTCTCAACCAAAAGAAGTGGTCTTATCTATTAAAGACTTGGTGGTCAATGAAAACCGCGGTGTTCCAGCTGTTAAAAATCTGTCCTTGGATGTTCGTTCTGGAGAGATTGTTGGTATTGCAGGGATTGATGGAAACGGTCAGTCTGAACTGATTCAAGCCATCACAGGTCTTCGCAAGGTTGAATCTGGTAGCATCGAGCTAAAAGGAAATTCAATTGTAGGCTTGCACCCACGACAAATTACAGAACTAAGTGTTGGGCACGTTCCAGAAGACCGTCACCGTGATGGTTTGATTTTGGAAATGATGATCTCTGAAAATATTGCCCTTCAAACCTACTATAAAGAACCACATAGTAAAAATGGAATTTTGAACTATTCAAATATTACTTCTTATGCTAAAAAGCTAATGGAAGAATTTGATGTTCGTGCTGCCAGTGAATTTGTGCCTGCAGCTGCACTTTCAGGAGGAAATCAACAAAAAGCAATTATTGCTCGTGAAATTGATCGTGATCCTGATCTCCTTATCGTCAGCCAGCCAACTCGTGGTTTGGATGTCGGTGCCATTGAATATATCCACAAGCGCTTGATTGAAGAGCGTGATAATGGCAAGGCTGTCCTTGTTGTCAGCTTTGAACTAGATGAGATTTTAAACGTCTCAGACCGTATTGCCGTTATCCACGATGGTAAGATTCAAGGTATTGTATCACCAGAAACAACCAATAAACAAGAACTGGGTGTCTTGATGGCTGGTGGAAACTTGGGAAAGGAGAAGAGTGATGTCTAAAAAATTACAACAAATTTCGGTTCCCTTGATTTCTGTCTTCCTAGGAATTTTACTTGGAGCCATTGTCATGTGGATCTTCGGCTACGATGCTATTTGGGGCTATGAAGAATTGTTCTATACAGCCTTTGGTAGCCTGCGTGGGATTGGTGAAATTTTCCGTGCCATGGGGCCTTTGGTCTTGATTGGTCTTGGTTTTGCTGTTGCCAGTCGTGCAGGTTTCTTTAACGTCGGGCTTCCTGGTCAGGCTTTGGCTGGTTGGATTCTTAGTGGTTGGTTTGCCTTGTCGCATCCAGATATGCCACGTCCCTTGATGATTCTAGCAACTATCGTGATTGCCTTGATTGCTGGTGGGATTGTCGGAGCGATTCCAGGTATTCTTAGAGCCTATCTAGGGACGTCAGAGGTTATCGTAACCATCATGATGAACTACATTGTCTTGTATGTAGGAAATGCCTTTATCCATGCCTTCCCTAAAGACTTTATGCAAAGTACAGATTCGACCATTCGTGTTGGGGCTAATGCAACCTACCAAACACCTTGGTTGTCTGAGTTGACTGGTAATTCGCGGATGAATATTGGTATTTTCTTTGCTATCATTGCCGTTGCAGTTATTTGGTTTATGCTCAAGAAAACAACTCTTGGTTTTGAAATCCGTGCGGTTGGTCTCAATCCATATGCCTCAGAATACGCTGGTATTTCTGCCAAACGAACGATTATCCTCTCAATGATTATTTCAGGTGCTTTAGCAGGTCTTGGTGGAGCTGTTGAAGGGCTTGGGACCTTCCAGAACGTCTATGTTCAAGGGGCATCTTTAGCTGTCGGATTTAACGGTATGGCGGTTAGTCTGCTTGCGGCCAACTCACCAATCGGTATTCTCTTTGCAGCCTTCCTGTTTGGTGTTCTCCAAGTTGGAGCCCCAGGTATGAATGCGGCGCAGGTGCCGTCTGAGCTTGTCAGCATTGTAACAGCTTCTATTATCTTCTTTGTCAGTGTTCATTATCTTATTGAACGCTTTGTCAAACCGAAAAAACAAGTTAAAGGAGGTAAGTAAAGATGTCTATTACAACCTTGCTCACCCTCTTGGTGTCTTCTATGCTGATTTACTCAGCCCCCCTCATCTTTACAAGTATTGGTGGTGTTTTCTCTGAACGTGGTGGTGTGGTAAACGTCGGCCTTGAAGGAATTATGGTTATGGGTGCCTTTTCTGGAGTCGTCTTTAACCTTGAATTTGCAGAACAATTTGGAGCAGCAACTCCATGGCTATCTTTGCTTGTAGCAGGATTGGTAGGGGGAATCTTTTCTATCATCCACGCAGCAGCAACAGTTCATTTCCGTGCAGACCATGTTGTCAGCGGTACTGTCTTGAACTTGATGGCGCCAGCCTTGGCTGTTTTCTTAGTGAAAGTTCTTTATAACAAAGGACAAACCGATAACCTAAGTCAGACTTTTGGACGCTTTGATTTCCCAGTCTTGGCGAATATCCCAGTTATCGGTGATATCTTCTTCAAGTCAACTAGTCTACTTGGTTATCTGGCCATTGCCTTCTCATTCCTTGCTTGGTTTATCCTCTTTAAGACTCGCTTTGGTCTTCGTCTCCGCTCTGTAGGTGAACATCCTCAAGCAGCGGATACCTTGGGAATCAATGTCTACAAAATGAGATATTTAGGGGTTATTATTTCAGGTTTCCTAGGTGGAATTGGCGGAGCGATTTATGCTCAATCAATCTCAGTTAACTTCTCAGTGACAACTATTGTTGGACCTGGGTTTATCGCCCTTGCTGCGATGATCTTTGGGAAATGGAATCCAATCGGAGCCATGCTATCTAGTCTCTTCTTTGGACTTTCGCAAAGTTTGGCTGTTATTGGCTCTCAATTGCCATTCTTACAAGGAGTGCCTGCGGTTTACCTTCAAATCGCACCGTATGTTTTGACCATTCTAGTCTTGGCAGTCTTCTTTGGAAAAGCAGTCGCACCAAAAGCAGATGGTATCAACTATATCAAATCAAAATAAGTATACAAAAAAACGTCAGTACAAAACTGGCGTTTTATTTATTAGGGTGTTGATGGGTTAGGTTCAATCCCCAAGGGACAAGATTTTCAGTTTTATTTTTGATACGTGTGATATTATCCTTGTGACGAATGATAATCAAGCTAGCAAGTGCTAGGATAATCAGAATGAAGAGAGGGTCATAGCTGCTTAGGATAAATCCAAATAGTGGAAATAGTAGGACTCCTATAACGGCTGCGGCTGAAGCAGTAACGCTGGACAAGGAAATCATACTACCAAGATAGAGGGTTCCAAAGAATACAATTGCTAGATAGAGACAGAAAACGGGAGCAAATCCGAAAACAACTCCAGCACTGGTTGCAACAGCCTTACCACCTTTAAAGCCTGCAAAGATAGGGAAGGTATGTCCAATGACAGCCAAAAGTCCAAAGATAAGAGGCGAAACACCTTGCAGATGAAACATAATTGGAAGAAGGGTTGCTAGGGTTCCTTTGGAAAAGTCAATCACAAAGGTCGCCATACCCGCTTTTTTTCCTAAGATACGGAAGGTATTGGTTGTTCCAGTATTTCCAGAACCATGCTCTCGCAGATTTATTTGAAAGAAAATTTCTCCGATCCAAAGACCAGAAGGAATCGAACCTAGCAGATAAGCTAAAATTAATAATACAAATGTCATCATATACCTATTATACCATGAAATAGTGTAGAAATGATGAGAATATCCTTTAAAATTGTGACAGCTGAACGGGAAAACTTTGCAAAATCCCTAGAAAACCTGTAGAATAGAAAAGATGAACAAATAGGAGGTTCCTTGTGTCAAAAAAGGAAATCAATATTAATAACTACAATGATGATGCCATTCAGGTGCTAGAAGGGTTGGATGCTGTCCGTAAACGTCCGGGGATGTATATAGGATCGACTGATGGGGCAGGTCTCCATCACCTAGTTTGGGAAATCGTCGACAATGCAGTTGATGAGGCCCTGTCTGGATTTGGTGATCGCATTGATGTGACCATTAATAAAGACGGGAGTTTGACTGTGCAAGACCATGGTCGTGGGATGCCGACTGGGATGCACGCTATGGGAATCCCAACAGTTGAGGTAATCTTTACCATTCTTCACGCCGGAGGGAAATTCGGTCAGGGTGGCTACAAGACATCTGGTGGTCTCCACGGGGTTGGTTCTTCTGTTGTAAATGCTCTATCTAGTTGGCTGGAGGTTGAAATCACCCGTGATGGGGCAATCTATAAGCAACGTTTTGAAAATGGTGGAAAACCTGTCACTACCTTGAAGAAAATCGGTACAGCGCCCAAGTCTAAAACAGGTACCAAAGTTACGTTTATGCCTGATGCGACCATCTTTTCTACGACAGACTTCAAGTACAATACTATTTCAGAACGCCTCAATGAGTCAGCCTTTCTCTTAAAAAATGTGACCTTGTCTCTGACAGATAAGCGAACATATGAAGCAATCGAATTCCATTATGAGAACGGGGTACAAGACTTTGTTTCCTACCTTAATGAAGACAAGGAAACCTTGACACCAGTTCTGTACTTTGAGGGGGAAGATAATGGTTTCCAAGTGGAAGTTGCCCTCCAGTACAATGATGGATTTTCAGATAACATTCTATCCTTTGTCAATAACGTTCGTACTAAAGATGGTGGAACGCATGAAACAGGGCTCAAGTCCGCCATTACTAAGGTTATGAATGACTATGCGCGTAAGTCAGGTCTTCTCAAGGAAAAAGATAAAAACCTTGAAGGTTCCGACTATCGTGAGGGATTAGCGGCCGTTCTTTCTATCCTTGTTCCTGAAGAGCATCTTCAGTTTGAAGGACAAACCAAGGATAAACTAGGGAGTCCACTAGCTCGTCCAGTTGTGGATGGGATTGTGGCTGATAAGTTAACCTTCTTCCTAATGGAAAATGGAGAATTAGCTTCGAATCTTATTCGCAAGGCTATCAAGGCGCGTGATGCGCGCGAGGCGGCACGTAAGGCGCGTGATGAGAGTCGAAATGGTAAGAAGAACAAGAAAGACAAGGGCTTGTTATCTGGAAAATTGACCCCAGCCCAGTCAAAAAATCCAGCTAAGAATGAACTCTATCTAGTCGAGGGGGACTCTGCCGGTGGTTCTGCCAAACAAGGTCGTGACCGTAAGTTTCAGGCTATTTTGCCTCTTCGTGGGAAGGTCATCAATACAGCCAAGGCTAAGATGGCAGATATCCTCAAAAACGAAGAAATCAACACTATGATTTATACCATCGGTGCAGGTGTTGGAGCGGACTTCTCTATTGAAGATGCCAACTATGACAAGATCATTATCATGACCGATGCGGATACCGATGGTGCCCATATCCAGACCTTGCTCTTGACCTTTTTCTACCGCTATATGCGTCCTCTTGTCGAGGCAGGTCATGTCTATATCGCCCTTCCACCTCTTTACAAGATGTCAAAAGGAAAAGGCAAGAAAGAAGAAGTGGCCTATGCTTGGACGGACGGTGAATTAGAAGAACTCCGCAAACAATTTGGTAAAGTCGCTACCCTCCAACGCTATAAAGGTCTTGGTGAGATGAACGCCGACCAGCTCTGGGAAACAACCATGAATCCAGAAACTCGTACCCTCATACGTGTTACAATCGAAGACCTAGCCCGCGCCGAACGCCGTGTCAATGTTCTCATGGGAGATAAGGTCGAACCACGCCGTAAGTGGATTGAGGATAATGTCAAGTTTACGCTGGAAGAAGCGACAGTGTTTTAATGAAAGAAAATAATATGTTAGTAAACTGGAAATTAGAGTCGGATGTGAATGACTATGTGAAAAAGCAGTTTGAAAATCTTGGTTTGAAAAAATTGCAGGATTATAATGAAGAATCTGCTATGAGTGCTTATCTCAAAGAGGCGCTTAAGGGAGCGGCTAAGACGCAAACTAAGACTAATTTTGGAAAACCAGATTTTCATATTGAAAAATACAAACAAGTTCCTATCTTGATTGAAGACAAACTCAAATTGTCTAAGCTAGTTGCTCAAACAAAGGACGGTATTAAGTTTGATGATAAATCAATTAGTGATTTTGCAGTGAATGGGGCTTTGCATTATGCGAGGGCAGTTATTGATAGTGGTAAATATCATGAAGCCGTCGCAGTTGGTGTTGCAGGAGATAACGAAGAAAATGTGACTATCAAAGTTTATTATGTCTTTGGTTCTGCTCCTAATGCCTATAAAGAGCTATCAAAGGTAACGACTTTTGATTTTTTGGAAAATGAGTCCACCTTTGAGACATTCTACAAAGATGCTATTTTGAGCGAAGAAGAAAAACACCAAATTCTGATTGATAGTCAAGCGACCTTGCAAGGCTATGCTAAAAAGCTCAATAAATTGATGCACAACCATAATATCACAGCTCCTCAACGGGTGCTTTATGTGTCTGGTATGCTATTATCTATGCAGGATATCGTAGATTGTAAAGGCAACAAGGTTGATGAGGGGTTAATACCTGATGATTTAAAGGGTGTACAGTCTGAAACCAAGCGTGATGGTAAGAAAGTAGTTGATCAAATCAAGGCTTTCCTAGATGAACGCGAAATCAATGAAGACAAGAAAACTCTCATGTTGGCTTCTTTCGGAGAAATTTCCAAAGATAGCCAACGAGACGAGTTAACTAACAATGACAGAGAAGTAGCCCAACTTCTCCCTCAAAAGGAAAATTCTGTTACCAAGCAAATCTTCACTTTTATCTATGAAAATATTTTCAAATCCATTGATGGTTTGGGTGGGCATATCGATATTATGGGGGAGATGTACTCCGAATTTCTCAAGTACGCTTTGGGAGATGGAAAAGAAATTGGTATTGTCCTGACCCCTCCGTATGTTACCAAAATGATGGCGCAAATTCTGGGGATAACAAGTGAGAGCAAGGTTATGGATTTGGCGACTGGTTCAGCTGGTTTCCTCATTTCAGCGATGGAGTTGATGATAGATCATGCAAATACCAGTTTTGGGAAGGGAACTTCTCGAGCCAACGATGAGATTGCAAAGCTCAAGAAAGATAATCTACTAGGAATAGAACTAAATGCAGAGATGTATACATTAGCGACAACCAATATGATTCTTCGTGGAGATGGGTCTAGTCGAATTGAAAAAGGTTCTGCCTTTAATCGTCCTGAGAGTCTATTTTCGGATTTTAGAGCTAATCGTGTCTTGCTGAATCCACCTTTCTCTTATGAAGAAAATGGTCTTCCTTTTATAGCTTATGGTTTGGATAAGATGGAGCGTGGTGGCCTAGGTGCCATTATCATTCAAGATAGTGCTGGTTCTGGTAAGGCAACAAAGACAGCTCAAGCTATTTTGAAAAAGCACACCCTGCTTGCCTCTATCAAAATGCCTGTGGATCTTTTTGTTCCCATGGCAGGAGTCCAGACTTCTATCTACATTTTTAAGGCTCATGAGGCACACGATTACGACCAGACGGTTAAATTTATTGACTTTAGAAATGACGGTTTTAAACGTGCTAAACGGGGTATTTCAGAGGTTGATAATCCTATCCAACGTTACCAAGATGTAATTAAAATTTATAAGGCTGGTACGAGGGCAGAGGTGAGTAAAGAACTTTGGGATTTGGATGCTATCTTTATCGAGGACTTTATCACTGACAAGGGTAATGATTGGAATTTCGAACAGCACCAGATCATTGATACAAAACCAACCTTGGACGATTTTAAAAAGACTGTTGCTGACTACTTAGCTTGGGAAGTGGAACAACTCCTGAAAAACAAGGGGGAAGATAGCTCAAAAAAAGCCTAAGCCCCAGACTCGCAAAGTTAGAAGATGACTTTGTCAAAGCTGGGGGAGAGTTTAAAGAATATAAAGTATCCGATTTATTTGATATTGTATCGGGGAATCAGCCGTCCCTTCGTAATCGTTTTAATGTAAAGGAAGAAGGAATGGTCAATACAATTACTGGAGCAACAACTCGAAATGGGATAAATTTTTATTCGTATAGCGATTTTAGTTATAATCATGAGTTGACAATATCAAAAGATGGTGAGTATGCAGGAACAGTTTTCTTACAGACAGAACCTTTCATTGTCGGAGGACACTGCATGGGGATTTTTGCTAGTAAAAACTATAAAACAATGTCTGATGAGAGTAAACTATATATTGCAGCTCTTATTAATAAAGTACGTCCGATGTGGGCCGGTAATGATAGACCTAGCGTACAAAAATCTCGTCTTGAAAAATTAGAACTGGAATTACCATTTTTAAATAACGAATTAGTATTTTCATATATGGAAAACTATATCAAAGCGCTCGAGGCTGAACGCATCGAGACGCTCGAGGCTTATCTAACTGTAACAAATCTTAGAGACTGTCATCTTACAAAAAATGATGAAAAAGTACTTGACAAGTTTGCAAAACTTTCCGATACTAAGAGTGGAGTAGAGGAGTCGGAGGTATTCCGACTTTCTCAGGTATTTAACTTATCCAGTAGTAAAAAGAAATTCAATGCAAATATGATTGAGTTTGGAGGAAAATTTCCTTATGTAGCTCGTGGAGATAGTAACAATGGGATTCGAGGTTATATTACAGAGAGTGAAGAATTTCTCAATTCTGCCAACACAATTAGTTTTGGCCAAGATACGGCAACGATGTTTTATCAAAAAGAACCCTATTTCACAGGAGATAAAATTAAGGTATTGCGCACTAAAGAAGTAGAATTGGATAGGTATAAAGCTCTTTATTTAATTACTTCATTAAGAAAGAGTTTCTCTACATTTAGTTGGGGAAGTAGCTCTTTTAATGAAAAAGTATTAAAAGAGACAGATGTTAAGCTTCCTATCAAAAACAATCAAATCGACTATACATTTATGTCTGATTTTATTCGAGCAGTGGAGAAATTAGTTATCAAGGATTTAGTCATCTGGGCTGACAAAAAAATTGCTACGACTAAGGAAGTAGTAGCAAGATAGTTCAGGACAAGTTGAGTTTTGATAACAGCTGTTTATTTACAACTTACAAAAAGTTTACATTGAAAAAAGTAAGAAGGAGTATCTAGTGAATGGTGAATAAGAAACCTAAAGGAGCGGCAAAGATTAGATTGTTCAAAATAAGTCATGCAGAGTATGGGAAAATACTTGATGTGTTGGATGCGAAAACATCTATTTTGGATGTAAGAAATATGATTTCTAATAGAGAGCCTGATTATGAGTATTTTATTCCTGAAGTGATATTTTCATTGGATAAAGAGGCTAAGGAAAATGGTTTCTATTTTAGCGGACTCAACGGAGATTTTGCTTACTTACCAAGGGTTACTACAGACATTGTAGAGTTTAAGTTGCCAGATGAACTGAAAGAACATATTGCTAAAGGACACCCTGTTTTCTATACAAAATGGCGTTAATAAGGGGAAAACATGATATTGAAAAATAAACTAGGCATTACAAACTCAGCCCAGCTGGCAGATGCAGAAGAAAAACTGACAAAAAACAAGCAGCCCTGCTTTTTCAGACAGGAGATTTGTTTAAGATGGAAGTTGGTACATTTTTAGGGCTGTCAGCGATTCACTATTATCTTTTTTCAGGCATCTATGATTTCGCTGGAAAGATCCGTGATGTTACTATTGCAAAGGATAATTTTCAATTTGCGCCTCGTATTTTTTAGAGCAATCCTTGCAGTATATTGACAAACTTCCTCATGACAATTTTGATCAAGTGGTTGATAAGTATGCGGATATGAACATTGCCCATCCTTTCCGTGAGGGAATGGATGTGCCATGCGTATTTGGTTAGATTGTATGCTTCGTGAGAAGCTGGGCAAAGTGGTAGATTGGAACGCCATTGATAAGGATGAGTACCTGAATGCCATGAAGCGTAGTGCAGTATCGACTGGAGAACTCAAGTATTTACTTCTCAATAACTTGACGGATAACCTCACTCAGACCAGTTTCTTTAAGGGAGTGGATGCTTCATACTACTACGAAGGATATAGCCTTTACCAGACAGGAGAGTTATAGTATAAAAGCTATCCAGTAAAAAGAAGAAGCAGATACCTAGTAACCTATAAAACGAGAAGGTACTGACATGAGAGCTGAAACAGAAATACTAGATCTGATTTTACAAACTGCCAAAACTTTACAAGTCGAAGCTGTCGCTATGTCTGGTTCGCGAGCTTGTCCAAAAGCTCCAAAAGATGAATTTCAAGACTACGATGTGGTCTATATTGTGGATGATTTTGATAATCTGACAAGTGACCTTTCTTGGTTGGATCAGTTTGGCAAACGAATCATTGAGCAAGAGGTTGTTCTTGACCATCGTCGTCTTTATCTCATGCTCTTTGAAGATGGCAATCGTATTGATTTGACTCTTTGCCCTAAAGAACACATTCAAGAATGGGTGGATAGTGAAGCTGGTTATACAGTTTTAGAAGATAAGATGGGATTGTTTGAAACCTTTTCTCCTAGTCCAGAGCGTTTCTGGATACACACAGCTAGTGAGACAGATTTTAAAGATTCCTGCAATGAATTTTGGTGGATATCGACTTACGTGGGCAAAGGAATTTGTCGCAAGCAACTTATCTATGCGACGAACCATCTCTACGGTATTTGTCAACAAGAATTGTTGAAGATTTTGGCTTGGCAAATGGCAAATGATAGGGGAGCGGTCGACATCGGAAAGAACTACAAGTATCTCTTTAATTACTTACCTGCTGAGAAGGAGAAGGTGTTCTCAAATCTTCTTGACTTCTCAAGTTTAGATAAAATCACTCAGTCGCTCTTTTCCACTATGGCTGTCTTTAATCGGGAAGCACAAAATTTAGCTCAAAAAATGGGATTTGACTACGATAAAGAAATCGCTGAAAGAATGATTTAGTATGCTGAGGAGAGATTGAAGAAGTTTGGAAATGATTAGAAAAATGAGAAAGCGAGAGGAGAAGACTCATGATTGAAAAAGTGGAACGCCTCATTACAGAGATTAATCGTATTCATCGAGAATATTCTAAAGATTATTTTGAAACGGGTAAGGTGGAGAAAATCAATCTCAAGCATACCTTTTCTAAAGTTCCGACGAAAGCGATTTTGTCCTACCGTTTGAACTTACATGAGTCAATTAATGATTATCTGATGAAGGCGGATGTCCAAGATATTGCCTATGTTTATCGTGTCAAAACTTCTGAGTCTATTTTAGATAAAATTACACGTTTTTCTGATCGTCAAGAGGGCTATCCTGTGAATTCCATTCTTAATGATATTTTTGGTGCTCGTATGATTTTAAGTTCCAAAGAGATAGCTCATGTCATGGAGAAACTAGATGATTGGCAAGAGCTGTACGGACTAAAAAACTGGTATTTACGTAACAAAGATGGCTATGTAGGTATTCATATCTATTTTAAAAATAAAAGTAATTTTTATTACCCATGGGAACTCCAACTCTGGGATAAGAAAGATGTAGATAGCAATATCGTCAGTCATATCAAGTATAAGCGAGGATTTGTGAAATAGACATTTCAAGTGGAAATGACGATACAGGAATTGGATGAAATTCACTCACCCTATATTTTTCTTTTTCCATAATATTTACTCTCCATTCTTTGAAAGGAGTTGAACACGCCTTAAATGCTGTGTGAAAAATCCTTACTAACTGATGCAACAAATTTTAAACACATTAAATTACAGAAAGGATAGTTTGGTTATTTTTAGTAACTGAACACGGGACTAATTTCTTAGAAAAAAAGATAAATCGCCTTGGGTTCATCAAACCCTACATCGATTTCCTATTTTTCTACAGAGATTTTCGGCAGACCAAAACGTCCCTTTGTATCTTATATGAGTAATATCCAAAACATGTCCCTAGAGGACATCATGGGAGAGCGCTTTGGTCGCTACTCCAAGTACATTATTCAAGACCGAGCTTTGCCAGATATTCGTGATGGCTTGAAGCCGGTTCAGCGTCGTATTCTTTATTCTATGAATAAGGATGGCAATACCTTTGACAAGAGCTACCGCAAGTCGGCCAAGTCTGTCGGGAATATCATGGGGAATTTCCACCCACACGGGGATTCTTCCATCTATGATGCCATGGTTCGTATGTCTCAGGACTGGAAAAACCGTGAGATTCTAGTTGAAATGCACGGTAATAACGGTTCTATGGACGGAGATCCGCCTGCGGCAATGCGTTATACCGAGGCACGTTTATCTGAAATTGCTGGGTATCTTCTTCAAGATATCGAGAAAAAGACAGTTCCTTTTGCATGGAACTTTGACGATACTGAGAAAGAACCCACTGTTTTGCCAGCAGCCTTTCCAAACCTCTTAGTCAATGGTTCGACTGGGATTTCTGCTGGTTATGCCACAGACATTCCTCCCCATAATTTGGCTGAGGTTATCGATGCTACAATTTACATGATTGACCACCCAACAGCCAAGGTGGATAAACTCATGGAATTCTTGCCTGGACCAGACTTCCCTACAGGGGCTATCATTCAGGGTCGTGATGAAATTAAAAAGGCCTATGAAACTGGGAAAGGGCGCGTGGTCGTTCGCTCTAAAACTGAGATTGAAAAGTTAAAAGGTGGTAAGAAGCAAATCGTTATCACTGAGATTCCTTATGAAATCAATAAGGCTAATCTAGTCAAGAAAATCGATGATGTTCGTGTTAATAACAAGGTGGCAGGTATTGCTGAGATTCGTGATGAGTCTGACCGTGACGGTCTTCGTATCGCTATCGAACTAAAGAAAGAGGCGAATACGGAGCTTGTCCTCAACTATCTCTTCAAATACACCGACCTACAAATCAACTACAACTTTAACATGGTGGCGATTGACAATTTCACACCTCGTCAGGTAGGCATTGTTCCAATTTTGTCTAGCTACATTGCCCACCGTCGTGAAGTGATTCTGGCCCGTTCACGCTTTGACAAGGAAAAGGCTGAGAAACGCCTTCACATTGTTGCAGGTTTGATTCGCGTGATTTCGATTTTGGACGAAGTCATTGCCCTTATCCGTGCTTCTGAGAACAAGGCTGACGCTAAGGAAAACCTCAAGGTCAGCTATGATTTTACAGAAGAGCAGGCTGAGGCTATCGTTACCTTGCAACTTTACCGTTTGACCAATACAGACGTGGTTGTTTTGCAGGAAGAAGAAGCAGAACTCCGTGAGAAGATTGCCATGCTTGCGGCGATCATCGATGATGAACGTACCATGTATAATCTCATGAAGAAAGAACTCCGTGAGGTCAAAAAGAAATTTGCGACACCACGTTTGAGCACTTTAGAAGACACTGCGAAAGCAATCGAGATTGACACAGCTAGTCTTATCGCTGAAGAAGACACTTACGTCAGTGTAACAAAGGCAGGTTACATCAAGCGTACCAGTCCACGTTCCTTTGCAGCTTCCACCCTGGAAGAAATTGGCAAACGTGATGATGACCGTTTAATTTTTGTTCAATCTGCCAAGACAACGCAACATCTCTTGATGTTCACGACTCTTGGGAATGTCATTTATCGACCAATCCATGAATTGGCAGATATACGTTGGAAGGACATCGGAGAGCATCTGAGCCAAACCATCACAAACTTTGAAACGAATGAAGAAATCCTTTATGTAGAAGTCTTGGATCAGTTTGATGATGCGACAACTTATTTTGCAGCGACTCGTCTTGGTCAAATCAAACGCGTAGAACGCAAAGAATTCTCTCCATGGCGGACCTATAAGTCTAAGTCTGTCAAGTATGCTAAGCTCAAAGACGAGACAGACCAGATTATAGCAGTGGCTCCGATTAAACTTGATGATGTACTCTTGATTAGCCAAAACGCTTATGCCCTTCGTTTCAATATCGAGGAGGTTCCGGTTGTCGGAGCCAAGGCTGCGGGTGTCAAGGCTATGAACTTGAAAGAAGATGATGCACTTCAGGCTGCCTTCATCTGTAATACCTCATCCTTCTACCTCTTGACCCAACGTGGAAGTTTGAAACGCGTTTCCATTGAGGAAATTCCAGCGACCAGCCGTGCCAAGCGAGGTCTACAAGTCTTGCGTGAGTTGAAAAACAAACCGCACCGTGTCTTCTTAGCAGGAGCAGTTGCAGAGCAAGGACTTGTAGGTGATCTCTTCAGTACAGAAGTAGAAGAGAACGACCAAACTCTGCTTGTCCAATCGAATAAAGGAACAGTCTATGAAATCCGATTGCAAGACTTGAGTCTGTCAGAACGTACTAGTAATGGAAGTTTTATCTCAGGTACCATTTCAGATGAGGAAGTTTTCGATGCTTACCTCAAAGAAGTTTTTAAAGAGGACAAAACAAATTCGTAAAAAGAATCAGTCCAGAGGGCTGATTCTTTTATGTTGAAAAAAATTTCAGAAAATTACAAATAATACTTGAAATTTTACTAGAAAAGTGTAGAATAAAACACATAGTTTGAATAGTATAAAGGAGAAACACATGACAGTTGCAATTGATTGGGCAAACCTTGGATTTTCTTATATGAAATTACCTTATCGCTATATCGCTCATTACAAGGATGGTCAATGGGATCAAGGAGAATTGACAGAGGATGCGACCTTGCATATTTCAGAGTCTTCTCCAAGTCTTCACTATGGACAGCAAGCATTTGAAGGATTGAAAGCCTATCGTACGAAGGATGGCAGTATTCAACTTTTCCGTCCTGATGAAAATGCCAAGCGTCTGCAACGTACCTGTGATCGTCTCTTGATGCCCCAAGTTCCGACAAAAATGTTTGTAAATGCTTGTAAAGCAGTTGCCCGCGTAAATGAAGAATACGTTCCACCATATGGAACAGGTGGAACCCTTTATCTTCGTCCTCTCTTGATTGGTGTCGGAGATATCATCGGGGTAAAACCAGCAGAAGAGTATATTTTCACCATTTTTGCTATGCCAGTTGGAAATTACTTTAAAGGTGGTTTAGTTCCAACCAACTTCTTGATCCAGGATGAATACGACCGTGCAGCTCCACATGGTACGGGTGCGGCTAAGGTTGGTGGGAACTATGCTGCGAGTCTTTTGCCAGGTAAGTTGGCCAAATCACGTCATTTCTCAGATGTTATCTACCTAGACCCATCTACACATACAAAGATTGAAGAAGTCGGATCAGCTAACTTCTTTGGAATCACGGCAGACAATGAATTTGTTACACCATTAAGCCCATCAATCTTGCCATCTATTACCAAGTACTCTTTGCTTTACCTGGCAGAGCACCGCTTGGGCTTGACACCGATTGAAGGCGATGTCCCAATCGATAATTTGGAGCGTTTTGTAGAGGCAGGAGCTTGTGGTACAGCAGCAGTTATTTCTCCAATTGGGGGGATCCAACATGGCGATGATTTCCATGTTTTCTATAGCGAAATAGAAGTAGGTCCTGTTACACGTAAACTCTATGATGAATTGACCGGTATCCAATTTGGTGATGTGGAAGCACCAGAGGGATGGATTGTCAAAGTGGATTAAATAAAACAGGCTAAGTTCCGCTGGTTTTACTCATGCTTGATTTCATCGCTTTTGTAGTCGAAAGGAATCGAAAAAAGAGGGCACAAAATCCCCTCATCTGAAAGCATTTCAGATTAAGTTCCGCTATGGTGGAAGTTAGAGTGAGACGTTTGAATGGGGTTGAAGGTTCGTTTTTAGAACCTCTGTTGAAGTAATTTAGAAGATTGACAGCCGTCTTCTGCAGGTATTTTAGAAATGCCGAGAAGCTTAGGAATCCCTTCTCCGTAAGTAAAGGCAAAGAGTTCATAGGCTGACTTTCCATTCAAAGCAGCTTGTTTGACACTGTTGACATGCGAACAGAGGAGATGGATGTCCTCTTGAATGAAGTTGTCAAAAGAAGTTCCTTTAGGTAGAAGGTCGCGAATCAGCGTGTGATTTTTCTCAATTCTCCCTTTCTGGTCAGAGCGATTAGGGTCACAAAAGAAAAGTTTACTTTCTCCTCGAATATCCATTTCGATGTCATCGCCCCTGGCAAACTCTCCACCATTATCTGTCAGAATGACGGGAAAGAGTTGGAAAAAGTCTTTGTTCGCTTCGTAAAGAGTGTTCTTAATATCATGAGGTGTTTGGTAACCGCAAGGGCAGTTTGATTCTCCAGCAGCCTAGCGAAGATAAAGTTACAGAAGGAAAGATTGAAGGTGACTAGGATTTTACCTCCCATTCTGCCCATAACCGTGTCCATTTCCAGCCATGAGTCTAGTTGATTCAGGGCTAAATAGATTTGAAAATCCTCAGAGGAACGGTTTTTTAGCTTCTTTAGGGATGGAAGGTAGCTTATTTTTCCGTCTTTCTTTAAATTTAACGGCTCTGGCTAGGTCAATAGGAGCGATAGATAGGTATCCTTTTCGGAGTCCCAGAAAGTCTGAGAATTGAGAGGAGTTCCTTCACGAGCCTCGACAAGAGTTTGTTCGTATTGTTGAGGACAAGGAAGGTTATCACATGTAGATTCTCTAACTTGTCTGTTTCGTTTGACTTCTTTTGAAACAGTAGTTGGGTCTTTTAGAATGGATTGTCCAATAGTTTTGAAGGTTTCATCGCGCTCTAAGCCTAGTTGGACATCATTACGGTCTGAAAGGGTAAGGTGTTTCTGTTTGGTCAGAGTAGATCTCATTTCTAACTCAAACGTCTCACACTTAATTCCACCATAAAAATCCGTTTTAGACGAACTTCCACTTCGGTCAGGAAAGTGGAAGTTACTTTGAGAAGTTACCAGTTTTTGAATTGTTTGAAAAATTCTAAAAATAGCCTTGACAAGTAGTTGAAAAATGATATAATTTAAACATTCAGAAAGTAATTATGCTCATTTTTAAGAGAGTCTGTGGTTGGTGAAAGCAGATAGATGAAAGTGATGAAATTGGGCTGAATGTTATTAAGAATTTGAAATCATAAAAATTCGGTGAGCACACCTTACAGTGCAATTCGTTATTGCGATAAAGAGCGATAGGGATATTTCCTATAATTGAGGTGGCACCGCGCATCGACGTCCTCACACAAGTTTTTTGTGTGAGGACTTTTTTGATGGTGAGGAAAGATATTGGAGTTTAAACGATGGCGTCGCTTGTTTTGAGTGAAAAGAGTATTATACAAGTGATTTAAAAGGAGAAAAAGTATGAAAAATAAATGTTTAATGGGAATTATCGCTGGATTAGCAGTATTGGTAGTGGCTAGCTTGATTTATTCATCAATGAACAAGCCTGCAGCTAAGGAAGAGCAAAAGGTTGCTAAGGTTGGTGTCCTTCAGTTTGTTAGCCACCCATCCTTGGACTTGATTTACCAAGGGATTCAAGATGGACTAGCTGAAGAAGGCTATAAGGACGACCAAGTAAAAATCGACTTTATGAACTCAGAAGGTGATCAGAGCAAGGTTGCAAGCATGAGTAAACAATTGGTGGCAAACGGGAATGACCTTGTTGTTGGGATTGCAACACCAGCTGCTCAAGGACTTGCTAGTGCTACAAAAGACCTACCTGTTATCATGGCTGCTATTACAGACCCAATCGGTGCTAACTTGGTCAAAGATTTGAAAAAACCAGGTGGCAACATCACGGGGGTATCAGACCATAACCCAGCTGAACAACAAGTAGAGTTGATTAAAACCCTCACACCAAATGTCAAAACAATCGGAGCTCTTTACTCAAGCAGTGAAGATAACTCAAAAACACAGGTAGAAGAATTCAAGGCTTATGCTGAAAAAGCAGGTTTGGCAGTCGAAACCTTTGCCGTTCCATCAACAAATGAAATTGCTTCAACAGTCAATGTTATGACAAGCAAGGTTGACGCTATCTGGATTCCAATCGATAACTCTATTGCTTCGGCCTTCTCAACTGTTGTATCAAGCAACCAATCAGCTAAAAAACCAATCTACCCAAGCGCAACTGCCATGGTAGAAGCTGGTGGTTTGGCATCAGTTGTAGTTGACCAACACGACCTTGGTGTGGCAACAGGTAAAATGATTGCGCAAGTCTTGAAAGGTGCAAAACCAGCTGATACTCCAGTCAATGTCTTTTCAACTGGCAAATCAGTTATCAACAAAAAATTGGCACAAGAACTTGGAATCACCATTCCTGAATCAGTTTTAAAAGAAGCAGGACAAGTGATTGAATAATTTATAACGGAGGAGTTGGGGACATCTTCTCCAATTTTTTACAATAGAAATCGTATAGAAAAGGTTAAGAAACAGATGATATTATCTATTATTTCTCAAGGATTTGTCTGGGCTATTTTAGGTCTGGGAATCTTTATGACATTTAGGATTTTGAACTTTCCAGATATGACGACAGAGGGTTCCTTCCCTCTTGGGGGAGCTGTTGCTGTCACTTTGATAACGAAAGGCGTGAATCCATTTTTAGCGACACTTGTTGCTGTAGGAGCAGGTTGTTTGGCTGGAATGGCAGCAGGACTTCTTTATACAAAAGGGAAGATCCCAACCTTGCTCTCAGGGATTTTGGTGATGACTTCCTGTCACTCTATCATGCTCTTGATTATGGGACGTGCAAATTTAGGACTGCTTGGAACAAAGCAAATTCAGGATGTTTTGCCTTTTGCTTCAGATTTGAACCAACTCTTGACAGGTCTTATCTTTGTCAGTCTTATCATTGCTCTCATGCTCTTTTTCTTGGACACCAAACTCGGACAAGCCTATATTGCTACAGGTGACAATCCTGATATGGCTAGAAGTTTCGGGATTCATACTGGACGCATGGAGCTCATGGGATTGGTCTTATCAAATGGTGTGATTGCCCTTGCAGGAGCTCTCATTGCCCAGCAAGAAGGGTATGCCGATGTATCTCGAGGAATCGGGGTTATCGTTGTGGGGCTTGCAAGTCTGATAATTGGAGAAGTTATCTTCAAAAGTTTGAGCTTGGCGGAGCGTCTGGTTGCCATCGTTGTAGGGTCTATTGCTTATCAGTTCCTCGTCTGGGCAGTTATTGCGCTTGGCTTTAATACAAGTTACCTTCGTCTATATAGTGCCGTTATTTTAGCAGTCTGCCTCATGATTCCTACATTTAAGCAAAACATCTTGAAAGGAGCCAAGTTAAGTAAATGACAGCAATTGTAGAATTAAAAAATGCAACCAAAGTCGTTAAAAATGGCTTTGATGAAGAAAAGATTATTTTAAATGATGTTTCCTTAGAAATTTTCGAACATGATTTCATTACCATCCTAGGTGGAAATGGAGCTGGAAAGTCAACGCTTTTTAACACCATTGCAGGTACCTTACCTTTAACAAGTGGAAGTATCCGAATCATGGGGGAGGATGTGACGCATTTTTCACCCGAAAAGCGGGCTAAGTACTTGTCTCGTGTTTTTCAGGATCCTAAGATGGGTACGGCTCCCCGTATGACGGTGGCGGAAAATCTCTTGATTGCCAAGTTTCGTGGTGAGAAGAGAGGACTCCTTCCTAGAAGGCTTTTAAGTCACCGCGAGGAGTTTCAGGCAACCATTGAAAAAGTGGGAAATGGCCTTGAAAAACATCTCGACACTCCTATTGAATTTCTATCAGGTGGACAACGTCAGGCCTTGAGTCTCTTGATGGCAACCTTGAAACGACCAGAGTTGCTCTTGTTGGATGAACACACAGCCGCCCTTGACCCCAAAACGAGTGTGGCCTTGATGGAATTAACAGGTGACTTTGTCAACAAGGATCATCTAACAGCCTTGATGATTACCCACCATATGGAAGATGCATTGAAGTATGGAAATCGTCTGATAGTCATGAAGGAAGGCCGTATCATCCAAGACCTCAATAAAGAGGAAAAATCTAAGATGAAAATTTCAGACTACTATCAATTATTTGAATAGATGAGTTAAATAATCATCAAAAAATAGTGAAGAAAAACTTAGAAGTCTGGAGGTGTTTCTGAGTTTTTTATCTTCCATTTCAATCTGGAAAATATAGCAAAGAGAATTCCGTAAAGCGTATGAAATGGTTTACTTTTTTTCAGAAATAAGCTATACTAGTTAACGTAAAACTATGATAAGATGGAGGTATTGTGTATGGTTGACAAGCAAGTTATTGAAGAAATCAAAAACAATGCCAACATTGTGGAAGTCATAGGCGACGTGATTTCTTTACAAAAGGCTGGACGGAACTATTTAGGGCTCTGTCCTTTTCATGGTGAGAAGACCCCCTCTTTCAACGTTGTGGAAGACAAGCAGTTTTATCATTGCTTCGGCTGTGGTCGTTCAGGAGATGTTTTTAAGTTCATCGAAGAATACCAAGGTGTGTCCTTTATGGAAGCCGTTCAGCTCTTAGGGGAGCGCGTCGGTATTCAATTAGCCATGCCTGTCCAGTCTCGTCCTCAACAGGCTTCGCCTCATCAAGCTTTATATGATATGCATGAAGAAGCTGCCCGTTTTTATCATGCAATTCTCATGACGACCAAGATGGGAGAAGAAGCAAGGGCTTATCTCTACAAACGTGGATTGACGGATGATGTTCTGAAGCACTTCCAGATTGGACTGGCTCCAGCAGAGAGAACCTATCTCTACCAACGTTTATCTGACAAGTTTGAGGAAAAGGATTTACTGGATTCGGGTTTGTTTTATCTGTCAGATGGCAATCAATTTTATGATACTTTTTTCGGGCGTATCATCTTTCCTTTGACCAATGACAAGGGGCAGGTTATTGCCTTTTCAGGTCGTATCTGGCAAGAAACGGATACTCAGACTGCCAAGTATAAAAATAGTCGTTCGACTGCAATTTTTAACAAGAGTTACGAATTGTATCATTTGGACAAGGCAAAAAAGGGAACAGGTAAGGTCACAGAGCTCTATCTGATGGAAGGCTTCATGGATGTGATTGCAGCCTGCCGTGCTGGTATAGAAAATGCTGTGGCTTCCATGGGAACAGCTTTAAGTAAGGAGCATGTTGACCACCTCAAACGCTTTACCAAAAAAATTGTTCTCAGCTATGATGGTGACAAGGCAGGACAGGCAGCGACAGCCAAGGCATTAGAGGAGTTAAAAGACTTTTCAGTGGAGGTTGTTCGAGTACCTGATGCCATGGACCCAGATGAGTATTTGCAAAAGAATTCTGCTGAAGATCTGGCTTACCTTTTAACAAAGACTCGGGTCAGTCCTATAGAGTTCTATATTCACCAGCTCAAGCCTGAAAATAGTGATAACTTACAGGCACAAATTGAGTTCATTGAAAAGATAGCTCCCTTGATCGCCAAGGAAAAGTCTATCACTGCCCAGAATTCTTATATCCACATTCTGGCGGATAATCTACCTTCCTTTGATTACCAGCAGGTGGAGCAGATTGTAAATGAAAGTCGAATTGTTCAAAGGCAGGAGAGAGTCAAAGAGGAGCAACCTCCGGCAGCGATTAGTTTACCTGTAACGCGGCAACTGACAGCAGTCATGAGAGCAGAGGCTCATCTCCTCTATAGGATGGCTGAGAATCCAGTTGTTTTGAATGATTATCGATTAAGAGAAGATTTTTTCTTTGATACCCCAGAATTTCAGATTCTTTACGAATTATTAAGTGAGCAGGGAGAAATCGGCTCAGAGGAGCTTTCTCATCAGACGCCTGAAGTTGAAAATGCTTGGTACCAAGTGCTTAGCCTGGATTTGCCAGCTGAGATGTCGCCTCAGGAGCTAGTAGAAGTCGAAGCGACTCGGAACCGAGCCCTCCTCAGCAAGGACAACTTAAGAATTAAAAAGAAAGTGCAGGAAGCTAGTCATGTAGGAGACACAGACACAGCCTTGGAAGAATTGCAACGATTTATTTCCCAAAAGAGAAGAATGGAGTAATAATGGCAACAAAACAAAAAGAAGTAACGACAATTGATGTGCAAGTAGCAGACTTTATCCGTAATCACAAAAAGACAGGAACAGCAACAGACGACGAAATCAATTCAAGTCTGGTTATTCCTTTTACCCTTGATGCAGATGGCATTGAAGACCTTTTGCAACGGATTCAGGATGCTGGAATTTCTATCACAGATAACGAAGGAAATCCAAGTGCGCGTGTGCTTAGTGCAGAAGAAGAGCCAGAACTCAGTGATGAGGACTTGATTGGCTCAACTTCTGCCAAGGTTAATGACCCTGTCCGTATGTATTTGAAGGAAATCGGGGTTGTTCCTCTCTTGACCAACGAAGAGGAAAAAGAATTGGCTCTTGCTGTTGAGGCAGGTGATATTGAAGCCAAACAACGTCTTGCCGAAGCCAACCTTCGTTTGGTGGTTTCCATCGCTAAGCGCTACGTAGGGCGTGGCATGCAGTTTCTTGACTTGATTCAAGAAGGAAACATGGGCTTGATGAAGGCTGTGGACAAGTTTGACTATTCAAAAGGGTTTAAGTTTTCTACGTATGCAACTTGGTGGATTCGTCAGGCAATCACTCGTGCCATCGCCGACCAGGCCCGCACTATTCGTATCCCTGTTCACATGGTTGAAACCATTAATAAGCTTGTCCGTGAACAGCGTAATCTTCTTCAAAAATTGGGACAAGATCCGACACCTGAACAAATCGCTGAACGTATGGATATGACACCTGATAAGGTGCGTGAAATCTTGAAGATTGCCCAAGAACCAGTATCGCTTGAAACACCGATTGGTGAAGAGGACGATAGCCATCTTGGGGACTTTATCGAAGACGAAGTGATTGAAAATCCAGTAGACTACACAACTCGTATCGTCTTACGTGAGCAGTTGGATGAAGTCTTGGATACACTCACAGACCGTGAAGAAAACGTCTTGCGCCTTCGTTTTGGTTTGGACGACGGGAAAATGCGTACTCTTGAAGATGTTGGTAAAGTCTTTAACGTGACTCGTGAACGTATCCGTCAAATCGAGGCCAAGGCTTTGAGAAAATTGCGCCAACCAAGTCGCAGCAAGCCCCTTCGTGATTTTATTGAAGACTAAGAGTGAGGAATAATATGGCTTATACAGAAGAGCAAATTGAAACGATTAAAACTCGTATTTTGACTGCCTTGGAAGAGGTCATCGACCCTGAGTTGGGAATTGATATTGTCAACCTAGGTTTGATTTATGAGATTCGTTTTGATGGTGAAACAGGTCACACGGAAATTGATATGACCTTGACAACTATGGGCTGCCCACTGGCTGACCTCTTAACAGACCAGATACACGATGCAATGACAGAGGTGCCTGAGGTAACCAATATCGAAGTCAAGTTGGTCTGGTATCCAGCCTGGACGGTTGAAAAAATGAGTCGCTATGCGCGTATCGCCCTAGGAATTAAGTAATCTATTGAAAAATTGCGAGAGACGATTGGAAAAGAGAGGGGCTCCTCCATTTTCCTCTGGTCTCTTCTTTCTTTTACTGATTTTCTTGAAATAAAATGGTATAATGAGTAGTATGGAAAACAAAAAATTGCGTATTAATATGCTAAGTTCAAGTGAAAAAGTGGCTGGTCAAGGAGTGTCAGGAGCCTACCGTGAATTGGTGAGTCTCCTTCATCGTGATGCCAAAAATCAGTTGATTGTTACGGAGAATCTTTCTGTAGAGGCAGATGTAACCCACTTTCACACCATTGATTTCCCTTATTATTTATCCACATTTCAAAAGAAGCGCTCTGGGAGAAAAGTTGGCTATGTGCATTTCTTACCTGAGACACTCGAGGGGAGTTTGACAATTCCATTTTTCTTAAAAGGAATAGTCAAACGCTATGTTTTTTCCTTTTACAATCGGATGGAACACTTGGTGGTGGTCAATCCCATGTTTATCGAGGATCTAGTTGCTGCGGGTATTCCACGAGAAAAAATAACTTATATTCCCAATTTTGTAAATAAGGGAAAATGGCATCCATTGCCAGCTGACCAAGTAGCAAAACTTCGTCAGGAAATGGATCTCGCCAAAGATCAGTTTGTCGTGGTTGGTGCGGGTCAGGTTCAGAAACGAAAAGGGATAGATGACTTTATCCGTCTTGCTGAAGAATTGCCAGAAATTACCTTTATCTGGGCTGGTGGTTTTTCATTTGGTGGAATAACAGATGGTTATGAACGCTATAAGAAGATTATGGACAATCCACCTAAAAATCTAATTTTCCCAGGTATTGTGTCACCGGAGAGGATGCGGGAACTGTATGCTTTAGCTGATTTGTTCTTACTACCTAGCTATAATGAACTATTCCCTATGACCATCTTAGAGGCAGCTAGTTGCGAGGCTCCTATTATGTTAAGGGATTTGGACCTGTATAAGGTTATTCTTGATGGAAATTATCGTGCTACAAGTGATGTCTCTGAGATGAGAGAAGCAATCCTAGAATATAAAGAAAATCCTGAGGCGTTGAAAGAATTGAAAGAAAAAGCGAAAAGGATATCTAAGCAGTATTCAGAAGAGCGTTTACTGGGAATTTGGTTAAAATTTTATCGGGAACAGGCTGATCTAGGTAAAAAGTGAGGTAATCTATGCGAATTGGTTTATTTACAGACACCTATTTTCCTCAGGTTTCCGGGGTTGCGACCAGTATTCGAACCTTGAAAACAGAGCTTGAGAAGCAAGGTCATGCAGTTTTTATCTTTACAACAACAGATAAAGATGTGAACCGCTACGAGGATTGGCAAATTATTCGAATTCCGAGTGTCCCTTTCTTTGCATTTAAGGATCGACGATTTGCCTATCGTGGTTTTACAAAGGCACTTGAAATTGCCAAGCAGTATCAGCTAGATATCATTCACACCCAGACAGAATTTTCACTTGGATTATTAGGGATTTGGATTGCACGAGAATTGAGAATTCCTGTTATCCATACCTACCATACCCAGTACGAAGACTATGTGCATTATATTGCTAAGGGGATGTTGATTCGTCCAAGTATGGTAAAATATCTGGTACGTGGTTTCCTTCGTGATGTAGATGGAGTAATCTGTCCTAGCGAGATTGTTCGGGACCTTTTATCTAAATACAAAGTGAAGGTTGAAAAACGTGTCATTCCAACCGGAATTGAGCTAGCTAAGTTTGAACGACCTGAGATTAAAGAGGAAAACTTGCAAGAACTTCGTTCGAAGTTAGGTATTCAGGAAGATGAGAAAATGTTACTGAGCCTTTCGCGTATCTCCCTTGAGAAGAATATCCAAGCAGTCCTAGATGCTTTTGCTGAAATATTGAAAGAAGAAGACAAGGTGAAGCTGGTTGTTGCTGGAGACGGTCCTTATCTGGACAGTCTGAAAGAACAAGCAGAGAAATTAAACATACAAGAACATGTGATCTTTACAGGTATGATTGCTCCAAGTGAAACAGCCTTGTACTATAAGGCGGCAGATTTCTTCATCTCTGCCTCTACTAGTGAAACCCAAGGATTAACTTATCTAGAGAGTTTAGCCAGTGGAACGCCCGTCATTGCTCATGGCAATCCTTATCTTGATAACCTGATCAGTGACAAAATGTTTGGAACCCTCTACTATGGAGAACGAGAACTTGCAGGAGCTATTCTTGAAGCATTGATCGCTACCCCTGATATGTCTGAACAAAAGTTGGCGGATAAGTTGTACGAAATTTCGGCTGAAAACTTTGGGAAACGAGTTCATGAGTTTTACCTTGATGCCATTATCTCAAATAACTTTGAACATGAATTGCATGATGGAAAACCTGTTAGTCAGCGCTTTTTGAAAACGATTTTATATCTACCCCAACAGGCTGTTACAAGTCCAGTAAAAGAGTCTAAGCGTATTTTGCGGGCTTCTCGGAAGCAATTATCCAGCATCAGAGATTATTGGAAAGATGAATTCAAATAATAGAATAAGAGGAAAATACTATGAAAAAATTAATGCGAAGTGGAAAAAACCAAATAATTGGTGGAGTTTGTGCAGGAGTTGCCCATTATTTTGATATTGATCCAACAATTGTTCGTGTTGTTTGGGGTGTTCTTGCATTTTGTTATGGAGCAGGAATCCTTGCTTACATCATTTTATGGGTGGTTGCCCCCGTTTCGACAGACTATTAAATTAGAATTATAAAGTGAAAAGGAGAAGTTATGGCTTTTGGAGATAACGGAAAACGTAAAAAAACATTGTTTGAGAAAGTGACACTTGTTGTCGTGCTTATCATGTTGTTTGTAACCCTTGCTGGTATTTTTGCGACAGCGCTTGGAGCATTTAGCAGCTTCTAAGCAAGCTGCGAGGATAGAAACAATAACTAATGACTGGGTTCTCCCAGCCTTTTTAAAGTGAGAAGAAATATGAGTATGTTTTTAGATACAGCCAAGATTAAGGTCAAGGCTGGTAATGGTGGCGATGGCATGGTTGCTTTTCGCCGTGAAAAATATGTCCCGAATGGTGGCCCTTGGGGAGGTGATGGTGGACGTGGAGGTAACGTTGTTTTTGTTGTAGATGAAGGCTTGCGTACCTTGATGGATTTCCGCTATAACCGTCATTTCAAGGCTGATTCTGGTGAAAAAGGAATGACCAAAGGAATGCACGGACGTGGTGCAGAAGACCTTCGTGTTCGTGTGCCACAGGGAACTACTGTACGTGATGCAGAAACAGGTAAAGTCATTACAGACTTGATTGCACATGGTCAAGAATTTATCGTGGCTCATGGCGGTCGAGGTGGTCGTGGGAATATCCGTTTTGCAACACCCAAAAATCCTGCGCCTGAAATCTCTGAGAATGGAGAACCGGGTCAAGAACGTGAGTTACAACTGGAATTGAAGATTCTAGCTGATGTTGGTCTAGTCGGTTTCCCATCTGTCGGAAAGTCAACTTTGCTTAGTGTCATTACTTCAGCCAAACCAAAAATCGGTGCCTACCACTTTACGACGATTGTCCCTAATTTGGGTATGGTTCGTACACAGTCAGGTGAATCTTTTGCAGTAGCTGACCTTCCAGGTTTGATTGAAGGGGCTAGTCAAGGTGTTGGTCTTGGAACCCAGTTTCTCCGTCATATCGAACGTACACGAGTTATCCTCCATGTCATCGATATGTCAGCTAGCGAAGGACGTGATCCTTATGAGGATTACCTTGCTATCAATAAAGAATTGGAATCCTACAACCTTCGTCTCATGGAACGTCCGCAGATCATCGTAGCCAACAAGATGGATATGCCTGAAAGTCAGGAAAATCTTAAAACTTTCAAGGAAAAGTTGGCAGCAAACTACGACGAGTTTGAGGAACTTCCAGCTATCTTCCCTATTTCTGGATTGACCAAGCAAGGTTTGGCAACTCTTTTAGATGCAACAGCTGAATTGTTAGACAAGACTCCAGAATTTCCGATTTATGATGAATCCGATATGGAAGAAGAGGCGTACTACGGCTTTGACGAGGAAGAAAAGGCCTTTGAGATTAGTCGTGATGATGATGCGACATGGGTACTTTCTGGTGAGAAACTCATGAAACTCTTTAACATGACCAACTTTGACCGTGACGAATCAGTTATGAAGTTTGCTCGCCAGCTTCGTGGTATGGGGGTTGACGAAGCTCTTCGTGCACGTGGATCCAAAGATGGCGACTTGGTCCGAATCGGTAAATTTGAGTTTGAATTTGTAGACTAGGAGATTGATATGGGAGATAAACCGATATCATTCCGAGATGCAGATGGAAATTTTGTATCTGCAGCAGATGTGTGGAATGAAAAGAAACTAGAAGAATTGTTTAATCGTCTCAACCCTAAACGTGCTCTTCGATTAGCACGTACAAAGAAAGAAGAGACACAGTCCAAGAAATAAAAAATTCCCGTGATTTTTTGATCACGGGATTTGTGTTATTCACCAAAGAAAAATGGTGGTGCGTATTTTTTTAAGCTTTCAAAACAAGCTCGCGCTTTTGCAGCATCTTCACAGATAATCATGCAGACATCATCTCCACAAAGCGTTGCAACGACATCTGGAAAGTCCAAGGAATCAATTACAGATCCAAACGATTGGGCTAAACCGGGTAAAGTTTTTAAAATAACTTGGTGTTGGACAGGACGCAACATAACAAGAGCATCTTCCATATAATTTTCAAGACGTTTTTCCCACTTGGAGATAGAGCCTGTATTTAGCGCGTAGTAAGAATTATCTTCTTCTCGTACTTTTGAAAGGTTCATGGTTTTGATATCGCGTGATAAGGTTGCCTGTGTAACTTGGATATCATTTTCCGCTAACAAGGCTTGTAATTCCGCTTGGGTATGGATTTTATTTTTTGAAACGAGGGCACGAATAAGTTGGTGTCTGTGTTCTGATTTGTTCATAAGTGTTAATAGCTCCTTTTATGAGGGAATAGTGATAGTGGACTGTGCTAAATCAACAGTCAAGTGATAGTCTGTATTATCTCGAATTGTAATCTCAAAATCTGTTGTGTAGAGAACCAAGCGGAGAGTGTCTCCTTCTTTAAGTTTGTAAATAGTTGGTTGGAGCTCTAGCTTGAAGTCCATCCATTCATTTGGTTGGATTTTTTCGATTGTCAAGAGATCATCTCGGTTTTGAAGATTGAGGTAGCCTTTAGTGATGACACGTTGGGCACTTGGATTGAATGGCAGTTCACAGAGATTTTCTAACATGTGGTAACGACCATTGTCAATCGTTCGAACTGATTGAACTACTGGATAGGGTTGAAGGTACTTCTGTTGTCCTAGTTGGAGGACTTGAGCAGACAATAAGCCCTTGCTTATGCTTGATTTGACACGAAGTTTCAGCTCCACTCGCCCATTTAAGTGAATATCTTGATTTACTGGAAGGTCAATGGTAATCTGATTAGCTTTTCCTTGGTAAAGTTCTGTGTTGAAAGTCTGGTAAGTCTTACCATAACGCTCAAAATCTTTTTGATCATACTGGTTTTGAATCACCTTTTCTTCAGTTCCAAGTGGGAAAGTATGCAGTTTATTCTGTTTGCCAAAGTCGTCAATGCTCTGCCATGTTTGCGGTTCAGTATTGTCCTGCCAGATGACAGTAGGAAGTTGATAGCTTGAGTCAAGTCCTAACAATTTCTTACTTAACAAGGCATTCATGGACTCGCGGAAGTCAATCGACTGCCAGTTGTTCATATAGACATGGGCGCCATGATGGAAAAAGAGGTGCTTGTTGATATGAGGTGGAAGAGCATGAAACATCTGGTAAACATGAAGAGGTTTGACATTCCAATCCTGAGAACCATGCGTAAAGACGACTTCAGCTTGAACCTTGTGAGCATTGAGCAGATAGTTGCGGTCATGCCAAAACTGGTTGTAGTCACCAGTCTTGCGATCTAATTGTTCTTTTACCTTCTCTAAGTCTGCCTGATGAGCTTCATTACCACGAATATAATCACCAGCTAGGAGATTACGGGAGTAGGTCAATTCGGCAAGTGAGTCAAAATCCTCACCCGGATAACCACCTGGGCTAGTCACCAGACCATTTTCTCGATAGTAGTTGTACCATGAGGAGATACCCGCTTCTGCGATGATGACTTCTAAGCCATCAACACCAGTGGTCGCAAGACCATTAGACATGGTCCCTAGATAGGAAATCCCTGTTGTTGCGACTTTGCCGTTTGACCAGTCAGCCTTGACTTGACGTTTGCGCGTGTGGTCCGTGAAAGCACGACAACGACCATTGAGCCAATCAATGACATTTTTATAAGCTTCAATCTGCTGGTAGTCCCCATTGGTCATGAGACCTTGGGAATCCCTGGTTCCAACACCCGATACATAGAGATTAGCAAATCCTCGTGGGAGGAAGTAGTCGTTGAGAGTGTATGAGCTATTGATATGAGCTAACTTTTCTTCAGCTTCAGAGACGAGTTCAGCTTGGTCGATAGGCTCGACTAAATTCAGCTTGGGCTCCTCAAGCTCGATGGTGTGGGCAGGTTTGACCTCAAGTTCCCCTTCCATTTTGTAGAGAGCTTTATCGCTAGCTTTGACGTTGGTCCCTTGGTGGTAAGGGCTGGTAGTCATAACTGAAGGAATCTGTCCATCATAACGCGGGCGAATAATGCTGACCTTGACTAAGTCAGGGAGACTGTCTTTATCAGTATCCACACGACTCTCGACGTACACAACTTCACGAATGACATCATGAGTAGAGAAGGTCGCCAAGCTCTTACCGTTAAAGTAGTGGTAGTGATTGTCTTCTAAAATGAGTCCGTCACTAACAAGTTGGTCGATGAACGTATTTCCTTTTTTAGTTCGCGTATTGAGCAATTGATAGAGATTTTCGATGAGATCTCCATAAACAATAGGAAATCCAGTTTCTTTACGGAATTGTTCGGCGTCCTCAAAGTCAACAAGATAGTTAAACCCTAAAAGTTGAAAAACTACCGTGTAGAAAACATCAGCAGTTAATTCACGCTCTGATTGGAAAAAAGTTAATAGATCTGTTTCGTTATCCGTAGCCAAAGTGGATAAGGCATAATCCGTGTTAGAATAAGTGAAAAAACTCCATCGGATGAAGTCCTCAAATTGCTTTTTTAAGGGCAGTTGAGGTGACAATTCCAGACCAAGGCTTGCTAATTCATCTAATTGTTGAGAACTAGAGGTCGGAAGATAGCTAAATTGATTAAAACGCATGATTCTCTCCTTTGAAAACAGACTGCATTTATTATATCAAAAAATAAGGAAAAATGGAATAAATAAACTTTAATGCAAGAAATTTCGTGAAGCGGAATACCTATTTAGTAAGTTATTATAAAACGGTGAATAAATACTATAATAAAAAGCCCTTTCTTAGAATTTTTTATATGTGAAATTGCATATAGAGTCCAACTTTATTATACTTTACTTAGTATAAAAATGTCTAAAATGATATTCAAATCCATCTTATAATATTAAAAATTAAAGGGAAGAAAGACGGAGAGGTTATAAATGCTGATGTTGAAAAGAAAGCATCCGAGTTTCTTCAATATCCAACTTAAAATGGTATAATAGTAGTAAAACGAAAGCAAGGAGGAGAAGAAATGATTGCGCAGCTCGACACCAAGACTGTTTACAGTTTTATGGAAAGTGTGGTTTCGATTGAAAAATATGTACAAACAGCTAAAGAGTATGGCTATTCTCACCTTGCTATTATGGATGTGGATAATCTCTATGGAGCCTATCATTTTTTAGAAGTTACTCGAAAATATGGAATCCAACCTTTAATTGGTCTAGAAATGAACTTGATTATAGACGAGAAGGCGATTTCTTTCCGTTTTCTAGCCCTATCCACTAAAGGTTATCAAGAGTTGATGAAGTTATCCACTTTAAAAATGACTGGACGGAAAAATTGGTCTGACTTCACCTCCCTCCTCGAAGATGTGGCCATTATTGTTCTCTATTTTAATGGAATCGAACAGCTGGATTTGGGGCATGATTATTTTATCGGTGTCAGTCCAGATACTCCTCAAGAAGTCTTTACCAGGCCGATTCTTCCACTCTATCAAGTCAACTCTTTTGAAAAAGAAGACCTACAAGTTTTGCAAATATTGTCGGCAGTCAAGGACAATGTCAGTCTTAGGGAAGTGGATGTGCATTCACAACAAGGGATTTTTTTACCTGCTTCAGATTTAGAAGCTCGATTTAAAAATCGCTTCCCTCAGGCGCTTGCCAATCTACAAGGTCTGATAGAGAATGTAAGCTATCAAATCGACTCAAGTTTAAAACTCCCTCGCTTTAATCCTGCAAGACCAGCAGTAGAAGAACTTCGAGAGAGGGCTGAGCAAGGCTTGAGTGACAAGGGGCTAACCTCAGCTATCTATCGAGAGCGGCTGAATGAAGAGTTGGCTGTGATTCATGATATGGGCTTTGATGACTATTTCCTTGTGGTTTGGGATTTGCTCCGTTTTGGACGTTCACAAGGCTACTATATGGGAATGGGGCGTGGTTCTGCTGTGGGTAGTCTGGTGGCCTACTCACTTGACATTACAGGGATTGATCCGGTTGAAAAGAACCTGATTTTCGAACGCTTTTTAAATCGTGAGCGCTACACCATGCCTGATATTGATATCGACATCCCTGACCTTTATAGACCAGAGTTCATTCGCTATGTTCGTGATCGCTATGGTAGTCAACACGCGGCACAGATTGTCACTTATTCGACCTTTGGAGCAAAACAAGCGATTCGTGATGTTTTCAAACGCTATGGCGTTCCAGAGTACGAATTAACAAATATTACGAAAAAAATCAGTTTCCGAGATACGCTAACGACGGCCTATGAAAAGAATTTGCAATTTAGACAGGTCATCAATAACAAGATTGAATACCAAAAAGCTTTTGAGATTGCTCGAAAGATAGAAGGTTATCCTCGTCAGACCTCTATCCATGCGGCTGGAGTCGTTATGAGTGACCAAGACCTAACGGACTATATCCCGCTCAAATATGGTGAGGATATGCTGATCACCCAGTATGATGCTCATGCAGTTGAAGCAAATGGCCTTCTAAAAATGGATTTCCTAGGTCTGCGTAACTTAACTTTTGTCCAAAAAATGCAGGAATTACTGGCTGAGTCAGAAGGTGTTCATATGAAAATCGAAGAGATTGATTTGGAAGACAAAGCAACCCTGGCCCTCTTTGCTGCTGGAAATACAAAGGGGATTTTCCAATTTGAACAACCTGGTGCCATTCGACTCTTGAAACGAGTTCAGCCACAAGTCTTCGAAGAGGTAGTAGCCACAACCTCCCTCAATAGACCAGGAGCAAGTGATTATATCGATAATTTTGTGGCTCGTAAGCACGGCAAAGAAAAGGTGACGGTGTTGGACCCAGCCCTAGAGGATATTCTCTCATCAACTTATGGTATCATGCTCTATCAAGAACAGGTCATGCAGGTTGCTCAGCGATTTGGAGGCTTCAGTCTTGGTAAAGCTGACATTCTCAGACGAGCCATGGGTAAGAAAAATGCTAAAGAGATGCATTTAATGAAGGAAGATTTTATCACAGGAGCTATGAAACTTGGGCATACAGAAGAAAAAGCCAACCAAGTTTTTGCAGTGATGGAAAAGTTTGCGGGCTACGGATTTAACAGATCCCACGCCTATGCCTACTCAGCGCTGGCTTTCCAGCTAGCTTATTTCAAGACGCACTATCCTGCTATTTTCTTTCAAGTCATGTTGAACTATTCCAGCAGTGATTACATTGTGGATGCATTGCAGATGGGCTTTGAAGTAGCCCCGTTAGCAATCAATAGCATTCCCTATCACGATAAAATTGCTCAGAAGAAAATCTATCTTGGCCTAAAAGCCATTAAGGGCATGCCAAGAGATTTTTCTTACTGGATCATCGAAAATCGTCCTTTTTCAAGTGTGGAAGATTTCGTCACACGTCTCCCCAAGAATTACAAGAAACTGTCGCTTTTGACTCCTTTGGTTGAACTAGGGCTTTTTGATGAATTTGACAAGAATCGTCAGAAAATCTTAGTGAACCTACCAAACTTATTTGTCTTTGTTGAGGAGTTAGGTGGACTCTTTGCAGATACAAACTATAGTTGGACTGAAGCTGATGATTTTACAGAGGCGGAGAAATTTTACAAGGAGCAGGAATTGATTGGGGTAGGTATCAGTGCCCATCCTCTCCAAACTCTTGCCAAACAAGCCCTATATCCGACGACCCCGATCGCTAATCTAACCGAGGGGGATCAAGCCACTCTTCTAGTTGAAGTGCAAAAACTAAAGGTGATTCGAACCAAGAAGGGCGAGAATATGGCCTTTCTACAGGTTCATGATAGTAAGTCTCGGATGGATGTGACTGTATTTTCGGATCAGTATCGAAAATTCGCCTCTATCCTATCTGAAGGGAAATTTTACTATATCAATGGGAAGGTTCAATCTCGAGATGGTCGTTTGCAAATGATTGCACAAGATTTGAAAGAAGCAGTGGCGGAACGATTCTGGATTCAAGTTGAAAATCATGAATACGATAAAGAGATTTCAAATATCCTAGAACAATACAAAGGCTCAATTCCTGTGATTATCAGGTATGAAGAGGAGCAAAAAACAGTTGTTTCTACACGGCATTTTGTAAAAAAAGAGCTTGCCTTACAGGAGAAATTAAAGGAAATTACCATGAAAACGATTTATCGCTAAAAATACGAAAAATAGAAGAATTTTCGATTTAAATGTGGTATAATCAGTAAGAATGTTAAAAGGAAAAGGAGCAAAAACCAAATGAAACGTATTGCTGTTTTGACCAGTGGTGGAGACGCCCCTGGTATGAATGCTGCCATCCGTGCAGTAGTTCGCCAAGCAATCTCAGAAGGAATGGAAGTATTTGGTATCTATGATGGATACGCTGGTATGGTTGCCGGCGAAATTTATCCACTTGATGCTGCTTCAGTAGGAGACATCATTTCCCGTGGTGGTACTTTCCTTCACTCTGCTCGTTACCCTGAGTTTGCACAACTTGAAGGTCAACTTAAAGGGATTGAGCAGTTGAAAAAACACGGTATCGAAGGTGTCGTTGTTATCGGTGGTGACGGTTCTTATCACGGAGCTATGCGCTTGACTGAGCATGGATTCCCTGCTATCGGACTTCCAGGTACAATCGATAACGATATCGTAGGCACTGACTTTACAATCGGATTTGATACTGCAGTTACTACTGCAATGGATGCAATCGATAAGATTCGTGATACATCATCAAGTCACCGTCGTACTTTTGTTGTTGAAGTAATGGGACGTAATGCTGGTGATATCGCACTTTGGGCAGGTATTGCAACTGGTGCTGATGAAATCATTATCCCTGAAGAAGGCTTCAAGATGGAAGATATCGTAGCTAGTATCAAAGCTGGTTATGAATGCGGTAAAAAACACAACATCATCGTTTTGGCCGAGGGGGTTATGTCTGCCGATGAATTCGGTAAGAAACTCAAGGAAGCAGGAGATACTAGTGACCTTCGTGTGACTGAGCTTGGACATATCCAACGTGGTGGTTCACCAACCGCTCGTGACCGTGTATTAGCGTCACGTATGGGAGCACATGCTGTTAAACTTCTCAAACAAGGAATCGGTGGTGTTGCTGTTGGTATCCGTAACGAAAAAATGGTTGAAAACCCAATTCTTGGAACAGCAGAAGAAGGAGCCTTGTTCAGCCTAACAGCTGATGGCAAAATCGTTGTTAACAACCCTCACAAAGCTGACCTTGGACTTGCTAGCTTGAACAAGAGCTTGTCATAATCAACTTTAACTAATCTGGTAAAATGACCATAAAAGGTCAAATTATATAAAGGAGTCACAAATCATGAATAAACGTGTAAAAATCGTTGCAACTTTGGGTCCTGCGGTTGAAATCCGTGGTGGGAAAAAATTCGGTGATGACGGATACTGGGGTGAAAAACTTGATGTTGAAGCTTCAGCAAAAAACATTGCTAAATTGATTGAAGCGGGAGCTAACACTTTCCGTTTCAACTTCTCACACGGTGACCACCAAGAACAAGGTGAACGTATGGCAACTGTTAAACTTGCAGAAAAACTTGCAGGTAAAAAAGTTGGTTTCCTTCTTGATACTAAAGGACCAGAAATCCGTACTGAATTGTTCGAAGGTGAAGCTAAAGAGTACTCATACAAAACTGGTGAAAAAATCCGTGTTGCAACTAAACAAGTAATCAAATCAACTCGTGAAGTGATTGCTTTGAACGTTGCCGGTGCTCTTGACATCTATGATGACGTTGAGGTTGGTCGCCAAGTATTGGTTGACGATGGTAAACTTGGTCTTCGTGTGGTTGCTAAAGATGACGCAACTCGTGAATTTGAAGTTGAAGTTGAAAACGATGGTATCATCGCTAAACAAAAAGGTGTGAACATCCCTAACACTAAAATTCCTTTCCCAGCTCTTGCTGAACGCGATAACGACGATATCCGCTTTGGTCTTGAACAAGGTATCAACTTCATCGCGATTTCATTCGTACGTACTGCGAAAGACGTTAACGAAGTTCGTGCAATCTGTGAAGAAACTGGAAACGGACATGTTCAATTGTTCGCTAAAATCGAAAACCAACAAGGTATCGACAACTTGGATGAAATCATCGAAGCTGCTGATGGTATTATGATCGCTCGTGGTGATATGGGTATCGAAGTTCCATTCGAAATGGTTCCAGTTTACCAAAAAATGATCATCACTAAAGTGAACGCAGCAGGTAAAGTTGTTATCACAGCAACAAACATGCTTGAAACAATGACTGAAAAACCACGTGCAACTCGTTCAGAAGTATCAGACGTATTTAACGCTGTTATCGACGGAACTGATGCAACAATGCTTTCAGGTGAGTCTGCAAATGGTAAATACCCACTTGAGTCAGTAACAACAATGGCTACAATTGATAAGAACGCTCAAACTCTTCTTAACGAATACGGACGTTTGAACTCAGATACTTTCGAACGTAACTCTAAGACAGAAGTTATGGCTTCAGCTGTAAAAGATGCTACAAATTCAATGAACATCAAATTGGTTGTTACCCTTACTAAGACTGGTCACACAGCACGTTTGATTTCTAAATACCGTCCAAATGCTGATATCTTGGCATTGACATTCGACGAATTGACAGAGCGTGGATTGATGTTGAACTGGGGTGTTATCCCAATGTTGACTGAAACTCCATCATCAACAGATGATATGTTCGAAATTGCTGAACGTAAAGCAGTTGAAGCAGGACTTGTAGAATCTGGTGACGATATTGTTATCGTTGCAGGTGTACCACTTGGAGAAGCAGTTCGCACAAACACAATGCGTATCCGCACAGTACGTTAATCTAACATTAAAACCTATCATTTCAGGCTGAACAGCTTGAGTGATAGGTCTTTTTTATCAAAATGAGATTGTATTTAGTAAATAGGAATGGGAAAAACTGAAAATTATGGTATAATAGAATGAAAAGACCTTTTTAGTAAATTTTGAAAGAGTAAAACATGAGAAAAATTGTCATCAATGGTGGACGTCCATTGCAAGGTGAGATCACCATTAGTGGTGCTAAAAATAGTGTTGTAGCGCTTATTCCAGCTATTATCTTATCAGATGATATTGTCACTTTAGATTGTGTTCCAGATATTTCAGACGTTGCTAGTCTTGTCGAAATCATAGAGATGATGGGGGCGACTGTTAAGCGTTATGATGATGTCTTGGAAATTGATCCAAGAGGTGTTCAAAACATTCCTATGCCTTATGGTAAGATTAATAGCTTACGTGCTTCTTATTATTTCTACGGAAGTCTTTTAGGTCGCTTTGGTGAAGCTACAGTTGGACTTCCTGGTGGATGTGATCTGGGGCCTCGTCCGATTGACCTTCACTTAAAAGCCTTTGAAGCCATGGGTGCCAAGGTCAGCTATGAGGGAGATAATATGAATTTATCCGCTCAAGGTAAGGGACTTCATGGCGCGAGTATTTACATGGATACCGTCAGCGTTGGTGCAACGATTAACACTATGATTGCTGCGGTTAAAGCTAAGGGACGTACTGTCATTGAAAATGCGGCTCGTGAACCAGAAATTATCGATGTTGCTACCCTTTTGAACAATATGGGGGCTCACATTCGTGGTGCAGGGACTGATATTATCATTATTGATGGTGTCGAGAAACTTCATGGGACTCGTCACCAAGTCATTCCAGACCGTATCGAAGCCGGGACCTATATTTCACTTGCTGCAGCGGTAGGAAATGGAATTCGCATTAACAACGTTCTCTATGAGCACTTAGAAGGCTTTATCGCCAAACTGGAGGAAATGGGCGTTCATATGACGGTCTCAGAAGACAGTATCTTCGTTGAAGAACAGTCTGATTTGAAGGCCATCAATATCAAAACAGCTCCTTATCCTGGATTTGCAACCGATTTGCAACAGCCTATCACGCCACTTTTACTAACTGCCCAAGGTCGTGGAACCATTATTGATACGATTTATGAAAAACGTGTTAACCATGTTTTTGAATTAGTAAAAATGGATGCGGATATTACGATTACGAATAATCATATTATCTACAACGGTGGTCGTAGGTTGCACGGTGCAAGCGTAAAAGCAACAGACTTGCGAGCTGGTGCAGCGCTTGTTATTGCTGGCTTGATGGCTGAAGGTAAAACTGAAATTACAAATATTGAGTTTATCCTGCGAGGCTACTCAGATATTATTGAGAAATTACGTAGACTCGGAGCGGATATTACACTCATTGAAGACTAAACCGTCGAGGTGATTATGAATATTTGGACCAAATTAGCAATGTTTTCTTTTTTTGAAACGGAGCGTTTGTATTTGCGTCCTTTCTTTTTTAGTGACAGTCAAGCGTTTTTCGACATTGCTTCGAACCCTGAGAATTTGCAGTTTATTTTTCCCAGCCAATCAAGTTTGGAAAAAAGTCAGTATGCACTTGCTAACTATTTTATGAAGGCTCCTCTAGGTGTTTGGGCAATTTGTCTCCAAAAAAATCAGGAAATGATTGGCTCCATTAAATTTGAAAAGATTGATGAAATCAAAAAAGAAGCAGAAATTGGTTATTTCTTAAAAAAAGATTTTTGGTCACAAGGTTATATGACAGAAGTGGTTACCAAGCTATGTCAGCTTTCCTTTGAAGAATTTGGTTTAAAACAATTATCCATCATCACTCATCTGGAGAATCAGGCTAGTCAAAAAGTAGCCTTAAAATCGGGTTTTAGTCTCGTCCGACAGTTTAAGGGGAGCGATCGCTATACACGAAAAATGAGGGATTATCTTGAATTGCGATATATAAAAGGAGAATTCAATGAGTAAACACCAGGAAATCTTGTCCTATCTGGAAGAGTTGCCAATTGGGAAAAGAGTTAGTGTTCGCAGTATCTCTAATCACTTAGGTGTTAGTGACGGCACCGCCTACCGAGCTATCAAAGAAGCTGAAAATCGTGGCATCGTTGAAACTCGGCCACGTAGTGGAACCATACGAGTTAAGCCAAAGAAAGTGGCTATTGAACGGCTAACATATGCTGAAATCGCTGAAGTCACTTCCTCTGAAGTTTTAGCCGGCCAGGAAGGGCTAGAGAGAGAGTTTAGCAAATTTTCCATTGGAGCCATGACAGAGCAGAATATCCTATCCTATCTCCATGATGGTGGTCTTGTGATCGTAGGTGACCGTACTCGTATTCAACTTCTAGCCTTGGAAAATGAAAATGCGGTCCTCGTGACAGGTGGCTTTCATGTTCAGGACGATGTTCTTGAGTTGGCCAATAAAAAAGATATTCCAGTCCTGAGAAGTAAACATGACACTTTTACAGTAGCGACCATGATTAACAAGGCCCTTTCAAATGTTCAAATCAAAACCGATATTCTGACAGTTGAAAAGCTCTATCGTCCCAGTCATGAGTATGGTTTTTTGAGAGAAACCGATACAGTCAAAGATTATCTAGACTTGGTACGTAAGAACAGAAGTAGTCGTTTTCCAGTCATTAACCAACACCAAGTGGTAGTTGGAGTTGTTACCATGCGAGATGCGGGGGATAAATCACCTGGCACAACGATTGATAAGGTGATGACGCGCAGTATCTTCGTAACAGGGTTAGCGACCAATATTGCCAATGTCAGTCAACGAATGATAGCAGAAGACTTTGAGATGGTTCCGGTAGTCAGAAGCAACCAAACCCTACTTGGTGTCATAACGCGACGAGATGTCATGGAAAAGATGAGCCGTTCCCAAGTTTCTGCTTTGCCGACTTTCTCAGAGCAAATCGGGCAAAAACTATCTTACCATCATGATGAAGTCGTCATAACTGTTGAGCCCTTCATGTTGGAGAAAAATGGTGTCCTTGCTAATGGAGTTTTGGCTGAAATCCTCAACCATATGACTCAAGATCTCGTTGTGAATAGTGGACGTAATCTCATCACTGAACAGATGTTGATTTATTTCTTGCAGGCTGTACAGATAGATGATACTCTGCGGATTCAGGCTCGTATTATTCACCACACAAGACGCTCAGCTATTATTGATTATGATATTTATCATGGTCATCAGATTGTTTCAAAAGCAAATGTTACGGTTAAAATTAATTAGAATCTAGGAGAAAAAATGATAACTTTAAAATCAGCACGTGAAATCGAAGCCATGGACAAGGCTGGTGATTTCCTAGCAAGTATCCATATCGGCTTACGTGATTTGATTAAGCCAGGCGTAGATATGTGGGAAGTCGAAGAGTATGTTCGTCGACGTTGCAAAGAGGAGAATTTTCTTCCTCTACAGATTGGCGTGGATGGCGCAGTCATGGATTACCCCTATGCCACTTGTTGTTCTCTCAACGACGAAGTTGCTCATGCTTTTCCACGTCATTACATCTTGAAAGATGGAGACTTACTCAAGGTTGATATGGTTCTAGGCGGTCCGATTGCCAAATCAGACCTTGATGTATCTAAACTTAACTTCAACAATGTTGAACAGATGAAAAAATACACCCAAAGCTATACTGGTGGTTTAGCTGACTCATGTTGGGCTTATGCTGTAGGTACACCGTCCGAAGAAGTGAAAAACCTGATGGACGTGACCAAGGAAGCTATGTATATAGGGATTGAGCAAGCAGTTGTCGGAAATCGTATCGGTGATATTGGTGCAGCAATTCAGGAATATGCTGAAAACCATGGTTATGGTGTCGTACGTGATTTGGTTGGTCATGGTGTTGGTCCAACTATGCATGAAGAGCCAATGGTTCCTAACTACGGTATTGCAGGTCGTGGACTCCGTCTTCGTGAAGGAATGGTACTAACCATTGAACCTATGATCAATACTGGAGATTGGGAAATTGATACAGATATGAAGACTGGCTGGGCTCATAAGACTATTGATGGTGGCCTATCTTGCCAATATGAACACCAGTTCGTGATTACCAAAGATGGACCTGTTATCTTGACCAGTCAAGGTGAAGAAGGAACTTATTAGAACGATAAAAGGGAGCTTAGCTCCTTTTTTTGTTCCAAATGTAGATAAAATAAACAAGCGTAGCAAACTTCTTACAATTTTTTTCTTTTATAGTAAAATAAGATTAGAATTTTGAGAAAGTAGGTAATTCGTTGGAGTCGATTATATTTCTAGTATCCGTTTTTTTAGCAGGTATTCTGTCCTTCTTTTCACCCTGCATCTTTCCTTTGCTACCTGTCTATGCTGGTATTTTACTGGATGATCAGGGAAATTCGAAAAGCTTTCGCTTTTTTGGAAGAGACGTTGCATGGTCAGGCTTAATCCGGACCTTGTGCTTTATTGCAGGAATCTCCCTCATTTTCTTTATTTTAGGATTTGGAGCTGGATTCCTAGGGCACGTGCTCTATGCAGACTGGTTTCGTTATGTTATGGGGACAGTCATTATTCTTTTAGGGCTTCACCAGATGGAAATCTTGCATTTCAATAAACTGGAGGTTCAAAAGACAGTCACCTTCAAACAATCAAAGTCTAATCACTATCTGTCAGCCTTTTTACTTGGGATAACCTTTAGTTTTGGTTGGACCCCTTGTATCGGACCAGTCTTAAGTTCAGTCTTGGCCCTAGCAGCTTCAGGTGGCAATGGTGCTTGGCAAGGTGCCGTGTTAACATTAGTATACACATTGGGAATGGCCCTTCCTTTCATTGTTTTGGCCTTGGCTTCGGGCTGGATTATGCCCTATTTTAGTAAATTAAAACCTCATATGATCCTACTAAAGAAAATCGGGGGAGCTTTGATTATTTTGATGGGATTATTATTAATGCTAGGGCAGTTAAATGTCTTGTCAGGAATTCTTGGATAAAAGGAGAAAAAATGAAAAAAGTTATTTTTGCTGGATTGAGCCTCATGTCTCTATTTCTATTGATTGCCTGTGGTGAAAAAGAAACCAAACAGACAAGCAGTCCAAAACACCCTGCTGTACAACAAATCGCAGTCGGTAAGGATGCACCAGACTTCACCTTGCAGTCCATGGATGGCAAAGAAGTGAAGTTATCAGACTATAAAGGGAAAAAAGTTTATTTGAAATTCTGGACTTCTTGGTGTGGACCATGTAAAAAAAGCATGCCTGAGTTGATGGAATTAGCTGCCAAACAAGATCGAGACTTTGAAATCTTGAGTGTCATTGCACCAGGTCTACAAGGTGAAAAAACAGTTCAAGACTTTCCAAAATGGTACCAAGAACAAGGTTACAAGGATATTCCAGTTCTATATGATACGCAAGCAACTACCTTCCAAGCCTACCAAATTCGTAGTATTCCAACGGAATACTTGATTGATAGTCAAGGTAAAATTGGGAAAATTCAGTTCGGTGCTATTAGCAATGCAGATGCAGAAGCGGCTTTTAAAGAAATGAAATAAAGAAAAAATCGCGATTGTTCGCGATTTTTTTTATAGTTTTTCATTGATAAAGCGGATAAATTGATTCCACCAAACCTTCAAAAAGAAGGCTTTTTCTACTTTCTTTTCAGAGACCATTTCAAAAGAAGGTTTTTCAGAAGTGAGATAACCTTGACCGACCAAATCCTGATCGTCATAGGTTAGAGTACCGACAACCTTGCCTTCTTCCAGTGGGGCTATTTCTGATTTTGGTGTGAATTGAAGAGCTGATGTTGTTTCACTTCCAACTCGTTGGACGATTGCAATATCTGACTTAGCAATTGCAGCTACCTTATCTTCTTTCCCATCAAGGACTGTCACTTTACTATCTTTATAGGTTTCGCCTTTCTGAACGACAGTTTTTAAAGCAAAGTTCGCAGAAACATAATCTAAAAGTGAAGAAGTTGCAGTAAAACGTGCATAAGGGTTGCTATCTTGCTGGTCTGCATTTAAAACAACCGTAATGATACGCATCCCTTTCTCAACAGTTGTTCCAACGAAAGAAGCACCGGCTTTGTCGGTAGTACCTGTTTTCAAACCGTCGACACCACCACGATAGGCTGGCATTCCTTCCAACATATAGTTGGTTGAGTGGATTTCAAGTCCAGCAAAAGTAGAAGTTGGCTTTTTGGTGATTTCTAAAACTTGAGGATAATCTCGGATGAGATTACGAGCGACGATTGCAACGTCATAGGCACTCAACTTGTTTTCATCATCTTTTTTAGAACCAGGATAGATATTATTGCCAAGGGTCTCATTATTTAAACCAGTAGTGTTTACAATAGTTGCATCTTGAATTCCCCATTCAAGAAGTTTAGCCCTCATTTTGTCTACAAAGTCTTTCTCAGAACCAGCAATCTTTTCTGCTAGCGCAATCGCAGCACTGTTGGCACTGGATACCAGGGTTGCTTCAAGCAACTCTTCGACAGTATAATTACGGGCTTCCATAGGGACGTTACTCGCCTCAGAATTGGTTGTAAGTTTGTAAGGATAGTCCGAAATATCGACAGGTGTAGATAGGCTGATGGTTCCTTGTTCCAAGGCCTCATAGACCAAATAGACTGTAACAAGTTTGGTAATAGAAGCAATTTCTACAGGCTGATTTGCATCTTTTTCGTAGAGGATTTTTCCAGTTGTAGCCTCGACAGCAATGGCATGTTTAGCAGCAACATCAAACTCCTGAGCAGAGACAGTAGAAACTGTTCCAAAAACAAAAAGTGTTATAAAAGATAGAATTATTTTTTTCATATTAGCTTTATTTTATCATAAAGAAAAAAATATTCTCGCTTTTATACTAAAGCCATCTTATCTTTTGAAGAAATATGATAAAATAAATAAAGGAGGATGCCTATGTTCCGTAGAAACAAATTATTTTTTTGGACAGCTGAAATTTTATTATTAACACTGATTTTCTATCTTTGGAGAGAGATGGGAGCGATTATTACTCCCTTCGTGACGGTTGTGAATACCATTATGATTCCATTTTTGCTTGGAGGATTTTTTTACTACATTACCAATCCAGTCGTTACTTTCTTAGAAAAGAGATGTAAGATTAATCGTCTAATTGGTGTCTTGGTCACTCTCTGTGCTTTAATTGGTGCCATCGTTGTTGGGGTAGTCTACCTCTTACCGATTCTGATTAATCAGTTGACTAGCTTGATTATTTCTAGTCAAAATATCTATAGTAGATTGCAGGATTTGGTTATTGATTTGTCGATGAACCCTATTTTCCAGAATATTGATATTCAACAAACAATTCAACAGTTAAATCTCTCCTATGTGGATATCCTACAGAATATTCTTAATAGCGTCAGCAACAGTTTAGGAAGCGTCCTTTCAGCCTTGTTTAGCACGGTTCTGATTCTCATTATGACCCCCGTCTTCTTGATTTATTTCTTGTTAGATGGACATAAGTTGCTGCCTATGTTGGAACGAACTGTCTTAAAACATGATAAATTAAATCTCTCTAGCCTCTTAACCAATCTCAATGCAACTATAGCGCGCTACATCAGTGGAATTGCAATTGATGCCGTTATTATCGGATGTTTAGCCTATATTGGTTATAGCGTTATCGGATTAAAGTACGCTCTTGTTTTTGCTATTTTCTCTGGAATCGCAAATTTAATTCCTTATGTTGGTCCAAGTATTGGCTTGATTCCGATGGTGATTGCCAATGTGTTCACAGATCCTCATCGTATGTTGATTGCGGTTGCTTATATGCTCATCATTCAGCAGATTGACGGAAATGTTCTCTATCCACGTATCGTTGGAGGGGTTATGAAAGTACACCCGATTACGATTTTGGTACTTCTCTTATTGTCAAGTAATATCTACGGCGTCATAGGGATGATTGTAGCAGTGCCAACCTACTCTATTCTCAAAGAAATCACTAAGTTTTTGGCGAAATTATATGAAAATCATAAGGAAGCTAAAGAACTGGAAAAATCAGAATCCATTTAGAATCAGGGAAACCTGATTTTTTTGTGAACATAATACCGCTAGAATGAAATAAGCTTGAATTGTATAAAGAAGCAAAAGAACAGCACTTTGTAAGATTCAGATTAATTCACAAAATATGTGTAAAACACTTGCAATTTAGCAGAAATTTGATAAAATAGTAAGGAAAGTTAGACTGTATTGCCTACTGTCTATCTATAAAATATATTTTATTGGAGGCTTTTACTCAAATGGCAAAAGAAAAATACGATCGTAGTAAACCACACGTTAACATTGGTACTATCGGACACGTTGACCACGGTAAAACTACCCTAACTGCAGCTATCACAACTGTTTTGGCACGTCGCTTGCCTTCATCAGTTAACCAACCTAAAGACTATGCGTCTATCGATGCTGCTCCAGAAGAACGCGAACGCGGTATCACAATCAACACTGCGCACGTTGAGTACGAAACTGAAAAACGTCACTACGCTCACATCGACGCTCCAGGACACGCGGACTACGTTAAAAACATGATCACTGGTGCCGCTCAAATGGACGGAGCTATCCTTGTAGTAGCTTCAACTGACGGACCAATGCCACAAACTCGTGAGCACATCCTTCTTTCACGTCAGGTTGGTGTTAAACACCTTATCGTCTTCATGAACAAAGTTGACTTGGTTGACGATGAAGAATTGCTTGAATTGGTTGAAATGGAAATCCGTGACCTCTTGTCAGAATACGATTTCCCAGGTGACGATCTTCCAGTTATCCAAGGTTCAGCTCTTAAAGCCCTTGAAGGTGACTCTAAATACGAAGACATCGTTATGGAATTGATGAACACAGTTGATGAGTACATCCCAGAACCAGAACGTGACACTGACAAACCATTGCTTCTTCCAGTCGAAGACGTATTCTCAATCACTGGACGTGGTACAGTTGCTTCAGGACGTATCGACCGTGGTATCGTTAAAGTCAACGACGAAATCGAAATCGTTGGTATCAAAGAAGAAACTCAAAAAGCAGTTGTTACTGGTGTTGAAATGTTCCGTAAACAACTTGACGAAGGTCTTGCCGGAGATAACGTAGGTGTCCTTCTTCGTGGTGTTCAACGTGATGAAATCGAACGTGGACAAGTTATCGCTAAACCAGGTTCAATCAACCCACACACTAAATTCAAAGGTGAAGTTTACATCCTTACTAAAGAAGAAGGTGGACGTCACACTCCATTCTTCAACAACTACCGTCCACAATTCTACTTCCGTACTACTGACGTTACAGGTTCAATCGAACTTCCAGCAGGTACTGAAATGGTAATGCCTGGTGATAACGTGACAATCGACGTTGAGTTGATCCACCCAATCGCCGTAGAACAAGGTACTACATTCTCTATCCGTGAGGGTGGACGTACTGTTGGTTCAGGTATGGTTACAGAAATCGAAGCTTAATTCGATTAAGTTCCCAGAAGAACAATTATTTAAGTCAGACACTAAAAGAATCTTGCCTCGCAAGGTTCTTTTTTGTTCTTGGCTAAATTCCCAAACTAAGTTCCACCGCTAGTATAAGTGGAACTTAGTCTGAAAAAATTCTAAAAGCCAGTGGAAATCCGTGTCAGGGTAAGTTCCGCTATGGTGGAAGTTGGTGTGAGAAATTACCTTTTTTATTCTTGATCTATTTAAAGTGCTCCTACTCTAGCAGTATAATCGTTTTTTTGGTATAATAAAAGTTATGGAAATCGAAAAAACCAATCGTATGAATGCGCTCTTTGAATTTTATGCGGCGCTTTTGACAGATAAGCAAATGAATTATATCGAGCTCTACTACGCTGATGATTACAGTCTTGCTGAGATTGCTGAAGAGTTCGGTGTCAGTCGTCAGGCTGTCTATGACAATATCAAGCGGACAGAAAAGATTCTGGAAGATTATGAGATGAAATTGCACATGTACTCGGACTACATTGTCCGTAGTCAGATTTTTGACCAGATTTTGGAGCGCTATCCCAAGGATGACTTTCTGCAGGAGCAGATAGAAATTTTAACAAGCATTGATAATAGAGAATAAGAGGTAGAAAAATGGCATTTGAAAGTTTAACAGAACGTTTGCAGAACGTCTTTAAAAATCTACGTAAAAAAGGAAAAATCTCTGAATCTGATGTCCAAGAGGCAACCAAAGAAATTCGCTTGGCCTTGCTTGAGGCCGACGTTGCCTTGCCCGTTGTAAAGGACTTTATCAAGAAAGTTCGTGAGCGTGCAGTCGGGCATGAAGTCATTGATACCCTTAATCCTGCGCAACAAATTATTAAAATCGTTGATGAGGAACTGACAACCGTTTTAGGTTCTGATACAGCAGAGATTATCAAGTCACCTAAGATTCCTACGATTATCATGATGGTTGGTTTGCAGGGGGCTGGTAAAACAACCTTTGCTGGTAAATTGGCTAACAAACTTAAGAAGGAAGAAAATGCACGTCCTTTGATGATTGCGGCAGATATTTATCGCCCAGCTGCCATCGCCCAGTTGAAAACACTTGGGCAACAGATAGATGTTCCTGTCTTTGCACTTGGAACAGAAGTACCAGCTGTTGAGATTGTACGTCAAGGTTTGGAACAAGCCCAAGCTAATCATAACGACTATGTCTTGATTGATACGGCAGGTCGTTTGCAGATTGATGAGCTCCTCATGAATGAGCTTCGTGACGTGAAAGCACTGGCTCAACCAAACGAAATTCTGCTCGTCGTTGATGCCATGATTGGTCAAGAAGCTGCCAATGTTGCGCGTGAGTTTAATGCTCAGTTGGAAGTGACTGGGGTTATCCTTACTAAGATTGATGGGGACACTCGTGGTGGTGCTGCTCTATCTGTTCGTCACATTACTGGAAAACCAATCAAGTTTACTGGTACAGGTGAAAAGATTACAGATATCGAAACCTTCCACCCAGACCGTATGTCAAGCCGTATCCTTGGCATGGGGGATATGCTCACTCTGATTGAGAAAGCTTCTCAGGAATACGATGAGCAAAAAGCCCTTGAAATGGCTGAGAAGATGCGTGAAAACACCTTTGATTTCAATGATTTCATTGATCAGTTGGATCAGGTACAAAACATGGGGCCAATGGAAGACTTGCTCAAGATGATTCCAGGTATGGCCAACAATCCAGCCCTTCAAAACATGAAGGTGGATGAGCGTCAGATTGCGCGCAAACGTGCTATTGTGTCTTCAATGACACCTGAAGAACGTGAAAATCCAGATTTGTTAAATCCAAGCCGTCGCCGTCGTATCGCTGCAGGTTCTGGAAATACCTTTGTCGAAGTCAATAAATTCATCAAAGACTTTAACCAAGCTAAACAGCTTATGCAAGGTGTCATGTCTGGAGATATGAACAAGATGATGAAGCAAATGGGAATCAATCCAAACAACCTTCCTAAAAATATGCCAAATATGGGAGGAATGGATATGTCTGCCCTTGAAGGAATGATGGGACAAGGTGGCATGCCTGACTTGTCAGCTCTTGGCGGAGCAGGAAGGCCAGATATGAGCCAGATGTTTGGTGGCGGGCTCAAAGGTAAAATCGGTGAATTTGCTATGAAACAATCCATGAAACGCATGGCGAATAAAATAAAAAAAGCGAAGAAGAAACGCAAATAAAAAAAGGAAAGCAGAACTGCTTTCCCTGCATATAAAAAGAACTCTGAGTCAGATTCAGAGTTCTTTTTAAGTGTGACTGGCCTATTCCCACTCAACGGTTGCAGGTGGTTTACTTGTAATATCGTAGACGATACGGTTAACGTGATCCACTTCATTTACGATACGTACTGAGATTTTTTGAAGCACTTCCCAAGGAATCTTGGCAAAATCAGCTGTCATACCATCGATAGAAGTGATCGCACGAATGGCGATGGTATAGTCATAAGTACGACCATCACCCATAACACCGACTGAACGAACGCCTGTATTGACTGTGAAGTATTGCCAGATATCGCGGTCAAGACCAGCTTTAGCGATTTCTTCACGAAGGATTGCATCAGACTCACGAACAGTTTCTAGTTTTTCTTCAGTGATTTCACCCATAACACGGATCGCAAGTCCTGGTCCTGGGAATGGTTGGCGCCACACGATGTGGTCTGGCATACCAAGCTCTGTACCAAGAGCACGAACCTCATCCTTGTAAAGAGTATTGAGTGGTTCAATCAATTCAAACTGCATGTCTTCTGGTAGGCCGCCAACGTTGTGGTGTGACTTGATAGTCTGAGCTGTATCCGTACCAGACTCAATCACGTCTGTATAAAGAGTTCCTTGAGCAAGGAATTTCACATCTTTGAGCTTGCTTGCTTCGTCATCAAAGACGTAGACAAACTCATTACCGATAATTTTACGTTTTTGTTCAGGGTCAGAAACACCAGCAAGTTTATCAAGGAAGCGTTTTGCAGCGTCTGCTTTAACAATATTCAAACCAAACTTACCACCAAGCATGTCCATAACTTGGTCAGCTTCGCCCTTACGGAGAAGGCCATGGTCTACAAAGATACAGATCAATTGATCGCCGATCGCTTTTTGGAGAAGAACTCCAACAACAGAAGAGTCAACACCACCTGATAGACCGAGAAGAACACGCTTGTCGCCTACAGTTTCACGGATTTTCTTGATCTGCATGTCGATGAAGTTGTCCATTGACCAGTCACCCTTAGCTTTACAGATGTTAAGGGCAAAGTTGCGAAGGATATCATTTCCGTATACAGAATGGCGCACTTCTGGGTGGAATTGGATACCATAGATGTGCTTTTCTGGATTTTCAATAGCTGCATAAGGACAGTCAGCAGAAGTACCAGTACGAACAAAATCAGCTGGAATCTCTGTAACAGCATCGCCATGGCTCATCAAAACAATCTGTTCTTCAGGAGTCCCTTCAAAGAGGGCAGAAGTGGTATGAGTAAGTGGTGATTGGCCATACTCGCGGTTACCAGCATCACCTGCAGGAACAACTTTTCCTCCAAGTTTATGAGTTAAAAGTTGCATACCGTAGCAGATTCCCAAAATTGGAATCCCAAGTTCAAAAATTTCTGGGTCAATATCAAATGAACCATCTTCGTATACAGAGTTTGGTCCACCAGAGAGGATGATTCCTACAGGGTTTATCGCACGAACCTCTGCAGCTGAGATTTTGTGACTTTTTAGCTCTGAAAAAACACCAATTTCACGAATGCGGCGTGAAATCAGCTGGTTGTATTGGCTACCATAGTCCAGCACGATGATTTTTTCGACATCTTGCAAATCAGTTGAAATGTTGCTCATCTTTTTCCTTTCTCGAAAGAAATATCTTTTTCAATATTTTATCACAAATAGGGGCGAATTACCAACTAAACAAGGCAAAGTTTGACTTTTTCTTAGCAAATACGGTACAATGGAGAAAATAAAGAAAAGAAGTGAGAATCATGTTACCAGCTTATATGAAAATCCACGATCAGATCAAAAAGGATATAGATGAGCATCATTGGAAAATCGGAGAGAGACTTCCAAGTGAGCGAGATTTAGCGGAACAGTTTCAAGTTAGCCGGATGACATTACGCCAAGCTATCTCACTCTTGGTTGAGGAAGGAGTTTTGGAGCGTCGTGTAGGAAGTGGGACTTTTGTCTCTAGCACTCGTGTCCAAGAAAAAATGCGAGGAACAACCAGTTTTACGGAGATTGTCAAATCTCAGGGGAAAATACCTTCCAGCCAACTCATTTCTTACAGAAGAACCATTCCAAATGAGCAAGAGGTCGCAAAGCTGGGGATTACTCCAACAGAGAATATTGTCCGCATGGAACGGGTGCGTTACGCTGACCAAGTTCCACTAGTCTATGAAGTCGCATCCATTCCTGAGAAATTTATTAAGGATTTCAAAAAAGAAGAAATCACCAGTCATTTCTTTCAAACCTTGCAGCAGCATGGCTACCGGATTTGCAAATCCCAACAGACCATTTATGCGAGATTGGCTAAGGAAAAGATTGCTCACTATCTGGAAGTTGAAAAGGGGCATGCGATTTTAGCCTTGACTCAGATTTCTTATCTTGAAGATGGGACAGCTTTTGAATATGTAAATAGTCAATACGTGGGTGAACGCTTTGAATTTTATCTTGAAAATAACTAGTTTAGAAGGGCTAGTTTTTTGTTTTCTTAAAAGATTAGAATTGTCAAAACAATCTGTCTAGGCTTGATTTTATCCATTATTTACTATAAAATGAGAAGGAAAAACGTCAAACTTTTATATTGCAAATAGGAGAAACATGACAAAAACATTAAAACGTCCTGAGGTTTTATCGCCTGCAGGGACTTTAGAGAAGCTAAAGGTAGCTGTTCAGTATGGAGCAGATGCTGTCTTTATTGGTGGTCAGGCCTATGGTCTTCGTAGCCGTGCTGGAAACTTTACTTTTGAACAGATGGAAGAAGGAGTCCAGTTTGCTGCCAAGTACGGTGCCAAGGTCTATGTAGCTGCCAACATGGTTATGCACGAAGGAAATGAAGCTGGTGCTGGTGAGTGGTTCCGTAAACTGCGTGATATCGGGATTGCAGCAGTTATCGTATCTGACCCAGCCTTGATTATGATTGCAGCGACTGAAGCACCAGGTCTTGAAATCCACCTCTCTACCCAAGCAAGTGCCACTAACTATGAAACTCTTGAGTTTTGGAAAGAATTGGGCTTGACTCGTGTCGTTTTGGCGCGTGAGGTTTCGATGGAAGAATTGGCAGAAATTCGCAAACGTACAGATGTAGAAATTGAAGCCTTTGTCCATGGAGCTATGTGTATTTCCTACTCAGGACGTTGCACTCTTTCAAACCACATGAGTATGCGTGATGCCAACCGTGGGGGTTGTTCACAGTCTTGCCGTTGGAAATACGACCTTTACGACATGCCTTTTGGTCAAGAACGTAAGAGTCTTAAAGGTGAAATTCCAGAAGAATTTTCAATGTCAGCCGTTGACATGTCCATGATTGACCATATTCCAGATATGATTGAAAATGGTGTGGATAGTCTAAAAATTGAAGGTCGTATGAAGTCAATCCACTATGTTTCAACTGTGACCAACTGTTACAAGGCGGCTGTGGATGCTTACCTTGAAAGCCCAGAAAAATTTGAAGCTATTAAACAAGACCTGGTAGATGAGATGTGGAAGGTTGCCCAACGTGAATTGGCAACAGGTTTCTACTATAGTACACCTACAGAAAATGAACAGTTGTTTGGTGCACGTCGTAAAATTCCTGAGTACAAGTTTGTCGCTGAAGTGGTTTCTTATGATGACGCAACGCAAACAGCAACCATTCGTCAGCGGAATGTCATCAACGAAGGCGATCAAGTTGAGTTTTACGGACCAGGTTTCCGTCATTTTGAAACCTATATCGAAGATTTACATGATGCCAAAGGAAATAAAATTGACCGTGCTCCAAATCCAATGGAACTCTTGACAATCAAGGCTCCGCAACCTGTTCAGGCAGGTGACATGGTCCGCGCTCTCAAGGAAGGTCTTATCAATCTCTATAAGGAAGACGGGACCAGCGTCACAGTTCGTGCCTAGAGAAGGAAAAGTGAATGATTCAAGCGCAAGGATTGTTGGTAGATGATGAAGGTAGATGTATTCATTATCATAGCGAAAAGGACATTGTTTCCCTCCAGTGTTATGAGTGTAAAAAATACTATGCTTGCTATCAGTGCCACAATGCTATAGAAACGCATTTGTTTTCACCCTACCCCTTGACGCTTGCGGAGGATCGACCGATTTTATGTGGGGCTTGTAGGGGGACAATAACATTTCAAGAATATCAAAAGCAGATAGCCTGCCCTTATTGTAAATCTCCATTTAATCCAGGGTGTAAACAACACTATTCCTACTATTTCAAATAAAATGAATCGATCCAAGTTTTAAGCTTGGATTTTTCAATTTATTTCGGAAAATATAGAAAAAGTGGAGACACATTTTTCCATAAAATGAGAAACTTATCTATACAGTGGTATAAAAATAGCAAAAATAGAAATAAATCATATGAAACGCTTCCAACGTAAGTAAAAAGTTGACAAAAACAAATTTTAGGACTAAACTAAGTAAGTAAATTTTAAATAAAAGGAGAATTCATCATGAATTTAACATTTTTCGGTCTATGTCTTGCCTGTATGGGTGTATCTCTTGCAGAAGGATTTTTGATGAACGGTTTGCTTAAATCTGCAGCACGCCAACCAGATATTATTGCTGAATTGCGTAGCTTGATGATTATGGGGATTGCCTTTATTGAAGGAACGTTCTTGGTTACCCTCGTCTTTTCATTCATCATCAAATAGACAAACGGAACGAGAAGAAAGGGGAGGATTTTAGATGGAAGAAAGTATTACTCCAACCATCTCTATTGGTCCTGTTACCTTTGATTTGACCATGTTAGCCATGACCTTGTTGATTGTGGGAGTTATTTTTGTCTTTATTTATTGGGCGAGTCGCAATATGACCTTGAAGCCCAAAGGAAAGCAAAATGTACTTGAGTATTTCTATGACTTTGTTATTGGATTTACAGAACCTAACATTGGTAAAAGCTACATGAAAGACTACTCGCTCTTTTTCCTTTGTCTATTTCTATTTATGGTACTGGCAAATAACCTCGGTTTGATGGCTAAGATTCAGTCTGCAGATGGAACCAATCTTTGGACATCTCCAACTGCAAATTTACAGTATGACTTGGCCTTATCATTTGGTGTTATTCTATTGACACACATTGAGGGTATTCGTCGTCGTGGGATTAAAAAATATCTAAAAGCCTATATCACACCTGGCTTTATGACTCCCATGAACATCTTAGAAGAGTTTACCAACTTTTTATCACTTGCCTTGCGGGTGTTTGGAAATATTTTTGCAGGAGAGGTGATGGCTAGTTTGCTGATTGGTCTATCTCACCAAGCTCTCTATTGGTATCCAGTTGCTTTTGGTGCTAACTTGGCTTGGACAGCCTTTTCTGTCTTTATTTCCTGCATCCAAGCCTATGTGTTTACTATGTTGTCTTCTATGTACCTAGGAAATAAGATAAATGATGGAGAAGAGTAGAAAGGAGTAACTGATGCACGTTACAGTAGGTGAATTGATTGGTAACTTTATTTTAATCGCTGGCTCTTTTATTCTTTTGCTAGTCTTGATTAAAAAATTTGCATGGTCAAATATAACAAGTGTTTTCGAGGAAAGAGCAGTAAAAATCGCTACTGATATTGACAGTGCTGAACAGGCACGTCAAAAAGCAGAAGCCTTAGCTCAGAAACGTGAAGATGAATTGGCAGGTAGTCGCAAAGAAGCCAAGACAATCATTGAAAATGCAAAGGAAACAGCTGAGCAAAGTAAGGCTAGTATCTTAGCAGATGCTAAACTAGAAGCAGGACGCTTAAAAGAAAAAGCAAACCAAGAAATTGCTCAAAACAAAGCTGAAGCTTTACAAAGCGTTAAGGGTGAGGTCGCAGATTTGACCATCAGCTTGGCTGGTAAAATCATCTCACAAAACCTTGACGGTCATGCCCATAAAGCACTCATTGATCAGTATATCGATCAGCTAGGAGAAGCTTAATGGACAAGAAAACAGTAAAGGTAATTGAAAAATACAGCATGCCTTTTGTCCAATTGGTACTTGAAAAAGGAGAAGAAGACCGTATCTTTTCAGACTTGACTCAAATGAAGCAAGTTGCTGAAGAAACAGGTCTGCCTTCTTTTTTAAAACAAGTGGCAGTAGACGAGTCGGATAAGGAAAAAACAATTGCTTTTTTCCAAGACTCTGTGTCACCTTTAATACAAAACTTTATCCAGGTTCTGGCCTACAATCTACAAGCAAATCTTTTTTATGATGTGCTTGTAGATTGCTTGAACCGACTTGAAAAAGAAACAAATCGATTTGAAGTGACGATTACTTCAGCTCATCCTTTAACAGATGAACAAAAGAGTCGCTTGCTCCCTTTGATTGAGAAAAAAATGTCTCTGAAAGTAAGGAGTGTAAAAGAACAAATCGATGAAAGTCTCATTGGTGGTTTTGTCATTTTTGCCAATCACAAGACAATTGATGTGAGTATTAAACAACAACTTAAAGTTGTTAAAGAAAATTTGAAATAGAAAGTGGTGTTCTTTTGGCAATTAACGCACAAGAAATCAGCGCTTTAATTAAGCAACAAATTGAAAATTTCAAACCCAATTTTGATGTGACTGAAACAGGTGTTGTAACCTATATCGGGGATGGTATCGCGCGTGCTCACGGCCTTGAAAATGCCATGAGTGGAGAGTTGTTGATTTTTGAAAATGGCTCTTATGGTATGGCTCAAAACTTGGAGTCAACAGACGTTGGTATTATCATCCTGGGTGACTTTACAGATATCCGTGAAGGCGATACAATCCGCCGTACAGGTAAAATCATGGAAGTCCCAGTAGGTGAGAGTCTGATTGGTCGTGTTGTGGATCCGCTCGGTCGTCCAGTTGACGGTCTTGGAGAAATCCACACTGATAAAACTCGTCCAGTAGAAGCGCCAGCTCCTGGTGTTATGCAACGTAAGTCTGTATCAGAACCATTGCAAACTGGTTTGAAAGCTATTGACGCCCTTGTACCGATTGGCCGTGGTCAACGTGAGTTGATTATCGGTGACCGTCAGACAGGGAAAACAACCATTGCGATTGATACAATCTTGAACCAAAAGGGTCAAGATATGATCTGTATCTACGTAGCGATTGGACAAAAAGAATCAACAGTTCGTACGCAAGTAGAAACACTTCGTCAGTACGGTGCCTTGGACTACACAATCGTTGTGACTGCCTCTGCTTCACAACCATCTCCATTGCTCTTCCTAGCTCCTTATGCTGGGGTTGCTATGGCAGAAGAATTTATGTACCAAGGGAAGCATGTTTTGATCGTTTATGATGATCTTTCAAAACAAGCGGTAGCTTATCGTGAACTGTCACTCTTGCTTCGTCGTCCTCCAGGTCGTGAAGCTTTCCCAGGGGATGTTTTCTATCTTCACAGCCGTTTGCTTGAGCGCTCAGCTAAAGTTTCTGATGACCTTGGTGGTGGATCAATTACAGCCCTACCATTTATCGAGACACAAGCAGGAGATATCTCTGCCTATATCGCAACCAACGTGATTTCTATCACTGATGGACAAATCTTCCTTGGTGATGGTCTCTTCAATGCGGGTATTCGTCCAGCCATCGATGCGGGTTCATCTGTATCACGTGTAGGTGGTTCTGCGCAAATCAAAGCCATGAAGAAGGTTGCTGGTACACTTCGTATTGACCTTGCTTCATACCGTGAGTTGGAAGCCTTCACTAAGTTTGGTTCTGACTTGGACGCAGCAACACAGGCTAAGTTGAACCGTGGACGTCGTACCGTTGAGGTCTTGAAACAACCTGTTCACAAACCATTACCTGTTGAGAAACAAGTAACCATTCTCTATGCTTTGACACATGGTTTCTTGGATACTATTCCAGTAGATGATATTGTTCGTTTCGAGGAAGAGTTCCATGCCTTCTTTGATGCTCAACATCCAGAGATTTTGGAAACCATTCGTGATACAAAAGACTTGCCAGAAGAAGCAGTCTTGGATGCTGCGATTACAGAGTTTCTCAATCAAACCAGCTTCCAATAAGAATAGAGGTGTCAGATGGCAGTATCTCTAAATGATATTAAAACAAAAATCGCCTCAACAAAAAATACGAGTCAAATCACTAATGCCATGCAAATGGTCTCGGCTGCTAAGCTAGGTCGCTCTGAAGAAGCAGCTCGTAACTTCCAAGTTTATGCTCAGAAAGTTCGCAAACTTTTGACAGATATTCTTCATGGTAATGGAGCTGGTGGTTCAATCAATCCGATGTTGATTAGCCGTCCCGTGAAGAAGACAGGCTATATCGTCATTACTTCAGATCGCGGTTTGGTTGGAGGGTATAATTCTTCTATTCTGAAAGCCGTTATGGAGTTGAAGGAAGAATACCATCCAGACGGTAAAGGTTTTGAAATGATCTGTATCGGTGGAATGGGAGCTGACTTCTTTAAGGCTCGTGGTATTCAACCACTTTATGAACTACGTGGCTTGGCAGACCAACCTAGCTTTGATGAAGTTCGTAAGATTATTTCAAAAACTGTTGAAATGTATCAAAATGAACTTTTTGATGAGCTCTATGTCTGCTACAACCACCATGTTAACACGCTAACTAGTCAAATGCGTGTGGAGCAAATGCTTCCGATTGTTGACTTGGATCCAAATGAAGCGGATGAAGAGTACAGCTTGACTTTTGAATTGGAGACAGGCCGAGAAGAAATTTTGGAGCAATTGTTGCCTCAGTTTGCAGAAAGTATGATTTATGGTGCCATTATCGATGCCAAGACAGCTGAAAATGCTGCTGGTATGACAGCCATGCAAACAGCGACAGATAATGCTAAGAAAGTCATTAATGATTTGACAATTCAGTATAACCGTGCCAGACAGGCGGCGATTACACAAGAAATTACAGAAATCGTAGCAGGAGCTAGTGCCTTAGAATAGGCTTTAGTCCAGCTCGTATGAAAATGAACTTATACTCAATGAAAATCAAAGAGCAAACTAGGAAGCTAGCCGCAGGCTGCTCAAAACACTGTTTTGAGGTTGCAGATAGAGCTGACGTGGTTTGAATTTGATTTTCGAAGAGTATTAGGACCTAGTTGAGCTAGGAACCGACAGTATCTTATATAGAATAGGAGAAGGAGATGAGTTCAGGTAAAATTGCTCAGGTTATTGGACCCGTTGTCGACGTCTTGTTCGCAGCAGGGGAAACACTTCCTGAGATTAATAATGCACTTGTCGTCTACAAAAATGACGAAAGAAAAACAAAAATCGTCCTTGAAGTAGCCTTGGAGTTGGGTGATGGTATGGTCCGTACTATCGCCATGGAATCAACAGATGGGTTGACTCGTGGAATGGAAGTATTGGACACAGGTCGTCCAATCTCTGTACCAGTAGGTAAAGAAACTTTGGGACGTGTCTTCAACGTTTTGGGAGATACCATTGACTTGGAAGCTCCTTTTACAGAAGACGCAGAGCGTCAGCCAATTCATAAAAAAGCTCCAACTTTTGATGAGTTGTCTACCTCTTCTGAAATCCTTGAAACAGGGATTAAGGTTATCGACCTTCTTGCCCCTTACCTTAAAGGTGGTAAGGTTGGACTTTTCGGTGGTGCCGGAGTTGGTAAAACCGTCTTAATTCAAGAATTGATTCACAACATTGCCCAAGAACACGGTGGGATCTCAGTATTTACTGGTGTTGGGGAACGTACTCGTGAAGGGAATGACCTTTACTGGGAAATGAAAGAATCAGGCGTTATCGAAAAAACAGCCATGGTATTTGGTCAGATGAATGAGCCACCAGGAGCACGTATGCGTGTTGCCCTTACTGGTTTGACAATCGCTGAATACTTCCGTGATGTAGAAGGTCAAGACGTTCTTCTCTTCATTGACAACATTTTCCGTTTCACGCAAGCAGGTTCAGAAGTATCTGCCCTTTTGGGTCGTATGCCATCAGCCGTTGGTTACCAACCAACCCTCGCAACAGAAATGGGTCAATTGCAAGAACGTATCACGTCAACCAAGAAGGGATCTGTAACCTCTATCCAAGCTATCTATGTGCCAGCGGATGACTATACTGACCCTGCGCCAGCAACAGCCTTCGCTCACTTGGATTCTACTACAAACTTGGAACGTAAGTTGGTACAATTGGGTATTTATCCAGCCGTTGACCCACTTGCTTCAAGCTCACGTGCCTTAGCACCTGAAATCGTTGGAGAAGAGCACTATGCAGTTGCTGCTGAAGTAAAACGTGTCCTTCAACGTTACCATGAGTTGCAAGATATCATTGCTATCCTTGGTATGGATGAGCTTTCTGATGAAGAAAAGACCTTGGTGGCTCGTGCCCGTCGTATCCAGTTCTTCTTGTCACAAAACTTCAACGTTGCGGAACAATTTACTGGTCAGCCAGGTTCTTATGTTCCAGTTGCTGAAACTGTTCGTGGCTTTAAGGAAATCCTTGATGGTAAACATGACCACTTGCCAGAAGATGCCTTCCGTGGTGTAGGTTCTATCGAAGATGTGATTGCAAAAGCTGAAAAAATGGGATTTTAAGAGGTGATCTATGGCTCAGTTAACTGTCCAGATCGTGACACCAGATGGCCTCGTCTATGATCACCATGCCAGCTATGTATCGGTTCGAACTCTGGATGGTGAGATGGGGATCTTGCCACGACATGAAAATATGATTGCGGTTTTAGCAGTTGATGAAGTAAAGGTAAAACGTATTGATGATGAAGAACACGTGAACTGGATTGCAGTAAACGGAGGTGTTATTGAAATTGCCAATAATACCATCACAATCGTTGCGGATTCTGCAGAACGTGCTCGTGATATCGATATCAGTCGAGCAGAACGTGCCAAACTTCGAGCAGAGCGTGAAATTGAAGAAGCACAAGATAAACACTTGATTGACCAAGAACGTCGTGCTAAGATTGCACTGCAACGTGCCATTAACCGTATTAATGTCGGAAAAAGACTATAAGAAAAAAATGAACTTGATAACTCAAGTTCATTTTTTATGTTTTCTTAAGGGACAAAACTGATGCAGACCGCTTCTGGAACATGGAAGTCGTTGGAAAGTTCTGCAAGACGACCAGTTTCAGGATTGCGTTTAAAGACGGTTGCATTATCTGAATCTTGGTGAACTGCAATTAGAAATTCTTGGTCAGGAGTAAGATTGAAATCGCGCGGATTTTGTCCATGGCTGGGCACAATTTCTAATAATTCCAGACTACCATCAGCTAGGATGCTAAATACAGCAATAGAATTATGACCTCGGTTTGATGCATAGAGATATTTACCATCTTTTGAAAGACGAATGGCAGCAGTAGCATTAAATCCCTCGTATCCATCTGGTAAGGTTGAAATAACTTGCATGCATTCAAATTCACCAACACCATCGTAAATCAAGACTTCAATGGTACTGCTGAGTTCACAGATGAGGTAGGCAATCTTATAATGATGATGGAAAACGATGTGGCGAGCACCTGCTCCAGCTTGGCTGTGATAAGTGTAGAGTTTACTTAGTTTTCCTTTTGGGCTAACACCGTAGGTCGTTACTTCATCCGTGCCTAGATCACATGTGACGAGATACTGGTCAGGTGTTAGATCCGTAAAGTGTACATGTGGGGAAGATTGGTTTTCATGAGGCCCTTGTCCGCTATGCTGATCTAGATCTGTTTGGATGAGGCTACCATCCGATTGACGTTTATAAACTAGAACTTGACCTTTATGATAGTTGGCCCCATAAACGAGACCACGCTTTTCATCTACTGCCACATAACAATGAGGAGCGCCTTCTTCCACCACATGATTTAATAAGGTGCCGTCGGTCTTGTAAGCAGCGATTCCACCCAAACCATCCTGGCTCCCTACGGTGTATAAGTGTTGCTGTTGGTCAAAGGCAAGGTAGGTCGGACTTGGTTCAGTAGCAAAGAGTTCAAGATTTGCAAGCTGGCCTGTTTCTGTATCAAAATCTGCCTTGTAAATCCCTTGGGAAGTACGACGTGTATAAGTTCCAAAATAAACAGTTTCTTTCATGTCCATACCTCTTCATAATGATAAATTTATTATACCACAAAATGAAATTCTTAACTGACTTTCATCATTTTTTGAAAATTACAGAAAACATCTTAGGGAGATTTATTTAGTTTTTACCTTGCTTTCAAAAATCAAAGTGATATAATAATCATATATTTGATTTAAAGGAGTGTTTTATGAAAAAACGTATTTTTCTAACGGCTGCAGTAGCAGTGTTGTCATCAGCGCTACTAGCAGCTTGTTCGTCTGGTGGTAAAAATGCCAACCAACCTGTGACTTATACTTATGTCTTCTCATCGGATCCCGCAACTTTGGACTACACAGTTTCTGGAAATTCCAGTACCAAACAAGTGACTGGTAATGTCATCGATGGTTTGCTTGAGAATGACCAATATGGAAATCTTGTACCGTCTGTAGCAGAGGACTGGAGTGTTTCTAAAGATGGTTTGACTTATACCTATAAAATCCGGAAAGGGATTAAGTGGTACACTAATGAAGGCGAAGAATATGGTGAAGTAAAGGCTCAGGATTTCGTGACAGGTTTGAAACATGCTGTCGCGAAGAAATCACAAGCCCTTTATCTCGTACAGGATTCAATCAAAGGGTTGGATGATTATATTAACGGGAAAACAAATGATTTTTCTACTGTTGGAATTAAGGCGACAGATGATTATACACTCGTTTATACGCTTAATAATCCCGAATCTTTCTGGAATTCCAAGACAACGATGGGCATTTTAGCACCAATCAATGAAGACTTTTTGGCCTCTAAAGGGGATGATTTTGGTAAACCTACTGATGTTACAAGTATTCTATACAATGGTCCTTACCTTCTGAAAGGTCTCACATCGAAATCTTCAATCGAGATGACAAAAAACCAAAACTATTGGGATAAAGGAAACGTCTTTATTGATGATATAAAATTGACTTTCTTTGATGGTCAAGATGCAGACTCTCTTGGTCGTGGTTTTGATGAAGGACACTACCCAGCAGCTCCGCTCTTTAAGAATTCTGCAAACTATGAGCGATTCAAAGAAAAATACAAAGACAATATTGTGTATGGTCAACAAAGAGGAGGTAGCTACTACATTTCAACTAATATTGACCGTGTAGCCTATAACCATACTTCTAAAACAAGGGACGAAGAAAAGACATCTACTAAGAAAGCTTTGTTGAACAAAGATTTCCGTCAGGCCTTGGCTTTTGGAGCAGATCGTAAGGCTGCTGTCTCTCAAGTATTTGGTGATGAAGTTGCCCCTCGTAAATTACGTACTAGCTTTACACCTCCAACATTTGTTCAAATTGGGGATCAATCTTTTGGTCAAGTAACAAAAACAGAACTTGACAAGTTGGATACTGCTTGGAGCGATGTTAGCTTAGATGATGCACAAGATTCACTTCATAATGTAGAGAAAGCTAAAACTAAACTTGAAGCGGCTAAGAAAACTCTTCAAGCCGACGGTGTTCAGTTCCCTATTCATTTGGATTTACCAGTTTCCTCTACTCAAACAGATTTTGTACGTCAAGCTCAATCGTATAAACAATCAATAGAGGAAGCTCTTGGAGTTGAGAATGTCGTGGTTGATATCCAACAAGTTTCTGATGATGAATTGGGAAGTATGACCGTTCTTGCAACTTCAAAAGACAATATCGACTGGGATATCAATCCAAACAGTGGATGGAGCCCAGACTATGCAGATCCATCAACCTATCTTGATGCATTTGATCCAACATCTGGACCAACTCTTCTTGGAGCACTTGGTATTGCACCAGGATCAGATAGTTCAGCCATTAAGGCAGTAGGATTGGATAAATACAAAGAATTACTTGATGATGCTAACAGTGAGAAAACAGATCTTGAAAAACGTTATTCAAAATATGCTAAAGCTCAAGCATGGTTGACAGATAGTGCTTTGATCATCCCTGTTAACTCTGATGGAGCCCAAATGCTTGTTACAAAGAAAGTTCCAGGAACAGGAGCAGATGGTTGGGTCGGTGATAAAACAGGCGAAAACAGTTATAAATATCTGAAGATTCAAGATAAGATTGTGACAAGTAAAGAGATGGAAGAATTCCGTAAGAAATTTGCTGAAGAAAAAGCAAAATCAAACGAAGAATACCAAAAACAACTATCAAGTCATATTAAAGATTAAATAAATCTCCTTAATTTGATTTGCACCCTAATAGTTAGATAGAAAAAATCTAACTTTTGGGGTGCAGTTCAATAGAGGAGGTTTTTCTTTTTGTCTATTCATGTAAGCACTTTAAAAAAGAGTTATTTTAGTCTAAAAATGGTATAATGAGAGAATGACAGAAAGGATGTATTTATGGAACATAAAGAGAAACATTTTAGCCTATCTTGGTTCTTCAAGTGGTTTTTAGATAATAAAGCTATTACTGTATTCTTGGTGACCTTGTTACTGGGCTTGAACCTTTTCATTCTAAGTAAGATTAGTTTTATTTTTTTACCAGTTTTAGATTTTCTAGGAGTTGTCATGTTGCCAGTTATTTTATCTGGTTTACTTTATTATCTCCTCAATCCGATTGTTGACTGGATGGAGAAACACAAAATCAATCGTGTTCTTGCCATTAGTATTCTCTTTGTTATAATTGGTCTCTTTATCATTTGGGGACTAGCTGTTGCTATTCCAAATCTGCAACGCCAAGTCTTAAATTTTGCGAAGAATGTGCCGACATACCTTGAAGATGCTGATAAGGTAATCAATGACCTTGTAACCAAACGTTTGCCAGATGATTTTAGACCGCAGTTGGAGCAGGTTCTTGCGAATATTTCTACTGAGGCGACGATGTGGGCGAGCAAAATCTCTTCCCAAGCCGTTAACTGGGTGAGTGCTTTTGTCAGTAGTGTATCCCAGGTTATTGTAGCGGTCATTATCGTACCTTTCATGCTCTTTTATCTTTTACGCGATGGGAAAGGTTTGCGAGATTATTTGACCAAGTTTATTCCCACGAAGTTAAAGGAACCAGTAGGACAAGTTTTGTCAGATGTTAATAAACAGTTGTCAAACTACGTTAGAGGGCAGGTCACAGTTGCTATTATCGTAGCGATTATGTTTATTATCTTCTTTAAGATTATTGGTCTCAGATATGCTGTGACCCTGGGGCTCACAGCTGGTATCCTCAATCTAGTACCTTACCTAGGTAGTTTTCTAGCTATGTTGCCTGCTCTGGTTTTGGGCTTAATAGCGGGTCCTGTCATGCTTTTGAAAGTAATCGTTGTCTTTATTGTTGAACAAACGATTGAAGGTCGCTTCGTTTCTCCGCTTATTTTAGGTAGCCAACTAAACATCCATCCGATCAATGTCCTCTTTGTTCTCCTAACTTCAGGATCTATGTTTGGTATTTGGGGAGTCTTGATGGGAATCCCTGTCTATGCCTCTGCCAAAGTCGTTATCTCAGCTATCTTTAACTGGTATAAAAAAGTCAGTGGTTTGTACGAAGAAGAGGAGGAAATCAAGAGTGAACAATAGTCAACGCATGCTCCAAGCTTTGGATGACCAAGATTTAAGCAAAGCGGATCAGTATTTTCACAAAGCCCTCGAAACAGATTCAAGTGAAGTTCTTTATGAACTAGCAAGCTATCTAGAGGGAATTGGCTTTTATCCTCAAGCAAAAGAAATTTACCAAAATATTGTTGCAGAATTTCCAGAAGCGAATCTGAACTTAGCAAGCATTGCTAGCGAGGATGGCAATGTTGAAGAAGCCTTTGCTTACCTTGAGGAAATCACATCTGAAAGTGACTGGTATGTATCGGCCTTGGCCTTGAAGGCAGACCTCTATCAGTTGGAAGGATTGACAGATGTAGCACGCGAAAAGTTACTGGAAGCCTTAAATTACTCAGATGATGCCTTATTAGTTTTTGGTTTGGCTGAGTTGGATACTGAGTTAGGAAATTATCAGGAAGCCATTCAGGGCTATGCTCAATTAGACAATTGCTCCATCTATGAGCAAACGGGTGTCTCAACCTATCAACGAATTGGCTTCGCTTATGCCCAGTTAGGTAAGTTTGAAGCTGCAACTGAATTCTTAGAAAAAGCTTTAGAATTAGAATACGATGACCAAACTGCCTTTGAACTGGCTAGTCTTTACTTTGATCAAGAAGAGTATCAAAAATCTGTTCTTTACTTTAAGCAGATTGATACCATTTCACCAGATTTTGAAGGATATGAGTATGGTTATAGTCAAGCCTTGCATAAGGAACATCAGGTGGAAGAGGCCCTTCGTATCGTTAAAAAAGGACTGGAGAAAAATCCATTTGAAACTCGGCTCTTACTAGCTGCTTCTCAGTTTTTGTATGAATTGCATGATTCTAGTGCTGCAGAGCAGCTCCTCCTTACTGCTAAGGATGATGCAGAGGATACAGAAGAAATTTTTCTTCGCCTTGCAACTATTTATATGGAACAGGAGCGGTATGAAGATATCATCGCTCTCCAAAGTCAAGAACCTGAAAATCTCTTGACCAAGTGGATGATTGCATGCTCATACCAGGAAATCGAGGATTTAGATAAGGCCTATGAGCTCTATCAGGAATTATCGCCTGACCTCAAGGATAATCCCGAGTTTCTGGAGCAGTATAGCTATCTCTTGCGTGAATTGGGATATTTTGAAGAAGCAAAGGTACAAGCTGAAGCCTATTTAAAACTCGTTCCAGATGATGTTCAAATGCAAGAACTCTTAGAAACACTTTAAAAGTTATCTCTCTAAAAACGTATCCGTCAATTTGTCAGATACGTTTTTTTGGAAGAAATAGAATTTTTTTACAATTACTCTTGCTAAATTGTTTATTTATGCTATAATAGGAACAATTATTTTTAGGAGGTGCAGTATGTCTTATATGTTTGAGATATTACCAAGTTTGTTAAACGGTGCAAGTATGACACTTCAGGTCTTTGCTCTGGTTTTAATTTTTTCAATTCCCTTAGGTATTGTCGTTGCCTTTGCTTTGCAAGTCCGTTGGAAACCCCTCCATTATCTCATTGACCTTTATATTTGGGTAATGCGAGGGACTCCTTTGCTCTTGCAATTAATCTTTATTTACTATGTGCTCCCTAGTATTGGGATACGTTTAGATCGTTTGCCTGCTGCTGTGATTGCTTTTGTATTGAACTATGCAGCCTACTTTGCAGAAATCTTTCGTGGTGGGATCGAAACCATTCCAAAAGGGCAGTACGAGGCTGCTAAGGTCTTGAAGTTTAGTCCATTTGACACAGTGCGCTATATTATTTTGCCTCAGGTTACAAAGATTGTCTTACCGAGCGTCTTTAATGAAATTATGAGTTTGGTCAAGGATACTTCTTTGGTCTATGCCCTTGGGATTTCAGATTTGATTTTGGCTAGTCGTACAGCAGCCAATCGAGATGCCAGCCTTGTGCCTATGTTTTTAGCTGGGGCGATTTATTTGATTATGATTGGTCTTGTAACCATTGTAGCGAAAAAACTTGAGAAGAAGTATAGTTATTACAGATAGGAGGATTGCTATGTTTGAATTACGAAACATTAACAAGGCCTTTGGTGGCAAACAAATCTTAACCAACTTCAGCCTATCAATTCCTGAAAAGCAAATCCTCGCAATCGTAGGTCCATCAGGAGGAGGCAAGACAACCTTGTTACGTATGCTAGCTGGATTGGAAACCATCGATTCTGGAGAAATCTACTATAACGGCGAATCGCTAGCTATAGATGAACTAGAAAAGCGCAATCTTCTGGGATTTGTTTTCCAAGATTTTCAACTCTTTCCGCATTTATCAGTTCTAGAAAACTTAACTCTGTCGCCCATAAAAACCATGAGCATAGAGAAGGAAGTTGCTGAGAAGAAGGCGCGTGGTTTATTAGAACAACTTGGGTTAGTTGGGCATGCAGATGCCTTTCCTTTCTCATTATCTGGTGGGCAAAAACAACGGGTGGCTTTAGCACGCGCCATGATGATAAACCCAGAAATTATTGGATATGATGAGCCTACATCAGCCTTAGACCCAGAGTTGCGATTAGAAGTAGAAAAACTTATCCTTCAAAACAAAGAGCGTGGGATGACCCAGATTGTTGTGACGCACGACCTTCAGTTTGCGGAAAACATTGCTGATCAGATCCTTAAGGTTGATCCAGAGTAGGAGGTGCCTATGAAGAGAAAGAAAATTGCCCTTGTACTTGCTCTGTTCTTTAGCTTCTTCCTGACAGCTTGTACTCAGAAGGTAAGTGATCCAAATCAGGATAATTGGGCCAAATATCAAAAGCAGGGTAGCATTACTATTGGCTTTGACAATACCTTTGTTCCCATGGGATTTGAGGAAAAGAATGGCCAGTATGTAGGTTTTGATATTGACCTAGCCCAAGCTGTCTCTGAAAAGCTAGGAATTCAGATTAAATTTCAACCCATCGACTGGGATATGAAAGAAACCGAACTACAAAATGGTACCATTGATGCCATCTGGAATGGCTATACAGCTACAGATGAACGGAAAGAGAAGGTTGCCTTTACCATTCCTTACATGGAAAATCAACAAGTTTTGGTCTCTAAAAAGTCTCAAAATATCCACTCAATTCAGGATATGACAGACAAAATTTTAGGGGCCCAGGCTGGATCTTCTGGCTATTTGAATTTTGAAGGACAACCCGAACTACTCAAGAACCGAGTGAAAGACCAGAAGGCTAATCAATACCAAAGTTTTAATGAAGCCTTAATTGATTTGAAAAATGACCGGATTGATGCTTTGTTGATTGACCGAGTATATGCCAATTATTATCTCCAGTCTGAAGGGATATTAAGTGACTACAATGTCTTTTCAGCTGGATTTGAAAGTGAAGCTTTTGCAGTGGGTGTTAGACCTGCTGATAAAACTTTGCTAGCTGCATTGAACCAAGCCTTTATCTCACTATACCAAGAAGGAAAATTCCAGGAAATCAGCCAGAAATGGTTTGGGGAAGATGTAGCCACCAGTCAAGTTAAAAATCAAGAATAAGAAAAGAGATTGAGTTTTTCCGACTCTTTTCTACCATTTGTCAAGTATAACAAGAGCTTTAAGTAAAAAAGAGATAAGACAGTAGCTATTCTGAGGTTACTGTCTTATTTTTACCACTTATTGCTCCATGCTAAAAAACACCTCATCTGGTATTTTTGAAACAAGGTGTTATAATAATACGGCATAGACAGCCTTATCGATTTTGGGTCAGAGAGTAATCGTAAAGTTTGTTATGCGTAATGAGGTAATACATTGTTCGAATGAGACGATGTATAGAGGCAATCGCATGTGGCTTGGTTGAAGCTATTGTTGCTTGTCTTTTTCGTTTCTCATAAAAGTCGGCGATATGGCAGGGATTGGTATGACGAGCTGAAGCGATGTTATGAATGGACTTGAACAAGATTTTTTTGGCAGAGGGATTCCCTCGTTTAGTAATGTGTTCCTTGGCTTGGCGAGAAAGTTCCCAGATTCATAGTGTCTCAGGTCAATGCCAATGAAAGCGTTGCTTTGATTGGTAGACTGAAAGCGACGAATATCTCCCAATTCGCCAATGATAGATGTCGCTGTGGTTTCTGCGATGCCAGAAATTGAACGTAAGATGTCATACTCTGGTAAAGGCTGAGCTAGAGCGACCATGTCATCTAAGACAAGCTGTCTGCGTTCAGAAAGACGAAGCAATTTTTGAGCATAGAAACGAAGCTCTTCCAGCATTGGAGAGATTTTCTTGACCGCACAAAAAGATTGTTTAGCGAGTTTTATAAGTTTATCAGTCAGGTAAGCAATAGGCTTTTCAGGGATTCGTTTGGAGGTAGATTGACGGACGATTTTCCACAATTCACTTTGAGATAGGCTTACTACAAACTCTTTGCATGGAAAAGCCATCACTAAATTCCAATATGGCTCTCCAGTTGGTGTGGATAAGAGATTTTCCAATTCAGGAAAGGTGACTTGTAAGACCTTGTGTAGACGGTTTTTAGCTCGAACAATGATTTTGATAGAAAGGACTTAAATCACGCAGGTGTTGATGCACGTAAGTTTGTTTACGATTGTGCACAAGCTGAGAATGAGCCAACTTTTCAGCGTCAATTTTGTCTGTTTTACGAACTCGCAGACTGTCCAATTGCTTCTTAGCTTCCAGAGGATTCAGCTGTGTATAAGCGTAGTCGTATTCCTCAAGAAAGGCTCGAAGACGCCTAGAATAGACAAATATAATCTCAGGGTTATGAACAGTTTTCAAGTCGTTCAAAAGACGATTGAAGCTAATGGGGTCATTGAGCCTAGTGTAGCCATGACTCTTCTCACCGTTGACTAAAATTGCCACTTCAGAACTTGCCTTACTCACATCAATCCCAAATACTGTAGGCATGATATTACCTCTTTTGTCTTGAATAATTCCGTGTTTTAGTGATTTTATTTTCAATACGCGACGTCTAGCGCCAAAGAGCCCTACGACTTTACAAGACACCTTTACTTTAACATAAAGAAAAAGTAGTGAGTACTCTCTCCCGTCGGAGATTTTCTCACTACTAATCTTAGTATGTTTGTCAACTGTAATGGGTTGAAGTCAGCTAAGAACGAGAAAGGACAAATTTCGTCCTTTCTTTTTTGATGTTGAGAGCGATGAAAATCCTTTTTTTGAAGTTTTCAAAGTTATGAAAACCAAAGGCATTTCGTTTGATGACCTTAATGAGGCTATTGGTAGCTTCCAATTTGGCGTTGGAAGAAGAACAGCCCAATACGCTTTCTAATGAAAAAGAAGATGAATAGTCCGGGGTTATGACTCAAACTTTTTTCATTGCAATTGTGCAAAAGAGAAAAAGATAGTAAAATAGATGTATGATTATTTTACAAGCCAATAAAATTGAACGATCTTTTGCAGGAGAGGTTCTTTTTGATAATATCAACCTGCAAGTAGATGAACGAGACCGAATTGCTCTTGTTGGGAAAAATGGTGCAGGTAAGTCTACTCTTTTAAAAATTTTGGTTGGGGAAGAGGAGCCAACTAGTGGAGAAATCAATAAGAAAAAAGATATTTCTCTGTCTTACCTAGCCCAAGATAGCCGTTTTGAGTCTGAAAATACCATTTATGATGAAATGCTCCATGTCTTTGATGACTTGCGTCGGACTGAGAAGCAACTTCGTCAGATGGAGTTGGAGATGGGCGAAAAGTCTGGTGAGGATTTGGATAAACTGATGTCCGATTACGACCGCTTATCTGAGAATTTTCGTCAAGCAGATGGTTTTACCTACGAAGCTGATATTCGAGCGATTTTGAATGGTTTCAAGTTTGACGAATCTATGTGGCAGATGAAAATTGCCGAGCTTTCTGGTGGTCAAAATACTCGTCTGGCTCTTGCCAAAATGCTCCTTGAAAAGCCCAATCTCTTGGTCTTGGACGAACCAACCAACCACTTGGATATCGAAACCATAGCCTGGCTAGAGAATTACTTGGTAAATTATAGCGGCGCCCTCATTATTGTCAGTCACGACCGTTATTTCTTGGACAAGGTTGCGGCGATTACACTGGATTTGACCAAGCATTCCTTGGATCGTTACGTGGGAAATTACTCTCGTTTTGTTGAGTTGAAGGAGCAAAAGCTAGCTACTGAGGCAAAAAACTATGAAAAGCAACAGAAGGAAATCGCTGCTCTGGAAGACTTTGTCAATCGCAATCTAGTCCGAGCTTCGACGACCAAACGTGCCCAATCTCGTCGTAAACAACTGGAAAAAATGGAGCGTTTGGACAAGCCTGAAGCTGGTAAGAAAGCAGCCAACATGACCTTCCAGTCTGAAAAAACGTCGGGCAATGTTGTTTTGACTGTTGAAAATGCGGCTATTGGCTATGATGGGGAAGTACTGTCAGAGCCTATCAACCTAGACCTTCGTAAGATGAATGCTGTTGCTATCGTTGGTCCCAATGGTATCGGCAAGTCAACTTTTATTAAATCAATCGTGAATCGGATTCCTTTTATCAAGGGTGAAAAGCGCTTTGGTGCCAATGTTGAGGTTGGTTACTATGACCAAACCCAAAGCAAGCTGACACCAAGTAATACTGTACTGGATGAACTCTGGAATGATTTTAATCTGACACCAGAAGTTGAAATCCGCAACCGTCTTGGGGCCTTCCTTTTCTCAGGAGATGATGTTAAAAAATCAGTCGGCATGCTGTCTGGTGGCGAAAAAGCTCGTTTGCTTTTGGCTAAATTGTCTATGGAAAACAACAACTTCCTGATCCTTGACGAGCCAACCAACCACTTGGATATTGATAGCAAGGAAGTGTTGGAAAATGCCTTGATTGACTTTGATGGGACTTTGTTATTTGTCAGCCATGACCGTTACTTTATCAATCGTGTCGCCACTCATGTTTTGGAACTGTCTGAGAACGGCTCGACTCTTTACTTGGGAGATTACGACTACTATATTGAAAAGAAAGCAGAAGTAGAAATGATTCAGACTGAGGAAGTTTCAACTATCAATCAAGCAAAAGAAGCAAGTTCAGTTAATGACTACCAAGCTCAGAAAGAAAGTCAAAAAGAAGCCCGTAAGCTCATGCGACAAATCGAAAATCTAGAAGCTGAAATCGAAGAGTTAGAAAGTCAAAGCCAAGCCATTTCTGAACAAATGTTGGAAACAAACGATGCCGAAAAACTCATGGAATTGCAGGCTGAACTGGACAAAATCAGCCACCGTCAGGAAGAAGCTATGCTTGAGTGGGAAGAATTATCAGAGCAGGTGTAAAGATGGAACATCTTGGAAAAGTATTTCGTGAATTTCGGACAAGTGGAAATTATTCTTTAAAGGAGCCTGCAGGCGAGTCCTGCTCAACCTCTCAGTTATCTCGCTTTGAGCTTGGGGAGTCCGATCTAGCAGTTTCTTGTTTCTTTGAGATTTTGGATAATATTCATGTGACTATTGAAAATTTCATGGACAAGGCTAGGGATTTTCAAAATCATGAACATGTTGCCTTGATGGCGCAGATTATTCCGCTTTACTACTCAAATGATATTGCTGGTTTTCAAAAGCTTCAAAAGGAACAGCTTAAGAAAGCGAAGAGTTCGACCAATCCCCTCTATTTTGAGCTGAATTGGATTCTGCTACAAGGTCTGATTTGTCAAAGAGATGCTCGTTACACGATGAGTCAGAGTGATTTGGAAAAGGTAGCAGATTATCTTTTTCAAACAGAAGAATGGACCATGTATGAGTTGATTCTTTTTGGTAATCTCTATAGTTTCTACGATGTAGACTATGTCACACGGATTGGTAGAGAAGTTATGGAGAGGGAAGAATTTTACCAAGAGATTGGGCGCCATAAGAGATTGGTTTTGATTTTGGCCCTTAATTGTTACCAGCATTGTTTAGAGCATTCTTCTTTTGATAATGCTAGCTATTTCGAGGCTTATACAGAGAAGATTATTGGCAAAAACATTAGTCTGTATGAACGAAATATTTTACATTACCTAAAAGGCTTTGCCTTGTACCAAAAAGGACAGTGTACAGAAGGCTGTAGTCAGATGCAAGAGGTCATGCATATTTTTGATGTGTTAGGTCTTCCTGAGCAAGTAGCCTACTATCAGGAACACTACGAAAAATTTGTCAAAGATTAATTTTCCCAAATAAGGGAAAAAATCAAAAGCTCCTTTCGGTTTTGATACAATAGTTTCAAAATTTGAGAGGAGTTTTTATATGAATCGCTATGCAGTACAGTTGATTAGCCGTGGAGCTGTTAACAAGATAGGAAATATGCTCTATGATTATGGAAATAGTGTCTGGTTGGCATCAATGGGAACGATAGGACAGACTGTTCTTGGAATTTATCAAATTTCTGAGTTGGTTACATCGATTCTGGTCAATCCCTTTGGTGGAGTGATTTCAGACCGCTTTTCGCGTCGCAAAATTTTGATGACGACGGACTTGATTTGCGGTATTCTCTGTTTAGCTATTTCTTTCATCAGAAATGATAGCTTGATGATTGCTGCCTTGATTTTTGCCAATATTGTTCAGGCGGTTGCTTTTGCCTTTTCTCGTACAGCCAATAAAGCTATTATAACTGAAGTGGTGGAGAAAGATGAGATTGTGATCTATAACTCTCGCTTAGAGCTGGTTTTGCAGGTTGTAGGTGTTAGCTCCCCTGTACTTTCTTTCATCGTTTTACAATTTGCCAGTCTCCATCTGACGCTCTTACTAGATGCTTTGACTTTTTTCATAGCATTTGTTCTAGTGGCCTTACTTCCAAAAGAAGAACCAATGGTTCAAGATAAGAAACCTTTTACTGAGAAAGATATTTTTGCGGATATCAAGGATGGCTTGCACTATATCTGGCATCAAAGAGAGATTTTCTTTCTCCTGTTAGTGGCTTCCAGCGTTAATTTCTTTTTTGCAGCCTTTGAATTTCTCCTCCCTTTTTCAAATCGACTTTACGGGGTAGAAGGGGCTTATGCAAGTATTTTAACTATGGGGGCTATTGGTTCCATTGTGGGAGCTATTCTAGCTAGCAAAGTAAAGGCAAGTGTTTATAATCTTTTGATTTTACTGGCTTTGACAGGTGTCGGAGTTTTTATGATGGGATTACCACTGCCAACTTTTCTTTCCTTTTCTGGAAATTTAGTTTGTGAATTGTTTATGACGATTTTTAATATTCACTTTTTTACTCAAGTACAAACCAAGGTTGAGAGCGAATTTCTTGGGAGAGTACTGAGTACAATTTTTACCTTAGCTACTCTATTTATGCCTATTGCAAAAGGATTTATGACAGTCTTGCCAAGTGTACATCTCTCTTCTTTCCTGATAATTGGAAGTGGTGTTATCATCTTGTCTTGTATATCGTTTATTTATGTTCGAACTCGTTTTGAAAAAGAGACATAAGTTTGCTTGGACTTCAAAAATAATTTCAAACTAAATATTTTTTCCGCCCTTCTCGTTTGTGAGGAGGGCTTGTTTTATGGTAAAATGGTTTTATGAATAAAAGAATGAATGAGTTAGTCGCCTTGCTCAATCGCTATGCGACTGAGTACTATACCAGCGATAATCCCTCGGTTTCAGACAGTGAGTATGACCGTCTTTACCGTGAGTTGGTTGAGTTGGAGGCTGCCTATCCAGATCAAGTATTAGCAGACAGTCCGACTCATCGTGTTGGTGGCAAGGTTTTAGATGGTTTTGAAAAATACAGTCATCAGTATCCTCTTTATAGTTTGCAGGATGCTTTTTCACGTGAGGAGCTTGAAGCTTTTGATGCGCGTGTTCGTAAGGAAGTGGCCCATCCAACCTATATTTGTGAGTTGAAAATCGATGGCTTATCTATCTCTCTTACTTATGAAAAGGGGATTTTGCTTGCTGGGGCAACGCGTGGAGATGGTTCTATTGGTGAAAATATTACAGAAAATCTTAAACGTGTTAAGGACATTCCGTTAACTTTGCCAGAAGAACTAGATATCACGGTTCGTGGAGAATGTTACATGCCACGTGCTTCTTTTGACCAGGTTAACCAAGCTCGTCAAGAAAATGGAGAACCTGAATTTGCCAATCCTCGTAATGCGGCGGCAGGAACTCTACGTCAGCTGGATACAGCAGTAGTTGCCAAGCGTAACCTTGCGACATTCCTCTATCAAGAAGCCAGCCCTTCAACTCGTGACAGCCAAAAAAAGGTTTTGAAGCACCTTGAACAACTAGGTTTTGTAGTTAATCCAAAGCGAATCTTGGCTGAAAATATAGATGAAATCTGGAATTTTATCCAAGAAGTAGGAGAGGAACGGGACAATCTGCCTTATGATATCGATGGGGTGGTGATCAAGGTCAATGACCTAGCAGGTCAAGAAGAACTCGGCTTTACTGTTAAGGCTCCAAAGTGGGCAGTAGCCTACAAGTTTCCTGCTGAAGAAAAAGAAGCTCAACTCTTATCAGTTGATTGGACAGTTGGCCGTACGGGTGTTGTGACTCCAACTGCCAATCTGACTCCCGTTCAGCTTGCTGGAACAACTGTTAGTCGTGCGACCCTGCATAATGTGGATTATATTGCTGAAAAAGATATTCGCAAGGACGATACGGTTATCGTCTATAAGGCTGGTGACATCATCCCTGCTGTTTTACGAGTAGTAGAGTCCAAACGAATTTCTGAAGAGAAACTAGATATCCCTACAAACTGTCCAAGTTGTAATTCTGACTTGTTGCACTTTGAAGATGAAGTGGCTCTCCGTTGTATCAATCCGCGTTGTCCTGCTCAAATCATGGAAGGTTTGATTCACTTTGCTTCTCGAGATGCCATGAATATTACAGGACTGGGTTCATCTATTGTTGAGAAGCTCTTTGCTGCCAATTTAGTCAAGGATGTGGCGGGTATTTACCGCTTGAAAGAAGACGATTTCCTCCTTTTAGAGGGTGTTAAGGAAAAGTCTGCTTCTAAACTGTATCAGGCCATCCAAGAATCTAAGGGAAATTCAGCCGAGAAACTCTTATTTGGTTTGGGAATTCGCCATGTAGGCCGTAAAGCCAGTCAGCTCTTGCTCCAACATTTCCACTCTATTGAAAATCTAGCCCAAGCAGATCCAGAGGAAGTAGCAAGTATCGGAAGCTTAGGTAGTGTAATTGCGCAAAGTCTTCAGACTTATTTTGCGACAGAAGGCTCTGAAATTCTCCTCAGAGAATTGAAAGAAGCTGGGGTCAATCTGGATTATAAAGGTCAGACAGTAGTTGCGAATGCGGCCTTGTCAGGTTTGACCGTGGTATTGACTGGAAAATTGGAACGGATCAAGCGCTCAGAAGCTAAAAGTAAACTCGAAAGTCTGGGTGCCAAGGTAACAGGTAGTGTTTCTAAAAAGACAGACCTTGTTGTTGCAGGAGCAGATGCTGGAAGTAAACTTCAAAAAGCACAAGAACTTGGTATTGAGGTTCGAGATGAAGCTTGGCTAGAAAGTTTGTAACAATGACAGAAGAAAGAAAACGTGCGCGTTTAATTTATAACCCAACCTCAGGGCAGGAAATTATCAAGAAAAATATAGCAGAAGTGCTGGATGTTTTGGAAGATATTGGCTATGAAACCAGTGCCTTTCAAACGACTCCAGAACCTCTTTCGGCACAAAAAGAAGCTGAGAGAGTAGCCAAAGCTGGTTTTGATTTGATTATCGTTGCGGGAGGCGATGGTACGATTAATGAGGTGGTCAACGGTGTTGCTCCTCTTGAATATCGTCCCAAACTAGCTATCATCCCAACAGGCACAACCAATGACTATGCGCGTGCTCTCAAGATTCCACTTGGAGATCCCGTTAAGGCAGCAAAAATTATCGGACAAAATCAAATCATTCAAATGGATATTGGACGCGCTTTTGGCGATAAGTACTTTATCAATATTGCAGCAGCAGGTACCTTGACAGAGTTGACATATAGCGTACCCAGTGAAGTTAAGACACACCTAGGCTATTTTGCCTATGTCGCCAAAGGCATTGAAATGTTTCCTCAGACTAAGGTTCGACCAGTGAAAATTATACATGATCAAGGGGTCTTCGAGGGGGAAGTCTCATTGATTTTTGTCGCCTTGACCAATTCAATTGGTGGTTTTGAGCAGTTAGCACCTAATACCAAGTTAGATGATGGCAATTTCACTCTGATTCTGGTAAAAACAGACAAGTTATTTGAGATGTTGGCCTTGTTAATACAGGCTCTAAATGGAGGTCAGCATGTGACGGATGTTAATATTGAGTACCTTAAAACTAGCAAACTCCGTTTAGAGGTCTTGGACGACGAAGAACCCTTTATGCTAAATCTAGATGGAGAATACGGTGGTGATACGCCAGTTGAACTTGAAGTTTGCCATAACCACATTGAATTTTTTGTCAATCGTAATGAAATTGCTGCTGAATCCATCAGCGCGGAAGAAAATGAATTAAATTAGAAATTAGGAAAAAATGTATAGTTACCCTGTAGTCATCCATTTTCACCGAAAAAATGGGGATTATGATGTTTGTTCATTCAGTAGAAAACAGGCGGATATTAAAGAAAATTTGTATTATGAAAATGACTATTTTGGAGTAAAACTCTCCTTTACAGTTACAAGTTCAGAAAGGCTCGATACTCTGACCTTTTCTGTCGAAATAAATGGAAAGACAAAAGACTATCTCCTACGGTTTAACCATTATCCACTGTTGACTGAGGTTTGGATTTTGGATGGTGATGAGACAGTCTATTATTCTGAAAATCCAGCCATTGCAAGTCCTTACTATAAATATCAAAACCCGTTTGCTTTTGATAAAGCCTTTCACAGTGAAAGTTTTGATCATCATTGGGGATACCAAGGAGAGTTAGGTTACAGTATCTCAGACTACCAGACAAGCTTTAAACTCTGGGCTCCAACCGCTACAGCTGTCCAAGTGGTCGTTTATGAAAATACAAGCAACGACGCGCCGGTTTGGAAAACCTTTAATCTTGAGCGTGGGAATAGTTATTCATACAGTCATAAGTACAATACCATTGGTGTTTGGAGCGTAGACATGGATGAAAATCTTGCCGGTAAAGCCTATCAGTATCAGATTGAGTTTCCGCACCACCAGACTTTGATACGAGACCCATACACTATCGCTACAAGTCCTGACGGGAAACGTTCTGTCATTCTCTCTCAGCAAGATAGACAGGTAGAAGGGTTCGAAGTCAAGCATGGGACAGAGGCTCCTTGGCGTTTGGAAAATCCATGTAAAGCCGTTATCTGTGAGTTGCATATTCGTGATTTTACAAAATCGCCGACATCTGGAGTTCCAGAAAATCTTCGAGGGACCTTCCTTGGGGCTGCTCAGACTGGAACGGTTAACCAGTATGGTCAAGCAACAGCCTTTGACTATATCAAAGAACTCGGCTGTAATTATGTTCAGCTCCAACCAATCTTTGATCGCCATAAGGAATATGATGAGGATGGAAATGTAACCTATAACTGGGGTTATGACCCTCAAAACTACAACGCACCAGAAACAAGTTTCTCTAGTAATCCAGATGATCCTGGACAGGTTATTCGAGAACTCAAAACCATGATTCAGGCTTATCATAATGCAGGAATCGGTGTCATTATGGATGTCGTTTACAACCATACCTTTTCAACGGTTGATGCTCCTTTCCAAACAACTGTTCCTGATTATTACTATCGTATGAATCCAGATGGAACCTTCCAAAATGGCACAGGTGTAGGAAATGAAACCGCAAGCGAACACGAAATGTACCGCAAGTATATGATTGACTCACTCCTTTATTGGGTGAAAGAATACAATATTGATGGTTTCCGTTTCGATTTGATGGGAATTCACGATATTAAAACCATGCAGGTAATTCGTTGGGCACTTGATGAAGTCGATCCGCGTATTCTCACTTATGGAGAAGGTTGGGATATGGGGACAGGTCTTGCACCTTATGACAAGGCCAAGAAGGACAATGCCTGCCAGATGCCAAATATTGGATTTTTCAACGATGATCAGCGCGATGCCATCAAAGGAGGAGAAGTTTATGGCTCAATCAAGGCAGGATTTGTTAGTGGTGCTGCTACAGAACCGATTGTAGCCAAAGCTATTCTTGGTAGTCGAGAATTGGGCTCATATCTTAGCCCAAACCAAGTCCTTAACTATGTGGAAGCCCATGATAATTATAACTTGCATGATTTGTTGGTGACCCTTCATCCAGATCACAGTTTAGATAAGATTATGCGCCAAGTTGAGACAGCAACAGCGATGAGCATCCTCATGCAAGGGATGTCCTTTATAGAGTTGGGGCAAGAATTTGGCCGCACTAAACTCCTTGCTACTGGAGAAAATGGCGAGCTGACTGCGGTAGATAGAGAACGGGCTATGAATAGTTACAATGCTCCAGATAGTGTCAACCAGGTCAACTGGGATTTAATCAATGAGAGACAAGAGAGCATTGACTTTATTCGCCAAATTATTCGCCTAAAAACACAGACCGGTGCCTTCTCTTATCCTACATACGAAGAAGTCTATCGCCATGTCTTCGTCCATACAGCTGCTGAAAATAGTGGGTGGATTGTTTACGAAATTCACGGTGGACCGGAGCACTTATTGGTAGTCTTTAATGCGAAAGGAACTTCCTTCTACTTTGAAAATGCAGGAAATCTTGAAATGCTGGTGTCTAATAGTCGTTCTAAAGAATCCAATGTGATTGATGATACCAGTGTCGTAGTCTTAAAAGTACTCTCGTAAATTAATGTTCTGAAAAGGTTTAGATTAACTAGACCTTTTTTGATTTTTATTGGAAAACCAATATCTAATAGGAATAAAATTCAAATAATTTTAAGAATCAAGTTTGTGAAAAAATATCAATGTTCTCACAAAAATGGTTATAATTTTCTGAAAATTTGATAAAATAAGTTTTAATCATTTTCAGGAGGAAGAGAATTTGACAAATTATCAGAATTTAGTGAATGGAAAATGGAAATCATCAGAGAAGGAGATTGCGATCTATTCTCCTATCAATCAAGAAAAACTAGGGACAGTACTCGCTATGAGCCAAGCTGAAGTGGATGATGCTATAGAAGCTGCGCGTGCAGCTCCCCCTGCATGGCGTGATCTAGCACCAGTTGAGCGTGCAGCCTATTTGCATAAGACAGCAAATATTTTGGAACGTGATAAAAAAATTGGTACAATTCTTGCCAAAGAGATTGCAAAAGGGATTAAAGCAGCCATTGGAAAAGTAGTACGTACAGCAGATTTGATCCATTTTGCTGCTGAGGAAGGTCTCCGTATTACTGGACAAGCAATGGAAGGCTGCAAGTAAAAACAAGCTAGCCGTCGTCCGTCGTGAGCTAGTTGGAGTTGTCTTAGCTATCGCACCATTTAACTACCCAGTCAACCTTTCTGGAGCCAAGATTGATCCGGCTCTGATTGCAGGAAATGTCGTTATGTTTAAGCCGCCAACGCAAGAATCTATTTCTGGTCTCTTACTAGCTAAAGCCTTTGAAGAAGCAGGAATCCCAGCAGGTGTCTTCAACACCATCACTGGTCGTGGTTCAGAAATTGGGGATTATATCATTGAGCACAAAGAAGTCAACTTCATCAACTTTACAGGTTCAACTCCAATCGGAGAACGTATTGGTCGTTTAGCTGGTATGCGTCCTATCATGTTGGAACACGCTGCCAAGCAAATCGTTGCAGGAGCCTTTAGCTATTCAGGGCAACGTTGCACGGCCATTAAACGTGTCATTGTTCTCGAAAGTGTAGCAAATAAATTGGCTACTTTGCTTCAGGAAGAAGTTTCTAAATTAACAGTCGGTGACCCATTTGACAATGCTGATATCACACCTGTTATTGACAATACTTCAGCTGATTTCATCTGGAGCTTGATTGAAGATGCACAAGAAAAAGGCGCTCAGGCTCTTACACCAATCAAGCGTGAAGGCAATCTTCTCTGGCCAGTGCTTTTTGACCAAGTTACAAAAGATATGAAAGTAGCATGGGAAGAACCGTTTGGCCCTGTTCTACCAATTATCCGTGTCACAGATGCGAATGAAGCAGTAGCAATTGCCAATGAATCTGAGTTTGGTCTTCAATCCTCCGTCTTTACAAATGATTTCAAAAAGGCCTTTGAAATCGCTGAGAAACTTGAAGTGGGAACCGTTCATATTAATAATAAAACACAACGCGGACCAGATAATTTCCCATTCCTTGGTGTAAAAGGTTCTGGAGCAGGAGTGCAAGGAATTAAATATAGTATCGAAGCGATGACAAATGTTAAATCCATTGTATTTGATGTAAAATAATCTATAAAATCAGGAAATCTTTTCCTGGTTTTATTTTCTTCAAAAAAATTACTTACAAATTGATAAAAAGCGAATGTTTTGGTATTGTAATAAAAAAATATATGGAAATCGTTTCGTATTCTATTTTCAGGATATCTTTTTTAAAATGCTCGGTAATTTTTTGAAGACTTTCATAAAAAAATATGATTTTCTTCGTAAATTACTTGAAAGTTATCTTAAAAGAGTGTATAATAAAAATATAGAAAACGCTTACAAAGAGAAAGGGGATTGGATGAATAATCAAGAAGCATTAAGAACCTTTACTACAGGTGAAAACTTTCACCTCCAGCATTATTTAGGAGCACATAGAGAGGAGAAAAACGGAGAAATTGGCTATACCTTTAGGGTTTGGGCCCCAAATGCACAAGCAGTTCATCTAGTTGGAGATTTTACTGATTGGGTTGAGAATCAGATTCCCATGGTTCGTAATGAAGCAGGTGTTTGGGAAGTCTTTACGAGTCAAGCTCAGGAAGGTCAGATTTATAAATATCATATTACGCGTGCAAATGGTCACCAGATTATGAAAATTGATCCGTTGGCAGTTCGTTTTGAAGCCCGGCCAGGTACAGGAGCTGTTCTGACCACTATTCGAGAAAAGAAGTGGAAAGATGGCCTTTGGCTAGCGCGTCGCAAGCGTCTGGGATTTTTCAATCGACCGGTTAATATATATGAGGCTCATGCAGGATCTTGGAAGAGAAATCCAGATGGCAGTCCCTATAGTTTTTCACAGCTGAAGGAAGAGTTGATTCCTTATTTAGTTGAAATGAACTATACACATATTGAGTTTATGCCTTTAATGGCTCACCCACTTGGATTGAGCTGGGGCTATCAGCTTATGGGTTATTTTGCTTTTGAACATTCCTACGGTACACCTGAGGAGTTTCAAGATTTCGTTGAAGAGTGTCATATAAATAATATTGGTGTTATAGTAGACTGGGTTCCAGGTCATTTTACTATTAATGATGATGCCTTGGCATATTATGACGGCACACCAACTTTTGAATACCAAGACCACAACAAGGCTCATAACTATGGATGGGGTGCGCTAAATTTTGATCTCGGAAAAAATGAGGTTCAGTCTTTCTTGATTTCAAGTATTAAATTTTGGATTGATTTTTACCACTTAGATGGCATTCGGGTTGACGCTGTTAGCAATATGCTTTACCTAGATTATGATAATGCTCCTTGGACCCCAAATAAGGACGGTGGAAATCTTAACTACGAGGGTTATTACTTCCTTCAACGGTTGAACACAGTGATTAAGTTAGCTTATCCAGATATCATGATGATTGCAGAAGAGAGTTCATCAGCGACAAAGATTACTGGTATGAAAGAACTGGGCGGCCTTGGCTTTGACTATAAATGGAATATGGGCTGGATGAACGACATCCTCCGTTTCTACGAGGAAGATCCGATTTATCGTAAATATGACTTTAATTTGGTGACTTTCAGCTTCATGTATGTTTTCAATGAAAACTATCTCCTACCTTTTTCACACGATGAAGTAGTTCATGGTAAGAAGAGTATGATGCATAAGATGTGGGGAGATCGCTACAATCAGTTCGCAGGGTTGCGTAATCTCTACACTTATCAAATTTGTCATCCAGGTAAGAAACTCTTGTTCATGGGTAGTGAGTACGGACAATTCCTCGAGTGGAAGTCTGAGGAGCAGTTGGAATGGTCTAATCTAGAAGATCCGATGAATGCTAAGATGAAGCATTTCACTTCACAACTGAATCAATTCTATAAAGACCATCGCTGTCTGTGGGAAATTGATACTAGTTATGATGGTATCGAGATTATCGATGCGGATAATAGAGTTCAGAGTGTCCTTTCCTTTATTCGTAAAGGCAAGAAGGACGAAATGTTAGTCTGTGTCTTTAATATGGCACCAGTTGAACGTAAGGACTTTACGATTGGTTTACCTGTTGCAGGTATTTACGAAGAAGTTTGGAATACGGAACTAGAAGAATGGGGAGGTGTGTGGAAAGAGCACAATCAAACAGTTCAGACTCAAGAAGGCTTATGGAAAGATTACGAGCAGACTTTGACCTTTACCCTGCCTGCTATGGGAGCAAGTGTATGGAAAATCAAACGTCGCTTGAAACCTACTAAAACCGTCACAAATAAAAATCAAAAAGGAGTAGAAAATGAAGAATGAAATGCTAGCTTTGATCCTTGCGGGTGGGCAAGGAACTCGTCTCGGAAAACTCACTCAAAACCTTGCGAAACCAGCTGTGCAATTTGGTGGGCGCTACCGCATTATTGACTTTGCCCTCTCAAACTGTGCCAACTCAGGGATTCACAATGTTGGAGTCATTACACAGTACCAACCTCTTGCTTTGAACAACCATATCGGAAATGGTTCGAGCTGGGGACTAGATGGTATTAACACAGGTGTTTCTATCCTTCAACCCTACTCTGCAAGCGAGGGAAATCGTTGGTTTGAAGGGACCAGTCACGCTATCTACCAAAATATTGACTACATCGACAGTATCAACCCAGAATATGTTTTGATTCTTTCTGGTGACCACATCTACAAGATGGACTACGATGACATGCTTCAGTCCCATAAGGATAATAATGCCAGTTTGACAGTAGCGGTTTTAGACGTCCCTCTTAAAGAAGCAAGCCGTTTTGGTATCATGAACACAGATGCCAATAATCGTATTGTAGAATTTGAAGAAAAACCAGCTCAACCTAAATCTACAAAAGCTTCTATGGGGATTTATATCTTTGATTGGCAACGTCTCCGTAATATGTTAGTCGCTGCTGAAAAGAGTAATGTGGATATGTCAGACTTCGGTAAGAACGTTATCCCTAACTATCTCGAGTCTGGTGAAAGCGTCTATGCTTACGAATTTAGTGGTTACTGGAAAGACGTTGGTACGATTGAGTCACTTTGGGAAGCGAACATGGAGTACATTTCTCCAGAAAATGCCTTGGATAGCCGTAACCGTCAATGGAAGATTTACTCAAGAAACTTGATTTCACCACCAAACTTCCTTGGTGAACATGCTGATGTAGAAGATTCATTGGTCGTGGATGGCTGTTTTGTAGATGGAACTGTTAAAGGTTCGATTCTTTCAACAGAAGCACAAGTACGTGAGGGTGCTGAAGTAGTAGACTCTGTCATCATGAGCGGAGCTATTATTGGTCATGATGCAAAGATTACTCGTGCTATTATCGGTGAGGGCGCCATTATTGCAGACGGCGTAGAGATTGATGGAACTGACGAAGTACAAGTAGTGGGATACAATGAAGTAGTGGGGGTAGCAACAGATGAAGATTGATAAATATTCAGCCATTTTGGGAAACACAGTTGGTTTTCATGATATGTCAACGTTAACAGAACACCGTCCGGTAGCTAGTCTGCCTTTCGGTGGGAAATACCGTTTGATTGACTTCCCTCTCTCTAGTCTTGCAAATGCTGGTATTCGTAGTATCTTTGGTATTTTCCAACAAGATAATATCAGCTCAGTCTTTGACCATATCCGTTCAGGTCGTGAATGGGGCTTGTCAACACTTCTAAGTCACTACTATTTAGGAATTTACAATACTCGTGTTGAAAGCAGCACAGTTGGAAAAGAATATTACCAACAGCTCCTCACCTACCTGAGACGTTCGGGTTCAAACCAAACCGTTTCGATTAACTGCGATGTACTGGTGAATATTGATTTGAATCAAGTCTTTCACCTGCACGATACAACAAAAGGACCTATCACTGTAGTTTATAAAAAATTACCTAAGAAAGACATTTCAGAAGTAAATGCAATCTTGGAAGTGGATGAAACAGACCATGTTCGTTCTCATAAACTATTTGATAGCAAATCTACGGATGAACTTTTCAACATGTCTACAGATATCTTTGTTGTGGATACTCCATGGTTGATTGAACGACTTGAAGAAGAAGCTCAGAAAGAATATCCTGAAAAGTTGCGCTATGTTCTCCGCGATTTAGCTGTAAAAGAAGGTGCTTTTGCTTACGAATACACGGGCTATCTAGCCAATATTCATTCTGTTCAGTCCTATTATCAAGCAAACATTGATATGCTTGAATCTAAAAAGTTCTACTCACTTTTCTCACCAAATCAAAAGATTTATACAAAAGTCAAAAACGAAGAGCCAACCTACTATGCGAATACTTCAAAAGTAAGTACTTCTCAGTTTGCTTCTGGTAGTATCATTGAGGGTGAAGTAGTTCAGTCAGTCCTATCTCGTAACATTTATGTTCACAAAGATAGTGTGGTGAAGGACAGCATTTTATTCCCTCGTGTTGTGATTGGTCAGGGTGCCCAAGTTGAATATGCTATCTTGGATAAGGGCGTTGAAGTTGCGGACGGTGTTGTCATTAGAGGAAGGGCAGAACATCCAGTTGTCGTTAAGAAAGGTAGCAAAGTAACAGAGGACATTTATTCATGAAAATTTTATTTGTAGCGGCAGAAGGAGCACCCTTTTCAAAAACAGGTGGTTTGGGCGATGTCATTGGCGCGCTTCCCAAATCACTTGTAAAAGCAGGGCACGAAGTTGCAGTTTTCTTGCCTTATTATGATATGGTAGAAGCTAAGTTCGGCGACCAGATCGAGGATGTTCTCCACTTTGAAGTTAGTGTAGGATGGCGTAGACAGTACTGTGGTATTAAGAAAACGGTCTTGAATGGGGTTACTTTCTACTTCATTGATAATCAGTATTATTTCTTCCGTGGTCATGTGTACGGTGATTTTGACGACGGTGAACGCTTTGCCTTTTTCCAACTGGCTGCTCTTGAAGCCATGGAACGCATCGACTTTATTCCTGACCTTCTCCATGTTCATGACTACCATACAGCTATGATTCCTTTCTTGTTAAAGGAAAAATACCGTTGGATTCAAGCCTATCAAGGAATAAAAACTGTTTTAACCATTCATAATTTGGAATTCCAAGGACAATTTTCAGAAGGAATGTTATGGGATTTGTTTGGAGTTGGCTTTGAACGTTATGCTGATGGCACCCTTCGATGGAACAACTGTCTGAACTGGATGAAGGCTGGTATTCTTTATGCTGATCGTGTTTCAACCGTTTCACCTAGTTATGCTCATGAAATTATGACCAGTCAGTTCGGATGTAACTTGGATCAGATTCTTCGAATGGAATCTGGCAAGGTATCTGGTATCGTGAATGGGATTGATGCTGACCTGTATAATCCTCAGACGGATGCTCTTTTAGACTATCATTTTAGTCAAGAAAATTTGTCTGGGAAAGCCCAAAACAAAGCAAAATTGCAAGAGAGAGTGGGGTTGCCAGTCCGAGCAGATGTTCCTCTAGTTGGGATTGTCTCTCGTTTGACACGCCAAAAAGGTTTTGATGTTGTTGTAGAAAGCTTGCATCGTTTCTTACAGGAGGACGTTCAAATAGTCCTTTTAGGAACAGGTGACCCGGCTTTTGAACATTCCTTCTCTTGGTTTGCTCAAGTTTATCCTGACAAGCTATCAGCAAATATTACTTTTGATGTCAAACTTGCTCAAGAAATCTACGCTGCTTGTGACCTCTTCCTCATGCCGAGTCGTTTCGAACCGTGTGGCTTGTCTCAAATGATGGCGATGCGTTACGGAACCTTACCATTGGTTCATGAAGTTGGTGGTTTGCGAGATACTGTCCGCGCTTTCAATCCAATCGAAGGAAGCGGTACAGGCTTTAGTTTTGACAATCTATCTCCTTATTGGTTAAATTGGACTTTCCAAGCAGCATTGGACTTGTATAGGAACCATCCTGACGTTTGGAGAAACTTACAAAAACAAGCTATGGAGTGTGATTTCTCATGGGATACAGCCTGCAAATCATACCTTGACTTGTACCATAGTTTAGTTAACTAATAGATAAAATCGTATGATGACTTCATACGATTTTTGGGCTATTTAGAGAGGAGAATTTATGTCCCAAGTAAAAGGCTTGTGTGTTATGGATGTTGATGGCACCTTAATCCTAGAAGAAGTGATTGATTTGTTGGGTAGAGAGACAGGTCGTGAGGAGGAAATTTCGCTGATTACAAGTCGGGCAATGAGAGGAGAGTTAGACTTTGAAAGCAGTTTACGAGACAGAGTTTCCTTGTTGGAAGGCCTTCCTATTTCGGTCTTTGAGAAAGTTTTTAACTCTATTCATTTAACGCCAAATGCCCAGGAATTCATTTCCATTCTCCAAAAGAAGGGCATCCTAGTAGGTCTGGTGTCTGGTGGATTTACACCAATAGTTGAGAGGCTAGCAAAATCCCTTAGTATTACCTATTTCTCTGCTAACCAACTTGAAGTCAAAGATGGTCTTCTAACAGGAAAATTAGTTGGTGAAATTGTTACAGCCCAAGAAAAACAAGCTACTCTTGAGAAATGGAGAAAAGACCTAAAACTTCCCAAAGAAAGAACGATTGCTATCGGTGATGGTGCCAATGACCTCTTGATGTTAAAGACAGCAGGTCACGGTATAGCCTTTTGTGCCAAAGAGGTCGTAAAATCTGAGACAGCTTGTCATGTAGATAAAAGGGATCTTTTAGAAGTTCTACCTTTGATTGATTTCTTAGAATGAGAGTGAACTATGAAAATTGTAATTGCACCCGATTCTTTTAAAGAGAGTTTGACGGCAGAAGAGGTCGTTCAAGCTATAAAAAGAGGCTTCGAACAGTCAATAGTAGCTGTAGAATGTCTGCTCTGTCCTGTTGGTGACGGTGGAGAAGGCACTGTAGATGCTATCCGACATTCTCTTGACCTAGAAGAAAAATGGATCCAAGTGACAGGACCTTTTGGCCAAAAAGAAACCATGCTCTATTTTCAAAAAGGGGAATTAGCTCTATTTGAAGTAGCTGACTTGGTCGGCCTTGGAAAAATTCCGCTGGAGAAACGAAATCCACTGCAAATCCAAACTCGTGGTATTGGAGAGTTGATTCGCTACCTCATTACTTAAGGGACTAAAGAAATCTATATTGGCGTTGGTGGTACGGCCAGTAATGATGGAGGACTGGGAATTGCTGCTGGTTTTGGGTATCAATTTTATGATAGGGATGGAAATGCCTTGACTGCTTGCGGTCAGAACTTACTAAACTTAGCTTCTGCTTCAATAGAAATTGCTATAAAATTCCTGAAGATGTTCACATTCGTATTTTAGCAGATGTCGTGAGTTCCTTATGTGGACATCAAGGTGCAATCTACAATTTTGGAAAGCAAAAAGGTCTGGATCCTACTATGTTTGAGGCAGTAGATCAGGCAATCCAAGATTTTTATGAAAAAGTCTCCCTTGCAACATTGAAAATTAAAGGAGCAGGATCTGGTGGAGGCATTGCTGGCGGTTTGTGTGCCTTTGCTAAGGCAAGTATCGTATCCGGAATTGACACCTGCCTAGACTTGATTGACTTTGATAAGAAAGTATCTGATGCTGACTTGGTTATTGTTGGAGAAGGAAGGTTAGATTGTCAAAGTTTAGCAGGGAAAGCACCAATTGGTGTAGTAAAAAGAACCCCTGTCGGAGTTCCTGTTATTGCTATTTGTGGTAGTCTCGCTGAAGATTTACCTTCCCTACCATTTGAAAATATCCAAGCCGCTTTTTCTATTTTGGAGAAAAGTGAACCTTTAGAAGATAGTCTGAAAAATGCCAGTTTCTATTTGGAGCACACAGCTACTAATATCGGTCATTTATTAAATATGAGAAAGGATTAACCTAACCATTTTTTCCAGATGGATTTTTTAGACGTTTCTGTCTTTTTCTCTTCCCAGAGGTTTGAGAAAGCAAGTCTAAGGTCTTTTTCTTCTACTTGAACAGGTTCGTTCGTGTGAATGACAAGGCCAAAAGGAGAGGTGATATGATCATCTGAAACAATAGTCGCCTGGCAGTTGCTTTCCTTTGCTTGTCTTAAGTAAAAGACCTGTTTGTCAAACTCGATATTTGGTGAGATCTTCACAAAAAGTTCCTCTACCTTTTCTTGAAAACTTTCTAAAATAGAGAAAAATCCATGTTCTAATTCAGGACTATTGGCAGTATTAATATCCGCGTAGCCAAGAACTCTTTCCTCGAAAGTGCCGAGATAGCGGCGTTGTTCGTCAGGGTTTAATTTCGATCCACCATGAGCTTTTTCTAGTAGTTGTTTTGATAAATCTGTCATAAAAATAGTATATCACAAAAATCGCTAGAAAACAGACAAAAAGAAAGCGATTACTTTATAAAGTTAAGGAAAATTTACACAAAGATAACGTTTTTTCTTGAAAAACGCTTATTTTTAAGGTATCATAGAGGTGTAAAAAATTTAACTCAAAGGAGAGTAAAAAATGTCAATTATTACTGATGTTTACGCTCGCGAAGTCCTAGACTCACGCGGTAACCCAACACTTGAAGTAGAAGTTTATACTGAATCAGGTGCTTTCGGACGTGGTATGGTTCCATCAGGAGCTTCTACTGGTGAACACGAAGCAGTTGAACTTCGCGACGGTGACAAATCTCGTTACGGTGGTCTTGGTACACAAAAAGCTGTTGACAACGTAAACAACATCATCGCTGAAGCTATCATCGGCTACGATGTACGTGACCAACAAGCTATCGACCGTGCTATGATCGCACTTGACGGTACTCCTAACAAAGGTAAATTGGGTGCAAACGCAATCCTTGGTGTTTCTATCGCTGTAGCTCGTGCTGCTGCTGACTACCTTGAGATCCCACTTTACAGCTACCTTGGTGGATTCAATACTAAAGTTCTTCCAACTCCAATGATGAACATCATCAACGGTGGTTCTCACTCTGACGCTCCAATCGCTTTCCAAGAGTTCATGATTTTGCCAGTTGGTGCGCCAACATTTAAAGAAGCCCTTCGTTACGGTGCTGAAATCTTCCATGCTCTTAAGAAAATCCTTAAATCACGTGGTTTGGAAACTGCCGTAGGTGACGAAGGTGGATTCGCTCCTCGTTTCGAAGGAACTGAAGATGGTGTTGAAACTATCCTTGCTGCTATCGAAGCTGCTGGATATGTTCCAGGTAAAGATGTATTTATCGGATTTGACTGTGCTTCATCAGAATTCTACGATAAAGAACGTAAAGTTTACGACTACACTAAATTTGAAGGTGAAGGCGCCGCTGTTCGTACATCTGCAGAACAAATCGACTACCTTGAAGAATTGGTTAACAAATACCCAATCATCACTATCGAAGATGGTATGGATGAAAACGACTGGGATGGTTGGAAAGCTCTTACTGAACGTCTTGGTAAGAAAGTACAACTTGTTGGTGACGACTTCTTCGTAACAAACACTGACTACCTTGCACGTGGTATCCAAGAAGGTGCTGCTAATTCAATCCTTATCAAAGTTAACCAAATCGGTACTCTTACTGAAACTTTTGAAGCTATCGAAATGGCTAAAGAAGCTGGTTACACTGCCGTTGTATCACACCGTTCAGGTGAAACTGAAGATTCAACAATTGCTGACATTGCAGTTGCAACTAACGCAGGACAAATCAAAACTGGTTCACTTTCACGTACAGACCGTATCGCTAAATACAACCAATTGCTTCGTATCGAAGACCAACTTGGTGAAGTAGCAGAATACCGTGGATTGAAATCATTCTACAACTTGAAAAAATAATCTAGTTCAGTGAACTATTTTATCCCGAACTTTGAAATTCAAAAGTTTGGTCGTTGATCTAACAACATTTTTAGCCCCTCGGATTTTATCCGAAGGGCTTTTTGTATGTAAAGGAAAAAAAATAGAAAATAGTTTATGGTATAATAGACAAAAGCACTTGTATTAGAAAGCAATTATGTCTAAAGAAATTGATATTGAGTATTACCACCAACTAGCACTGCAAAAGCAGAAGGAGCATCGCAAAGTGTTAGCAAATCTAAAGAAAAAGCCGCCAAAAAATTTAGATAAGATAGCTCAGCAAATTCACCAAGAAGTTTTTGCTGAGATTGATTGTACCGCCTGCGCGAACTGTTGCAAGACATTGGGACCTGACTTCAAAGAAGCAGATATTACACGTATCGCCAAGTACTTTAAGATGAAATTACCAGCTTTTGAAGCGGAATTTCTGCAGGTGGATGAAGATGGGGATAAGGTTTTCAAATCCATGCCTTGCCCCTTTCTAGGAGGAGACGATCTCTGCTCAATCTACGACGTTCGACCAAAGGCTTGCTGCGAGTTCCCTCATACAGATCGCAAGAAGATTTATCAAATTAATCATTTGACAATCAAAAATACTTTGACCTGCCCAGCAGCCTATCTCTTTGTTGAGAAATTAAAGGATAAGTTATAGAGATTTTCACCTTTAAATCTTGTACAAAGATTCTAGGGTGGAAGTATCTGATTTCTGTTAGACTATGGATAGAATTGAACATAGACTAAAAGCTATGCGAAAAAGGCAAATTTTCCTAGAACCAGAAGCTCCAGCGTCAATTTTCCTATTTTCACTTTGCTTTTAACGTCCTTTGTATCTTATGGAGGTAAGAAAAAAAGAATATGATGCATCAATTCAATCAAACCATGGATTATTTGGAGCAGCAGCTGACTGGAGAAGTGGATATGAAAAGATTTCAGCAACTATCAGGCTATTCTTACCCTCTCTTTAGCAGGCTATTTTCTATCCTGGCAGATATGGCTTTAGCAGAATACTTGCGCAATCGCAGGCTGTCAGAGGCTGTGATGGACTTGCGAGAAAGCTCTGAGAAAGTCATTGATATAGCGTTGAAATACGGCTATGATTCTGAGGATGCCTTCAGCGCAGCCTTCAAGAAATTCCATGGTGCAACTCCCTCAGAAGTTCGAAATGGAAAACCTTATCGGGTTTTTCCTAAGCTTCAATTATCCTTAAAAATCACTGGAGGAAAGAACATGGATATCAAGATTCAAAAGAAGCCTGCATTTATCGTGGCAGGCGTCCTATTGGAAGCTATTGACAATAGCAAATGCCCGTCTGCTTGGGAGCATCTCTATGCCCATCACAGCTTTGAAAGCCTAGAAAATTTAGGCAGTGGTCAATCCTTTGGCTGGCATCTGCTCGGATGTCAAAGAAGGCGAAATCATCAACTACATGGCTGCTTATGATGTGATGGATAAAGCTAAAGCAGAAGAACTAGATCTGTCAATCAAAGATATCCCAGCAGCTGAATATGCTATCGTACCGGTCAAAGACTCTGTACCAGCTAGCATTCACAATGCTTGGAAATATGTCTTGGAGGCCTTTTTCCCAAAAACTGGCTATCGCCATTCAGGTACACCAGACTTTGAAGTCTATTCCGAAGGTGATATGTCGTCACCAGACTATCAAATGGAACTCTGGATACCAGTGATTAAGAACTAGATAATTTTATAAAGATGCAAACCTAACTCTGTAGAAGATATCTTTTACAGACTTTTTTAATTTTTATAGAAGGAATTTATGAGAAGAACAATAAATATGATTTTACTTTAATTTAAGTATAAGGAATTTTTAAGCATTTACTTGTATACTTTTCCAATCATCAAAGGAAGAGGTGTAAATATGAACTATCTAGTTCTCCCAGCTTACGAACCTGATTACAATCTCATTAAATTGGTTGGAAAGATTCACCATAGGAGCAATTTTTACATCATTGTCATTGATGATGGAAGTTCGGCAGAATGCCAGGACATTTTTGCTCGAGCAGAGGACTTTGCGACGGTGCTTCACCACCCAGAGCAATCAAGGAAAAGGACAAGCTCTGAAAACAGCCTTTGAATATATTTAGTCTCTCAATAAGCCTGAGACTGTGGTCACAGCGGATGCAGATGGCCAACATAAGATCTGGGATATTTTTCGTACCTTGACTAAATCAAATGAAAATCCTAATATACTTGTCCTTGGTCTCCGTGCCTTTGCTGACAAGGTTCCTTTGCGTAAGTTGCTTTGGAAATAGCTTGACTCGTATCTTTTTAAACCGCAAACGGGTGTCGCTGTATCCGACACACAGACAGGATTACGCGTCTTTTCAACGGATATGATTCCTTTTATGCCCAAGATAGAAGGACAACAGTATGAATACGAGATGAACATACTCCTCGAAGCAAGTCGAGCCTACCCAATCCTAGAAGTTCCGATTGAAACAGTCTATATCAACGACAATGAGGATTTTCACTTTCGACCTATTCGGGATGGTTTGATGATTTATAAAAATATTTTAAAGTTTGCGCTCTCGTCTTTTAGTAGTTTTATCGTAGATTATGTGGTCTACGCACTCTCTATTCTATGCTTGAGCTTTATTCCGAATGGTTGTTTACGTGTCCTTCTTTCAAATGGTTTGGCACGTGTGACTAGCTCCATCTTTAATTTTTCTACCAACAAAAAATTGGTCTTTAAGAGTTCTAAAACAGGATCAGGCTATTTTGGACTAGCAGTTGGTTTCTTTATCTTAGACACCATCCTGATTCGCCTCTTTAATTCGGGTCTTGGAGTCAACTTGCTAATTGCGAAGATACTTGTTGGAATCATGCTCTTTATCCTCTCTTGGACAGTTCAAACCCACTATATTTTCAAAAAAAGAACTTGTAGCCCATTATGAAAGTTTTAAAGAAACCCTATGTATACGCCTCGGTCTTGGGCTTGTTTCTGACAATTTCCTTTACTTATTCGATGTTGAAGACCTTTGTACTCGCTGAAACGATTTCCACTGTATCTAATACTAGCTCAACCTCTAACACCGCAGTAGCAAGTCAGGCAGCAAAGAATGCTCAAGTGACAGATACTAGCTATTCAGATGGAAATATCAGTGTAACCCTCATTGAAAAGACTGTCAATGAAACGCAGGTCTATGTAGCAGATATACCTCTCAGTTCATCGGACTATCTGAAAACAGCTCTAGCTCAAAACTCCTATGGAACCAACGTCACAGCTAAAACCTCTGTTACAGCTGCTGAAAACAATGCTATTTTAGCAGTCAACGGTGACTACTATGGAGCCAATAGCTCTGGTTATGTTATCCGTAATGGAGTTGTCTATCGGGACAGTGTCCGTGAAGACGCTAGTAATGGCAACCTTGCCATTTATAAGGACGGCTCCTTTAAAATCATCTACGAAGACCAAGTTTCAGCCAATCAGTTGGTTCAGAACGGTGTCGATAATCTACTGGCATTTGGTCCGTCTCTAGTTGAGAATGGTGAAATATCTGTAGATACCAATACAGAAGTCGGTCAGACCATGTCATCAAATCCTCGTACAGCTATCGGGATTATAGATGAAAACCACTACATCATCATCGTTTTGGATGGTCGTACCTCTGAAAGCTAAGGCTTATCGCTTTACCAGATGGCAGAAGTGATGAAATCTTACGGAGTGAAGACAGCCTATAACCTTAATGGTGGTGGATTCTCAACTCCCTACTTTAACGGTCAGGTAATCAATAAACCAACCACAGGTGGAAGCAAGATATCAGAAAGGGCGGTGAGTGATATTGTCTACATCGGTTACTAAAATCAAAGACAAACGCCTCAAAAAGACACTCGTTGATTATAGCCTTCTCGCTATTTTCTTCTTTGTATTTAGCCGTATCTATGAGTCCTTTAGTTTTTTTGGGGCCTCGCTTCATATGCACTATCTCTTTGCAGTCCCTCTAGTAGGCGCGTCATTCTAGCATTATTGTTGAAAATCATGCCAAACTTAGGACGACTCAGTCTAAACTTGTAGAACTCGGCAGTTGCAGTCCTAACAGCTGGAATGGTCTTTCGAGGAATTGTCAATCTATCAGGTCGTTCAACGACCTTAGATCAACCCTACTGGTATGTCAGCCTAGCCTTTGCTATTTTGGCTATCGCCTCGTTTTTCTTTCATAAGAAAAACAGTCAAGAATTAGCTTAAAAATTGAAAACTGGTTGTTAAGAGAAACAGCCAGTTTTCTTATGGTTATGGTATAATGAAGTAAGAAAATACCTTAACCTACTAGAAAATGAAGGGAGAACGCCTATGCCAAGACCAAGAACAAAAGATGAGCTAGTGTTAGCCTCTAAGGAAAACTATGAAAAGTTCAACCTCTTCATCTCCCAACTAAGTGAAGATGAGCTACAGACTCCATTTGATTTTTCAAGAGACCAAAAGAAAAAGGAAGTCCACTGGAAAAGGGATAAAAATCTGCGGGATGTTTTGATCCATCTTTATGAATGGCAACAGTTACTTTTGACTTGGGTACATTCTAATCAAAAGGGTCTTGAAAGATCTTTTCTCCCTGAGCCTTATAATTGGAAAAATTATGGGGAAATGAATGTTGCTATTTGGAAGAAGCACCAGAAAACGTCTTTAGAAGAAGCGGTTAGACTACTAGAGCGATCTCATGAAGAGGTTTTAGAGTTGATGAAAGGCTTTAGCAATGACGAACTCTTTACTAAAGGTATCTATAAGTGGACGGGTGGGACAAGTCTAGGCTCCTACTTTGTGAGTGCCACTTCCAGCCACTATAACTGGGCTCTGAAAAAACTTAAGGCTCATCGGAAGAATTGTAAGGGATAGATGGATTTCTTGAAATAGAAAGAATGAATTCTTTTAAACATGAGATAAGATTAAAAGGGCTATCAAGTGATGTAGCCCTTTTGAGTTATACAAGCAAATAATTACCATGCAAAAGCTGTCGTTGGAGCATTGAGGGCTTCTAACCATTGCTTATTTTTTACAGGGCAAAGAGTTACGGATATACCCGTCATATCCAGACTGGTCATAAATGTTCCTGATTTTATAAAGGGAATAGTGACTCCTTCAATTTCTAAGAGTTGCAGGAGATCATTGATAAATATGCCCATTTCTAGGTTGGTAGTAGTGCCTAGATTATTTACAAGCAATATAAATTGATCACCACGTTTCCAATGATAGTGCAATCTTAATTTACTTATAATTTCATTTGCAAGGATTTCCGATGATTGGAATGGGACGATACGATATCCTTCTTCGCCATGTATCCCAATACCATAGGAAATATTTCCTTCATCCAAGTTAAATAGTGGAAGGGTGGTTTGGGGCAGACTAGCGGATTTCGTTGCAAAGCCAATTGTTGCGATTTCGGGAGCAAGTTGATGACCTAAGTCAGTTAGTTGCTCTATGTCGGCACCGTTTTGAGCTGCAAATCCTAGAATTTTATGAAGTAAAATTGTCCCTGCAAGCCCTCTTCCTCTAATTTGAAATCTATTGTGAGGTTCAATTGAAATATCGTCGTGTGCTAGACTATAGCCTACTTTAATTCCTTCTTTTCTTGCAGTGTTAATGGCCGAGTTAAATTCTTTGATGTCTGCTTCGAAATTTTTTACAATGATGAAGACACCGTGACCATTGTTTAAAAAACGAATGGACTCTAAGATTTCAGTTCTTGTAGGAGGAGTAAATAATTGGCCATAGATAGCAGCAGTAAGCATTCCTTCTCCCGCATATCCAATATGCGCAGGTTCGTGACCTGAACCTCCACCCGACAATATTGGAACCTGATGAGGATTACGATTTTTTTGATAGACTAATGGTAAGGTAGGGTGTTTTTCTAATTCAGGATGACTGCTGACAGTTGCCGAAATGTAACTTGAAATAATTTTCTGTTTATGATTTGAAATAAATGTCATTGTGGTCTCTTTCCAATAATTATCATGATTAGAAAGTCTGGTTGTGGAACTGGACTTTTTTTATTGACGTAAGCCTTCACGATTTCTGCTAGAGCATGTGAATGATAGTCTAACAAAAAACAAGTATAAGCAGATGAATCGATATCAATCTGACCATACTCTCTTAAAATCTTTGATACAAGCAAGCGACAGTAACTGATAAAGTAGTCATAGAAGTTATTTTGCCCTTGAATATCAAAAAGTTGAATATAAAAGTCACGCTCTTGTTCGAAATAAAAAAACAATTCTTGTAATAGTTTTTGGCCTGAAATGAAATCCAAGTTATTGGTGATATACTCGGTTAAGTCATTTTCAAATATCCAGTCGAGCAGTTCATATTTGTCAAGAAAGTGATTATAAAAGGTCTGTCTACGAATGCCAGCTGATTCCATGATATCTACAATAGAGATTTTGTCAAATTCTCTAGTAGCTAATAGGTCTCTAAATGCCTTGGCAATCCGTTTTTTTGTAATGAGTGATGATGCCATAGGAAACCTTTCTTTTACTTCCTTCATTTTACCAAAAAAATGTTTGAAACGGGTTTAAAAGGGGACAAATAATAGAATCTGTCCCTTATCAGCCAGCGATAAAAAATATATAATGAAAACGAAAACAAAGGTACATATCGAAAGGAATTTCTCATGAAAAAAATTATAAATGAACCGACACAGGTTGTTGATGAAATGTTGCAGGGGTTGTCATTCATGCATGATGACTTGGTTGAACGCTTAGATGGTTTTGATGTCATCGTTAGAAAGGCAGAAAAGACAAGAAAAGTTGGACTCATTTCAGGTGGAGGATCAGGACATGAACCAAGTCATGCTGGATTTGTAGGAGAAGGAATGCTATCCGCTGCCATTTGTGGAGCAGTCTTTACCTCACCTACTCCGGACCAAATTTTAGAGGCTATTAAGGCAGCTGATGAAGGCGCTGGGGTTTTTATGGTCATCAAGAACTATTCTGGTGATATCATGAACTTTGAAATTGCACAAGAACTTGCTGAAATGGAAGGTATTGACGTGGCAAGCGTTGTGGTTGATGATGATATCGCTGTTGAAAATAGTCTCTATACCCAAGGTCGTCGAGGTGTTGCGGGTACTATTTTAGTCCATAAAATTTTGGGTGCTGCAGCTCGTTCTGGTAAATCATTAGCTGAAATGAAGGGCTTGGCAGATAAACTTGTGTTAGAAATTAAAACAATTGGGCTGGCCTTGTCTGGAGCAACTGTTCCCGAAGTTGGCAAACCAGGATTTGTTCTAGAAGACGATGAATTTGAATATGGAGTTGGTATTCACGGTGAGCCAGGATATAAGAAAGAGAAAATGCAACCTTCCGCACAATTGGCATCAGAATTGGTTGAGAAATTATCTGAAGGTTTCCAACTTAAAGCTGGCGAACGCTATGGCCTTCTCATTAATGGTTTAGGAAGCACACCCCTTATGGAACAATATGTATTTGCAAATGATGTGGCTAAATTGCTCCATGAAAAAGGTGTTGAGTTGGCGTTTAAGAAAATTGGAAACTACATGACTTCAATCGATATGGCTGGTTTGTCATTAACGTTGATTCGATTGGCAGATGATGAGTGGTTGGATGCTTTAAATGCACCTGTTACTACACCAGCTTGGTAAAACTCAAGGAGGAAATATCGAATGAATGCTGAACAAGCTCTTGAATGGATGAAGCTTTTTAATGAAAAGATTCAAGAACAGAAAGATTACCTTAGTGAGCTAGACACTCCTATAGGAGATGGAGACCACGGTGGAAATATGGCGCGTGGAATGGCTGCAGTTATGGAAAACTTAGAAGGAAAGCAATTTGAGACCAGCAGTGATGTCTTTAAAGTTGTCTCAATGCAACTACTGAGTAAGGTAGGCGGTGCTTCTGGTCCCTTGTATGGCTCTGCTTTTATGGGTATGGCCAGGGCTGATTCAAATTCGAAATTAGAAGAAATCTTACAAAGCGGTTTGGATATGATTGTCAAACGTGGGAAAGCAGAAGTTGGAGAAAAGACAATGGTTGATGTTTGGACTCCTGTTATTGTTGCCTTGTCTGCTGGCCAATTGACTCGAGAGGTTATTGATAAGGTAGTGAATGCTACCAAAGATTTACTTGCAACTAAAGGAAGGGCATCTTATGTAGGAGAACGTTCTCTTGGACATATTGATCCTGGATCATTCTCATCAGGATTACTCTTTGCTGCTCTCTTAGAAACTGGGGTGGTTTAATGGGAAGTATTGGTCTTGTTATCGTTTCACATTCCAAACATATTGCACAAGGTGTCGTTGAACTGATTAGTGAAGTAGCTAAAGATGTTCCGATTACTTATGTAGGAGGAACCGAAGATGGAGGAATTGGAACAAGTTTTGATCAAGTAGATAGGGTTGTTTCCGAAAATCCAGCAGATACTTTATTAGCCTTTTTTGACCTAGGTTCTGCTAAAATGAACTTAGAAATGGTGGCTGATTTCAGTGATAAGAGTATCATCATCAACAGAGTTCCAATTGTAGAAGGCGCCTATACTGCAGCCGCTCTTCTTCAGGCTGGGGCAGAACTGTCAGTTATTCAAACACAGTTGTCGGAGCTTGAAATCAATAAATAAGGAATCTTCCTATCATTCCTTTTTAGGTAAGTTATTGATTATCTCTACTATCAAAGTTTAATACTCAATGAAAATCAAAGGGCAAACTAGGAAGTTAGCCGCAGGTTGCTCAAAACACAGTTTTGAGGTTGTAGATAAAACTGACGAAGTCAGTGAGCATATCTACAGCAAGGCGAAGCTGACGTGGTTTGAAGAGATTTTCGAAGAGTATAAGTAAATGATTTCAAAATCATAAAGGGATTGCTTGAGGCAGTTCCTTTTTAATTTAACAGGAATAAAGCTATGGTGTTTCTAAATTGTGAATCATTAAATACTAATTGTGATGGGATTATTCTAGCTTTAGAATCCTTCAAAAATTTAGATTTAAAGCAATCAATGGTTTATAAGAGTATGAAAACATTTAGTTTATAGGAATTCTAGACCTAGAATTGCATAGATATATATGCTGTTGGAGGGGTGTGCGATAGTTAGGATTGTTCTACTCTGAGAGATTTGAGCTATCAATTGTATAGAAAGTGTTCGAATTTTTTCAAGTCATTAAATTAGTTCAGATAATGTTCATTGCGTGAGGTGCTTTATGTTATAATGTTCTTAATGAATTTTCAGAAAGGAAAATCTCAAATTGTCCTACAAATTTCTACTCTTCGACCTTGATCACACATTGCTTGATTTTGATACTGCTGAGGATGTGGCTTTGACGCAACTTCTAAAAGAAGAAGGGGTTACAGATATTCAGGCTCATAAAGACTATTACGTTCCTATGAACAAGGCTCTCTGGAAGGACTTGGAGCAAAAGAAAATTAGTAAACAAGAGCTGGTTAACACGCGCTTTTCTCGTTTATTTTCTCATTTTGGACAGGAAAAAGACGGTAGTTTTCTAGCCCAGCGTTACCAGTTTTACTTAGCTCAACAGGGACAAACTCTTTCGGGTGCTCATGAACTTTTAGATAGCCTCATCGAGCGTGATTATGACTTGTATGCTGCGACAAATGGGATTACTGCTATTCAGACGGGACGTTTGGCTCAATCTGGTCTGGCACCTTATTTCAATCAAGTTTTTATCTCTGAACAGTTGCAAACTCAAAAGCCTGATGCTCTCTTTTATGAAAAGATTGGTCGGCAAATTGCTGGATTTAGTAAAGAAAAAATGCTGATGATTGGAGATTCCCTAACCGCCGATATTCAAGGTGGCAATAATGCGGGGATTGACACGATTTGGTACAATCCTCATCACCTCGAAAATCATACAGAAGCCCAGCCAACTTACGAAGTCCATTCTTATCAAGACTTGCTGGATTGCTTAGATAAACTGTAAAAAGTGGTTTCCATAGCCACTTTTTGCTATAATAGAGGCAGTAAAAACGAAGGAGTTGGCTATGGAACACTCGTCTTGGCATGCTTTGATTAAGGAGCAATTACCTGAAGGTTATTTCGGGAAAATCAATCAGTTTATGGAGCAGGTCTATACTCAGGGGACTACTTATCCGCCCAAGGAAAAGGTTTTTCAGGCTCTCTTGACAACACCGCTTGAAGAAGTTAAGGTGGTGATTCTAGGGCAAGATCCCTATCACGGGCCAGGTCAAGCGCAGGGTTTGAGTTTTTCTGTACCTAACTCTATCCCAGCTCCGCCTTCCTTGCAAAATATCTTGAAAGAATTGTCAGATGATATTGGTGTTAAGAAATCCCATGATTTGACGGCTTGGGCTGAGCAAGGAGTCTTGCTTCTTAATGCCTGTTTAACAGTTCCTGCTGGTCAGGCTAATGGTCATGCTGGTCAAATATGGGAGCCATTTACAGATGCTGTGATTCAGGTGGTCAATCATCTGGATAGACCAGTGGTCTTTGTACTCTGGGGAGCCTATGCACGCAAGAAGAAGGTCTTGGTTACCAATCCTCATCACTTGATTATCGAATCAGCCCATCCCAGTCCTTTGTCAGTTTATAGAGGATTTTGGGGTTCCAATCCTTTTTCCAAGGCCAATGGATTTTTAGAAGAGACAGGACAAGAGCCAATCGATTGGCTTAGATAAGGAGAAAATATGCCTCAGTTAGCGACGATTTGCTACATAGATAACGGGAAAGAACTGCTCATGCTCCACCGTAATAAGAAACCCAATGATGTCCATGAAGGGAAATGGATTGGTGTGGGTGGGAAGCTAGAGCGAGGGGAGACACCACAGGAATGCGCAGCGCGTGAAATCCTCGAAGAGACGGGACTGAAAGCCAAGCCAGTTCTAAAAGGTGTTATCACTTTTCCTGAATTTACGCCAGATTTAGACTGGTACACCTATGTTTTTAAGGTAACGGAGTTTGAAGGTGATTTGATTGACTGCAATGAGGGGACGCTAGAATGGGTTCCCTATGATGAAGTTTTGAGCAAGCCAACTTGGGAAGGTGATTACACCTTTGTTGAGTGGCTTTTAGAGGATAAACCCTTCTTTTCAGCCAAGTTTGTTTATGATGGGGATAAATTGTTGGATACCCAAGTCGATTTCTATGAATAAAGGAGAAAGCAGATGCTACTAATCAAAAATGGTCGTGTAATGGATCCCAAGTCTGGTTTGGATCAAGTGTGTGATGTTTTGGTCCAAGATGGGAAAATTATCAAAATTGCACCTGAAATCAAGGAAGAAGGAGCAGAACTGATTGATGCTACGGGTCTCGTGGTTGCGCCTGGACTCGTGGATATTCATGTTCATTTTCGTGAACCTGGTCAAACCCATAAGGAGGATATCCATACTGGTGCCTTAGCAGCTGCTGCAGGTGGTTTTACAACGGTCGTCATGATGGCTAATACCAATCCAACCATCTCAGACGTGGAGACTTTGCAAGAAGTTCTTCAGTCAGCTGCTAAAGAGAAAATCAATGTTAAGACGGTTGCGACCATTACTAAGAATTTTAATGGCAAAGACTTGACTGACTTTCAGGCACTCTTAGAAGCTGGTGCGGTTGGTTTTTCTGATGACGGTATTCCGCTTGAGAGCAGCAAAGTTGTCAAGGAAGCCATGGAAGAAGCCAAAAAACTCAATACCTTTATCAGCCTTCATGAGGAAGATCCAGGGTTGAATGGGATACTTGGATTTAATGAAAATATTGCTAAAGAACATTTCCATATCTGCGGTGCGACTGGGGTGGCTGAGTACGCTATGATGGCGCGTGATGTTATGATTGCCTATGCAACTAAGGCTCATATTCATATCCAGCATTTGTCTAAGGAAGAAAGTGTCAAGGTAGTTGAGTTCGCTCAAAGTTTGGGTGCGCAAGTCACAGCAGAAGTAGCGCCACAGCATTTCTCAAAAACAGAAGCACTTCTTTTGACACAAGGAAGCAATGCCAAGATGAATCCGCCGCTTCGTTTGGAATCAGACCGTCGTGCCGTTATCGAAGGTCTCAAGTCAGGTGCTATCACAGTTATCGCAACTGATCACGCGCCTCACCATGCGGATGAAAAAAATGTTGAGGATATCACCAAAGCACCATCTGGCATGACAGGTTTAGAAACATCTCTGTCTCTCGGTTTGACTTATTTGGTCGAAGCTGGTGAGTTAAGTTTGATGGAATTGTTAGAAAAAATGACCTACAACCCAGCCAAGTTGTATAACTTTGAAGCAGGTTATTTAGCTGAGAATGGTCCAGCGGACATCACTATTTTTGATGCTAAGGCTGACCGCCTTGTAGCCTCCCATTTTGCTTCGAAAGCAGCTAATTCACCATTCATCGGTGAAATCTTAAAAGGGCAGGTTAAATATACCATCTGTAAGGGACAAATTGTCTATCAAGCTTGATAGGAGTTAGAATATGAATTATTTTCGAAAACGTAGGGAGAGACAAGCAAAATCTAATAGCGGAATTTACTGTCCCGCAGCCAATCGTTCTAAAATTCAATATGAAACTAAAGAAAAAGCCGACCATGCAGTTCAATATGATAATGGAGGTCTAGTTAGAAGTTATTATTGTCGTACATGTGCGTGTTGGCATACTACTTCAAAATCTAATAATCCTCCGCTAAGTTTGAAAAAATATGGTCTGAAACTCTTTGGTTTAGATAAACCAGAAGAATAGAAAGAGAAGTATGTATAAGACAAAGTGTTTACAAGAGAAATTAGTATTATTTTTAAAAATTTTCTTCCCTATCCTGATTTACCAATTTGCCAATTATTCTGCCTCCTTTGTTGACACTGCAATGACTGGACAGTATAATACCATGGACTTGGCTGGTGTGTCTACGGCGACCAGTATCTGGAATCCTTTCTTCACTTTTTTAACAGGGATTGTTTCAGCCTTGGTGCCCATCATTGGTCACCATCTTGGTCGAGGGAAAAAGGAAGAAGTTGCATCTGACTTTTACCAATTTATCTACTTGGCTTTCGGACTGTCTTTAGTCTTGCTTGGCATAGTAGTATTCTTAGCACCGCCTGTCTTAAACCATATTGGACTAGAATCTCAGGTGGCGGCAGTTGCAGTTTCCTATCTTTGGTACCTGTCTATTGGAATCATTCCCTTGTTGCTTTTCAGTGTCATTCGCTCTTTGTTGGATTCCCTTGGTTTGACCAAGCTATCTATGTATCTCATGCTTTTATTACTTCCGCTCAATAGTGGTTTTAACTATCTCTTGATATATGGAGCCCTTGGTTTCCCTGAGCTTGGTGGTGCAGGAGCAGGGCTAGGAACTTCGCTAGCCTATTGGGTTTTATTGGGTATTTCCCTGCTTGTTTTGTTCAAACAGAAAAGATTAGAAGCGTTACATCTTGAAAAACCTATTCCACTCAATATAGATAAAATTAAGGAAGGTCTCCGATTAGGTCTACCAATCGGAGGAACCGTATTTGCTGAAGTAGCTATATTCTCCGTGGTGGGACTAATCATGGCTAAGTTTTCATCGCTCATCATCGCCAGTCACCAGTCAGCTATGAACTTTTCCAGCCTCATGTATGCTTTTCCTATGAGTATTTCCTCTGCTATGGCGATTGTTATGTCTTACGAGGTGGGGGCTAAACGTTTTGAGAATGCAAAAACCTATGCTCGTCTGGGGAGAATAACAGCCCTTATTTTTGCAGGTCTTACCCTGTCCTTTCTCTACATTTTTAGAGATCGTGTAGCAAGTCTATATGGGAATGACTCTCAGTTCATTAAAACAACTGCTGTATTTTTAACCTACAGTCTCTTTTTCCAGTTAGCTGATACCTTTGCGGCTCCGCTCCAAGGAATTTTAAGAGGGTATAAGGACACTATCATTCCTTTCTATCTTGGCTTAATCGGGTATTGGGGAGTAGCGATACCTCTAGGATATCTACTAGATCAAGCAACTGACTTGGGGGCATGTGCCTACTGGATTGGGTTAATTGCCAGCTTGATTGTTTCTGGTTGTTTGTATCAATGGCGTTTGAAATCCATCATGAAAAGATTGAGCTAATTTTTAGAAAATATCCTGAAAAATAACTTTGTGAAAAAACACTATAACTAAAGAAAATCCCTGTTAAAACGGGAATTTATTTTTTTACCTTGTGAAATTTTATCGGTCATATACTTTGACAGTGTTTTCTAAAAACGGTAAAATAGTAAAGTAAGTACAAAGTTAGAAAGGAAAGAAGATGTCAACTTTAGATAAAAATCTTTTGCTAGAGATGTTCCGTAAGATGGAAGAAATCCGTCGCATGGACCTAAAAATTGCACAATTAGTAAAGAAAGGGAAAGTGCCAGGAATGACGCACTTTTCTGTTGGAGAAGAAGCTGCCAACGTGGGCGCTATGTTGGCTCTCAATTCAGATGATTTGATTACCTCAAACCACCGTGGTCACGGGCAAGCAATTGCCAAAGGTATTGACCTCAACGGAATGATGGCTGAAATTCTCGGTAAATACACTGGAACCTGTAAAGGAAAAGGTGGTTCCATGCATATTGCTGACCTTGATGCTGGTAACCTCGGTGCCAATGGTATCGTAGGTGGTGGTATGGGAATAGCTGTCGGTGCAGCCCTTAGTCAGCAAATGCAACATACTGGTAAAATTGTTGTCTGCTTCTTTGGTGATGGTGCGACCAACGAAGGTGTCTTCCACGAAGCAGTGAACATGGCTTCTATCTGGAATCTGCCAGTCATTTTCTACTGCATTAACAACGGTTATGGGATTTCTGCGGATATCAAGAAAATGACCAATGTGGAGCATATCCATCAACGCAGTGCTGCGTATGGAATCCCTGGAATGTTCATCGAAGATGGAAACAACGTTATCGATGTCTATGAAGGATTTAAGAAAGCCGTTGACCATGTTCGTGGTGGTAATGGACCAGTCTTGATCGAAAGTGTCACTTATCGCTGGCTTGGTCACTCATCATCTGACCCTGGTAAATATCGTACGCGGGAAGAAGTGGAATTGTGGAAACAAAAAGACCCAATCGAAAACCTTCGTAACTGCCTCGTTGAGAACAACATTGCAAGTGCCGAAGAATTGGAAGAAATCCAAGCGCAAGTCAAGGAAGCAGTAGAAGCCTCTGTTAAATTTGCAGAAGAAAGCCCATTCCCACCACTAGAATCGGCCTTTGAAGATATTTACGCAGACTAAGGAGAAAGAGATAAAATGGAAACAAAAACAATGTCGTTCCGTGACACCATTATCCTTGCTATGTCTGAGGAAATGCGTCGCGATGAAAATGTATTCTTGATGGGAGAAGACATCGGTGTCTTCGGAGGAGACTTCGGAACTTCTGTCGGAATGCTTGAAGAATTTGGTCCAGAACGTGTCCGTGACTGTCCTATTTCTGAAGCTGCCATCTCGGGAGCAGCAGCAGGAGCAGCTATGACAGGACTTCGCCCAATCGTTGATATGACCTTTATGGATTTCTCAGTCATTGCTATGGACAATATCGTCAACCAAGCTGCTAAAACACGTTATATGTTTGGTGGTAAAGGTCAGGTTCCAATGACAGTTCGATGTGCAGCTGGTAACGGAGTTGGTTCTGCGGCCCAGCACTCGCAATCTCTAGAGTCTTGGTTTACTCACATTCCTGGACTTAAGGTTGTAGCACCAGGTACACCTGCTGACATGAAAGGACTGCTAAAATCTTCTATCCGTGATAATAACCCTGTTATCATTCTTGAGTACAAGTCAGAATTTAACCAAAAAGGGGAAGTGCCAGTTGATCCAGAATACACAATCCCACTTGGAGTTGGCGAAATTAAACGCGAAGGAACGGATGTAACAGTTGTTACTTACGGTAAAATGCTTCGCCGTGTGGTTCAAGCAGCTGAAGAATTGGCAGAAGAAGGAATTTCGGTTGAAATTGTGGACCCACGTACCCTTGTACCGCTTGATAAGGATATCATCATTAACTCAGTTAAGAAGACTAGTAAAGTTGTTCTGGTCAACGACGCCCACAAAACAAGTGGCTATATCGGAGAGATTTCAGCAATTATTTCAGAGTCAGAAGCATTTGACTATCTAGATGCACCAATCCGCCGTTGTGCAGGAGAAGATGTGCCAATGCCTTACGCGCAAAACCTAGAAAATGCGATGATTCCAACCGTTGAAAGCATCAAAGATGCCATCCGTAAGGCTTATAACAAAGAATAACGTTGCATAAATTAAATTATGTAAATTTTAGAGATTTTAACTTTAGTAGCTTGAGATATGTTTTGTATCCAAGTTATATGTAAAGTTGAGACAGTTTTTTGACGAATCGATAATATTCGACAAAAAAACTTAGTAAGTCTACTAGGTTGGCCGTCTGATAGCGACAATCGTAGCAACTTGAGATACGTGTTGTATCCAAGTTGCTTGTAGAGTTGAACACGGGCTAAAAGCTCGGAAAAAAGATAAATCTCCTTGACTTCATCGAAGCTATCGTCGATTTCCTATTTTTCAGTCGCTTTTTACGCCCTTTGTATCATGTAATTGAATTCGGACGGAGGTCTGTGAAAAAAAGATAGATTTCCTTGTGTTCATCGAACACATCGTCAATCTCCTATTTTTTCATTGCCCTCTGTGTTCTTAATATCTTATATTCGAACACGGGCTAAAAGCTCGGAAAAAAGATAAATCTCCTTGGCTTCATCGAAGCTATCGTCGATTTCCTATTTTTCAGTCGCTTTTTACGCCCTTTGTATCATAAATAGAATTGGAGAGGTCATGGCTGATGACAAGCTAAGAGCGACTCCTGCAGCTAGAAAGTTAGCGGATGATCTAGGGATCAACCTCTACGACGTTTCTGGCTCAGGTGCAAACGGTCGTGTCCACAAAGAAGACGTGGAAACTTATAAAGACACAAACGTGGTTCGCATTTCGCCACTTGCAAAACGAATTGCCCTCGAACATAACATTGCTTGGCAGGAAATCCAAGGAACGGGTCATCGTGGTAAGATCATGAAGAAGGATGTTTTGGCCTTACTTCCTGAAAATATCGAAAACGATACTATCAAGTCTCCTGCTCAAATCGAAAAAGTGGAAGAGGTTCCTGATACTATCACTCCTTATGGTGAGATTGAGCGTATTCCAATGACACCAATGCGTAAGGTTATCGCGCAACGTATGGTCGAATCTTACCTAACTGCGCCAACTTTCACACTCAACTACGATGTCGATATGTCAGAAATGTTGGCTCTTCGTAAGAAGGTTCTTGAGCCAATTATGGAAGCAACTGGTAAGAAGACTACTGTAACAGACCTTCTTTCACTCGCTGTTGTAAAAACATTGATGAAACACCCTTACATCAACGCTTCATTGACTGAAGATGGCAAGACAATTATCACTCACAACTATGTCAACCTTGCGATGGCGGTTGGGATGGATAACGGATTGATGACACCAGTTGTCTATAATGCTGAAAAAATGAGCTTGTCAGAGTTGGTTGTAGCCTTTAAGGATGTGATTGGTCGTACCTTAGATGGTAAATTGGCTCCAAGCGAACTGCAAAATTCAACCTTCACAATCAGTAACTTGGGAATGTTTGGCGTTCAGTCCTTTGGTCCGATTATTAACCAACCAAACTCAGCTATCCTTGGTGTCAGTTCGACAATTGAGAAGCCAGTTGTCGTTAATGGTGAGATTGTGATTCGACCTATCATGAGTCTTGGTTTAACAATTGACCACCGTGTTGTAGATGGTATGGCTGGTGCTAAGTTTATGAAAGACTTGAAAGAATTGATTGAAAATCCAATCTCAATGTTGATTTAAGAACAAGAGTATTCATTTTAAAGATATAGATAAAGGAAGGAAGACATGGCCTTAGAAGTAATTATGCCGAAAGCCGGCGTGGATATGACAGAAGGACAAATTGTCCAATGGAATAAAAAAGTCGGAGAATTTGTAAAAGAAGGAGAAATCCTTTTGGAAATCATGACTGACAAAGTCAGCATGGAATTGGAAGCTGAAGAAGATGGTTACTTGATTGCTATCCTCAAAGGAGATGGCGAAACAGTCCCTGTAACGGAAGTCATCGGTTATCTTGGTGAAGAAGGGGAAAACATCCCGACAGCTGGAGCAGCAGCGCCAGCAGCAAGCACCTCAAACGACGATGGTAAGAGTGATGATGCCTTTGATATTGTGGTGATTGGTGGTGGTCCTGCTGGATATGTGGCAGCTATTAAAGCAGCTCAATTAGGTAGTAAGGTTGCCCTGGTTGAGAAATCAGAACTCGGTGGTACTTGTTTAAACCGTGGATGTATCCCAACCAAGACCTACCTTCACAACGCTGAAATCATCGAAAATATCGGTCATGCAGCAAACCGTGGTATTGTCATTGAAAATCCAAACTTCACTGTAGATATGGACAAACTTTTAGAAACAAAATCTAAAGTTGTCAATACATTGGTTGGTGGTGTTGCAGGTCTTCTTCGTAGTTATGGTGTATCAGTACATAAGGGAATTGGTACCATCACTAAAGATAAGAACGTCTTGGTAAATGGTTCTGAATTGCTTGAAACTAAGAAAATTATCCTTGCTGGTGGTTCAAAAGTCAGCAAAATCAACGTTCCTGGTATGGAATCTCAACTTGTGATGACCAGTGATGATATTCTTGAAATGAATGAAGTACCAGAGAGCCTCGTAATCATCGGTGGTGGCGTTGTCGGTATTGAACTCGGTCAAGCCTTCATGACATTTGGTTCAAAAGTGACTGTTATCGAAATGATGGACCGTATCGTTCCAGCTATGGATGCGGAAGTTTCTAAGAACCTTCGCTTGATTTTGGAACGTAAGGGTATGACTATCTTAACTGACACAAAACTCCAAGAAATCATAGAAGAAGATGGTCAACTTCGTATCAAGGTTGAAGGAAAAGACGATATCATCGCAAGCAAAGCTCTTCTTTCAATCGGTCGTGTGCCAGACCTTGAAGGTATTGGCGATGTTGAGTTTGAATTGGACCGTGGACGCATCAAGGTCAACGAATACATGGAAACTTCTGTTCCAGGTATCTACGCACCAGGTGACATCAACGGAACTAAGATGTTGGCCCACGCTGCCTTCCGTATGGGTGAAGTTGCCGCTGAAAATGCTCTTAAAGGAAATCATGCTGTTGCTAAATTGAACTTGACTCCAGCAGCTATCTACACTCTCCCTGAAGTAGCTGCAGTAGGTCTGACTGAAGAACAAGCACGTGAGAAATACGATGTAGCCATCGGTAAGTTCAACTTTGCTGCTAACGGTCGTGCCATTGCATCAGATGCAGCTCAAGGTTTTGTAAAAGTTATCGCTGATAAGAAATATGGAGAAATCCTTGGTGTTCATATCATCGGTCCTGCAGCTGCAGAATTGATCAACGAGGCATCAAGCATCATCGAAATGGAAATCACTGTTGAAGAAATGCTGAAGACCATCCACGGACACCCAACCTACTCTGAAGTGATGTACGAAGCATTTGCGGATGTTCTAGGAATGGCCATCCATTCACCTAAGAAAAAATAAAATGAAGATAGACTAGGCTGGAAAGATATTTTCCAGTCTCTATCGTATAAAGGGATATCATGAAATATATTATCAATCATTCAAACGACACAGCTTTTAATATTGCCTTGGAAGAATATGCCTTTAAACACTTACTAGATGAGGATCAAATTTTCCTTCTTTGGATCAACAAACCATCTATCATTGTCGGGCGTCACCAGAATACTATCGAAGAAATCAACCGTGATTATGTTCGTGAAAATGGCATTGAGGTAGTCCGCCGTATCAGTGGTGGTGGAGCTGTTTATCACGATCTAAACAACCTCAACTACACCATCATCTCAAAAGAGGATGAAAACAAGGCCTTTGACTTTAAGAGTTTTTCAACTCCGGTTATCAATACCTTGGCTCAACTCGGTGTTAAAGCTGAGTTCACAGGCCGTAACGACCTTGAGATTGACGGAAAGAAATTCTGTGGCAATGCCCAAGCCTATATCAATGGGCGTATCATGCACCACGGTTGCTTGCTCTTTGACGTTGATTTATCAGTCCTTGCTAACGCCCTCAAGGTTTCAAAAGACAAATTTGAATCAAAAGGTGTGAAATCCGTCCGTGCCCGAGTAACCAATATTGTCAATGAATTACCAGAAAAAATCACAGTTGAAGAATTCCGTGATTTGCTACTGGAATACATGAAAAAAGAGTACCCAGAGATGACTGAATACGTTTTTTCTGAGCAAGAATTGGCTGAAATCAATCGCATCAAGGATACTAAGTTTGGAACTTGGGACTGGAACTACGGTAAATCACCGGAATTTAACGTCCGTCGAGGGACAAAATTCACCAGTGGTAAGGTCGAGATCTTTGCTAATGTCGTCGAATCAAAAATTCAAGACATCAAGATTTATGGAGACTTCTTTGGTATCGAGGACGTTGCAGCTGTAGAAGATGTCCTTCGTGGTGTGAAATATGAACGCGAAGATGTCCTTAAAGCCCTAGAAAGCATTGATATTACACGCTACTTCGCTGGTATTAGCCGAGAAGAAATCGCTGAAGCAGTAGTGGAATAAAAAGAAAAGAAGTTGGTTGTATGAGCAGCTTCTTTTTTGAACTATCATTTACATAATTTATTTTATGTATTCTACAAACTATCCAGAGCATTCTTTTGTTCATCATTGACAATATGGGTATAGAGGTCAGTAACTTGTGTACTGGAATGTCCTAGCTGATGGCTGACCAAAACTTGCGATTTAGTCGCATCATAGAGCCTAGTTGCTAGGGTATGGCGCAGTTTGTGGGGGGTTACACGCACTTTGAAGTCCTCAGAATACTTAGCAACCATCTTTTCCACGCTGGAAGCATCGATACGATTGGGAACACCTCTATAGAGTGTCAAAAAGAGGGCTGTATCTGTTTTTCCCGTCTTATAGCGTTGATTTCGAATGGCGAGATAATTCTCTAAATAAGGCTTAGCAAAGGCAGCGACATTAACCGAGTCACGTTTGCCCCCCTTACGCGTGACATCAATAACCATCATTTTGAGATTGAGGTCTCTTAGATCTAGATTAACAGCTTCAGATAAACGGACACCAGATGCCAAGAGAAAGGCGATAATAGCCAAATCACGTTCTTTATTTTTATTAAAGGAGGATAAGGCACGATTTGAGAGCTTTTGTGGGTATTCTTGGTCTATATAAGTTAGAAAACCTTCTGTTTCATCACCTAGAAAGAGCTTTTGCTTGATGTTTTCGGCTCTGGCAGCAAGGGTTTCTTTTTTTTTCTTGGTTGAAACTTTCTTCATTACATTTCGATAGAAATAAGGTTCGCCTTGGTCGTTTTCAACTTCCTCGGTTAGATACTTGTAAAGACTAGAAAGTGCTGACAAGGTCCGATTGATGGTTGTCTGAGAAACACCTTGCTTGGTTGTATTGGCATTCAGCAAAGGACGTTCACGCAGATATAGGATAAAGGATTCCATGTCTTTCTTTGACATATTTTCCAAGATCGATAAAGGGATATCAGATATTTTATCGGCGTTTGAAATTCCAGACTCCAAAACCCAGCTGAAAAATCGATCGTATTCCTTGAGGTATTCGTACAAGGTTGTAAAACTATAGGGAACAGCAAGTTTAGATTGGTAATATTCCAAAACATACCAGGGCATGATCTGTTTTAGCTTGTCGATTCGTTCCAGTAAAATCTCACGTTTCATGTATTTTCTCCATAAAGTAAGTCTACTAGTAGTATAGCATGGACTTATATATTTTTCAAGAAAATTACAGTTTTTCGGAAAGATATTATCGGTAAAAAATGAGTGAGAGGCAGGAAAAAAGTCTTTGAAATCAGAAAAACGCATAAGTATCCTGGTATTGAATAACCTTGATATTATGCGTTCTATTGTGCTGGAAGATTTAACCCGTTTTCGCCTGAAATTGAGTTTTTGTCCAGCGTTTTCTAGTTTATTTACATAATATGAATTATGTAAATAAACTCTACAACAATAAATCTTTTACTTTGCCAATTTCACTTTTTGGAATCACCAGGTGAATCATATCACCGAGATACATTCTGGTTGAACCATTAACTATTTTGCTCTTTCCGTTATGAACTTGTGTTGTGATGAGGACGTTATGAGGTAAGTTGAGTTCGTGTACTTGTTTTCCAGCGATTTTGTCAGATATAGGGATTTCAATGAGTGTGACTTCTCCTTTATCTGTCGCTTCTTCTGGCAGCATTTTTTCCAACATAGCCTCATAGACTGGTGCCCCTTTAAGCAGATCCATGACGATGTAGGCTACCAAGGTCACTAAGCCAAGTGGCATAAGATTGCGAATGTCCCCTACCATCTCAGTTACGAGGATCATAGCGGTTAAGGGTGCCTTAGATATGGCTCCAAAGTAGCCACTCATTCCCAGAATGACAAATATAGGGAATTGCTCCTGACTGACAAGTCCAAAATTTACACAAATGACACCGACTAGGGCACCAAGTAAGGAACCGAGGGCCAAAATGGGTAGGAAGATTCCTCCTGGAAGACCACTTCCATAACTAATCATACTCCAGATAAAACGAATCAAAAAGTAAGCTAATAAAGCTTGGAAACTAAAATTTTGCTCCGTTAAGGAAAGAACCAGCTGATTTCCACCACCAAGGATTTGTGGCAAGAAGATCCCGACTGGTATGATGAGAATAAAGGCAAGAATTGGGTAATAAGCTCTATCCAAACAGATTTTTTGCCCAATCCAGTCATAAATTCTACCGACATCAAGCACAGCTTTTTCATAGAGAAAACCGGAAAGTCCAAGGAAAATTCCCATCACAAGATAAATCCAGTATTGATCTAGGGTCATGAGAGGAATGTTATCTGGCATATCCAATACTGGTGTCAAACCGAACATGAGCAGCGAGACAAAGTTTGCTACGAGACTAGCTGCTAAAGTTGAGACCCAGAAAAAGCGTGAAAAATGGTGATAGACTTCCTCTACAACAAAGAGGAGACCTGCGATTGGTGCATTAAAGGCAGCTGCTAATCCTGCTGCAGCACCACTGGCAATCAAGGAACGTTCCTCTACTGGGCTGGATTTGAGCCACTTGGCAATACCTTTACCACCAACTGCTCCAAGTTGAATACTTGGTCCTTCTCTACCTAGCATAAGGCCACTGGCAATAGCAAGAATCCCTAGAATATATTTTTTCCAGAGGACACTCCACCAGTTAAGAGTCATGAGTCCTTTTAATTCGGCTTCGACTTGAGGAATTCCTGAACCCTGGATATCTTTTTCCGATCGAGTCAATTTCGCACTGAGCCAGCTAACAATTAGATAAAATAGACCAATGATAAAAAGATTGCGGACTAGGGGCGCTTGATTTTGATAAAGTCCTTGTATCAGATGAAAGCCTTTTTCGATTGAAAACCGAAAAGATCCGACGATTAGCCCGACGACGAGACCGACAATGACTCCTCGCCCAACTTGGGATAATATGGTGCTTGAGGCAAAGGCAAATTCCTTCTTGGAGCTGAGTATTTCTGACTGTTCCTCCATAATCATTCATTCCTTCTAACTTAAACTTTCTTTTTCTCCTGCAACCAGTGACTTAACTGGTTCAAAACTGGTCCGGTGAATTGGGGTGACTCCTAGTTTCTCGAGTCCTTCTAGATGTTTAGCTGTTCCATATCCTGCATTAGCCCTGAAGTCATAACCGGGATATTGATCATCATAGTCCTTCATAATATTATCCCGTGTCACCTTGGCTACTATAGATGCAGCTGCTATAGAGAGAGAGTTGGCATCTCCTTTGATGATGGAAGTTTGGGAAATTGGCAACTCCAGTTTCATGGCATCGATCAAGAGATGCTCAGGTTGCGGACTGAGCTGGGATATTGCTTCTTTCATGGCCAGTTTGGTCGCCTCGTAGATATTGACTTGGTCAATGATGTGATTATCAATGATACCAATACCGATTGCCAAGGCTTGGTCTTGAACGGCTTGATAAATTTCCAGATGTTTCTTTTTGGGAATCTTTTTGCTATCGTTAAGGCCTTTAATCTTACAATTTTTCGGCAAGATAACGGCTGCAGCGACTACAGGTCCAGCCAGAGGACCACGGCCGACCTCGTCAACACCTGCTATTAAGGTCACTCCTTGTTTATAAAGCTCTTTTTCATAGGAAAGCATGGATTCCAAACGAAGGTTTTCATCCAGTTCTGCCCGAATAGCTTTTTTTCGCTTGCTGATTTCCTTTTGAACTCCAGAACGAGGATCTTTTTCGAATTCCAGAAAAAGAGGATTGTCTAATTCTTTGACAGTAGCAAGAAGTTCTTTGATTTCTTTAATCGTCGCCATCGAGGTCTTCCAATGTATCTAAGGTATAGTTACCGAGTTTGCCATCACGAACTTCCTTCACGAAGAGACTGTAAAAGCGGTCGTAATCATCTCGGAAACCGAGAGCACGTGTCATATCCATAATAATCACAGGCGCTTCCTCTTCAATTTTCATTTGTTTGAAGCGTTCAGCTAGCTTTTCTGGATAATGTTTTTTGAAATAATTGAGACCAAAAATGGTCACCTCATCCATAGGAAGCAACTGGTCTTTGATAGCTCCAGTCAAGGCTAGTTTTAGAGCGACAGTTTCATCTTCGAACTTAGGCCAGAGAATCCCTGGTGTGTCTAGGATTTCAAGGTCTTTATTGGTTTTGAGCCATTGTTGCCCCTTGGTAACACCTGGTTTATTGCCGACAACCGCAATCTTTTTCCCAGCCAAACGATTCATGAGAGTTGACTTACCAGCGTTTGGAATTCCGATAATCATGGTTCGTAAGGTTTCAATTTTGATACCGCGTTCTTTCTGGCGTGCAATCTTATCAGCCATGAGCTTTTTAGCCGCATCTGTCACAACTTTTACAGTCACTTGCTCTTTGGAGTTGATAGCCAGAGTTTGGATTCCCTGTGATTCAAAGTACTGACGCCATTCTTTAGTCATTGATGGATCAGCAAGATCTGCCTTGTTCAAAATCAAGAGTTTTGGTTTATCACCCACAATCTTGTTTAACATAGGATTTTGACTAGATAGAGGTAAGCGAGCATCCACCAAAATCGTTACAAAATCAACAAATTTTAGATTCTCCTGAACTTGTCGCCGAGCCTTAGACATGTGGCCTGGAAACCATTGAATTGTAGCCATAAATTTCCCTTTCCGACTGAAAAACGTTTTCTTTCTTACTACCTATTCTATCATAAATTAGGAACTTTTGCACAGGCTTTGACCACAATAAATGACAAATAGTAATCGTGAGAAACATCCCTGATACCAGTAAAGATTTACTTGACTTTTTTTACCAACAGGTATATACTTAGTGTATACAATTTCGTGGAGGTAGAGCGATGAATACAGTAAAGACTCGGAAGGTAGGGAATTCTCTCACTGTGACCATTCCTAAAAATTTGGGGATGACAGAAGGTCAAGAAATGGTTGTCTACAAAGGGATTGACGGAGTCATTGTCTTAGCTCCAAAACTGAAAGATCCTTTTGATGGGATTACTGATTTGAGAATGACAAATGATTTTGAAGGGGTAAGGTCACTTGATAGCGAAATATGAGTATATTCCTGAAAAGCAGGATATCATTTGGCTGGACTTTGATCCATCAGTTGGTCGAGAAATCCAGAAACGGCGACCTGCTTTGGTAGTTTCTAGGAGAGAATATGCCTTGCAAACTGGTTTTGTGGCTGTCTGTCCTATTACTCATGACCAACAACGTTTGGCAGAAAAAGGTTTGCTCGTTCCTGTTTCATCGGACAAGGTAGATGGTGCTGTTAATCCATTTCAACTATATACATTTGATTTTCGGATGCGTAATTCTCAAAAAATAACAAGAATGGACACGCAGTGTTTTCAGAAAGTAGTCCAACTTTACCAGTACATCTTCGGAGATACATAAATCCTACCATGCATAGACAAGGTAGGATTTTTTCTATATGAGTAACCTATTTAAAAATGGGTGAAGGTAGTTTGTCAAAATCACTCTAATCCAGCTTTCTTGAGCTGATGATAGATGTTCTGCCTGAAGGCATTCTTTTAGAAAATCGCGAACTTGTTCTGGTGCAATTTCAAACTCAAAAGCCTTCATCTTGTAGAAAAAGTCGATGAGATGCTCAGATAAGTAATCATCTGAAAAGGGTACTTCTCCACTTTTTCGATATTCAAATAAGAGACGAGAAAATCTAGCTTTTTCATCAGGCAAATCCTGAAAATAGGAATTAAGAAGCCAAGTCTGCTTCTGCTTTCGTTCAATAGGATCTTGATTTGCAATTCGCTAATCCTTTTCCAGCTCTTTCTGGTTTTGTTTAGCCTTGATAGCCCGTTCGTCTCTATTCTTACCAAAGAGGATTTTCTCCCATTTTCGTTCTTCTAGGGTTAGGGTTTCTGTAAAACCAAAGTAATCTTGATAGACTCGTTCTGCAGGTCCCATGGCAAGAATGAGGTTTTCAGCGTCTTGCTTGGCAATTTTATCTATCTTCCTGCGTTCCTTCTGTGCCTGAATCCGTAAATGCTGCTCGTAGTCGATTTTCTCCTTGCCTAGTTTGACAAGGTAGAGTTTGTCATCGGTCTTATCAAGTAAAAAAGGTTTGATACACTTTTCCAGCACCTCTTCCATACGAACTTTTTCTTTGGCTCTGCCTTGTCAAACTTCCTCCTTGAAAGACTTATAGGAAGAGCCGATAATCTTTCTCAGGCGAGAATTAATTACCACGATTAGAAGTCGTTTGTCAAAATCGCTTTTATTGATCTTGATTTTTTCCTTTTTCTTGACTTTTCTAGTCAGATTTTCAAGCTTTCTGAGAAGTTTTTCTTCCTCTTCTAGTTGCTGGTCGAGGCTAATACGATGAAAATGGCGAACACAATCGCTACCAATCGGAAAGAGGCGTTGACCTGTAGCTCCATTAAAGAGTTCGTATGCGTATTTTATGGCATTCCCACAGACGCAATTGCTACGGCCGATACCGTTAAAAACCAAGGAAACTTCATTCCATTCCTTGGTTGCTTGATCCCAAGTATCGGCTTTTGAAGCCTGTAAAATGGCATCGTGCAGGGATTTTCTGACTGGAAGTGGCATGAGGTCTCCTTTCTAGGTTATACTTTTACAACTTGAACTTCGTCTTTACCGAGTAAAATCAAGTATTTCTCAATATTTTCAATCGAATAGGATCGAGATAAAGCCTCTCCGTATAGGGCTAACTGACCACGATAGCGATCTACGAGTTGACTTGGATCATCATATCGGTCTGTCTTATAGTCGAAAAGAACGATACGCTCCTCATAAAGCAGATAGCTATCCAAGATTCCACGTACAACGAAGTCTTCTTGACTCTTGTGTTCCCGCTTGAGCATAGAAAAAGGTTGCTCACGATAAAGATGGCTGGTATTAGTGAGAATTTCCTGACCAAGTGCTGTGTCAAAGAATGAGAGAATTTTAGAAAGATTGATCTTGTCTCTTACGGCTGGACTAGTCTGAACTTGTTTGAGAGTTTCTGTCAGGCTAGCAAGTGTTGGTTGCTGACTAAGGTCAATTCTCTGCATAAGTTCATGAGTGGCACTACCAATTTCTGCTCCAGTTACCCTTTCTTTAGTTGAAAAATCTGGCAAATCAAAGCTAATTTTATTCTCTGGTGATGGAGTTTGGTTAGTAATTTCTACCCCTTCCATATCCATAACGGGTTCGTAGAATTTCTTGATTTGACTTGGGGTTTGAACACTAGGCAGTTCAATGGCTGCGCGATGAAGAGTATTATAGACTTCCACCTCTTTTAGCATTTCCAGAGCTTCTTTAATGGTTTCAGACTGTCGGTTGCTTGCTTGAGAGCTATCTTGTAGAGGACTCTTGTTTTCCAATTGACCAATAGCTTCTCTAGTTAGCTGGTCTTCACCAACAAAACGATAGCTAAAATTGAGATTGTCCTTGGCAAATACTTTGCTGATAGCCCAGACCCAATCTTGGAAATTTCTTGATTGCAGTCTGGTATTGCTATCTAATTTTCCGTTTTCAGTTGCTGGGTATTCCTTGGCTTCTAGCTTTTCACGAGATTCCTTGCCAACAAGATAAAGCTTTCTCTCAGCTCGCGTCATGGCAACATACAGCAGACGCATCTGCTCTGAATAGCTAGCCAATTGCAGTTCTTTCTCATTCTGGATATAAGTTAGACTAGGAATGGAAAGTTTGATGGTTTTAGGATAGTGTGCTTCCACTGCTCCTGTTTCCACCTTTGCAATGTATTTGACACCAAGCCCATTTTGACGGCTGAGAATGACGTCTGACATTGAGTCTTGCTTGTTGAAGTCCTGATCCATATTGAGGATAAAGACATAAGGGAACTCCAGCCCTTTGCTCTTGTGAATAGTCATGAGTTCCACAGCATCTTTTGGCGATGCGACAGCCATGCTTGCAAGATCGTGCTGGGCTTCTAAAACTTGGTCAATCATATGTATAAAACGAGACAAGCCCTTAAAATTACTCTTTTCAAACTGGTCAGCGCGCAGAGCTAGGGCATAGAGATTAGCCTGTCTAGCAGGTCCGTTTGGCAAGGCTCCAACAAAGTCATAATAAAAACGGTCATTGTAAATTTTCCAAATCAAGTCATAGAGAGAGTGGGTTTTGGCATACAGGCGCCAAGAATCCAAAATATCCATGAATTGATTTAGTTTTTCAGCTAGAGCTGTATGAATTAACTCTTTCTGGTTTGTTACCAGTTTTTGAGCATTGACCAGTTTCTCATAGAGATTTTCTTGGACCTTATCTTCTACTTTCTGAAGGGATAAGCGTGCCAACTCGTCCTCATCAAAACCAAACATAGGAGACTTCATCAGCGCAACCAAGGCATAGTCTTGCAGGGGATTGTGAATGACACGCAGGGTGTCCAGCATGACTTGTACTTCTAGGGATTGGAGATAATTGTTTTGTTCACCGTCGGTTTTAACAGGAATTCCGTACTCAGACAGGGCGAGGAGAATCTGGTCATTACGACTGCGACTAGAAGTCAAAAGGGCAATTTCTTTAAAGGCAACACCTTTTTCTTGATGAAGCTTCAGGATTTCCTTGATGACTAGGCGCATTTCACCTGTTAATTTCGTTTCTGTTTGGTTCTCTTCTTCCTCTTGCCCACTATTGTCCTTGTCGTAGAGGAGAAATTCTGCCTTGTTCTCAGGGCTAGGAGTCAGTTTGGTATTGGCAAAAACAAGCTGATGCATGCTATCATAGTTGATTTCGCCGACCTCTTGGTCCATGAGACGTTCAAAAACATCATTGGTTGCAGACAGCACTTCTGAACTACTACGGAAATTTTCCTTGAGGAGTATCAACTTACCCTCTTTAGGATTTTGCGCATAGCGTTGGAATTTTTCATTGAAAATCTGCGGATCTGCCTGACGGAAACGGTAGATGGACTGCTTGATATCCCCCACCATAAAGCGATTGTGACCATTCGACAGCAATTCCAGTATCCGTTCTTGAATATGGTTGGTATCCTGATACTCATCGACCATGACTTCGTGGAAACGCTCTTGATAAGTCTCACGGACTTGTGGGAAGTTCTCTAAAATCTCAATGGTGTAATGGCTTATATCAGCGAATTCAAAAGCATTTTCCTGGCGTTTACGTTCACGATAGGCCTCCACAAAATCACTCATGAAGTTTTGGAAGGTTTTAGCTAGTTCCCAGGTGTCTTCATGATAAAGCTCCTGATAGTCGAGAATTGCTATCTGGTCTGCTAGTTGTCCTAGTTTAGCAAACTGGGTCTTTCTCTCATCATTATAGGCATCAGCCAGTGGCTTCAAATCGCCCTTACGACTGGAGTTAGCCAGAGCTCGACCATTTTTCTCCTTCGAAATGGCAACAACACGCACAAGCACGGCTTGATAAGCCTGACAATCGGACTCTTGATTTAAGGAGCCAATTTCATCCAGAACCTGTTGAACAGCTTCTAAATAGGCAGCTTTGGGGAACTCCTTGGCATCGTTATCCAGATGATAACAGAAGAAACTTTCCAAGTCCCAAAGCGCCCGCTTGATTTGCTCAGTTAGTTTCTCTTTTTCATTTGCAAAGTCAGCTTTTTCAAGCCCTTTGAGGAAAGACTCGTTCAGCCATTTTTGGGGACTGCTGGTGGATTGAAGGAAATCATAGATTTTATAGACTTGCTGACGCAGACCTCGTTCATCCTTGCCTCGCCCAGCAAAGTTCTTCACTAAACGACTAAATTTCTCTTTATTTTCACCTTGGTAATGGTCTTCAAAAACCTGATGAAAAACTTCGTTCTTTAAGAGTAACTGTTCACTTTCATTTTGCAGAATACGGAAGTTCGGTGCGATATCAATCAGATAACCATGTTTCCCAAGGAATTTTTGTGTGAAGGAGTCCATGGTTCCGATGGCAACGTTTGGCAGGTCTGCCAACTGGCGTCCCAAGTGTTGTTTGAAATCAACATCGCTACTTTCTTGGATTTGTTGGCTGATTTTTTTCTCCAAACGTTCCTTTAGTTCAGTAGCAGCCTTGACAGTAAAGGTCGAGATAAAGAGTTGGCTGATTTCCACGCCACGTGCTAATTGGTCGAGAATGCGCTCGGCCATAACAAATGTTTTCCCAGAACCAGCAGACGCTGAAACCAGGATATTTTGACCAGAAGTGTAGATGGCTTCGATTTGCTCGGCAGTTTTCTTCTGTTCCTTTCTCGAATTCGCTTCTGCTTCCTGCAATTTTTGAATTTCTTCCTCAGTTAAAAAGGAAATGGACTTCATCGATTCAACTCCTCTCTCATTTTCTCAAACCAAGCTTGCTTGAGTTTTTCTCCGACCAGACGCTTGCCATCAGCTAAGTTCAACTTCTCTAGGAAACGGGCTTGCCCCAAATGGTAATTGGCTTCAAATCCTGTGATGGCTTGGTGTTGCTGGACGTATGGGGCAATACTTCTGCCATTTTCAGTATAGGGATTGATGGCGAACTGACCTGCTAAAATCTTCTCAGCTGCTTTCTTGTATAGATGGGCATTATAGTCCAGTAGGAGCTGGAATTCCTCATCCGTCAGCTGGTTAGCCTTGTTTTTGTTGTAAAATTCGCCCAAATGACTGCTTTCTTTTTCTAAAAAGAGACCTTGGTATTTCATGGATTTGCTGGCTTCTACTACTGCTCCTGCCAGACTTTTAACAGCTATCAGAGATTGGACAGGCTCAGCCATTTCCAAGTACATGGCACCGAAAAAGTTCTGCTCCCCTTCTCTTTTTAGGGCAGCTAGATAGGTTGGCAGTTGAGAATTGAGCCCATTAAAGAAATGAGGAAACTGAAACTGAGTCAGACTCGACTTGTAGTCCACCACTCCTAGCGCACCATCTGCTTTCAGGCGGTCAATTCGGTCAACCTTTCCTCGCACATGGACACTGCGACCATCATCCAATTGAATAAAGGTCTGGTCTTTTCCACCAAAATTTGCCTCTTCTTTGATGGTTTCGATGGCCGGATTATGACGAAGGATATGTCCCGTAGTCCGAGACACATCAAGCAGAACTTCCTTGGTAAATTGGGCTTCCAAACTTTCCTGATAAATAGCTTCAAATTCGCGTTCTTGACTGGTTTCTTGAATAGCCTGTTCCAAACGTTTGTCAAAGGAATTTTCGTCAGACAACTGTAAGGCGCGTTCAAAAATGCGGTGCAAGAAATTTCCGTGACTACGGGCATCAGGACGCAAACGTAATTCCTCCTGCAAGCCTAAAACATAACGGAGGAAATAACTGTATTCATTGCGGTAAAACTCCGTCAAACCAGAGGTAGACAGGTAAAACTCCTGATCAATAGGATAGAGAGCTTGTAAGGTGTCCTTAGCCAACTGCTTACTACTTGGACTGGTTGGAAGGGCTGGATTTTCCAGACCTTGCTGGTCTAGTTTTTTACCCATGACACGCGCCAGAACCTTAATAAATGTCAAATCTTGCTCAGTATCACTCGTCTCGCCCTGCTGGTGATAGGCAACCAGACTGGACAAAAGACTGTGATAGGAGCCCATATCCTCTTTAGACAGCCCTTTGTGATTCATTCTCTTCTCTATCCGGCTAAATCCAAAGCTCACCAGTTCCTGAAGATAGGCTGATTCCTTGCTTTCACTTTCATTAAAGAGGCTTGGAGCTGACAAGACCAACTGCTTACGAGCAGCATTGACTAAGGAAAGCATAGTGTAGCGATTTTTCTTGAGGTTTTCACTACTTGAAATCAGTAATTGCGCTCCCTCTTCAGTCGCTTGATTTAAGCTTTGTCGTTCTTCGTCTGTCAAAAGACTGGTGTTTTGCGCAATTTTTGGTAAATGATCCTGAGTCAGCCCAATGGCGTAAACAAAGTCAGCAGTCAGAGGAGCAATCAAGTCATAGCTCTGCACCAGAACGGTATCAACAGTTGCTGGAATGGTGCGATACTGAGATAAACTCATTCCAGAATGAAGCAAGACCAAGAAATCCTCCAGACTAACTTGTGAACCAGCAAAAATCGTCGTAAATTGTTCTAAAACATGACAAAAGGCTTTCCAAACTTCGGCTTGTCTTTCCTGTTCTAGAGTTTCCATAGTAGCTGTCAAGTCTTGCATCTGCTTGCTTAAAGCAGCATTTTTTAGAAAAGTATTCCACTTTTGCAAGAGATTTTCAGTCTTTTGCTTTCGACTGGCAAATAAGGTTTCAAGAGGTGACAAAATACGCAAACGAAGAGTATTTAAATGAACTAAATCAAATTTTCCGTGGTGGGATTTTGTGAAGGTCTGTTGAAAAGCTGGCAAGCCATTGATGCCAAGATAGCGGAGATATTGCTCAAAAGCATCAATATCCGCTTGGTTAAGGTCAGTATATAGACCAGTTCTGAGGAGATTAATCAAATCTTCCTGACGGAAACGGTAACGTTTCAAACGTAAAATAGACTCCACAAACTGAGTCAAAGGGTGGTGAGCCATGGATTCATTTCTACCAAGATAGAAAGGAATCTGGTACTGGTCAAAAATGGTCTTAAGAGACAACTGATAAGAAGCGACATCCCCCAGCAAAATACGAAGATTCTTGTAACTCAGATCTGGATGGTCATGTAATTTTTGACGAATGCTACGTGCTACCAGCTCCAACTCCTCTTTTTGCGTCAAGCAAGACCAGATTTGCAGATTCTCACGGTCCTTCTCATCTACATCCAAAGTGAGTTCTGAAAAGTCATAAGAAGACTCCAGCAAACGAGAGGTCTTGTCAAAACTATCCATGTATGCATGAGTCTGTGAACGGTCTTGAACAGGCGTTTGGTATTTAGTAGCTAAATGATGAAGAAATTCCACACTGGCTTGGTAGAGATTCCCTTCAGTGAACGGACTGGTATAAGCCTTCTTACTTGCATAGGCACCAATGACAATCTCGACACCTTTTCGATGAAGCAGATCCACTACACGCTCTTCCTCGGCAGAAAAACGGGTAAATCCATCAATAACCAAGGCAATCTGACTGAAATCACTACTTACCTTGCTATTTTCAATAGCCTCAATCAAATGGGATAACTGACTTCCCTGAGCCAACTGACCTTGATTGAGATAGGCCGTTACTTTCTCAAAAATCAAGAGTAAATCTACTCGCTTATCCTCATCTGTCAAACTTTCCAAGTCTAAAAAGCTCATCTGAGCAGTCGTCATCTCATGATAAAGTTCAATCAGCTGCTGGATAAATTGAGGGTCTTGTTTAATAGCACCGTAAACTCGTAACTCTTTGGGATCAAGTTCAGCAAGGCATTTATAAAAGGCCATTCCAAGTCCGATGTCATCAAGACTGGTCTTTGTAGGCAAGTCATTTAAAACCAGGTAACGAGCCATTTGAGCAAAACGCGTAACGGTAATCGCAAAAGAAGCCTGCTGGGACAAGCATTCCAGCACAGCACGTTCTTTTTCAAATGAAAGAGAGTTGGGGGCAATGTAGAAAACCCGCTTGCCAGCAGCAACCAGCTCTTCCGCCTCTCTGGTCAAGATTTCTGTCAAAGAAGTCCGAATATCAGTATAAAGTAATTTCATCTCAGCCTCGTTTGGTTTCTCAAAGTTTCTTACTCTATTATAGCAAAGTTCGCTTCACAGTCCAAATTCAAAATTCTAGTTGACAATCATTTAACTAACAAATCAATCATACCTCATCATCCACTTTCATATACTGAAAGATATAGAGGAAAAAGTCTTTGGAAACTTCAAAATGTCCATAACGAAGTCGAGAAGTATAGTCTCTCCATTCAGGATGTTGTCTGGCTATTTCTATGGAACAATCTTTGACTGGTAGATAATACTCGATATTTCGTCTAAAGGGAAAGAAGCCTTCAAATTGCTCTACTTGATAGGCTTTGTCATCTATAATTTTACCTAAGGCCACAAAAGCCTGTAACTTATCTTGACCATTCATATCGTATTTTGGACTATAGTATAAAAGATAGTCACCTTTTTTCATACGATTTAAGGGACCGCCCTTTCCATGACAGACCTGACAAAAATTTCCCTCAACTCCTCTTAAAACATGGTTCTTTGAAACAACTCCGACCCAATATCTAGGCATTTTTATCCTCCAACGCTGCTAACATGCGATTAAAACTTTCTCTATCGTTAGAAAGTTTTTCAAAAAATTTTTCATCAATCCCTTCTACTAAGGGGAAAGCTAGATTGACCTTCTCCGCGCCAGACTTCGTTACTGAAACCAGTTTTGCCCGACTATCCTTTGGATGTTGATCACGTCTAATGTAGTCCTTCTTCTCCAGTAGCCTAACAATCTGGGAAACCGTCATGACATCCATACCAGTGAACCGAGCAATATCAACTTGCGTTACATATTCCTCTCTATTGATCAGAAACAAGAGCGAGGTTAAAACGATAAATTGAGGCAAAGTGAGGCCAACCGATTTCAAAACTCTTTTTAAATTACTTTCCCATTTGTTGTAAACTTTAATGAAAAGAAGACCTGTAGACTCTGTTTCATCATTTTTGTAAATTGAATTAAAGTGATACTTTGTCATTATCTCTCCTCAAATATTAAGCATACACATTATATAAGAATTTATTTTGTTTTTTAAGAAAAGGAAAGTCGAATGTTACAATTCTGTCAGACATTTTATAGTCTATATGCTATAATAAAAGCAAAACACCTAGAAAAGGAAGTCTTATGATTAAACTACTAGCCTTGGATATGGACGGAACCCTCCTTAACGAAGCCAAGGAAATCCCGCAAGCCCACATCACTGCTATTCACCAAGCCATTGAAAAAGGTGTCAAACTGGTTCTCTGTACAGGTCGCCCGCTTTTCGGTGTCCTCCCCTACTATAAAAAACTAGGACTTGACCTCCAGAACGAGTATGTCATTGTCAATAATGGTTGTTCAACCCACCAAACCAGTGACTGGAGTCTAGTTGACTGGCAAGAACTCAGTCCAGCTGACATTGAATACCTCTATGACTTAGCAGAAAAAAGCGACGTCCAGTTAACTCTTTTTGATGAGGAACATTATTTTGTTATCGGTGGCAAGCCAAATGAAATTGTTCAAAATGATGCCAAGCTAGTCTTTTCAGACCTGACTGAAATTTCCCTTGATGAAGCCACCAGTGGTAAATATCGTATGTTCCAAGGAATGTTTTTAGGAACCAAAGAACAAACAGATGATTTTGAGCAGCGTTTTTCCAAGGAACTCTGCCAACGATTCAGTGGAGTTCGTTCGCAGCCTGTCATTTATGAAGCGATGCCACTTGGAACTACCAAGGCTACTGCTCTTTCTCGATTAGCAGCGATTTTGAAGATCGAGCCCTCAGAGATTATGGCCATGGGTGATGCCAATAACGATATCGAAATGCTCCAGTTTGCAGGACTTGGTATTGCTATGGGAAATGCTAGCAACCATGTCAAATCCCTTGCTAATGACGTCACAGCCAGTAACGAAGAAGACGGTGTCGCGCGTGCCATTGAGAAGTATATTTTATAAAAAAAGAAAAGCAAATAGACAGAAATTACTGCTATTTGCTTTTTTTGCTATTTAACTAAACAAGCAATCAAGGTTATAATCCATAGATGAGCTGGGTAGAAAATATAAAAGAAATATTTGCTCCAGCTGGTTTCCTTTCCTCGCTGTCCATTATAAAGTGCCATAAAAGGAAATACGGTGATAAAGAGCCAGTCAGAATTGAAAAGTATCATTTCCAAAGTTTGGTACCAAGTATCGTAGATTTGGATGGAAGTCACTAACAGAAAGGGTCATAGAAAAGCATAAAGGAGATTTCGACAAGAGTAACTAATTAAGAGAAATGGTAGCATGGTGATACCGCCCTCAGTAAAAAGACAACCGAAAATCAGAAGACCAGCAACCCCAATCCGACGCCACAACTTCTCTTTTTGATCTACCTCTTTTCTAGGAAAACCAACACAAAGCATGGTAACACCGATGGCTAGAGTCAGGAAAATATTATTATTGACCATTACCCCTTTAGATGCAAATAGGGCATTGAGTAGGCTATTTACAGCAAACATGATAAACGCCCAACTCCAAAGGGGGATGAGGTAGTTTTTCAAATTTCGAGTATGGATGAAGGCTTCCATAGCCATATACGCAAACCAAACTCCCACACAACGGGTCAAGGCGTGAAGAATACCTTCCCACATAGGAGAAATAATTCCGGTGATATGAGGAATATAATCCAAAACCATTAGCAGCTATCAGACACTTCAACTGCGTCGCATTCCATTTTTTCATAATAAACCTCTTTCTTTTTGATCTGCATAGAGTATAGCATATATTTTTACGTATAATCGTACACCCATCTTACATTTAAAAAGCCTATCTTACATTTTGGTAAGACAGGCTTTTAGCAACTGATTTTTATAAAAGAATATTATTTGATTTTATGCTTATTCATTTTTTCTTTGAAAATATCTGTAATGATTTGGCGCAATTCTTCTCGTTCTTTCTCAGGAATCTCACCACTTCTTTTCGCAATAGCATAAAGTTCTGGATGTTCGATAGAAATTCGCTTTATTGTCCGAGTTGTTGCGTGTTTTCGCACGAAAAAGGGAATGCGTTTGATCCATTCCTGAGGCACTAGAGCAAGGATTTTAGTTGCGGTTTCCTTATCTGAGATTAGCGATAAGGAAACCGCATTCAAGTAAGGGCGTATCTAAGTTAACGACTTCTACTCGTTTCTTTTTCCTTTTTACTGATGATTTTTTAATCAAATTACCCTTAAAGTACTGCTCAATAATATCATTGAGTTCCCGTTTTGTACCTCTATATTCAAGTCCTAATGAGCTGTATATCTGTGAAAGTTCATCACGATACCAATAGTCTTTTATTAAACTCAGGTCTGCTTTCTATCAATATTTCACCTCCTTAAAACCAATTTACTTTTTATCTTAAAAGAGAACTCTACTTTTGCCGTTTTTCATACTTAGAATACCGGATCACAATATAAATTACATCACCTTAAAAAACACCAAACCAGAAATTGAGCTTGTCATAAATCTTCAACAATTATATTCGCAGTAAATCTTATTTGAAAGATAGTTTACAAGTTCCTTATCCTTTGAATACTTAAGTATATGATCAATGACATCTTTTTTAGACAATACTTTTGCTATAAATTCCTGTTCCAACTGCTCCAAAAACTCAATTAAAGATATCTTACTTATTTTATTAAAATATTTGACACGGTTGGTTTCTTTAATCTTTCGTTCTGCAACATCCGGTGGAAAACTACTTCCAAATTCTCCATCAAATAGCTTTTCCAGAGTATATTCAAGATTAAGATTTCCTAACCAACCAAATCCCAGTCCCAAAGGTAAACTAGCTACATTCCCATTGTTAATTCTTCCAAATAAGTATGCGTCTTGCGGATTCTGAAGAAAGGCTGATAATAACCCTGGCAGTGTGTTACATGCCAAATTCATTCCTTGCCCTGAAGAACATTCAGTTATTACAAAATCAGCTGCCTTGCTATTAATGAGTAAGGCAATCGAGACCGCGATTTTTGTATATGAATATGAATTTATTTCTTCTGGATAAACCCCAAAATTTATAACTTCATAATTCTTTGATGACACTACTTTGTTTGTTATTCTATATATCATCTCATTTTTATCAACTTGCGTTTTTTCCTTGTCAAAGGCATAGCCTGCTGGAAGGTAATCTTCAAAGGTGAGGCTGGTGGTTTCCACACGATTTGGAGAAAAGGTGTCTACCGTTAAGGGGTAAATGAGCGTTGAATCTTTTGCGACAGTTTTGTCATGAAGGATCACTCGGTCTGTATTGATAACTTCCTTAACAATTTCGGGAGTCGTTATTAGACGATAGTCGTGGTAATGAACCGTTGGCACTTGTGGTGCTTTAGGTAACGGTTCTGGTTTAGGTTCTTTAGGCAAGGTCACCTTGGTGAGTGTCAAACTAGGCTGAATGATTTTCTCCAGTGGTTTTTCCTTAAAGCTCACAGGTTGTTCTGGGGTAAACGTCTTTGGCGTAAAGGTTTTTGGAAGGACCTTAATCGGTTCTGGAATAGGGTCAAGTTTTGGTGTCACATGTGGTTTTGGACTATAAGGTTTGACGGTTCGTGCCACAAGTAAAGTGTTTAAGGCAAACCAATAAGAGAGACCAACATTTTGGGGCATATCTCCTTGACCAAAGGTCACCGTATAGGTGTTGCCTGAAGTAACCGTTGAGACAATCGCTCCCTTATAGGCATATTTACTGTATGACGTATCCCGTTCTTCAGGAAGATTTCAATCACTGGCACGGTTTGACCCAAGTGAACGAGCTAGACCTTCGTCTGTCACTTTAATGGTTGAGCCATTAATAGGGATAAATTTACCTGATATGTCCTTAACGTACTCTAGCCCAATGTTATTATGGTTAAGTGAGGAATGGGTAAAGACGTCTGGTTTTTCCTTGGTAAAGCTGACTTGAGAGCCATCTGCTAAGAAATACTTTGCTTTGACACGAAACTCCATCTTATCTGTTCGCCAATTGCCTGTCCCATCATTACGGTAGGCGATAAAGCCTTCTGTTGGGTCATTTGGTACAACTAACTGCACAGCATTGGTGCCAGTCGGTGAGACAAGATTGGTGATGTCATAAGCGACCTTTATGATTTTCTTACCATCAAAACTGGCATTTTGAAGGTTTTGATAGGTAAAGGAAAGGGCTTCTCCAGTTTTAAAGGTGTCATAGACAAAGAATCCTGTGGAATCTAGGATTTTAGAATAGCCTCCAAGCATGGCGTCACCCTTCGCAATGATACGATTAGGGTTTCTAGTATCTGCTGAATGGCGTGCTTGCGGTTCTCCATTATTCAAGTTGAGAGCCTGAGCAAGAGCTTGAGATATGTAGCCTTCTTCTCCTTTTGAAATCTCAGCTAAATCACGTTTATAGCGCTCCATTTCCTTGGCGTTGTAGGCATCAATGGCTTCATTCTCTGTTCTAGCGACTTCTTCTTTTTCCTTGTTTCGTTTTGTGATAGCAGCAATCTCAGCTTCACAGTCTCTCACCAATTTCTGTTGGATCTTATTGTAAGTATCCACTGCAGCTTGACCGACCTTGTTTTCATCATCCACTGCTTGTTGTCCGGCTTGATTGCGTTTAGTAATAACTTCATTATCTGCCTTTGCCTTAGCAAGACCCGCTTCATTTTCCTTTTGAATCTGAAGGTTCTTTGCGACAATGGCATCTGCATCTTTTTTCTTTGATTGATATTCTGCTAGATTATCTTTGTTTTGCTTATCAATAGCAGCTACAGAGGATAGATAATCCCGATAGCCTGAAACCGTTGAGCTATCTCCTGATGATACGGTTTGAGTTGTAACGGTCACATTATCCGACTGATCTTGTCCTTTAATTTTTGAAGCTGTGCTATCTACTGAACTATTCAAGGTCTTTCCTGCTTGAGTAGCGTCATTATAGTTAGCCTCTAATGTGGCGTTCCCTTTTTCAACACGTGCTTTATCTTGTTCATAAGCGGGTTTATCTACTTTATAGGTACTGGTCACCTGAGTGATGTCCTCAACCTGTTCAGAAGCATCTGCTTCTGCCTTATCCAATTGCTTACTGGTCTCACTCGCAGAGGTGGTGTTTCCCAAATCCATAGGTTTATCCTGAATGGTCGTAACCCCTTCAGCAGTTGCTTGATTAACTACCTTTGTCACAACATCGTGAGGAACGGTCACTGTGATAGCCCCATCTGATTGACCAGTTGAGGCAAGACTAGCTGTCTGTTCAGCAACTGGTGTTGGTTGTGCTTCTGGTAAGTTGGTCGCAGGATTTTCTGTCAACTGAACAATCTTATCTTGCAAGTGTGTTACCACTTCGTCAGCTTGTGCTACTTGGCCACCCCAAGCGACAACAGCTGTCACCATAGTTCCAATAGCTACCGAACAAAGCGTACGGTATTTCTTGCTTTTACGGAAGACGTGCTTTTCTGCCTTTTCCTGATTCACTAAAAAGTGATGTTGACATTATTTGGTCATAAAAAAGTCACCCACAAAAAGTGGATGACCCAATAATTCTCATATCAATATTTCCATTAAGACGACCAATTAACCTTTCTAGCTTTAGACGTCTTAAAACGTTTCTTGTCAACAAGTTTCAACTCTATTTCTCTACAACTTGTAATTAAGGTGTCGTTGATTTTAAGACTTCTTGGAAAGTATTGGTTTCCTTGTTCACGCGATAATTCAACGGTATAACTAATACCATTACTTAATTTGAAGACCACAAAATAAATATTATCTCTTCTAAATCGTTTGCCAACTTTTCTATTCAAAATACCATCCGTTGTGTAGAATTTACATTCCATCACATGTAACATTTGATAAAGTAATAATGTTCCAACGATTTTGAATTTATTTTCGTTAAACCAACCATTATCAGCCTTATTTAGACGCTCCAATGTCCAATCATCCTTTAATCCTTCAAAAATACTCCCTGCGTTATTAGTTGGTAAATTAACATGATGATTTCTTGATAATCCTAATAAATGGGGAATAGAGGAATTTGGGACAGAAAGAACAATTTCGGGATAGTCCTCCATATTTGTCAACACTTATGTTCACTCTTAAGGTTTAGATGAGATGACGCTTTATCCCAAATATCATACAACATTTGAGGCAAAAAGACAAGTATTCTCATATTGTCATTTCGTTGTATAGGCAAAGCTAATCGTATTATCGCCCCCTGATAACTTACGGAAGGTGTAGTTAGGGTTGCTATTATAGTTGGTTTCTGAGATAAGGAAAGACCCATCTGGGTAAACCTTCTCGACAAATGATACATGACCGTAAGCGGCAGGGGTTCCATGAGCGCCTCCCGCAAAGGAAACAATCGCTCCTCCTTTTGGTACATTACCTGTTTCACCACCAAGGCGTGCTGCTGTGGCTACCCAATCTTGACCATTTCTCTAAAATCGCCGCGATCGCTTGATTGATCGCTCCTTGACTTTTCAAATACTCATAGATAGCTTTAGCCCTCGCAAACTCGTCTCCACCAAATTGACCGATAGTAGGTAAAATAGTGGTTTGAAGTTGAATCACTTTAGGAAAGTAAAAGACTAGATTGACGTAAACCAGTTTCTCTGAGTCATCGTCAACCTTTTGATAGGCCACTTTAAGACCAGCACCATCCTTAGTTTGCCCAATCACCTCTCCTGCTTGAACTTTTTGACCGTCTGTCACTCGACCTGTATGGACATTAAACAAGATCAGTTGTGACTGTTGAGTCCCTTACCTGATATCAGAATCATATTCTCCCCATCTAGGGAAATCTTACCATCCATGGGAGCCACAATCACTTGATTTTCTTTAGCTTCTAGAATGATATGGTGATGAAGGGTTGGCTTGTCATCAATCACCTCATAGCCATAGCGAACCGTCATGGTAAGGGCACCTTCTTCGGTTTGTCCTTGAAAGGGATTATCTAATTCTTGAAGAGCTAGGTAAGTGCCTTCTTCACTCAATTCCTTTAAATCTTCTCGATCGTCATCAGAGAGTTTATAGGTAGGTTCTTTGGTCAACTCAAGCATGGTTTTTAGAGAATCCCCACCGTTTAAGTCCTGCCAAAGCTGACTCAAATAAGCTTGATAGGTCCTATCCCCATTTTCCATAACTTCTTCTAAAGCATAATCTTGATACTTGAGGTTCATAAAGACCATGACGTCATCAATTTTCGTGTAGTAGGTAATGCCAGTATCGTTGGTTCTGGTGTTTTCCGCCTCTTCCCACGTCATGTGCGTATAGGCTTTTGTCAGCTCACCCTCATCTTGTTGGATAAGGCTGGTGCCTGAAATTCCAACGACAAAACTCATCATCAAAAGCAAGAAAAATAAGAGACCTGACACGACCCAAGTCATGGGATTGAAAACAATCGTTGAAAAGAAGGTTAGGCTACTCTTAATCGCTTGAACAAGCCCCTTGAGTCCTGAAACACTGTGTTTCCTAGCTTGTTTTAGAAAAATCTGGTAGCGTCTTTTAGGTCTTAGGGGCTTCTGACGAGTAAAGCCTTTCCCCTTTTTGAAGTTCTGGTACCGTTCCTTACCATGGGCAATTTTAGCCTTGGTAAAACGCACACCAGTCTGTCCACTATTCACCAGCAGTTTTCCTGACTGATAGGTAAATCTTCCGTAACGTCTGCTTTTAATGCTCAACTCCTTGACGGTTCGGATACCTTCTAAATCATCATCTTGAGCGACTAAATCCAGTGATTCCAAAGCGACATAGCGTACCCCTCGTTTGACCCTGGTTGAGGGTTTCTTGACCTGATGAACTCTTTTCAGTTGCTTCACTTCACGCTTCGCTGATTTCACCTCTAGGATCGGTTACACAATAGCTACTGTGCATTTGCATTAAGTTCGGTTTTACATAAAATTGAACTTTCCCAGAACCACTACCTCCTATAACAAGTACATTTTTGTTACGAGCATATTTGGGATTTTTAGGTCTACCATTCATAGTTAGTCATTCTGTTTGTGTAAGCAATATAAGATAATTGCTTCCGCTGACAGCCCCTTAAATTCTTCTCCATCAACTAATATCTCCGGTACTTTAAGAAAATTAAATCTCTCTGCTTCTCTGTTATAGAAATAGTCAAAGTCCATCACTTCACCTCCTCTCTTAAAATTTGCAAAGAAAAAGACGATAGTTTTTCTATCGCCTTTGGTTACCATTTGTATTAAATTTTTTAAATTGATTTTATCTCTTCATTGATTCCCTGAAAGAATGCTATAACGGTTGCTCCAATCATCGGTACGCCGTATGGACTAACTAAAAATCCGATAATCAATGCTTCGATTCCGATGGTAACTTCTTTTTGTAAGAAAGATGCTATTGCTCCAAATATGCAAAACATCATCAGCAAATATAGCAGTGCCGTTCCTATTCCGAGTAAGAATGTCAGAAAGGCAGTGAGAATACTAAGCAGGAAGCTGATTGGGAAAAAGATTATTTTTATTATCCATCTCATAAAATATCTTCCCTTTCTATTCAATCATTTTGAAGTGTCTCAAGGCATCCATGATGGCTTCTTCTTTTTCAGGTGTACACTGTGGAATAATTTGTTTCTCCTTTTTAGACTTGTTGTAATGTTCTCGTAATTCTATTCCACATTTCCTTTTTATCTGTGCAATATATAATGTTGGAACTTTTAATTCAAATTTATTCCAAACATATTCTTTGATTTGAGCATACGTTGCCTTACTTTCAGTACTTGTCAAATCAAGCCCATCCAGCTCAATTTCAATATCTATATGCTTATCGACATCAAGTTTGGACAAAAGCGCTACTGTCTCCACGTGGCACGATACGTTCTGATTGATGTCAGTTTTCGGTAACCGATCCAGACTAATGTGGACTGTAGCAAAATATCTCCGTTTGTTTGCGGAAACATATCAACCAATTCTGTAGCGAAAAAGTATTAATACAACTCGCTATCCATATCACAGCCTGAACCTCGCCCGTCCATGGAAAAAGTTCAACTTTTTTATTCGTTTCTACTATTATAGTGATTCCAATAGAAAAGTCAAATTTAACGGAGAACTGCCATCGTCTCAACCTTGTCTGTTCTTCGTACAGAGAACAGGTCAACAGCCATTTTTCTCCCCGACTGATGGCTCAGCTTCCATGCACTCGACCTTGGAAAACTGAAAACTTTAATGGCACTGCTGCTACTTCTTCGCATTCTCTTCCAGTTCCAGCATGTACTTATCAAAGTCAGACATAAACAGTCTATCCTGAATAATACGATATTTTTCAAATTCAGTTTCAGCTTTTGCCTTGGCAATCTCAGCAGTGATCTTACCTGCATCCTGAAGTACCTCTCTGTCATCTGCCATCAGGAATAGATCCAGTCGCTTTGACCAATCCTCTGCCAAATCCAGATAAGCAGATACAATACGCTCCAGTGAACGCATTTCTTTCTCTGAAAGATAATTCTTCGCAATGCTCACATCGCTTTTTATAATCTTACCTTCCGGTGCTGCTGCCCAAGTAGTTAATCCCATATGAGGCTTATCTGCATCGGCTCGCTCATAAATCAACTCCGCTGCTGTATGTCCATGAACTGCATAATGCATCTTGTTTTGAACCTTTGCAAAGAACTGCTTTGTTGTTTTTGCTGTTCGGTCATAATCAAGAGCTGTAGCATAGATGTCTGTTATCTTCTGATAAAATCTACGCTCAGACAAACGAATCTCACGAATCTGCTCAAGCAAACGGTCAAAATATTCTACTGTAAGTACGGATCCACCATTTTTCAGACGTTCATCATCCATGACCCAGCCTTTGATGGTGTAATCCTTCACTATGCCATTGGCCCATTTGCGAAACTGCACTGCTCGTTCATTGTTCACCTTAAATCCAACCGCAATAATCATTTGAAGATTATAATGCTTTGTATCACGAGTCACCTGACGGGAACCTTCGGTTTGAACTATTCGGAAATTCCGAATAGTTGCAGTCTCTTCTAATTCACTATCTGCATAAATCTTTTTAATATGTTCATTTATCGTTGGTAAACCAACGTCATACAATGTGGTCATCATCTTCTGTGTCAGCCATATATTCTCATCCTCATAGCACATCTCAATGCTGTCCTGCTGATCACCAATAGTGGCAACATAGGTTAAGTATTCTGCAGCACTGGAACGAATAGTAATTTCGTCTTTTTTCTTTTTCAAATAGGAGGCCTCCTTTAACGTCCCAAAATCATTATTCTGCCTGTACATCAAAGGATTGTTTCACAATTTCCATGATTTGATCTAATTCATCCTGATGCTCCATAAACAATTCTACATCGCCATTTCCCCAACGTCCTAAGCCAGCAATATCTTTGCAAATACCATTAGGGTCATTAATCTCTGAGAACTTCATATTAATCGAAATACGCAATCTTTGTTTCTGAAAAACAATATCAACAAAATTAGTATCCAGTTTATAGGCAACATACAACTTTTTATATTCCTTCTTTACCGCTGGTGATAAGTTCATAATACGCTTATCTAAAGACTCGAACAATATTCTTGTAAAAGCATTCACATCATACGTTTCCAGGGAATATTTCTGCACTGTTTTTTCTTCAACTTGATATGGCGCAAGTTCTGCGGCTATTAAAGTTGGATATGGCCAAATAGATTCTGCTTTCTTTGCTAATTCGTTTGCTCTCTCTTGGATATGTTTTTCATTCCACTTATTTTGCAAAACCACATATTTATTAAGCCTAAGTGCACTTTCTTTGAATCCACCTGGCATATCCATCTTTTCCAAGAAAGGTCTGTCACTCATCTCAGAATTATATGCAGTCAAAGTAAGATTGCCAATTGTATGTAAATACTTTTTTTGAACCTCCTGCCACTCGGCACCAAGATCAGCTTGCCACTCTGAAGAAAGATTTTTGTTCTGCGGCATAATATGCTCAATGGTGTAATTCTCTATTATAATTGGAGCTTTGTTTTCAAAGTTTTCCAAACGACTAAGAATATAATTTCTAGCACGCATATTATAAATATCACGGCTTACAAATGCACCTTCAAACTTATCGTTATCCGGGAATTCTTTATATGTATCCTGCATCACGAAAAATGCCTTAACAGAATTCATATAATCATCTGGTCTAATATAATTTTTCAACGTTGCAAATGTTTTGTTCATTGAGTTAGTCGGAATCTCACAAATTGCACGTCTGAGAACATAGCTAATACAAAGCTTCAAAATTTTCTTCAGTTCATCTGATGTAATTAGTCCTTCTACGCAGTCATGGTGAATTTTCAGCAAGAACGGGTAAGATACTTCCATTCTTAAATCGATAATGTCCTCATATAACTTCTTTAAATCCGTGTCAGTATTTCGCTTGAATATAATGTTTGTATAATATTTTGCATATTCAAGCAAATCTTGACATAATTCTCTGATAGTTCCAAATTCACAATTCAAATGATACAATTTAAATTCTTCATATACACGTCCTTGCTTTGGAATACGAGAAAGTTTCATGGTCAAGTAATGGCGGAAGAAAGCGTCCATTACCGTTCCTTGCGTTTCATAGATAAACAGCTGTTCCATCGGCCGCCAAAGATGTTCATATACATAAGTTTGTTCAGATGACTCTAATCCCATCAAAACATAGTTACGAATCAAATCGGATTCAGAAAGTTCCTTACCAGTAGAATTCAAACTTTCAAAAATTGCCTGTGCATCGTCAACAGCACGATCTAATGTAATATTAACAATTTGCAATTTTCCAATTGACTCATATACCTCTGCAGGCTGCATTTCTTTATCAGCTAGCTTGTTAGCAAAAAAAATGTAATTATCAATCAGTCTTGATCTAGTGCCTTCTGCAATTGGTTTTTCCTCAACAAGGCTTATAAGAATATCTCTATCTGTTTCAGTCAGCAGTAACTTATATCGTTCATCACCACTTTCATACTCGTTTTTTAGAAGCATATTATCTATACGACGAGCATTAATTGTTGTGTCACTCGAATTCTTTATTGCATAATCGCGCAAAGCCAGAAGAAGCAGTGTTAAGGTAGTCATTCGCTGTTGACCGTCAATAATCATATATTTCTGAACACCTGTTGGCATTGCCTGTTCAGCAATATTAACAATAGAACCTACAAAATGACCAGCTTTACCTTTTCTCTGCATCTCTACAATATCGCTCCAAAGTCGTTTACACTGATCTATATCCCAGCTGTAGAATCTCTGATAAACTGGAATCAAAAACTGTTTATTTCCATTTAATATCTCATAGATATTGCCTTTACGTGCATCCATATCGCACCTCCATTACTTCTTTTCTTCATAAGAAACCGTATCCTCTGCCACCTTGCTTAGTTCTATTTCAGATACATATTTATAGAGATTTTCCTCTTTTCGTGGCTCCACATTATCTGTCCAAAGCTCACACTGACTAATTACTGTGCTTATTGCAAAATCATAGTCTTCCGGCGGATACTTATATTTCTTAAGGAGTCGCTTAACCATCTTACGCATCTGCGCTCTTGCAGTTTCTTTCTTCTGCCAATCGATAGTGCGATTCTTACGAAGCATTTCTGTAAGTTCTCTTGTCAGAGCAATCAACTCATCATTCTTATAAAAATCCTTGATATGTTCTGGTTTTGTAAGAGCATCATAAAATGCAAGTTCTTCTTGTGAAAGCCCCAGTTCCTGACCATTCTTATAGAGATTTGCAATCTCTTCTGCAGTTTTCAGAAGTTCTTTAATAACCTCTTCATTAGTGATCAGTCCGTTATAATAAGAATTCATCAGTTGTGCTATCTTCTCCGAAAATTTTTGTGACTGTACCACATTTGTTCTCTTGTAGAGAGCCACTTGCTCAGCCATAAGTTTTTTCAAAATCTCGACAGCTATATTTTTTTCCTTCATTCTAGAGATTTCATCCAGGACTGCTGGATCAAACAAGCTGAAATTTTCACCGCCACTCTTGCTGCTGTCAAATAAGCTAATGACACCTTCGCTCTGTACTGTCGCTTTCAAAAGTTCATTGATTTGATCATTAATCTCAGTAAGCGATAAACTTTTTCCACCTGTTCCACCATACGTGATCTTAATAACCGTAGAACGCAAAGCCTCCATATAAGCCGCTTCATGCCGTTCCTGCTCTGTTGTCATGCTGGAACAAAGCGAGTGTGACTGTTTCAAAAGCGTGGCTTCCTTCAAGAACAAATCTTTTCTTTCTGGTACACTTGCATCAAGAATAAAGTTTACACCACCCGTAATAAGCTTAGCCATTGTAAGTGGAGAGCCACCTACAAATCCGCTAAAATCAAAGCCATACAATAAATCTTTGCAAACTTGTAGCTTTTCCTGAAACTTCGGATATGCCATCTTTGCAATGTTCATATCACCGTATTTAGACTGATCGCGTTTCGTGTATTCCTTCATTGCAGCCTTTAAAGATGATGCAATTCCAACATAGTCTACGATCAATCCGCCCTCTTTATCCTTGAATACACGGTTCACACGAGCAATAGCCTGCATCAAGTTATAACCATGCATCGGCTTATACACATACATGGTAGCCAAAGAAGGTATATCAAAACCGGTGAGCCACATATCAACTACAATGGCAATCTTCATCGGGTCATTGTTATCTTTAAACTTCCTTGCAAGCTCTTCTTTGTGCGATTTTGTTCCGATGATCTCTTTCCAATCTTCCGGATCGTTGTTGCCGCCAGTCATAACTACACCGACTTTATCCGTCCATTCAGGTCTAATTTTCAAGATTCGGCAATAGATTTTCATTGCAATCGGACGAGAATACGCCACAATCATGGCTTTACCCGTCAGAAGATTTGCTCTATATTTTTCGTAATGTTCAACAATATCATCACAAAGAGATTCTATTGTCGAATCAGCTCCCAGTACACTTTCCATCTGACCAAGCATTTTTTTACTCTTCTCGATTGTTTGTGCATCGGACTGCTGCTCTAAGACATCATAAGTAGAATCAATTAACGCCAATGTGTTCTCATCCAACTTCAAATGAACAACTCGGCTTTCATAATAAACCGGGCGAGTAGCACCATCTTCCACAGCCTGTGTCATATCATAAACATCGATATAATCGCCAAAAACTTCACGAGTATTTCTGTCTTTGGCTGAAATCGGTGTACCGGTAAATCCAATAAATGTAGCATTCGGCAATGCGTCATGGATAATACGAGCATTACCAATTACAGTATGCGCTTCCTTTTCACCATTTTCATTCTCTGACATAACGATTTTTTCATCAAAACCATACTGCCCACGATGTGCTTCATCTGCCATAACAACAATGTTTCTGCGTTCTGACAAAGCTTTCTCTCCACGTTCAAACTTGAACATTGTTGTAAATATAATTCCATTTGCACTTCTGCCATCAAGAAGTGACTTCAAATGTTCCTTGCTCTCTGCCTGTATCGGTGTCTGACGCAAGAAATCTGCGCATTGTGAGAACTGTGCATAAAGCTGATCATCCAGATCAATACGGTCTGTCATAACTACGATAGTTGGACTATCTAATGCATCTTGCAATAAATGTGCATAGAATACCATCGACAATGATTTACCAGAGCCCTGCGTATGCCAGAACACACCACCCTTACCATCGGTCTTCGTTGCCACCTTTGCTTTCTCTATCGCTTTGCGAACAGCAAAATACTGATGGTATCCGGCTAACACTTTGAAACGACTATTGCCAACGCCTGAGAAAAGAATAAAATTTTTCAAAATATCCAACAGACGTTCCTTTTGGAACATACCCTCATAGAAGGTTTCAAAGGAAGCATACGCAGTATCTTCGTAATTACCGTCTGTGGTTTTCCATTCCATAAAACGATCTAATCCAGAGGTAATAGTTCCGGCCTTATTTGTAGACAAATCGCTAATTACACAGATTGCATTGTAATAAAAGATAGATGGAATATCTTGCATGTAGTTGCGGATTTGATGGTAGGCATTCTCTGCTCCAACTTCATCCTTAGCCGGACTCTTCAATTCCATCAAAACAAGCGGCAATCCATTAATAAATAAAATAATATCTGGGCGACGGTTGTTTCCGTTTTCTAAAAACGTAAACTGATTTACCACGTAGAAAGAGTTGTTCCTTACATTTGCGTAATCAATCAAACGTACAATCGATGATTGCTCCTCGCCCTTTACAAAGAACTTAACCGTGATGCCATTTTGCAGATAATCCATGAAAATGATATTCTTCTGCAAGAGACTTCCGGTATCAAAATTCTTCAATTTGGCTAGTGCCTCATCTATAGCTTCTACAGGCAGACCACGGTTGATACGCACCAAGCTATCTCTCAGAATAGAGTCCAGAAGCGGACTGGTATAATCTCTATCAAAATCCGGAGCGTAGAGGTGGTCATAACCCATGTTTTCAAGCAATTTAATGATTGCTTGTTCGTATGTATCTTCTGTAAATAAACTCGGCATATTCAACCTCCTGTATTTTTCGTTATGTTTCTATGGTAAACAAGAATTTAGAGCAGCAATCAAGTGCCTTATTCGTAAATATGTTTGGTCATTTTATTGATTCTCTAGATAATAGCGACATTAAATTAGGCGACTTAATTGAAAGTGTCGATAACAGAGGGAAAACGCCACCATTATCTGACGAACCAACAGACTACCCAATAATTGATGTTAGAGCATTATCCGGTAATTCAAGAATAATTGATTACACCAACTGTACTAAATACGTTTCCAAAGAGACATACAATAATTGGTTTAGAAGTGGACACCCTAAAGAATATGATATTCTCATTTCAACTGTGGGTAGTTTGGCTGAAATGAAAATATTTCTAGGAACTACAGGCTGCATTGCTCAAAATGTTGTGGGATTTAGAACAAAAGGTATATCACCACTCTACTTGTATCAATATCTGAATTACATAAAAAACGACTTGGTAGCATACAATATTGGTTCTGTTCAACCAAGTATTAAGGTAACTCATATAATCAAACATTCTATCTATGTTGCTTCAAAAGAAGATATAGAAATATTTGATAGTATTGCTCGAGACATTACGAAAAAAATATTTGCAAATTGTCAAGAAAACGAAGCATTAAAGCAAATGCGAGACACTCTTTTACCTAAACTGATGTCCGGCGAGCTTGACGTCTCCGACATCGACCTTTAAGCCGCTAAATTCTTGTTTATTTCAGCATTCGTACTAATTTTTCCCTCAATAACATCCAAAATTCCAACTATTCGGTCCTGTGTTTCCAAATCAGGTACATTTATCGGTGTTGGTGCCAATTCAGAAGAAAATGTAATTTGAGGAAAGGTTCCAGATCTCGTCTCAGCAAGTTGTTGCAATTCCTCAAGCACTGATTTTGACGCCAAAAAAGAAAACAAAAATCGTGGACGGACAACATCCTTTCGTGGTCTAAGCACCATCAATTTTGTTGACGCTATATAATTATCTGTATCACCAAAATCCACAAACGCATACCTTTTGTTTGCTGGTCTAATTTCCGAATATAGAATATCATTTTCCTTGAAAGTCTTTTTAAACTGCCCTTTCAAGTTTTTATTTTCAACTACTTGATGGTTTAACACCTTTCCTTCTAATACATCAGAGGTGTTTATTAATACAACATCTTTATCATAACCGCGGTAAGTGTCCGAGATTGTGTCACACAAATCACCGACCGTCATTTTTTCCCATTTTGGCATATTGTCACCTTCATTAACCTATGTATTTCTTGTGAGCCAACTTAACATTGCTCTGTTTAACCATTGCGTACTGCAAGGTCGTATCTATTCGTTTATGCCCCAAAAGCTGCTGTAATTGCTCAATCGGCATTCCTTTATCAATTGCCATCGTTGCAAGTGTCCTGCGGAACTTATGCGGATAGACTTTTTGAATATCCAACTGCTTCCCCATTTCACGCAGGCGAGATTCGATACCGCCTACCTTGATTCTCTCATGCGGAGAACGCAAAGTGACGAACAATGCCGGATTATCATCCGTTCTGCTATCAATGTAGTTTTGCAAATGAATCTTTGTCCTCGCATCAAAGTATACAATGCGTTCCTTATCACCTTTACCGAATACTACACATTCACGCTCGTTAAAATTGATGTCTGCTTTGTTTAGCAAAACCATTTCACCGATACGCATTCCAGTAGAAGCAAGCATATCAACTATCGCTAAATCCCTAAGTTCTGTGCAACTATCCCGCATTTTCTCCAAATCCTCATCTGTGTAAGTTTCTTTGATATTAGTTGCCGTTTTCACCTTATGGATACGGCGAACAGGACTTTTCAAAATGTAATCTTCATCCTCCAACCATGAGAAAAAGCTGGACAAGATCCTGCGAATATTATCTATCGTCACACGGCTAGACTGGTTCTTGCCTTGATAATCTGTCAGATAGGAACGCAGGTCCTCCGTCTGAATGTGGCGAATACCTTTGTCTGTAGAAGCTACCATCGTTTCAATGGTTGTGCGGTAATATTTCAGCGTTTTTTCTGAACAGCCTTCAATCCGCTTTGCTGAAATAAAAGCATCTATCAGCTTTGGATTGTCGTCTGTATCCTTCTTTTCTGTCTGTGCTGTAATCTCGCAGCCAAACAGTGTGTTTTCAAGCACTTTTTGTAACTGCTGCATTTGTGCGTTATCGAGGTATGGTAGCATTTGCTGCATCACCTCTGAAATAATTTGTTGTTTCATAGGTCATTCTCCTTCAAATTTATTTTCCAGAGAACGATTCAACGGCAGTTCCGTTGGCTTTATCTCCCGCCGTTGGTGGGAGTATTTAGGATAAACAAGAATTTAACGGCTTAAAGGTCGATGTCGGAGACGTCAAGCTCGCCGGACATCAATTTTGGTAAAAGAGTGTCTCGAAGTACAGCAAGATGTTCGTCTTGCTTGCCATTGGCAAAAATCTGATTAAAAATTGATTTGCAATAATCGTCAAATGCTATAACTTTATCTACTGGCGGAATTAAAATAGTTTCCGTTTCGATAAAACCTGAAAAGTCAAGGTTCTTAATACCTGTTGTGCCGTTTTCATAAGAGAAAAAGACACCTTTACCATACAGGTATTGCCAATAATAGTAGATAAACAGACTGTATCCTTCTTTTGGCTTCATTGCCTTACAGAAATTTGTACAAACCATACCACTATCATAACGGTCGAGTAATGATTGAGTTATAGCTGTACATCTACCGGTTGATTGAGTAGGACTACCTCCTGAAATTTCAACAACAATGTCACCGGCTGTAAGTTGTTTTGTGGCAAAGTTTTTAGGAAGAATATACCTTGTGGGCATTTTACCTTTATTGCCTACTTTGACTTCGGGAATATCTGCACCCCTAATGCAGTAAACCTTTTCGGTATTATTGCCTGTTGGTGCTTCTTTTCCCCAATCACCATTTAAGGTTGATTTTATAAGTTCAGAGAATGTCCCTGTTGACCATTCATTGTTTTCGGGATTGTCTATAAACCATTCTTTGAATATTGCCTGAACTTGCTGCTCTAAATTCTTGTTTATGTTGCTATTTAAAGCAATTTTGTCATCTATATCTGCCAGGATTCCTGCTATTTTCTTTTGAATCGGCAAATCAAAATGTGGTACTTCATATTGCATTATTGCTGTTTTGTCACCACGTGGCATTTTTGTACCTTTTGATGTTGCTGTTGAATAATCAAAAAAAGCATCATCGGCAAGCACATAGTAAAGGAATCTTGCATCGGTACCCTCTTTTGCTCTAAAGACCAGTACATCATTTGAACAGCCACCATCGAAATCGGCAAACCATATTTTCTTGAAATACGGTCTTATATTTGACACCAAAACATCATCTTTCTTATAAGCCTGTGTTTGAATAGTACTTGGGAGCGATGACGCAGTAGTTATCCCCCCCTTATTGGGAAGCATATTTTCTGTTGAAATATAGTCTGCATCTGATAAACCAGATATATTAACTTTTCCTTTAGCATAGAAGCAAATATCCGATAACTTAGATTTCATACCCAATCGCCTCCAGTTTTTCACGAATTACAAATTCGTTTATTCTTTCTTGTCCTGTATTCATAAGCTAACTCTAACTCTCACTTTCAGTTTCATCTTCATCCGTTCTATAAGCATCTTCAACCGAATAAGTAGCATCATCCAGCATCTTAACATCTATGCCTACGTTGATTGTATCCTGTATTTTTCCTCCATCCTTCAATTCGTATATAAACTGCAAGGCTGCTTCAATATAATATTCAATTCCATTCTCGTCCGAATTCAAGGATTCAATATTATCAATGCTAATCAAATGAGCTGTAGTTGAAGTAATCAACCGTCCTTTTTCAACAAGACCAAAGTCTCGCTCTATTATCTGCACAGAAAAATCTCCAGAGTTTAACCAATCAACAATTTCCTTATTTTCATCATAATCTTCAATTGGTTGATACGAATATTTGTCAATTTCCTTTGCCCACGCTTCTAACTGCACTTTAACTTGATTTTCATTTTTGCATATGAACAGTGATGAATCTGATACATTTTCTGCAAACTCCTTTAGCAGAAATTCTCCAAAAGCATTATCTTTGGAATAATATATGATTTTTGAGTTGCGGTGTTTTAATGCAAATTCCAAAACACTTTCCCATAGCAATGCATCCTTAAATCCTTTATCAGACTTTTTGTCTTTTCCTTCAAAAGGAGGCAATTTACTAAATGCACGATTTACAATGCTTTCAAACCTATTATTAGAAGCAATCGGAATTTCTATAACTTCATTTAGCCCTTCTGAAATTTCTTTCTTATATTCCTCAATCTTAGTTTTTATGTATTCCGAATAATTTATTTCCGGATTCTCATATATAGAATACTCAGGGAACCGTTTCTTCGATATCGTGTTTTTATAGATTATAAGTAATTCATCATGCTTTTCTATAATCTGCTTTTCCATTTCGCTCCAGACAACGGATGGAATTGCTATGGTTACCTGATTATATATATCAAGCTGATTAATCATATCAATTACATTTTCAAATGTTGCATTGAAGCTAAAAGTTGTAAAATCCGCTTTCTTTTCATATGCTTGAAACAGAGCATTCGTATCAAAAATCAAACAATACGTTATTTCATTGCTTGAGCTCATATCCGATCGCCCCCAGCTTCTTTCTGATTTCGTCCTCCAGTTCATGTGACTTTGCAAACATTTCCGCAAGTTCAGATGTTAACCGATCCATCTTTTCTTCAAAGGGCTCATCGTCATCTTCCTGCTCTTCAATACCCACATAGCGTCCAGGTGTAAGTATATAATCTTGTTTCTCAATTTCAGCTGTATCCGTAACAGCGCAAAATCCCTTAACGTTTTCAAGTGTTCTATCAACAAAAGCTTCATAGGTATCTGAAATCTTCTTGATATCATCATCTGTCAACTCTCGAAGCTTACGGCTCACCATCGTTCCCATTTTGCGAGCGTCAATAAATAAAGTCTTTCCTGGTTGTTTCTTCTGCTTATTGATAAACCAGAGCGAAACTGGAATCTGCGTTGTATAGAAAAGCTGAGTAGGCATTGCAACAATGCACTCAACTAAATCAGCATTGATAATATTCTTACGAATATCACCCTCTCCGCCTGATTGAGAAGAAAGGGAACCATTTGCTAATACCATACCAATACGGCCTGCAGGTGCAAGATGAAAAATCATATGCTGAAGCCATGCAACGTTGGCATTTCCTGCTGGTGGTGTTCCGTATTTCCATCGCTGATCTTCTTTTAGTTTATCCAATCCCCAATCGGAAAGGTTAAACGGTGGATTCGCCATAATATAATCTGCTCTCAACGTTGGATGACGATCGTCAAGAAATGTATCTGCCGCATAGCTTCCAAGATCAGGCTCAATTCCACGGATTGCAAGATTCATCTGCGCCATTTTCCATGTAGTAGGGTTTGAGTCCTGACCATAGATAGAAATATTGCTGATGTTACCGCTGTGATTCTCAACAAACTTCGCAGACTGAACAAACATACCTCCTGAGCCACAACAAGGGTCATATACTCGTCCTTTGAAAGGTTTCAAGACTTCCACCAAAGTACGTACTACACATGATGGTGTAAAGAATTCACCACCACGTTTTCCCTCTTGCTCAGCAAACATAGAAAGACAATATTCATAGGTACGGCCCAAGATATCTTTTTCACTGCCGTGTTCAATCATCTGGATGTTGGTAAACAGGTCCACAACATCACCAAGCCTACGCTTGTCCAGCTCCGGACGTGCAAAGTTCTTAGGCAAAATATCCTTCAAACGCTTATTTTCTTTTTCGATGGCACGCATGGCATCATCAATCACCGTTCCGATTTCCGGAGTATGTGCTTTTGCTGCAATCTCACTCCAACGTGCACCAGTTGGTACAAAGAAGATACCCTCAGAAGTATATTCGTCGATATCCTCCTCGAATCCATCGCCTTCTTCAATAAGTTCCTGGTACTTATCATCAAATCTATCTGAGATATACTTCAAAAAAATCAATCCCAGAACAACATTCTTATATTCTGATGCATCCATATTGCCACGAAGCACGCAGGCTGCATCCCATATTTGTTTTTCAAATCCAATATCGGCTGTATTTTTGTCTGCCATTTTATTCTTATCCTTCCTGTTTTGCAGTTTCATCATGTTTTATCGGAATTCGCTCCATAATATCCTGTATATCGCAATCAAGGGATTCGCAAATTCTAAGCAGGACTTCTGTTGTCACATTCTCATTTCTACCAAGCTTTGCTATAGAAGTAGCACTTACTTCACTCATTTCCTGTAGCTCTCGCTTTTTCAATCCCCGATCTATTAACGTCTTCCAAAGTGGATTATAACTAAACTGCGTTTTTAATACTTTTTTACTCTTGCTCTTATTCTCCTTACTCATTTTGCTTCTCCTTATTCCATGCCCAACCAAATAATTCATAACCTCCAGCTTCAAGTTCAATCACCTTACATTTTTCAATTGTAGTTCTAATCTCCTCAGCATAAAATTCATAAGATCTAAAAGATACAAATGCCTGTTTTTCTGTTCTTTTAAGGAATCACAATCCTTAAGCCAGAATGTAAAGATAGGCTTGCAATACCGCTACCAGCAAGGCAAGGTACAAATCAACCATAATCGCTTCCTTGGCTACACAAAAGATGCGGACGGCAACCTTATCATCGATCCAGAACAGGCAGAAATCGTAAAGCGCATTTATCGAGAATATTTAGAAGGACTCAGCATGGATAAGATTGCCGCCGGGCTGGAACGTGACGGTATCCTTACCGGAGCCGGAGGAAAAAGGTGGCACACAAGCACCATCAACAAGATCCTGCGCAATGAGAAATACATCGGCGATGCCTTGCTCCAGAAAACCTACACAACTGACTTCCTGAACAAAACCAGAGTCAAGAACAACGGTCTCGTCCCTCAATACTATGTAGAAGGTAACCACGAAGCTATTATTCCGAAGGAAATCTACTTACAGGTTCAAGAAGAACTAGTCCGCAGGCGAGTGGTCAAAACCAGTGCCAATGGCAAGAAACGTAGCTATAGCTGCAATCACTGCTTCTCCCAAATCGTCATCTGCGGAGAATGTGGTGAAATGTTTCGAAGACTCCACTGGAACAATCGTGGCGTTAAATCTATTGTCTGTCGCTGCATCAGCAGGCTGGAATCCACTGGACTGGAATGCCACGCCAGAACCATCAACGAGCTGGTCCTTCAGGATGCTGTCGTCAAAGCAATCAACCAGATGCTTGGAGACAAAAGTAGCTATCAGGCACAGCTACAGCTCAATATTGCCTCAGTCATCCGAGCTTCACAGGCGACCTCCGTTGAAAACATCGACGAGAAGCTGATGGCCTTGCAACAGGAACTTATCCAGAAAGCCCAGAGCAAGGAAGTCTATGACGAGATTGCCGATGAAATATTCAGGCTTCGAGAACTCCGTCAGCAGACCACTGTCGACACTGCCGCAAGAGACGAGCAGATAAAGCGGATCAATGACCTGCAGGATTATATCGCACAGCAGACTACCCACCTCACCGAATTTGACGAATCGCTGGTGCGACGCTGGATCAAACAGATCACCATCTGGGATGACCACATCACCGTCGAACTGAAATCTGGTGTTAGCATCGATGTGGACGTATAATTTTATAAATGCACGAAGGCTCCTCACCGCTGGAACTCAATCCGGTGATGGGGAGCTTATTTTTAATTATTGTGCGAATAAAAATCTATAATTGGTACTTTTTTATCTATCAAATAATTCCCGATTCCCAACTCTAAATCTCTAACTGAACGATTACCAAGAATTTCAGAAGTCATAGGAAATATCATTACAAAAGATTTATCCCATGCCTCTCCTACCTCTTCAACTAATACAGTAGAACTTATTGGCTGTCCATCGCTTGTCTTTCTATCAAAATTAATATCAAAACTTTTAGCAACCACACCTACATGTCCCTTTGTAGTAAACTTTATCCAGACTATATCTGATGGTTTACAAAGATTAAATTTGTTTTTTATAACATCATACTTGTAATCCCATTCCACATATTTCTGTTTTTTACAATCATATATAGGAGCATCCCATTTTAGTCCCATAGTCAAAATTCCATTATCCATAATTGTATGAATTGTATTATCTAATACAAAAGGTTCAAATCTTACATTCTTTTCACAATACCCATTTGCGGTTCTTAATAGTTCAATGAATTCATTCACATATGAGAATACATTGCAAATTTGAATAGGCGGAAGCTTTGACTGTTCTCTTGCCTTATCGTTTCTTACTGTATCCCCATAATATTTATGTACTCCTCGAAACTTTTTTTCACCCTTATCATTAATATAGAATGCATCATCATTTTTTTGAAAATATTTTTCTAATTCCATCATTTAAAAGGCACCTCTTTTGTTACGTATTTCTGCTTAATATCATTTTCATCGTGTGACAACGCTCCTTGCATAGTGTTGTCAGATTTATACCAATTTTACTGAATTATCATCCATAAATATTATAAAGTCAATTGCACCTTTTAATAAATTAGAAAATGTTTCCGCATAATTTTCATTCTTCATATCAAGTGCTTTTGTTATTTTCTGATATCCTTTCCCTTTACGGTGACCTGTTCCACTTGAACGTAACTTCTGTAAATTTCTTAAGAATTTTATATGTTCATCATAATTCTCTCTATTTTTTTCAATTAACCAAGCCTCTAATTTAGATATACTCCCCACCAACTTTTCATAACTTCCAGTCAGTTGACTGATAATTTTCTTCTCATTCAAAGAATCAATTAGTACTTTTACTAAAGAAAGAACAAGCATATCCATCTCTGCGATTGAATTATTTACTGGTATTCGCAGAGTTTCAAAGTTATATATCTTGCTCTGTTAACAGCAAAAATAATGGTCAACCAAATCTATCTTCATAAGCTTGGTTTGCTCTCCTATATGTTCTTTTAAATACAAAATCCGGAGATTCGGAATCAGATGCAATACACATAAAATCTCTTTTTACTTTTGTTGAGCTCAATTTACCACCAACTGCTTTATTAAAACCTCTCCAGTAATGCTGCTCAGATTCACTTGGTAAATCTCTTCCTAAATCCCCTAAATATGCTGATACATAGTCAGAATTACTATTATCAATATATAATGACCATAGTACGCCACATCGTATAATACCATCTTCAACTTTATAAATCTCTGGTTTAGAATAATACTTGTTTAAAACTGCTGCATCAAAATAAACTGGAGTTAAATAGTGAGGTGCAGTTGGATTTGCACCAAAATAATTACTTAAGCTGCTTGGATTACATATATGGCGTATTTCTTTTCCATTTTCATCTATTCCAATAATGAAATCGACATAGTTCTTTTTCTCATTGTATGACCATATGTTGCTATCACATAAACTGCAACCCCAAATAACGTTTTTAGCAAAAATATATGAATAATTCTCTCTTTTAGTTCCAGTAGATATATTTCCAATGTTCAGTGTATAAAATATAGAATTTTCGTCATTTCTGTATGCTAATCCATCCTCCTCAACCTTTTCTGATGCATCAAGAGCAACACATCTACTGTCAATATGAATAATCAATGCCTTTTCCTTTACTGCTAAATATGTCTTTAAATATCTTTTATGTATAGTAATGTATCCCTTATCATTCATTTTAACAACAGTAATTCCTTCTCCATCAGAAACATCAACATATTCATTTTTTTGCGAATTAAAATATAGATTAAACAGCAGTCTAAATTCTTCTGCAACTTCAACCGAATCTGTTGCTACACCGTTAAAATTTCTTTTAATGATAAGAGGTTCAAAATCATCATCATTTCCCCATCGATGATACACCTTTTCATCATTTTCCCATGAACCATATACTGTTATTCCTGGCTCCATTGTATTTGCATTATACGTATCATTTTTCATATCTGATTCAACAGCATCAATTGGAAGTAAAAAGCTTTGAAGATATACGTCATATTTTTTATCAACTCTATTTTCCAAAACTGGAACCATAATTTCAGCATCTAATCCATTTTCTATCCATTCACGTATATCCACTTGATACAAATGCTTTCTTTCCATATACCAAATTCCTCCTTAGCATCTAATCCACAGCCTAAACCCTACCGCATTTTTTCGGTCATCGACTTTTTCTCCGGTTGAGCTACAAAGTAGATATGTTTCCATACAAGAAAACCGAGCTTTTCACAAGGCTTCTCTGATGATGCTGATCTCGCAAAAATCCTGGAAATACGCCACTTTTCGGTATTTATTTATCTTTTCTTGACAGCAAACAGACCGTCTCCACGTGATGCGTTTGAGGAAACAGATCCACTGGCTGTACTTTCTTCAATTCATATCCCAATTCTTGATAGAGTTTGATATCACGCGACATGGTTGCGACATTGCAGGAGATACAGGCAATACGATTAGCTCCTGTTTGAGCGCTTGCTTTGATAAAGCTCTCGGTCAAGCCTTTGCGTGGAGGATCAACATATATGACGGTTGGTTTAATACCTTCCTTTATCCAGTTATTCATGGCATTTTCAGCTGTGTCACAGATATAGTGAGCATTAGTAATATTGTTTAATGCAGCATTCTTCTGGCTATTCTCTACTGCTTCTGGAATAACCTCTACACCATAGACTTCCTTAACGTGCTTGGCGACTGATAAACCTATCGTTCCAATTCCTGAGTAGGCATCGATAACCACATCATCTGATTTTAATGCTGCAAAGTCAATGGCTGTTTGGTACAGTTTTTCTGCCATTTCTGTATTGACTTGATAAAAGGCTGGGCCGGCGATTTGGTAGTCATTTTCCAACATCTGGTCCGTAATATAGCCTTGACCATAAAGAGTCTTCCACTCCTTACCCAAAATAGCATTAGTATTCTGGTCATTGATATTCTGCATGACAGACACAATCTCTGGGAACTGCTTGATAAGTTGTTCAATCAACTGCTCCACTTGGAAAACTTTAGGACGAGTTGTTACCAAAATCACCATGATTTGTCCTGAGTAGTGCCCACGACGCACTACAAGATTCCGAATTAAGCCAGACTGTTCTTTCTCATCATAAGGTTTCAAATCATAACGACGGAGCAAGTCACGTAGGGCTACTACTACCTCATCAATCACAGGATCTTGGATAAAGAAATCTTCTAGAGGCATGAGGTCGTGGGAATTCTTACGGAAAAATCCAGTTTCCAAGATACCATTTACTCGACGAACAGGGACCTGTGCCTTGTTACGGTACTTGATTGGATTTTCCATACCAAGCGTTTTAGCAACCTCTATATCAGCAATTCCAGCAATCTTGTAGAGACTGTCCTTAACTTGCTTGGTTTTAAATTTGAGCTGTTCTGGATAGGAAAGATGACCTAAATCCGCGATTCCTGAACGCAGGTAAGCCAAATCTAAATCTTGATTACGGTGTGGTGATTGGACAAGGTATTCTTCAACTTTCCCAAAACCAATCTTTTTATTAACCTTGAGGACACGCATAAGGATTTTTTCACTCGGTAAAGCATTCTCAACAAAAAATACCAAACCATCCACCTTGGCAACTCCTGCCCCTTCATGGGTCAAGTCAACAATTTCAACTTCTACAATATCATTTTTATTCAACATTCTCTTCTCTTTCTATTGGCCGACAAAAAAGACGGCAACGTTACGGTTACCATCTATTATACCATGAAATTTCTTAAGAACCAAAACTCTTGAAGAAGTTGACAATGGCTTGCCAGAGGGAGCTTAGGAAATTACCCCCGTCCTCTAGCGCCTTATCAGCATCAAAGTTAAGATTGATATTTTTAAAACTGTCACCAGCTTGTGAAACAATGCTTTGTTTAAGGTCATTTAGAGTTTTAGTGAAGTCTGTATTGCTGAGGATATCACTCTTTGAGAGATTCAAAGCAAAATTGATGATGATATTAACCTGGTTTCCTGTTATAACCTGATCAAGTTTGTAATTTTTTAAGGTATCTTCAACGATTTTACGGACATCTTCCTCCGTCAGATTTCCCTTGCTTTCTTTAGCTTTGGCGAGTCCTGACTTGATATCAGCTAGGGCAACGTTTAATTTATTAGCATCAAAACCAGTCTTATCCTTGTTTTCAGCATTGATATCGGACAAAGCCTTCAACTCTTCTTGAGCCAAATCTTTGTTGGCTTGTGGCACCTTGGCTCCATTAGCTTCCAGCGAATAGTAAATTCCGGCTAAGGCACTCTCACCTGTAACTGGAATAGGTGCTGCTACAGTGATTTTGGCGTGTTCCACACCCAAAGTTACGGCTGCATTTCGGTACATATCCTGCGTCACCTTAGTGATGTTTTCTGGTGTTTCAATCTTGACCTCAAGGGGCGACTTGTCACCTAGTTTTTGAATCTTGGCTGATGAATACAACTGTAAACTAGAGTCATTGGCCACATTCATGATTTTAGAATAGACATCAGGTGTCATAGTCTTGAGTTCTTTAGTATCTGTTGAGGCATTGTAGCCCAGTTTTTTTAAAGTTTGATTTTTTTGGTCTTCAGACAATGATGAACCTAGGACATATTCAGGTTGGACATAGGTTTCATCGATGACTTTTTGAACATCTGTTGCTGCATGGGCGCTATTTATAGCTGTTACTGCCCACAAGACCGCAGCACTGGTCAGAAAGAGTTTCTTTCTCATAGGGAATTTCCTCCTTTACCTTTCTAGAGTAATATATCTATCTTAAAGAAAACTTATAACAAAAACACCTGGGCTAGCCAGATGTCGAAAAGAGAGTGAAACATTTGATGATGTAAAGGTTGAGATGAACCTGTCTAGAATAGTAATAGTTTCCTCCATTTACATAGAGTTCGGCTCCATGAAAAATGGAAATGGGATGAATATAACTATAAGTCTTTCCAGTGGTATTGCCAAGCAAGGGAGCAACAGTCTCACGAGAGTACTGTTTGGCCAGAGCCAAGGTATTTTCCTTGCCATTTTGGGCGATAAAATCGATATAGGCAGGTCCAAAATTATAGGCTTGAACAGCCGTCCAGACATCTACCCCCTTCTTCTGGGCCAGATAGAGATTGTCTGTCAGAGTTTGAACGCCTTGCCGAATGCTAGAGGCGTTATCATTGATGGTATTGGTTGAACCACTGGCAGACTCACTAGACTGCATAACATCGCCTTCTTTTCCTTTTGTTTCAGTATAAATCATAGCGAGCACAAGCTCTTCGTTTGCTGGGGTGTCTTTTTCACTCAAGATTTCTCGCACCATGGGTTGATAGGTCATGACTTGCTTGACATCTTGGTGAACGCGGTAAGCTTTATAGCCAGCAAAAAGGAAGACTGCTAGTACAAGCACTCTTCGAATTCGTTTAAACATTATTTACTTTGGATATCCTCGATATTTTTGATTAAGATAGAATAGGTTCCATTGTCATTTTGGATAAACTCAACAGACTCGGCGTCTTGATAGACGTTATTGGGAACGATGAGCTCAATTCCATTTGACAAGGAAAGTTTTTGGTTTTTAAATTTTTTAAGCTGACGACTGGCATCAATTTCATCAAATTGAACAGGTTCTGGTACGGCTTCCTTGACTTGGTCGATAAAACTTAAGCGAGCTGTCAGATTATTATCAAAAAGGTCGTTAGCCAATTTTTCAGGTGACAGTTCATTGCTTTCTTCAAGATTGTTGAAAATCGCTGATTTGACCTTAGATTGAAATTGAAAATCATCTGTGTTAAAAGTCTCAGCAATTCTCTGGGCTGTTTTTTCTAGTTCCTTGATGGATTTCTTGGGTGAAATCTTAGGGGCGACGGCAAGAAGATTTTCTGAAAAATAGTTCAAGAAAGCCCCGTTGTACTTGATTCGTTTTTCAATCAGATGGTACTTACGGCTCTGAAGATTAACCACCAAGGCCTCATCAGCCCCTGTTCCAAATCCAGGCAGGTTATTCTGAGTCAGCTTGATTGGATTATCAACTTCTACTCCGAGGTGAGTCAAGGTCTCACGCAGGGCAATTCGTAAGAAAGCAAAATGTTCTACACCTTCTTTAGAAAATTGCACAAAAATCAAGTCATTGGTCTTGAGGTTTTCAGAAATACTGAACTCTTCTTTCCAGAGATTAGCCAGTGTTACTGATGTCTCCAACAAATCGTCAGTGATGTGATTGAAGAAGGGATTTTCTTCTTCGAAAATCCCAGTCTTAGCTTCATCTGAATACACTCGTTCGATTTTTTTGCGCAGGTATTCTTCGATTTTTGGAGTAATATTGAGAAATTTATCCGCTAGAAACAGCTCGGTATCATCCGGACTGAACTGGTGAATAATTGCTTTCTTAATATAAATGTCCATAAAAGTTTTAGTCCTCGTATAGTGGGAAGGCATCTGTCAATGCTTTGACTTCACTTCTCACTTCTTCTAAGACAGCTTCATTTTCTGCATTCTTAAGGGTTTTAATGATAAGTTCAGCCACTTTGCGACTTTCTTCTTCACCAAATCCACGCGCAGTGATGGCTGCTGCTCCAATACGAATCCCACTTGTCTTGAATGGTGACAAAGTTTCGTAAGGGATTGAGTTCTTATTTAGGGTAATATTGACTTCATCCAGCAAGTTTTGAGCAACTTTTCCGTTTTCTACAACCTTAGTCACGTCCACTAGGAAGAGGTGATTTTCAGTCCCTCCAGAAATAATACGGAAATCAGGGTCTTGCAAAAAGACATCTGCCATAGTCTTGCTGTTCTTGATAACATTGGCAGCGTATTCCTTGAAAGCCGGATCTAAGACCTCTTTAAATGAAACTGCCTTAGCAGCAACAACATGCTCTAAAGGACCGCCCTGAATACCTGGGAAAATAGCTGAATTGATTTTCTTGGCAAGTTCTTCGTCATTAGTCAAAATCAAACCACCACGTGGTCCACGAAGGGTTTTGTGGGTCGTTGTTGTAGTGATATGAGCGTATGGTACTGGGCTTGGGTGAAGACCAGCAGCAACCAAACCAGCGATATGAGCCATATCTACCATAAGTTTAGCCCCAACAGCGTCCGCGATTTCACGGAATTTTGAAAAGTCAATAATTTGAGAATAGGCTGAAGCACCTGCTACGATTAATTTTGGTTTTACTTCTTGAGCTTGTTTCAAGATAGCATCAAAATCCAAGAGTTCCGTTTCAGGATCTACACTATAAGAAACAAAGTTGTAGGTTTGACCAGAGAAGCTGACAGGAGCTCCGTGGGTCAAGTGTCCACCTGCTGCTAAATCCATTCCCATAACTGTATCGCCAGGCTCAATCAAGGCCATGTAAGCCGCACAGTTGGCTTGGCTTCCTGAGTGAGGTTGGACATTAGCGAATTTAGCGCCGAAAATTTCTTTTGCACGTTCAATAGCTAGACTTTCTACCACGTCTACCACATCAGTTCCACCATAATAACGGTGTCCTGGGTAACCTTCAGCGTATTTATTCGTCAAGATAGACCCTTGAGCTGCCATAACGGCCTTGGATACCACATTTTCGGAAGCAATCAACTCAATGTTGTTTTGTTGGCGTTCTTCTTCTTTGGCAATAGCATTCCAGAGATCAGCATCATATGCTTTAAAATCGTCTTTATCAAAAATCATAGGTCTTCTCCTTTATAGTGTGACTGAGTGTGACTGGTCCTTTAGTTTGTTTTACAATAAGAAAATAAACTAAAAGATGCGAATAAACCGTTTCTGCACTTTATCACAAGTATAACCAACTTTTTCATAAAATGCATGAGCTCCCAGACGATGATCGGCAGAGTTTAAGCGGATAAACCCATAACCACGTCTTTTTGCTTCTTCTTCCAACCCTTGTAATAAGCTTTTACCAATACCTTGCCCTTGTGCTTGAGGTGAAACTGCTAAGCCTAAGATATTAAATCCTGCTTTGGAATAAAGGGATTCATAAACTTCAGCGTGGACATATCCAAGCAAGGCATGACTAGCTTCATCCTCATAAGCAAGTAGGAAATGATGTGAATCCTGAGATAATCTAGCTAGTTGACTAGCCGTGTCCTCTGGACTAAAAGAATAACTCAAAGCCTCTTGGTTGATCTCACATATAGCTTTCACATCTGTTTCTTGCAAATCTCCTAGCATCTCAGTCCTCCTCAAAAGAAATCTCTGGCAACTGTGCAAGAATATCTTCTCGCTTAATCGCCCCCTGGCGTAAGATTTTCACCTTGTCTCCAGACAAATCCAAAATCGTCGAATCTTGTCCAGTTAGAAAAGCATCGTCTTCCAGACCCAGAACCTCTTGGTCAAAATCCTTCAGAATTTGTTCAAAGGTCGCTCCACTTGCCTGACCTGAAATATTGGCAGACGGTCCAATCAAAGGACCTGTCTCTCTAATCAAATCAAGTGTAACGGGGTGACTCGGCATCCGAAATCCAACAGTCGCGAGGCCAGAATTGACCCAATAGGGAACTCGGCCATTGGCTTCGAGGATAATGGTCAAGGGACCTGGTAAAAAGGCCTCTACAAGTTTTTGTAGATAGGTTGGCTGGTCCTTTGAAAAGTGCAAGATGTCCTCTAGAGAAGCGACATTAAGATTGAGCGCCTTATCTCTAGGACGACGTTTGAGTTGGTAAACATGGTTGACAGCTTTTTCATCTAAGGCCTTAGCAAAAAGACCGTAAACTGTCTCTGTAGGCAAAACAACAGCTCCGCCCTTTTCCAACTCTTGTCTAATCCTGTCCATCATCAACTACAACCATCCTATCTTGACCAAATTGGTCCTTGAGTGTTCGTACACGTTTTTCAGGAAGATATTTCCTAAAGAGCGCAGGAACACTTTGACCTTGCTTGTATCCAATTTCAAGGTAAATCTTACCACCATCTGTGAGATAGTCTTTTGCATCTTCCGCAATTCTGCGGTAAATAGCTAGGCCATCCTCATCTGCAAAGAGAGCTAGATGAGGTTCTGAATGCAAAACATTCAAACCAACCTCTGACTCATCTTCACGAGAGATGTAGGGTGGATTGGATACAATTATATCATATTTTCCAGAAATTTCTGTAAAACAGTCAGATTTTTTTAAAAATATTTGAAGATTTTGATTTTTAGCATTTTCGCTAGCTACATCTAAAGCATTTTGAGAAATATCCGCTGCCGTCACTGACCAAGCTGGTCTGTTTTTTGCTAATACAAGAGCAATAGCTCCACTACCTGTTCCAATATCCAGAACTGAAAGATTCGTCTCAGGACTTTCAGCTAAGATAAGCTCCACTAACTCCTCTGTCTCTGGACGGGGAATCAAAACCCGCTCATCAACTTTTAACTGCATTCCATAAAAATCTGCATGACCGATGATGTACTGGGCCGGCTTGTGAGCTGCTAGTTGCTGGTAAATCTCTTTTACAAATTGTTTTTCTTCCTCTGTTACCTCTTGCTGAAGGGCAAAGACAAAGTTCGTAAAAGAGAGATTTTTCAGACTACGATAGACAAAAGAGAGGCTTTCTGCTTCCTCTCCTTGTCTGATCAACTCTTCTTCAAAATCTGAAAATAATTGAGCTAATTTCATTATTTGTTTAATTCTTCTAATTTCTGTGTTTGATCATAAAGAACCAAGGCATCCACGACTTCATCCAATTTACCGGACAAAATGGTATCTAGTTTTTGGAGGGTAAAGCCGATACGGTGGTCTGTGACACGGTTTTGTGGGAAGTTATAAGTACGGATACGCTCTGAACGGTCCCCAGTACCAATCGTTGACTTACGCTCAGCGTCTTGTTCGTCTTGTGCAATCTGAGCAAAGTGGTCAGCAACACGCGCACGAATGATTTTCATGGCTTTCTCACGGTTCTTCTGCTGGGTACGTTCTTCCTGCATCTCAACCTTTATATTGGTTGGCAAGTGAACGATACGAACCGCAGTCGCAACCTTATTGACGTTCTGTCCACCAGCACCAGAGGCGTGATAGATGTCGACACGAAGGTCTTTTGGATCAATGTCGTATTCAACCTCTTCAACTTCAGGCATAACAAGGACAGTCGCAGTCGAGGTGTGAACACGGCCTTGACTTTCTGTCACAGGGACACGTTGCACACGATGGGCTCCAGACTCATACTTAAGTTTAGAGTATACAGATTGACCCGAAACCATGGCAACCACTTCTTTGAAACCACCGACACCATTCATAGAAGCCTCCATGACTTCAAAGCGCCAGCCTTGGGCTTCCGCATACTTTTGATACATAGTTAGAAGGTCTCCAGCAAAAAGTGCTGCTTCGTCTCCACCAGCAGCGCCACGGATTTCAAGGATGATATTCTTGTCATCATTTGGATCCTTTGGAAGCAGCAAGATTTTCAGTTTTTCTTCGTATTCTTCTTTTTCAGCCTTGGCATCTTTGAGTTCTTGCTTGGCCATTTCTTCCAAGTCCGCATCTCCGCCTGATTCCTTAATCATCTCTTCGGCATCGACGATATTTTGAAGGACTTGTTTATACTCACGGTAGGCTGTTACTGTGTCACGAGTTGAAGCTTCTTCTTTTGAAAGCTCCATGAAACGCTTGGTGTCTGAAACGACATCTGGGTCACTCAGCAATTCTCCTAATTCTTCATAACGGTCTTCTACAGCTTGTAGTTGATCATAGATGTTCATTTTTCTTCATTCTCCTTATTGATTTCAGGGGCAAAATAATGTTTACGGCAAACCGAGATATAGGTTTCATTGCCACCAATCTGGATCTGTTCTCCATCGTAAACGGGCAATCCATCCTGAGTACGCAATACCATGGTCGCCTTTTTCTTACAGTACTGACAGATGGTCTTGATTTCTTCAATCTTGTCTGCTAAGAGCAAGAGGTATTTTGAACCTTCGAACAATTCATTACGAAAGTCATTTTTCAAGCCAAAAGCCATGACAGGTATGTCTAACTCGTCAACAACACGAGCCAGGTCGTAAACATGGTGACGCTTGAGAAACTGGGCTTCATCGACCAAAACACAGTAAGGCTTTTCTGGTAGGTCTCGGATATAGCCAAAGATATCCGTCGACTCCTCAATCGCAAGGGCAGGGCGTTTCATACCGATTCGACTCGACACATAGCCAACACCGTCACGCGTATCCAGAGCCGAGGTCATAATCACAACACCTTTTCCTTGCTCCTCATAGTTATAGGCCACCTTGAGAATCTCAATCGTCTTACCAGAGTTCATGGTCCCATAACGATAATACAACTGTGCCATGTTTCTTGCTTCACGTCCATTTCTAAATTTTTGCTACATTCTAGTATATCATAATTTTCTGAAGCTTTAAACGGCAAAATGTGGTAAAATAGAAGAAATACAAAACTAGTGGAGGAAGCTATTATGCCATTTGTACGCATCGATTTATTTGAAGGACGCACGCTCGAGCAAAAGAAAGCTCTTGCTAAGGAAGTAACGGAAGCCGTTGTTCGTAATACTGGAGCCCCTCAATCAGCCGTTCATGTCATCATCAACGACATGCCAGAAGGAACTTACTTCCCACAAGGGGAAATGCGCACCAAATAAGCTAGCTTAAGCAGAATTGCTTAGGCTTTTTCAATCTCCAAGTAGCATCCATTGAAGAAATAGTCTAATTTTGTTACAATTTGAAGAGATACTTGGATACATATCCTAAGAAAAGAATTACAAAAGGAATTAGTATGATTACACGTGAATTTGATACCATCGCTGCTATCTCTACTCCGCTAGGTGAAGGGGCTATTGGTATTGTCCGTTTGAGCGGAACTGACAGTTTTGCCATTGCGCAAAAGATTTTCAAAGGAAAAGACTTAAGCAAGGTTGCTAGCCACACTCTTAACTACGGTCACATTGTTGACCCTCAAACTGGTAAGGTTATGGACGAGGTTATGGTTGGGGCTATGAAGTCTCCAAAGACCTTCACTCGTGAGGATATTATCGAGATCAACACCCACGGTGGGATTGCGGTGACCAATGAGATTCTCCAGCTAGCTATCCGTGAAGGAGCTCGGTTGGCAGAACCTGGTGAATTTACCAAGCGTGCCTTTCTAAACGGTCGTGTGGACTTGACACAGGCTGAGGCGGTGATGGACATCATCCGTGCCAAGACAGATAAGGCCATGAACATTGCTGTTAAGCAATTAGACGGTTCCCTTTCTGATCTTATCAATAATACTCGCCAAGAAATCCTCAATACGCTTGCCCAAGTAGAGGTCAATATCGACTATCCTGAGTATGATGATGTTGAAGAAGCTACTACTGCTGTTGTTCGTGAGAAGACTAAGGAGTTTGAGCAATTGTTAACCAATCTGCTTCGAACAGCCCGTCGCGGCAAAATCCTCCGTGAAGGAATTTCCACTGCTATCATCGGACGCCCAAACGTTGGGAAATCAAGCCTTCTCAACAACCTCTTGCGTGAGGACAAGGCTATCGTTACAGATATTGCTGGTACTACTCGAGATGTCATTGAAGAATACGTCAACATCAATGGTGTTCCTCTCAAATTGATTGATACAGCTGGTATCCGTGAAACGGATGACATCGTTGAACAAATCGGTGTTGAGCGTTCGAAAAAAGCTCTTAAGGAAGCTGACTTGGTTCTGCTAGTACTAAACGCTAGCGAGCCCTTAACTGCCCAAGACCGACAACTTCTTGAGATTAGCCAAGATACAAACCGTATTATTCTTCTTAATAAAACCGACCTGCCTAAAGCGATTGAAACTTCGGAACTACCTGAAGATGTCATCCGCATTTCAGTCCTTAAAAACCAAAATATCAATAAGATAGAGGAGAGAATCAACAACCTCTTCTTTGAAAATACTGGTTTGGTTGAGCAAGACGCAACTTACTTGTCTAACGCCCGTCACATTTCTCTGATTGAAAAAGCAGTTGAAAGCCTACAAGCCGTTAATCAAGGTCTTGAACTGGGGATGCCAGTTGATTTACTTCAAGTTGACTTGACTCGTACTTGGGAAATCCTCGGAGAAATCACCGGGGATGCTGCTCCTGATGAACTCATTACACAACTCTTTAGCCAATTCTGTTTAGGAAAATAAGAAAAATCCATGATCGTTCTTGCGGTCATGGATTTTATTGTCTTATTAGTAATCTGGTCTTAAAACCCCTGTTACAGTTGCCTTAGTCGCTTCATAGTCACCATCTACAACAACCTTGATAATGCGTTTGGCATCTTCTTCTGGTGCTGGAACAAGAGGTAGACGAGTGGGTCCAGCTTCAAATCCCATATAGTTAAGAACGGCCTTAACTGGAGCAGGACTTGGATAAGAGAAGAGGGCATTAACCTTAGGAATGAACTTGCGCTGAATAGCTGCAGCTTTCTTCATATCACTTTCTGCAATGGCAGTGAACATTTCATGCATCTCATCCCCATTTATATGGGAGGCAACAGAAATAACCCCATCCGAACCAAGATTCATAGCATGGAAAGCATCTCCATCCTCACCAGTATAAATCAAGAACTCCTCTGGCTTGTGCTCAATCAAGTATGCCATATTAGCCAAGCTAGTACATTCTTTGATACCAATAATATTTGGATGGTCAGCCAAACGAAGCATAGTTTCTGGAGTCAATTCAACAACCACACGACCTGGAATATTATAGATAATAATTGGTAAATCAGAAGCATCTGCAATGGCTTTAAAATGCTGATACATTCCTTCTTGAGAAGGTTTGTTGTAGTAAGGTACAATAGCAAGACCAGCAGCAAAACCGCCAAATTCTGCGACTTCTTTGACAAACTCGATAGAGTCACGCGTATCATTAGTACCTACACCCGCAATCAAAGGAACGCGTCCATTGACAATCTTTTGTACAGCCGCAAAGAGTTCCAACTCCTCATCGTGGGTTAAAGTTGGACTCTCAGCAGTCGTTCCAGCTAGAAGAATGCCGTCTGTATGATGGACCAATAAATGCTCAATCAAGGCTGGAATGGCATCAAAGTTAATGGAACCATCCTCATGGAAGGGGGTAATGAAGGCCGTGATGATTTTACACTCTTTTAAATCTTGATAAGACATGAAAACACCTCTCTATTTCAAAGAAGGAGTTCATCTGAACTCCTAAACAATATGACTATTTTAATTCAAATTTCAATTCGGCAGTTGGACGAACCAAGCCACGTTCGTGCAAAGTTTCTGCAATCTGAACTGAGTTCCAAGCAGCACCTTTGAGCAGGTTGTCTGAAACAACCCACATGTGAATTCCTTTTTCAGCATCCAAGTCTTTACGGATACGACCAACAAAGGTATCACGCGAACCCACTGCATTGATGGCTTGAGGATAAATTTGATGAGCGACATCATCTTCAAGGACAGCACCTGGGAAGGCTGCGATAGCTGCTTTGACTTCTTCTATTGGAGCCACTTCTTTTGTTTCGATGTAAACAGACTCAGAGTGAGCTGACAAGACTGGAATGCGCACACATGTTGCTGAAACTGCAATGCTATCATCTCCCATGATTTTCTTAGTTTCCTTAGTCATCTTCATCTCTTCGTAAGTGTAATCATTGTCAGTGAAGACATCGATTTGTGGAAGAGCGTTAAAAGCGATAGGATAATGTTTCTTGTCACCGCCTGAAGGTAAGATTTCCGCATGCAAATCACGTGGTTTCACTCCATCATTCAATACTTCACGAAGTTCACATTGTGTCTCAAGAATCGCACCCATACCAGCACCTGAAACGGCTTGGTAAGTTGAAACGATGATACGGTCCAAGCCCCATTTTTGGCGGACCGGCTCAAGAGCCACCATCATTTGGATTGTTGAACAGTTAGGGCAGGCAATAATACCGTTGTGGGCATCAAGTGCGTGAGCATTGACCTCTGGAACAACCAATGGTACATCAGGATTTTGACGGAAATAAGATGTGTTATCCACTACTACCGCTCCAGCTTGAACTGCGTATGGTGCATACTTAGCTGATGTCGAACCACCTGCTGAAAAGAGAGCAATGTCAACTCCTTCAAAAGCTGTTTCAGTCGTTTCTTCAATTGTAGTATCTTGATCTTTAAATTTCAAAGTCTTGCCCGCTGAACGTGCAGAAGCAAGTAAACGAATTTTATCGATTGGAAGTGTTGATTCTTCCAACATTTTTATCATCTGAGCACCGACAGCACCTGTCGCGCCGACTACAGCAACTGTATATCCCATAAGCAACCTCTTTCGGAATTTTCTAAAAATTTCTATAATATATGTATTATACTACTTTTTCCAGAAATTGAAAAGCATTTTGGGGTTATATTTTCTGAAAATTAAAAATCCCTAGTCATTGACCAGGGACTAAGAGGCATCTTCATGTGATGAGCAGGTTCACACAACTCATCAAGGTCCGCTCCTGCGTTATGGCCTCCTTATGCTCAATAGTAATCCGAAGATTACCTATCGACTCATCGCAACTACTATTCTACTAGATAGAGTCACTTTTGTCAACAGGCAAAACGCTTTTGACTTCATTTATACAGGTAGATAAGAAAAACCTTGGTCTCCCAAGGTCATTTCGTCTCTATCATGCTAATTGCCGGGATTGAACCGGCGACCTCATCCTTACCATGGATGCGCTCTGCCAACTGAGCTAAATCAGCTTACTTGAAAAGTATACTATAATCAGAAAAGCTTGTCAAGTTTCCTTAGAAATTTTCTATAAGAAAAAGCCAGGTAAAGGCTACCTAGCTTGTCCTGTTCTATTTGCTTAAATCGATTCGACGACCAATTTTACCAATGATAATCGCTCCAATAATCAATGAGGCAAATTCACCGATCCCTGTTGTGAACCAAGTAAGGAAGAATGGTAATTCTGCTACAATATTTAACTCTGCAGCGATAGTAAACATAGAAATTGAAAAGAGGATTGAAAAGAAGAAATGATCTTTTCGAATCAATCCGTTAAAGAGGTAATCCTTACTATATTTTGCAAAAAGCCAAACACCTAAACTAAGGAATACTAGGGTTGATCCACCACCAACAAAGACATCTAGCAGTCCGAAGCTAAAGAAATTAGCAATCATACAACCGATGGTAACTCCGATGATGTACTTAGGATTGTAAAAAGCCATAAAGTTCATCATTTCTGAAATACGAAACTGATAAGCACCATAGCTAATGGCATTTAGGGGCGGTGTGACAGTCAAAACGACATAAATAGCAGCAACAATTGCAATGTCTGCAACATCACGAATAGTTAATTTTTTCATCTTTTCTCCTTTGGCGGTTATCCGCGTGTAATATGCTTGGTGAAAGAAGCTAAGCACCAAGGGTTGCTTTATTCAACCTTACTAGTATAGCACAATAGCCTGCTTTATGCTATACTTAAAGCATGAAAAAACCTATTCAAAAATTTTTTAACAATGAAATCTTAGCCTATCTCTTTTTTGGCCTTGCAACAACTCTAGTTTCGATTCTCTCACGACTAGTCATTTATCAACTAAGTCATCAGGAACTCCTTGCTACGGCCTTGGCAAATATTATCGGTATCTTATTTGCCTTTATCACAAATGATACGATTGTATTTAAGCAAAAAAAGAAAAATAGACTTATCCGTTTAGTGAAATTTTCTCTTGCTCGCCTTTCTACTTTTCTGTTAGACTTGTTTTTAACTTTTCTCTTTGTAACCCAATTTCCTCACATCATAGGGCAATTCGTAACTGAAAACATTGATAAGATAAATGCTATTGAAACAATAATTGCACAAATATTCATTATTATCATCAATTATATCTTGAGCAAGGTCTATATTTTTAGAAAATAATGCTCCATTTATGAGCCTTTTAATTGCCTTCTATAATGATTTAGGATACAATGAAACACGAAACATTGAAAGGAAAACAGTATGTTAAAAAATCTAAAATCGTTCTTGCTTCGAGGAAATGTTATTGACCTTGCTGTCGGTGTTGTAATTGCCTCTGCTTTTGGTGCTATCGTTACTTCACTTGTAAACGACATTATCACTCCTCTTATTTTAAATCCCGCTTTGAAAGCTGCTAAAGTTGAACGTATCGCTCAACTTTCTTGGCATGGAGTCGGCTATGGTAACTTCTTAAGTGCTATTATCAATTTTATCTTTGTGGGTACCGCCCTCTTCTTTATTATCAAGGGCATTGAAAAAGCACAGAAACTGACTGGCATAAAGGAAGAAAAAACTGCCGAAAAAAAACCAACCGAATTGGAAGTCCTTCAAGAAATAAAAGCTCTCCTTGAGAAAAAATAATCGATTAAAAGGATCTAGCGCAAAGCTAAATCCTTTTTTCTTTACTCTTTGGGTAACTTGCCTGCTTTTTCAAGCATTTTTTTGATAAAATAAGGCATCTTAACATTCTCCCGCCCTTTTTTCTCAATCAGTTTTTTCACAAATTCTGGCATTTGTAAATCTTCAGATTCAGCCAAAATGTTTTTCGTCTCGTCTGAAGGAACTAACTCATCAAAGGTCTCTTCTTCTGGGAGAAATTCCTTAAACTCTTGATTTTCATTGACTCCAACTGTATTGACTAAAGCATCAATTAAACGGGAATCTGTGTTTGGCATAGGTGGTCGATGGTAGGTTACACCTAATTCTTGACATAATTCATAACATTCTACATCGTTATCAAAAAGAACCTCAATATGCTCACTGATAAAACTGATTGGGACAAAGATTATAATGCTTTGGCTGTTGTTTCTGTTCTCTCAAATACTCGAGTACATCTGACTTAATCCAAGGAATTCCTATATCACTTTCGCTCTGCCAAGTATTGGTATACTGATCTGCTGTTAGACTGAGTTGCTCTGCTCTCAACTTGCTATTATCAAAAATCTGATCAATATAAGGAGCTCCAAAGTCCAAGGCAAAAATTGGAACACTGTGGGCTGAAAAAATCACCTTAAAAGAATCTTCTCTCACATGGTTTCGTAAAATTTTGCTAATCTCATCTGTCCAAAAGTCCAGCAAAGATTGTTGCTAATACCAATCCTTAATGACTAAAAATTGTATTTGCTAGCTCTCCAGAAACTTCTCACACCCTATAACCGGGTAGAAGGAATAATGTGGTTCTAAAATCAAACAAATACACTCTTCAACGCCATCAACCTCCATCTGCTTGATCACATCAGGGATAAAGGGGCGAGAAAAAAAGGTAATCTCTTCTGGCGAGCCGAATATCATCATTAAAATTGCTTTTTTCATTGATATGTTCTTGTGATATTTTTTCAATTACCATTGTACCATGAAATATATATTAAGTGAACGCTTCCATTCATTTTATTTACTCCTCTTTGTTTTTCTCTCCATTCTATGATACAATGAAAAAAATGATATTAAAGGAGTTTTTATGTCTTATCCGAACCTTTTGGAACGTTTTTTAACCTACGTTAAGGTCAACACGCGTTCTGATGAACACTCTACTACTACTCCAAGTACCCAGAGCCAGGTAAATTTTGCGACCAATGTTCTTATTCCTGAAATGAAACGTGTCGGCCTGCAAAATATTTACTACCTCCCAAATGGTTTTGCCATTGGGACCTTGCCAGCTAATGATCTGAGCTTGACACGTAAGATTGGATTTATCTCCCACATGGATACAGCTGACTTTAATGCCGAGGGTGTTAATCCGCAAGTCATCGAAAACTATGACGGTGGGATTATCAACCTAGGTGATTCAGGCTTTAAACTGGATCCTGCTGATTTCAAGAGTCTTGAAAAATATCCAGGTTAAACCCTCATCACAACCAATGGCACGACTTTGCTGGGGGCTGATGACAAGTCAGGAATTGCTGAGATTATGACTGCTATCGAATACCTGACTGCTCATCCTGAAATCAAACACTGTGAAATCCGTGTCGGTTTTGGACCAGATGAAGAAATCGGTGTTGGTGCCAATAAATTTGATGCAGAAGATTTTGATGTGGATTTTGCCTACACTGTTGATGGTGGTCCACTAGGTGAACTTCAGTACGAGACTTTCTCAGCAGTAGCTGCTGAACTCCATTTCCAAGGACGCAATGTTCATCCCGGTACTGCTAAAGGACAGATGGTCAATGCCCTTCAGTTAGCAATTGATTTTCATAATCAACTTCCTGAGAATGATCGTCCTGAACTGACAGAAGGTTACCAAGGTTTCTATCATCTTATGGATGTGACAGGTAGTGTCGAGGAGGCGCGTGCAAGCTACATCATCCGTGACTTTGAAAAAGATGCATTTGAAGCGCGTAAAGCAGCTATGCAGTCTATCGCTGACAAGATGAATCAAGAACTTGGGAATGACCGCGTGACACTCACTCTCACTGACCAGTACTACAATATGAAAGAAGTCATCGAGAAAGATATGACGCCCGTTACCATTGCTAAAGCTGTTATGGAAGATTTAGGTATCACACCTATTATCGAACCAATTCGTGGTGGAACAGATGGTTCTAAGATTTCCTTTATGGGAATCCCAACTCCAAATATCTTTGCGGGTGGGGAAAACATGCATGGACGTTTTGAATACGTTAGTCTTCAGACCATGGAGCGTGCGGTGGATACCATCATTGGCATTGTATCTTATAAAGACTAAAAAAGACGAGGTAGCTCGGCTACTTCGCCTTTTTTTATTCCTTTGGTTGAGTACTTGTCTCGGTTTTGCTTTATGCTTGCTATCAGCCATATACAGTACATTTTTGTTTTGAAACTGTAATAAAAAGGATATCATTCTTTCAAAGCAGAACAATATCCTCTCAAATGTATTACAATCACCAAGAATCTTACTATGGTTTTATTTGTTTAAGAGTCTTAATGTCATACATCACTAATTCTCCATTTTTATTGTAAAACTGAACCCCTTCTGGCTGAAAGATTAGAAACTTAGGATCGATTTGTGCAATTTTTGCTAACTTTTCTATATGTTCATTTAAAGTTACTTTATCTAATCCATAGTTTGGTAAATCATCATCACTTTCTTCTTTGGAGTTTTCTTTATTTTCTGAAGGAATTTCGTTGGTTGCACCAGTCTCATTTTCCCTTATATTTTTCTTTGGTTGCTCCTCAGTTTTATCTACAGTAGTCTTATTTTTATCACTATTTTCAGTATTGTTTGAATCAGGTTTTAATTCTTCATTATGATGCGTAGACGTTTCAGTTTTGGATTCTTTTTCTTTCATCCTTTTGGCTATTAAGTCCTGCGCTTGTTTCCATTCTACTTCTGACAAGTGGGATTGAGTGATACTTCTCAATGAACCTCCACCAGCTCTTGGAATACTAAATGATTTGTCTCCCCATACAAAAGTTTCTTTTGCCAATACATCTTTCGGATCAAAAATATAACCATCTGGAGTTGCAAATCGACCTTCCGCAAGAGCTTTCTGAACTTCTTCAGCAGAATGGATAATTTGCCAATTCTGCATTCCAGCGCGTTTTTCAAGAGGAGTTACATTAGCAATAACTGATCCAGAGTCCTCGTGACCTGGCTTAGACCAAACTTCGGGACGAACCTCAGGGTGTTGCATGACATATTTAATAGTCGCAATTTGATCAGGCTCTAACCATGAGTAAGGCACAACATGAATATGATCAATGTGTGGGATAATGAATGAAGTGCCAGTATCATAGGTAGTATTCGCCGCATGCATCGGCAAACTTGAGACATCTACAGCCAATCGTGGTTTGATCCCTGTATCCACAATATCATAGCGATAATGATCTCGATCCTTAAGCATGAGTTCTTGTTCAGAAAAAGCAATTTGAGTAAGATCAAGTTCATCTCGAGAATAGAAATATTCCTTTCCGTCTTCTTTAAGAACATAACCAACTTTACCATCTTTAGTCACTTTACCAGTCACTTTTTTTGAATCAAATTTTGGTTTTTCTTTGTTATCCATACTCTCTGAAGGAATAACACTCTCATTAGGTTGGCCTTTTTCCTTCATCCACTTGCTAACTTCATCTAATTCGAACTGTTCTAACTCTCCAAATCCCACATAATGGAAATGATTTCCATGTCTCGCTATAATGCCTGATTTATCAACTGAATAGATAGAATCTTTACTGAATACATATCCATCACTAGTATCGTATGGTTTGCCATCCAGACCTTTACCATAAGCCTTAATTGAATTTCCTAAAAATGTATGCTCAACTGTACTGTTTGCTGGCTTTTGAGTATTTACTGGCCTGTTGTTTCCGTTATTTTGTCCTTTTACAGAAATCATTCTCGCAATCTTCTGCTCTAAATCAGACATTTGAGAGTAAGGGATGAAGTGGTAATGATCTCCATGTGGCACTGCAACACCTCTAGCTGTTCGACTTGTAATTTGTGCTGGATCAAAGACAAGGCCATCAGATTCCACGTGTCGTTGACTGTGTGGCAAGGCGTAAAGTTGTTTCAGAAGGCTATCAATATCCTCATCGCTTTGACTTGCTTGGCTATCGTCGCTACTGTTGTTAGCTGTGTTTGTGTTCGTATAGCCACTGCCTTGATTATGATAGGATGGGGTCCATCTATCTACAACGCTGCTAGCACTGTTGCTATTGGTACGGCGATAAGTAGGCGTATTTGATTGACCACTTCTACCAGATAGGAAGGCTTCTGCGGCAGCTAACTCGCTGGCTGATAACTCGCTCTTAGGAATATAATGGTAATGGTCGCCGTGAGGAACGATATAAGCATCACCAGTATCTTCAATGATATCAGAAGCATTAAAGATGTAGCCATCATCTGTGGTGTAGCGTCCTTGTGAACGTGCCAAAGCTACCGCACCATCGTTTGCTGAAGTTCCTCCTTCACGATGCTGACTATGCTCTTGTTTTTGTCGATTAATTTCTTCTTTCGTACGGACATTATCTGCGTGGGCTGCATCCTTAAGGTAGACATAGTATTTTCCGTCCACCTTGATGACATAACCACCCTTGATTTCACTGACAATATCTTCGTCTTTTAGTGTATAGTTTGGATCCTTCATCAGCAACTCTTCACTGATGATAGCGTCATAAGGAACCTTGCCATTGTAATAATGATAGTGGTCGCCATGTGAAGTGACATAGCCTTGGTCTGTTATCTTGATGACGATTTGCTCAGCATTGATTCCTTCACGCTTGCTAACCTCATCAGGAGTCAAATTCTCCGTTTTTTGCGTCGCTTGTTTTCCATCTATATAGGAAACACGATTATTTTCCTTGACTGTTCTAGCTTGATACAGTCCCAACTCATAAGAACAAACACTTAAAATCAAGGCTGCCGCAGAACCTGCTAGGTATTTTTTATTAATTTTCATAATCTCCTCATTTTAATTCTTCTGCAAGAACATTCATATTTTCTTCTAGATTTTCTAAGTACGTTTTGTCGTTTTCGGGGTCTGCTTCCAAAGGATTAAGAGTTTTCAGACTAACTCCTGTTGATTTGACTAAGGTTTCAGCAACTTTAGAGGAAGCATTGCTCTCAGTAAAGATCGTTTTGACATTATATGTTTTGACAAATTCTTGGATTTCGGTCAACTGTCTCGGACTTGGCTCTTGTTCAGGGGAAATCCCTGCAATACCAAGTTGTTTCAAATCAAAACGTTTAGCGAGGTAAGAAAAGGCTGTGTGTTGGGTAACAAAGGTCTTTTGACTCGCTTTTTCAAAAATAGGCTGGAATTTCTTAGTCAATTCCTGAGCTTTTTTGATAAAGGCTTGAGCATTTTTCTGGTAAGTTTCTTTGTGCTCACTATCAACCTCTGAAAGTTTGTCAGCGATAATCTGGGCCTCTTCGCCTGCTTTTTCAGGATCTAACCAAGTGTGCGGATCGTAAAGTGTTTTTTCATCAATACCGTCACCAGCTTCTACATCTTCTAGCCCTGGGACGCGGTCCAAAGTCATCCCTTCAGAAGCTTCAAGAACCTTAACTTTAGATTTTTTCAAGTTAGGATCTAGACTTCCCGCCCAAGATTCGAGTGTATGAGAATGGTAGACAAAGACATCCGCATCATAGATAGCAGCAATGTCATTTGCTGACGGTTCAAAGGAGTGAATCCCGTTACTTGACTGAATCATCCGAACATCATTCAAGTCACCCGATACCTCTTTGACCATGGCATAGATCGGGTAAAAACTTGTTACAATCTTGAGCCCTTTTGCTTCTTGTTTTTCTTTTTGATTACATGCTCCTAAGACAAGAGCCAACACACTGGCCATCAATAATAGTATTGTTCTTTTTTTCATCATTACTCCTTAACTAGTGTTTAACTGATTAATTAACCAGTAAATAGTTTACCTTTATTTACACTATCTGTCAAGATATTTTGTACATTTTCATGAAAAAAATGAGAACTAAAACTCACATTCTGCTCTCATTTTTTGTTTTCCCGTTCTCCTATCCTGTTTTTGGGAGTTAGAAAATACTGCTACCTTTACTTACTCCCCTTTAATAAAGCCAACAACTTTTCAGCTTCTGCCATAATGGTATTGTTGTCCTGGGCACCAAATAACAGATTATTCTTTAATCCAGTAAGAGTTTCGGTAGCATTGGACTTAATAATGGGGTCTTGGATTTTTGCAAGTAGCTCTTCAGCCTCTCTTAACTTCACTTCAACCTTTTCCTTTTCAGTCTCAACCTGAGGTTCTTCTGGATCCTCTGGTGATTCTTCTTCCGGTTCCTCTGTTAGTTTTGGAGATTCTGGTTTCTCGCTTTGCAGTTTCTCTTCGCGTGGCTTTTCTTCTTCAGTTTTTTCTGTCTGAGGTTTCTCCTCGTTTGGTTTTTCCATTTGGTTGGTATCAGCTTGACCATTTTGGTTTCTTTGAACATGGTCACTTGCATTTCCCCAACCACTATCTGAATGCGGACGTTCATTTGGATGTTCGACATAGTACTTGACAGTCGCAAAGAGATCCTCAAGACTATACCCCTTAGGTGCCTCATAAATTCCTTCGTCAAACCACTCAAATTTGATATTATGGTAATGGTTATAATGAGGAATAATCAAACTTCCGTTTTTAACTTCCACAGTATGTTGGAGATTGTAAGGCATACGATCAAGTGGAACCTTCTTAGCTGCTTTCACTCGATTGTAGATTGCTTCTGCTCCTTTTGCCTCAGTATTTCCTGAATCCTGATGGTCTGTCGAAGGAGGGGTCAAACCTTTCTCTTTAGCATAAGCCTGGGCTGCCGCTCTTTCGGCTTCAGACAAACTATCTTTCTTAATCCAATGACTATGGGTCATATGTGGAGTTACATAGGCATCCCCCTCATCACTGGTGATATCACGAGAATCAAAGATGTAACCGTCTTCTGTTGTATACTTGCCTGCCAGTTTGGCTATTTGTATCTCATCATCAGTATAGGCAATTTGCGCATTTGGTTTTCCTAAACGTTCTGGATGACGAATCGGTGCTAGGAAGGCCAGGATATCATCCACCAACTTGATTTTATCACTTGAGGCATCATTGAGACGTTCCAACAGTTTATCCAAAGCGTCAAAATCAGCTTGGCGCCCTTTATTATCAAGTAAATCTTGATGAACTCTTACTAGTAAATCATAAGCCTTATTGTAAAATTCTCGATCACTAGATGGGAGGTTGGTTTTCTTAGATCCAAGCTTATGAGTTAAACTTTCTTGCTTGGCTAGTTTACTATCAATGGCTGCTGCTGTTTCAGCTGAAAGTTCCTTAGCAGGAATATAACGTGAGGTTCCATTCTCCTCAAATACATAGCCATCAACTACTTTTCGAATCGCCTGTTTAACCAATTTTTCGTCAATTGGATTACTTGGAGCTGGCTGAGGATTTGGTGCAGGTTGCGGGCTTGGACTAGGTTCCGGAGTTGGTTGTGGACTTGGTTGTTCTGGTCTTGAATCCGGCACCCAATGGTTTGAACGATAGCGAAGTGGGATGATGCGAGCGATTCGTTCTTCCAATTCAGACATTTGAGAGTAAGGGATGAAGTGGTAATGGTCGCCATGTGGCACTGCAACACCTCTAGCTGTTCGACTTGTAATTTGTGCTGGATCAAAGACAAGGCCATCAGATTCCACGTGTCGTTGACTGTGTGGCAAGGCGTAAAGTTGTTTCAGAAGGCTATCAATATCCTCATCGCTTTGACTTGCTTGGCTATCGTCGCTACTGTTGTTAGCTGTGTTTGTGTTCGTATAGCCACTGCCTTGATTATGATAGGATGGGGTCCATCTATCTACAACGCTGCTAGCACTGTTGCTATTGGTACGGCGATAAGTAGGCGTATTTGATTGACCACTTCTACCAGATAGGAAGGCTTCTGCGGCAGCTAACTCGCTGGCTGATAACTCGCTCTTAGGAATATAATGGTAATGGTCGCCGTGAGGAACGATATAAGCATCACCAGTATCTTCAATGATATCAGAAGCATTAAAGATGTAGCCATCATCTGTGGTGTAGCGTCCTTGTGAACGTGCCAAAGCTACCGCACCATCGTTTGCTGAAGTTCCTCCTTCACGATGCTGACTATGCTCTTGTTTTTGTCGATTAATTTCTTCTTTCGTACGGACATTATCTGCGTGGGCTGCATCCTTAAGGTAGACATAGTATTTTCCGTCCACCTTGATGACATAACCACCCTTGATTTCACTGACAATATCTTCGTCTTTTAGTGTATAGTTTGGATCCTTCATCAGCAACTCTTCACTGATGATAGCGTCATAAGGAACCTTGCCATTATAGTAATGATAATGATCCCCATGAGAAGTCACATAACCTTGATCCGTGATCTTGATGACGATTTGTTCGGCATTGATGCCTTCATGCTTGCTAACCTCATCAGGAGTGAGATCCTCCGTTTTTTGCGCTGCTTGTTTTCCATCAACGTAAGACACACGGTTATTTTCTTTGACCGTTCTGGCTTGATACAGTCCCAACTCATAAGAACAAACACTTAAAATCAAGGCTGCCGCAGAACCTGCTAGGTATTTTTTATTAATTTTCATCGAAACTCTCTTTCTATTTGATATTTCTAGTTGCAATTCATTTCTAAATCGCAGAAACTCCTCTCTATTACTTAACTGGTTAATAGTTTACTCCTAAATCTTCAACTTGTCAAGAATTTTATGAACCAGTTAAGTATTTTTTGTTCTGACCACTACTTTTTCAAGGTTGGACTCTCTATAAGAAAGATTTTCTTGAAAATTCTTTTTAAAATATCAAAAAATCCCTGCAACCTAGTTGCAGGGATTTTTCCATTAATCAAAGTCAACGTATTCTTTTTGAAGTTCAAGAACTTCTTCCATTGTTGAGCATTCTGTAAGGGCACGGTTTGCGTACTCTTCCATCTTAGCTGTGTCTAGTTTCTTCATCAAGCTACGTGTACGAAGGACAGATGTTGCTGACATAGAGAATTCATCCAAGCCCATTCCAACAAGAAGTGGAACAGCTTGTTGGTCACCAGCCATCTCACCACACATACCAGCCCATTTACCTTCAGCGTGAGCTGCCTTGATAACGTTGTTGATCAAGCGAAGGATTGATGGGTTATATGGTTGGTAAAGGTATGAAACTTGCTCGTTCATACGGTCTGCCGCCATTGTGTATTGGATCAAGTCGTTTGTACCAATTGAGAAGAAGTCAACTTCTTTAGCAAATTGGTCTGCAAGCATGGCTGCTGCAGGGATTTCAATCATGATACCAACTTGGATATCATCCGCAACTGCAACTCCTTCAGCAAGAAGGTTTGCTTTTTCTTCATCAAAGACTGCTTTAGCTGCACGGAATTCTTTCAAAAGTGCAACCATTGGGAACATGATACGCAATTGACCATGAACAGAAGCACGAAGAAGGGCACGGATTTGTGTACGGAACATTGCATCTCCAGTTTCAGAAATAGAGATACGAAGGGCACGGAATCCAAGGAATGGGTTCATTTCATGAGGCATATCGAAGTAAGGAAGTTCCTTATCTCCACCGATATCCATTGTACGAACGACAACAGGTTTACCGTTCATTCCTTCAAGTACAGCCTTGTAAGCTTCATACTGCTCGTCTTCTGTTGGGAAGTCTTGAGAATCCATGTACAAGAACTCTGTACGGTAAAGACCAACAGCTTCGGCACCGTTGGCATTGACACCTTCAACGTCTTTTGGAGTACCGATATTAGCAGCCAATTCAAAGTGTTTACCATCAGCAGTCACTGTTTGAGCATCTTTCAAAAGTGCCCATTCAGCTTTTTGCTTCGCATAAGCTTCACCAGCAACCTTGAATTCTGCCGCTTGCTCATCAGTTGGGTTAATAATCACTTCACCAGTGATACCGTTAACAGCAAGGATATCACCATCTTTAACAATTTCAGTGATGTTGTTTGTACCCAATACTGCCGCGATTTCAAGTGTACGCGCCATGATAGCTGAGTGGCTTGTACGTCCACCAATGTTGGTTACAAAAGCTTTTACAAAGTTTTTGTCCAATTGAGCTGTATCTGAAGGAGTCAAGTCATGCGCAATCACGATCACTTCTTCATTGATAGAAGCTGGGTTTGGCAATTTTTTACCAAGGAGATTTGCCAATACACGTTTTGTCACGTCGCGGATATCCGCTGCACGTTCTTGCATGTATGGGTTGTCTTCCATGCCTTCAAAGATAGTGATAAACATGTCTGTCACTTCTTTCAGACCTGCTTCTGCATTCACTTTCTTCGCACGGATTGTCTCCTTGATTTGGCTGATCATTTCTGGGTCAGCAAGAACCATTAAGTGAGCGTCAAAAACTTGAGCAGCTTCTTCACCGAGCGTACCTACTGCTTTCTCACGAATAACAGAAAGCTCGTCTTGTGATGCTTTTAGAGCGGCATCAAGGCGAGCTTCTTCTGCGTTTGTATCTTCGACTGTAATAGTCTCAAATGACAAATCCGGTTGAACGAGTAGATATGCTTTTGCAACTGCAACACCGTCTGATGCTGCGATTCCTTTAAGCATTTCTGTCATTTTCCTTATGCCAATCCTTCTTTTTCCATTGTTTCTGAGATTGCAACGATAGCGTCATCTGCATCTGCACCTTCAGCTGAGATAGTTACGTCAGCACCTTGGCCAACACCAAGACTCATAACACCCATGATTGATTTAAGGTTAACTGATTTACCTTTGTACTCAAGAGTGATATCTGAAGCAAATTTGCTAGCAGTTTGAACCAACAATGTTGCTGGACGTGCGTGGATACCTGTTTCTGCCACTACGTGGAAATCTTTAGAAGCCATAGTTTGACTCTCCTTTAATTGTTTCTTATTTGGATTATATGTGATAACCCTTACAAGACTGTATTATATCACCTTCTAGATAATTTTTCAAGTATTTTATGGATTTTCTTCGTTTTCCTTTCTGATAACTTGCTGAAAATCTTCTATCCTAGATAACAAAACACAGGATATAGTTTCTTTAAAAACGATTTATAGGATAATCATTGCTGTTTTATAAAACAAACACTATATATTGTGTTTGTATATAAAAACAACAAAAGAACACCACTATATTTAGTTCAAATCGTTGACAAAAATTTATTTTCTGATATACTAAGATAGTATTAAATTTTGAAGAGGAGTTACACAATGGTAACCGTTTATTCTAAAAACAACTGTGTCCAATGTAAAATGACCAAGCGTTTCTTGGACAGTAATAATGTCTCTTATCGTGAAATCAATCTTGATGAGCAACCTGAGTACATCGATCAAGTTAAAGAGCTTGGTTTCAGCGCAGCTCCTGTTATCCAAACACCAACTGAAGTCTTTTCAGGTTTCCAACCAGGAAAATTGAAACAATTAGCATAAGCTTAGTACATCATCCAGAAGAAACTGCTTCTAGGGCTAACTTAGAAGCCTTTCTTTTGTAATTAGATAAGGGAAATTTTATGGGATTAAAACATCTTGAAGACGTGACTTACTTCCGTCTTAATAACGAAATCAACCGTCCTGTTAATGGACAAATCATGCTTCATAAAGATAAGGAAGCCTTGGATGCCTTCTTTAAAGAAAATGTGGTTCCAAACACTATGGTTTTTGATTCAATTAAAGATAAAATCAACTACCTCATTGAACACAACTACATCGAAACAGCCTTTCTCAAGAAATACCGTCCAGAATTTTTGGAAGAATTGTCACAATTTATCAAAGATCAAAACTTCCAATTCAAGTCTTTCATGGCTGCTTATAAATTTTACAATCAATATGCCTTGAAGACTAATGACGGTGAATACTATCTTGAAAGTATGGAAGACCGTGTCTTCTTTAACGCTCTTTATTTTGCTGATGGGAATGAAGCTATTGCCATCGATATTGCCAATGAAATCATCCACCAACGCTACCAACCTGCTACTCCTTCCTTCTTAAATGCTGGACGTGCTCGTCGTGGAGAGTTGGTATCTTGTTTCTTGATCCAAGTCACTGATGATATGAACTCTATCGGACGTTCAATCAACTCTGCCCTTCAACTTTCACGTATCGGTGGTGGTGTGGGAATTACCCTCAGCAACCTTCGTGAAGCTGGTGCACCTATCAAAGGCTATGAAGGAGCAGCTTCTGGAGTCGTTCCAGTTATGAAACTCTTCGAAGACAGCTTCTCTTACTCCAACCAATTGGGTCAACGTCAAGGTGCTGGGGTGGTTTACCTCAATGTCTTTCACCCAGACATCATCGCCTTCCTTTCAACTAAGAAAGAAAACGCCGATGAAAAAGTTCGTGTCAAGACCCTTTCACTTGGTGTCGTTGTACCAGATAAATTCTACGAATTGGCTCGTAAAAATGAAGAAATGTACCTCTTCAGCCCTTACTCTGTAGAAAAAGAATACGGTGTGCCATTCAACTACATCGATATTACTGAAAAATACGATGAACTAGTTGCAAATCCAAATATTCGCAAGACAAAAATCAAGGCGCGTGATTTGGAAACTGAAATCTCCAAATTGCAACAAGAGTCTGGCTATCCTTATGTCGTCAACATTGATACGGCTAACCGTGCAAATCCTGTTGATGGAAAGATTATCATGAGTAACTTGTGTTCTGAGATTCTTCAAGTCCAAGAACCAAGCTTGATCAACGATGCTCAAGAATTCCTTCAAATGGGAACAGATGTTTCATGTAACCTTGGTTCAACCAACGTGGTCAACATGATGACCTCACCTGACTTTGGTCGTTCTATCCGTGCTATGGTTCGTGCCCTTACTTTCGTTACAGATAGTTCACACATCGTGGCTGTACCTACGATTGACTATGGAAATAGCCAAGCTCATACTTTTGGTCTTGGTGCTATGGGACTTCACAGCTACCTTGCCCAACAATTGATTGAATATGGATCGCCTGAGTCTATTGAGTTTACAAGTATCTACTTTATGCTTATGAACTACTGGACCTTGGTTGAGTCAAACAATATCGCGCGTGAACGTGGTATTACCTTCCATAACTTTGAAAAATCAGACTATGCTAAGGGAAGCTACTTTGATAAGTATATAACTGGCGAGTTTGTTCCAAAATCAGACCGTGTTAAAGAACTCTTCAAAGATGTCTTTATCCCTAGTGCTGCTGACTGGGCTGAACTTCGCGACAAGGTTCAAGCAGATGGTCTTTACCACCAAAACCGTCTAGCTGTTGCTCCAAATGGTTCGATCAGTTACATCAATGACGTTTCTGCTTCTATCCACCCGATTACGCAACGTATCGAAGAACGTCAAGAAAAGAAAATCGGGAAAATCTACTACCCTGCTGCTGGATTGTCAACAGAAACCATTCCTTACTACACTTCTGCTTACGACATGGATATGCGTAAAGTGATTGATGTTTACGCTGCTGCGACTGAGCACGTGGACCAAGGACTTTCACTCACACTCTTCATGCGTAGTGACATTCCAAAAGGTCTTTACGAATGGAAGAAGGAAAATAAGCAAACGACACGTGACTTGTCTATCCTTCGTAACTATGCCTTTAACAAAGGTATCAAGTCTATCTACTACGTCCGTACCTTTACAGACGACGGTGGAGAAGTTGGTGCTAACCAATGTGAAAGCTGTGTGATTTAATCACACCAAACTAAATTTGGACAAGTATCTTAAATACTATGAAAAACCAAAAAGTCGGTCTTCCGACTTTTTGTGCGATACTCTTCTCAGACTATGATAAAATAGAGATGATTGTGAGTTCGCAATACTAAACACAGAAAGAGATTTCAAATGGAAACTTACTACAAAGCCATTAACTGGAATGCCATCGAAGATGTCATCGACAAATCAACTTGGGAAAAACTGACGGAGCAATTCTGGCTTGATACACGTATTCCCTTGTCAAATGACTTGGATGACTGGAGAAAGCTATCTAACAAAGAGAAAGACTTGGTTGGAAAAGTCTTTGGTGGTTTAACCCTTCTCGACACTATGCAATCTGAAACTGGGGTTCAAGCCCTTCGCGCAGACATCCGTACACCACATGAGGAAGCTGTTTTCAATAACATCCAATTTATGGAATCTGTCCACGCTAAATCTTACTCTTCTATCTTTTCGACGTTGAATACCAAGGCTGAAATTGAAGAAATCTTTGAATGGACCAACACTAATCCCTACCTACAAAAGAAGGCTGAGATTGTCAACGAAATTTACCTAAACGGTAGCCCACTTGAAAAGAAAGTGGCTAGCGTCTTCCTTGAAACCTTCCTCTTCTACTCAGGTTTCTTCACTCCCCTCTACTATCTAGGAAATAACAAGTTGGCCAACGTTGCGGAAATCATCAAACTGATTATTCGTGACGAATCTGTTCACGGAACCTACATTGGTTACAAATTCCAACTTGGTTTCAATGAATTACCTGAAGAAGAGCAAGAAAAACTTAAAGAATGGATGTACGACCTGCTCTATACTCTCTACGAGAACGAAGAAGGTTATACAGAAAGTCTCTATGACGGTGTTGGCTGGACTGAGGAAGTTAAAACCTTCCTTCGCTACAATGCCAATAAGGCCCTTATGAATCTAGGACAAGATCCACTCTTCCCAGATTCAGCTGATGATGTCAATCCTATCGTTATGAACGGAATTTCAACAGGAACTTCTAACCACGACTTCTTCTCTCAAGTCGGAAATGGTTACCTCCTTGGTGAAGTTGAAGCCATGCAAGATGATGACTACAACTACGGTTTGGACTAATACTCTTCGAAAATCAAATTCAAACCACGTCAGCTTCGCCTTGCCGTACTCAAGTACAGCCTGCGGCTAGCTTCCTAGTTTGCTCTTTGATTTTTATTGAGTATAATTCTCCACCACTCTTAACCATCAAAAAGTAAACTTGAAACAACAAAATAATAACTTAATAAAAATATCGAAAGTTTTGAAAACAAACCTCGATATTTTTGTTTTTGTTTTATTTTGTTGTTTTTGTATTTGAATGATGAGCTAGTTTATGGTAAGATAGTAGTAGGAAACGAGGTGATAATATGCTCAAACAAGAAAAATTAACCAAAATTTTAGAGACAGTAAATAGTAAAGGAACCATAACGGTTAAACAGATTATGGACGAAATAGCCGTTTCAGATATGACTGCAAGGCGCTATTTACAGGAATTAGCTAATAAAGATTTGCTGATTCGTGTGCATGGTGGAGCTGAAAAACTTCGAACCAACTCCCTTTTGACTAATGAGCGATCAAATATTGAAAAACAAGCTCTCCAAACGGCAGAAAAACAAGAGATAGCCCGTTTTGCAGGCAGTCTAGTAGAAGAAAGAGAAACTATTTTCATTGGACCAGGAACAACATTAGAATTTTTTGCGCGTGAGTTGCCTATTGACAATATCCGCGTCGTGACCAACAGTCTACCTGTTTTTCTGATTTTAAGCGAACGAAAATTAACAGATTTGATTTTGATAGGTGGAAATTATCGCGATATTACAGGTGCTTTTGTTGGCACATTGACCCTACAAAATCTCTCTAATCTCCAATTTTCTAAAGCTTTCGTTAGCTGTAATGGTATTCAAAACGGAGCTCTAGCTACTTTTAGCGAGGAAGAGGGAGAGGCTCAATGCATCGCTTTAAATAATTCTAATAAAAAATATTTACTCGCAGATCATAGTAAGTTCAATAAGTTTGATTTTTATACTTTTTATAATGTAGCAAATCTTGATACTATTGTTTCAGATTCTAAACTAAGTGATTCAATCCTTCTTGAGCTATCTAAACTTACTAAAGTCATCAAGCCTTAATAAACTGAAAGATTCTGGGTAACAACTCAATTTCAGAAGAAAAAAAGTAAATCTTCCCGCAATAAAATGCATAGTATCAAGGTTTTTCAACACCTGATATTATGCGTTTTTCTGTATCAAAGACTTTTTGCCCAATTGCTTTATCTGCAACCTCAAAGCTATGCATTGAGAAACCTGCGACTCGCTTTCTAGTTTAAAGTTACTCTTTGATTTTCATTGAGTATAAGAAACGTGATTAGATAAGAATTTTGCAGAGTACTAGATATAAGATTTAACTTTTTGGGAAATTGGTTACGATTGTTGAAACAGCATAAAATCTGAATCAAAGGAGATAGTATCCCATTCTTCAGGATTGATAAAATTTAAAAATAGATTTTTAAATTCTTCCAGCTCATAATCTAAATGACAAATCCATTCTTTACCGGTCGAGACATACCATTTCCCAAGGCTTTTCAGTTCTTCATTCGTCAAACAAGGTATTTGAGAACATTTATCAAAATTGATAATATAAACTTTTTCATAAATAGATTGGATAAAATTTTTGAACATCTTTTTGCCTCACTAGAATTCTATATCTAATGACCATTCTACTACTCAATCACTTGAGTTTCCGCTACTTTCTTGTACCAGTGAGCTGATTTCTTAGGATAACGTTCTTGAGTTTCAAAATCTACATAGAAGAGACCATAACGTTTCTCATAACCGTTTGACCATGAGAAGACGTCCATCAATGACCAGATGAAGTAACCTTTTACATTAGCTCCATCTGCAATAACATCAGACAAGACCTCTAAGTGTTGTTTGACATAATCAATACGGCCATCATCGTAAACAGTGTTATCAACGAACTCATCTTTATATCCAAGACCATTTTCAGTGATGTAAATCTTCTTGTAGTTCGGATAATCTTTCTTGACACGCATGATTTGGTCATACAAACCTTGAGGGTAGATAATCCAATCCCAATCCGTACGTGGTACATAATCAGGAGCTACACGACGACCAACACCTTTGATTTGATATTTAGAGCTTCCTTTCTCACCCTTACCATTATGAATGATTTCAGTTTCTCCATCAAAGGCTTCCATCCAGTCACTCATATAGTAGTTAATTCCTAGGAAGTCGTTCAAGTCTTTTGCGGCTTCTAATGCAACAAAATCTTCTTCACGCAAATCCAAGCTGCCACCATTGACGGATAAAATATGGTTGACACCTTCCATCGTTTCAACTGAATAGCGACCTAGGTAAGTTGCATCCAAGATAAATTTATTGTGGATGATATCTTCTAGCTCAGCAGCGCGAACATCTGCTGGATTTTCAGGATCTAGAGGATATTTAGTAGGCAGGGCATGAACAACACCAATTTCACCTTTATAGCCTTTCTCTTTATACAATTTTACCGCGCGTGCATGAGACACCATCATATTGTGGTGTGATTGAAAGACTTTGGCAAGGTCGTACTGGATACCTGGAGGGAATTTCCCAACCAAGTATTGACCATCACCGATTGGTCCAATTTCATTAAAAGTAGTCCAAAAGTTAACTTCTGGAAATTCTTCAAAACAGAAGGAAGCGTAGTCTACAAAGTGTTCGATATTTTCACGGTTTAAGAAGTCTCCATTTGAGTGTAGAGCTTCTGGTGTGTCAAAGTGATGAAGAGTTACAAAAGGCTCAACATGACGTTTGTGACACTCTGCAAATAAATTATGATAAAACTCGACACCTTTCTGATTTACTTGACCGTAACCAGTTGGGAAAATACGTGACCAAGCAATAGAAATTCGAATACCATTGACACCATACTCTTCTGCTAGCTTTAGGTCAACTGGATAACGATTATAAAAATCACTGGCTGGTTCTGCAGTGTACCAGTAGTTATCTTCAAGATATTTATCCCAAGCAACTGGTCCTTTACCATCAGTATGTGTAGCGCCTTCTGCTTGATAGGCAGCTGTTGCGCCACCGAAAATAAAGTCTTTTGGTAATGTTTTTGTCATATTTTTCACCTATTTCTTGTTTTAAATAAAGTAAAAGTGAGAGGAGAGGAGTCAGTGAGGCATCCTTCTCCATCTCACTTTTTGTACCAAGTCACAGAATTGTGACATGAGGAGGTAAAAACGATGTCTTTTTACCGACGAATTAACAAGGCGATTAGGAAATTCGCCATAGCGATTTCCGTAACGAGAGGAAACTATTTCATAGTCCCTATTATTAATCGAATTGTGACATGAGGAGGTAAAAACGATATCTTTTTACCGACGAATTAACAAGGCGATTAGGAAATTCGCCATAGCGATTTCCGTAACGAGAGGAGACTGTTTCACAGTCCCTATCGTTAATCGAATTGAGCTTGTACAAATGCTAGAGCACCTTTTCCATCACGGGTTAATTTGATGTATTGAGCGCCTTCTGTCTTGGCAAGTTTAATACCAAGTTTATCTGTTTCTGCTTTCATATCTTCAAAGTTTGAAGCAACTTGAGGAGCAAGGATAACCAAATCAAACTCTGGCAACATTTCACGGTGAGCACCATAGCCACCTGCTGCTGCTTTCACAGGAACATTATATTCTGCAGCTGCCTTGTTCAAAGCATTTGCAAGGAGACCACTTGTCCCTCCACCAGCACAGAGAACGAGGACATTTGTTTCTTCAGTGATTGTATTTTGTGCTGCTTCTACACCAGCTTTTTCAAGAATAGTATCTGCTTTTGCAGTGTTGAAGTTTGCAGCAACTTTTTCCTTCAATTCATCATTAGACTTACCTGAACGTTCTTCTTCAAGAATTTGTTCATCATAGACTTTAAGGAATGGATAGTAAATGACTACGTCAACCACGATAAGAAGGGTAGCAAGAATGAATGATAGAACTTGGAAGTTAGTTCCAAGAACTAGACCTAGTGGACCTGGTGTTGTCCATGGTAGGTTAGCAGTAAATGAGTTCATTCCAAGAGTTTCAATAAAGAATTTAAAGATCCATACGTTTGCAATTGGAGCAAAGATAAATGGAATGAAGAAGATTGGGTTCAATACAAGTGGTGCACCAAACAAGATTGGTTCATTTACACCGAAGAAAGTTGGAACTACTGAAGCACGTCCGATTGCACGGTTACGTTTCGATTTTGTTAACCACATGAACATGAATGGAACAACCAGTGTCGCACCAGTACCACCCATGGTAACGATAAACATTTGTGTACCAGAAGTAAGAATCTTGTCAGCGTGCATCCCTTGTTGAAGAAGATTCAAGTTGACTTCGGCATTGGCATAGGTAATAGCTGCGATAGCAGGTTCAACGATAGATGGACCATGAATACCAACAAACCAGAAGAAGGCAAAGGCACCAAAGATAATGGTAATACCTAGATAGCCATCAGCAGCAGAGAAGAGTGGAGCAAAGAATTTACCGATTGATTCTGCAACGCTGGCTCCAACAAAATGACGAACTAGCAAATCAAGAGCATAAAGAGAAACCACTGATAGAGTGAATGGAATCACATCTTTAAAGACTTGTGAGATATTTGGTGGAACTTCGTCAGGCATACGAATAGTGGCGTTGTTCTTAACACAAACCTTATAGATGGCTACGGTAACAAAGGCAGCAAGGAAGGCTGAAAGCAAACCTTTTGTCCCCAAGAATCCAGTAGCTAGGCCATTTTCGATAGGATCAGCTGCCAACATCAACAAACCAACAATTGCTGCCAACAATGTTGACATATAGTTGATTTGATTGGTTTTCTCCATGCTACGGTTTACTGAGTCGGTCAATGACTTAGCTGTTGTACCAGCTACCAAGAGAGCTAGAATACCCATAGAATAGCTATAAGGTTTCATGAGGAGATTAACAACATCATCAGACCATTTAAAGCCCCATGAGTTTGGTACAAAAGCAATCAAGATAAAGATACTTGAGAAGAGAATAACAGGCATACCTGCAATGAAACCATCACGAATAGCACGAAGATAGATATTACGAGATAATTTCTCAAAGAAAGGTTTTCCTTTCTCAATAAATGCAATTAGTCTATTCATTATTTAACTCCTCTCTTGTAGAGTTCGATTAAGTGGTGCATCAAATCTTTTAACAAGATGGTTGTCATCAAGTGGTCTTGGCCATGCATCATGGTTACACTATAAGCTAAGTCCTCACCTGAAGCTTCCTTAGTTAATAGACTTGTTTGCGCGTGATGAGCCTCGGCGATACAGCTACCAGCTTCCTCTACCAGAGCGTCCGCTTTTTCAAAATCACCAGTTTCAGCAGCCTTTAAAGCTTCCAATAGTTTTGAACGAGCATCGCCAGCATAGGCTACGATTTCAAAACCTAACAATGTTACTTCTTCTCTATTCATGATAGAATTCTCCTTATATATTTTTTAGTAGATGTTATGACAATAAACGTTGAATGTGTAGAACAAGATAAACTCGTTCACTCTTGTAAAGGTCAAGACCAGTTTCCTGAGCAATGACTTCATAAATTTTGCTACCAATCTCGAATGCTTTTGGATAGGTATTCTTTATATGCTCTTCCATATCGAGCAAGGATTGATTATCATCGCGACTACGATCCAGATAATCCAAGAAATAATTTAGATGAATCATAAAGCGGTCGTAGAAATTATTATTTTCAGGTGTTCGCTGGATTTTATAACTCTTCAAAACGCTTTCAACTCTCTTTAAAATTTCCTTTCTCTTATCAATCGACTCAACAACTTCCACTTCATTCTCACCTTCGGCATTGATGAAATGATAAGCAATCCGAATAATTTCATCCTCAGGGAAATGATCTGTCAACTTCTGACGATAGATTTTAAAAGCTTCGTTTGCGATTTGAAAAGCAACAGGATACTTAGTAGAAATATCTGGTAGATTGCTATCCTTGTACCTTCCTTGTGTTAGAGCTTGATAGGAACAGTAAATATGATCTGTCAAGGTCACATAGAGATATTCTTGAATCGGATAGTGATATTTCTTAGAAAGATTATCAATGATCTCGTAGGTCACTGTGATAAAATCAAGCGGAACATCTTTGAGAAGAGCCATAAAGTTTTCTCTGGACTCTTCGGTCTTCATCCGAAAGATTTTCTCAACCTGATTTTCAGCAATCAAATCCCCTTTCTTCTTTCCAAATGTAATCCCCTTACCAATCACAATCACTTCTTCTCCTTTATCATTTCTGACAAGCGAGACATTGTGATTCATTGGATTTAGAATTCGATACATGGCAACCTCCTTTTATATCTTAAAGGTATATTAGTACAAAAAATGACCACAAATGAACTAGAAAATCAGCTGATTTCTAATTCACCTGTGATCATGCCTAATATTACTTAGTAACACTCACCTTGTATTAACTTGTGATTTAAGTATAGCACAAGTCGGTTGTTTTGTAAACCTTTACATGCAACTTTTTTAAAATTTTTTTAGATTCATGTTCCTAAACTAGGAGGAGCTTCTTACACGCGTTCTTTCCATGAAGTCGCTGTTGTTTGAAGAACTTTATTGAGTTCATCAATGTTTTCAAATCCAGTTGTACGAAGCCATTCGCGAGCTGCTGCTTCACCATCTTTGATGTATGCTTCAACTGATCCAGCCCATGTAGCACGGCCACAAAGAACTCCATTGAAGTTTGCACCTGATTCATGGGCAAATACAAGAGTATCTTGGAAGAGTTTAGCTGAAACTCCCGCACTCAAATAGATGTATGGCAAGTTAGTTGCTTCATCTTGCGCTTTGAAGAAGGCTGCTGCTTCTTCGCGTGTATGCACGATTTCACCATTGCCAAAGCCTTCAACATATTTAATGTTTACAGGAACTTCTACTTTCAAGACATCAATGTTAAAGCGTGGGTCTGAGAAGACTTTCATAGCACCGATAACCTTGTGTGGTTTTACTTTAGCGTATTCTACAGAACCAGCGTCAGTAATTTTTTCATCGTAAGCCAAGATTTCAAGGAAGAATGGGATATCTTCAGCCACACACTCAGAACCAATACGTTCAATGTAGGCTTGTTTTTGTTGGTTAAGTTCGTCAGAGCTATCTACGTCATAGTAAAGCAAGAACTTAACAGCATCTGCACCTTCTTCTTTGATACGTTTGGCAGACCAAACATCCAAGCAGTCTGGCAAGCGTTTTGTGCTTGTTGTGTCGTAACCTGTTTTTTCATAAGCAAGGAGAAGACCTGCTTTTTCATCAAGAGCTTTAGTTGCTGGAAGTCCATACTCAGGGTCAAGAAGCATTGATGAAGCGTATTTAGTCAATTCATCTGCTACCAAAACTTTCAGTTCTTCCATTTGAGCTACTGTTGGCTCTTCTGTTTGGTGTTGAGCCATGAGGCGTTTCAAAGCGCCACGTTGGTCAAAGGCAAGAGCTGAGATGATACCATTCTCGTCAGAGAGTTTTTCTAAGCGTGCACGTTTTTGTTCTGTTAAAGCCATTTTATACCTCTTTTACTATTAATTGATCATATAGAGCTTGATAGTTGGCCATGTTGACATGACCAGTCATTTTTTCTTGAGCATTGAGCATACCAAGGACATTTGCCTTGATGAGTAATTCTGAATCCGATTCTTTATGAAGTAGCCCTGAAGAAATCCCAGCTACAGTAGAATCTCCAGAGCCAACAGGGTTGACTACCTGAATTCTAGGAATATCTACCTTGTAGAAAGTGTCACCATGTTTGGCAAAAGCACCATTAGCACCAAGCGAAACGATAATCCATTCAATCCCTGCAAACAAAGGTTCTTGAAGAACTTCTTTTAATTCATCCAAATTCTCAGAAACTTCTCTTCCTAGAAGCTGAGACAATTCCTCATTATTTGGTTTGATGACTGTTGGTTTATGTGGTGATTCAAGAACCGCCTGAAGAGCCGCACCAGAGCAGTCCAAGACTACAGACTTGCCAGCTTGATTAGCAAGTTCTACCAAGCTCGCATAGTAATCAACTGGAAGACCAGCTGGCAGACTACCTGAGATAGCTACTACTTCAACTGACTCCAAGAGTTTTTTGAAATGTTCCAAAAAGTCTTGACCTTCCTGTTCCAATACTTCAGGACCTTTTTCAAGAACTTCTGTTTGGTTATCTCCGTGGAGAATAGCGATACAGTTCCGAGTTTCTCCCTGAATTGAGAAGAAATCTTTCTTTACTTGATCATCGATATGTTCAACCAAAAACTCACCAAGTTTGCCACCCACTAAACCAGTAGCAAGAACAGAATCCCCAAATTCTGAAAGTACTCGGGTAACATTGAGTCCCTTACCACCAGCCGTTTTGGTTACATCCACCACACGATTGACAGTATCAATCTTCAACTCATCCAAGGGATAGGAAATATCAATGGATGGGTTCATTGTGACTGTTAAAATCATAGGTCACCTCTTAATCGTGGTATTCTCCGCGATCCCATTTTTCAAGGAATTCTGTAAAGAAGTTTGAATCTGCTTGATGAGCATTGTGTGTTTCAACATGTTCAATTTTCGCAATCAATTTTTTGTTTTCTTCAGATGGTTTGTATTCAGCATGGATGAAAGCTTCGATGATGTCACACATGAGCAATTCACCAGTAATCTTACCACCAAAACCGATAACGTTGGCATTCAATTGTTCTTTAGCATAAAGGGCTGTTGTCATATCACGAACCAAGGCAGAACGGACACCAGGAACTTTATTTACAGCGTTGTTGATACCAACACCAGTACCACAGATACATACCCCAAGATCAGCTTGACCGCTAGTTACAGCTTCCCCTACTTTTTTACCAAAGATTGGGTAGTGAGTACGTGTATGGTCGTAAGTACCAAAGTCAATGACTTCATATCCTTTTGATTTCAAAAATTCTGAAACCGCCATTTTTTCATCTGTTACGATGTGGTCACATCCAATTGCAATTCTCATTTTTAACTTACCTTTCTTACTGTAATCTAATTAGCACATTTTGTTCAACATATCAACACGAATCTGGTGACGTCCACCATCGTATTTACCGTTAACAAATCCTTTAGCGATGTTTTTAGCCAATTCATCACCAACAAGTTGCGCACCCATAGTGATCATACGTGAGTTGTTGTGACCACGAGTCATATAAGCTGAACGTTCGTCAGATACTTCTGCAGCAACCATTCCTTTGATCTTAGTTGCAACCATAAATGGACCAGCTCCATAAGCATCAATCACGATACCAAGGTTTTGTTCTTCTTTGTTTACTTCTGCAGCAACAGCAAGAGTTACATCAACAAAGTCTTGACCTTCAGCCGTAACATCCACAACGTGGAAGTTTTCTTTTTCTAAGAAGTCTTTCACAACTTCTTTCAATCTCAAACCTGCAGCATCTGCACCAATAACAATAGACATATTGTTTACTCCTTTTTATTTTTCTAGGCTAGTAAAGACTTTTATGGTTAGCAGTTTACCTACAAAAGCTTTCTAGCAGTTTATTGACAAATTGGATTGAATGAGATGAATGACACCTTATTCAAATTTAGGAAAGCAGTTTCCTAGAAATAATCCTTCTCCATGAAAGAAAACATAACAAGCGACTATTTGTTTGTTGCGAACATCGTTTGTTCCTTACAAACATAATATACTCCTATTTACTGAAAAAGTCAACAGTTAATGTTTGTTTTTGTGTTTTTAACTAAAAAATTTCAATGTCAAAAGCAATTTGATCCACTTGACCGGGTTCCAAGAGACGAACATTCTTCTTATCTTCTAAATGATCTCCTTCTTCAAGGGATGTTGACAAGCCAGACCATGGTTCAAAGGCAATGAACGGTCCTTTATTCAAAGTTGACCAGATGATGAGGTTTGGAAACTCTGCAAAGTGCACTTTCAATCCCTTATCATGTTTACGAGAACGAAGCGCAATTGTTCTAGATTGCAATTCATCTAAGGTAACCGCATCTGTGCTGAAAAGATCATAACTAAGATCGATTTCTTTTTGCCCCTCTAGCCATGGGCTTCTATCTTGAAAATCCAGCATACCCGTTTCTGGGAAAGGACGTGGAACAGAGCAAGTCTCTTCTTTATCAAACTCTAAATAGTAATCTTCATAGACCTCATCATCCAGTAGAGGACAATAAAATCCTGGATGTCCACCAATAAAGTAAGGCATGACCTTACTAGTTTCTTTATTGAAAATCTTGTATTGAGTTCTTACTGTCTTTCCAGTAAGGATATAAGTGATTTCTAGGCGGAAATGATAAGGATAGTTTTGATAGCTATTCTCATCGTCTTCAATTGCAAAAGTTACACTCTTGTCTGTCTGTTCAACTAATTCAAATTCTTTCTTACGAACCAGACCATGACGAGGAATCTTTCCTTGGCTTTCTTGTCTCTTCTCATCTATATAGAGTGCTGTATCCTCTCTCAATGAACCACAGATGGGGAAGAGAACAGGAGCTTGTCCACTCCAATAAGTAGGATCCCCTTGCCACAAATACTCAACTCCCTCAGCATCTTTTATAGAAGAAAGAGCCCCACCAAAACTGTTAAATTGAACTCTTAATTGTTCTGATTTTAATTCAATTACCATTATTTTCTCCGATTTCTTAATAGTTTATAAAAAACTAGGCTGTCACTCCTAATGGTATGACAACCTAGTTTCAACAATTTACACTCTGCGAAAATCCAATTCAAACTTCGTCAGCGTCGCCTTGCCGTAGATATGGTCACTGACTTCGTCAGTCTTATCTACAACCTCAAAACTGTGTTTTGAGCAACCTACGGCTAGCTTCCTAGTTTGCTTTTTGATTTTCATTGAGCTTACATTTTATAGGAGCGCATTATTTTGCTTTTGCTGCGTACTCTTCGTTACGTTTGATCATTTGTTTTCTGTACCAAGCAAAGATACCGATATAGAATACAAGGAAGACTACAGCACCAAGAATTGCTTTGATATCACCTGTTGTAGTGTTACCAATTGTCCAACCAAGAAGTTTTTCGATTGGTCCTTCAAGAGTTGAGTGAGTAATCAATTGAGTTTGGCTCACACCTGCTGGGAAGGCACCTACACCTTTAGCAAGCTCAGTTGCGAATGGTGCGATAAGTGTACCTGAAAGAAGGAAGAGTGGCAACAAGAGTGTTCCGAAGATAATCATACGGAGCAATTTACCACGTGTTACAACCAAGAGAGCTGGAGTCACACCCATAGCGATGATACCTGCAAGTGGCAAGATACCATTTCCGACTTTTGAAAGAAGTACTGCTTCAATCAACATGATTGGTGCAAGTACGTTGGCACAAGCCCAGATTTCAGCACGACCAGCGATGAAAGGCCAGTCAAGACCGATATTGAATTTACGTCCTTGAAGACGTTTAGTAGCAACGTTTGTAATACCTTGTGAAAGAGGTTCTACAGCGGCGATGAACCATGAACCAATAAGTGAGAAGAGTTCCAAGCAGACACCGGCAGTCAAACCAAGAGACAACCATCCTTTGATAACGAGACGCCATTTATCTGCATCGGCAACCCCTTCAATTGGATGTGGAGTTCCCATAATACCGATAACGATACCAAGGATGAAACCGATGAAGAATTTAGATCCCCAGAAACCGATTTTTTTGTTCAATTTAGCAGCATCAAAGTCATATTTATCAAGACCTGGGAAGAATTTTTCAAAAATCTTATCCAAAACCATGATAACTGGGTTCATCATGTAGTTCATGTGAGTTGAAGTCATTGGAGATGAACTTGGAGCGTTAAGCAGGTCATCAAATGTTGGTTTCATCAAGTCAGAGTTGATGATTTTAAGAACCCCAACAAGTACAATAGCTGCTGTAGCAATCAATAGTGAAACCCCTTGGCTAACTCCATTGTTGTCTGCGTACCATTTGATCAAAAGACCAGTGATTGACAAGTGCCAGATATCGAAGATATCAACGTCAAGTGTATCTGTTTTCTTCATTGCAAGCATCACAACGTTGACAATCAACATCACAAGCAAGAAGTAAAGTGTCCAGGCAGAACCCCAAGTGATGGTAGCAAGTGGTGCCCAACCAACGTCGGTAATACTCAATTGAATACCAGTATTTTCAACAAATTTTGCAAGTGATGCTGAGAAAGCACCATTTAACATACCGATGATAGCACCGATACCTGTAAGAGCGATGGCAAGTTTGATACCACCTTCAAGGGCTTTGGAGAATTTCACTCCAAAAAGTAGTGCCAATACTGTCAAAATAATCAGCATGATGACAGGACCACCCATATCTAAGATGGGTGTAAAGACCTTTTTGATTAGGTCAAAGATTGCATCCATAACAGTTCCTCCCTTTTTTATGTTATATGAATGTTAACAAATTAAAATTAGCTTAATCCGTGTTCTTTGATAGCTGCTTCAATATTGTCAAATACTGGAGCACTCATAGCTGGGATACGGAATAAGATTGATCCAGCTTCGATAACTGGAATACCTGGGTCAAAACCAAGGTCTGTCGCAGCAATTGGTGTAAAGATGTCATAACCCTTGATAAGGTCTTCGTTGACGTCCTTAACCATAACTGCATCACAGTGAACATCGTAACCACGGTTTGAAAGTTCTTCTTCAAGAGCACTTTTAATTTGGTGGCTTGAGTTAACACCTGCACCGCAGGCAGCAAGAATTTTAATCATATGGATTTCCTCCGATTTAATATTTTTAATAGACAAGATTAAGCGATTGCTTCAGCGATATAAGCATAGAGGGCTTCTGGTTCAGAAATCTTTGATAGGTCTTCAAGATGACCATTTCCAGTAAAGAAGTCCATCAACTGAGCAAGAATATTGGTTTGACTTGAACTTGAGTTATTAATGATAAAGAAGAGTAGGGATACTTCTACTTCCTTATCAGGAGCTATCATATTGTGAAAAGTTACTGGTTTTTCTAATCGAACAACCACTACTTTCTCAGCTAGATTATGAACAATATCTGTATGAGGAATCGCTACATTCGGCAAATCCTTACCTAAAAATTCCATATCTAAGCCAGTTGGAAATAACTTTTCACGCGTGATCAAGGCTTCACGATAAGTTGGAGTGACGATTTCCCGTTCCTCCAATAAAGTTGCAACCTGATCAAAGAGATGTTCTTGATTATCCGCTTCTAAGCAAAACACCAGGTTTTTGTCAAAGAAATGATCTAATCCCATAAGGTTTTCCCTTCTTTCCATTAACTTTATGCCATAAGTATAACACTATATGAAATCGTTGTCAATAGTTTTCTGTTATTTTTTTGTTCATTTTTTTTCTTTTTTGTATCTAACAACCGAATTTCAAACAATTGTTGAAAATATCAAACTAAAGTGAAGTAAAAAACATCCGACTATTTTAGCCAGATGTTGGAATCTTTAATTTTCGTTTTTAAGAATTTCTTCTAATTTATGATAATCTTGGACACTATCAATCTCATAGATGCTATTGCCTTCTAATTCTTCAACATAGACATCTAACTCTTTGATATTGTCCTTAACCATATTGTCCCAGTAGAGATCTACAAATTTACCACTTGCATAGGTCTTGTCGATAAAGCTGACAATTTTTTCTGCTGTTGGAGCATCCCAGAAGGATACACCACTAAGGATGCGACCTGCCTTGCTATCAACAATAATGTCTTGAACCTTGTAGTCATCTCCATAAACCAAGAACCATTCATTAGTACAATCTTCACGATAAACACTAAAATAAGTCGAACGTGTCAAATCATTACGGAACATATTTTTAAAGAGATAGTTATCGGCATCAATAACATAGCTGTTGGCCAATTCTTCTTTTACTAGATAAAGTGAGTAAAAGTTATTGTAATCAGCATATTTATCATTGAAAACGAGTCGAACTCCGTATTTCTCTTTTAAATAATCGAATTGTTCTTTAAGATAACCAACAATGATGATGATATCATGGATTCCTTTTTCTTTGAGAAACTCAATTTGGTATTCAATCAAGGGTTTTTGATTAACCTGCACCAAGGCTTTAGGGGTATTTTCAGTCATAGGGCGCAGACGAGTTCCTAATCCCGCTGCCAAAATAATCGCTTTCACATGAATCTCCTTTATTCTTTAATAATAATATAAACACCAGCCATAACAATAAGTGAAGTGATAATTGTCAGCATATCTAGCGGTGCACCTAAGAAAACAGCTGCAAATAGGACAGTCCAAACTACATAGCTCACATTCAAACCTGTTGCTTTCGCAGGTTGCAAACGATTAATAGCGATATAATAAGCTAAGTAGGAAATCATATCAAAGGCCGCAAAGACAATCAAGAGGCCGAATAATTGCCCATCTGCCACTTCTGCAAATGAATGGTGAGAAAAGAGTACAATCACAAGATAGGACAAGAATGAGGTTACTTGTCGGATTAGCAAGGCTTCAATTTCACTTAATTCACTTTCCATAGCATAGGAGCTGAGAACACTTTCGCTCCCCCATGCAATAGCACAAATCAAAGCACAGAGAATCCCAATATAGAAAGAATTAACCTGTTCAACCTTGTAGGTTTGAGCAATGATCGCTACAATAATCAAGAAAACACCAAATACTGTATTCTTTGAAACCTTGTGTTTCAAAATGAAGAAGGCGAGCAAAACTGAAATTACTGGGTAAATAGCCGATACAGATGAAGCTAAGGAACTTCCAATATACTTAACTGCATAAAGATTGGCCTGCATTCCGATAGGACCAGCTAGCAAGGCTCCAATGATAACACTGACATTACGAATATTTAAGAAAATCGAGAGGCGAACTTTTCCTTCTCTTACCAAAAGAAAAGCTAACAAGATAAAGATACTCAAGAAATCATGAGCGGCAGCCACCACAAAAGGCGAAAGATTTGTAAAAATTGAAAAGATGTAAGCACTAATCGTTAGACCTAATCCCCAGAAGATACCAGAGAGCAGACCAAAAGAAACACCATTTTTATTCTTCATCCTAACCCCCATAATAAGTCAGACCCTCGACAGCTCTTTGGTAACGATTGATACCATAATCTCCAAAATCTGCACCTTGTTCTTCCTTATAGACAGTCCATAGACTCCAAATGGTATCTTGCAAGATTTTATAGATACGAATCTTCTCTCGTGATACTGGCGTTTTGTTACTTTCATAGTAGGAAAGGAAATCATCTTCCTCTTGCTTTGTAAATTCAGATTCTAAGAAAAGAGCTGCCAAATCCCACATCGGGTCATTCATAGAAGAGTACTCCCAGTCAATCAAATAAAGTCGTCCTTGAGGTGATTCGATAAAGTTTTCTGGTACCAAATCGATATGACAGGACTTTCTATCAACACCCAAATCAGCCAATCTCTTTTCGAGTGAAAATACATCTTTTCTAACAGCTTCATAATTTTCATAAGGAATAGCTCCTTCAATCAAGGATTCATATTTGCTGATTTCCTCAAAGGGAGCAAACTCTCCTCTCAATTCCTTAGCAGACGTATGAATAGTTTGTAATATTGGAGCAATTTTGTCGAACTTGGTCTTGATTGACGTTGAATCAAGTGTAATCGCAGATTCGATATACTCATTTACTTTGATACCAGCATCAATATCAAAAAGATAATTTTTTACATCTAAGCCTAAATCCTTTAGTAGTTCAAGATTGTACTTTTCATCTTGACGATTGATCAGTTTTTCAGTCCCTTTACCAAAAAATTTAACAATGTATTGCTTATTTGTTGTTTTGACCAAATAGTTTTGGTTGGTCATGCCTCCCAGCTGTTCAACACTGAGGACTTCCTCTTCATCAGATAGCAACGAAGAAATTTTCTCTTTGATGAGTTTCTCCACAAATAACCTCCATCTTCTACACTTCCCACTTAAATACTGTTTTAAAAGCAGTATTAAGGTCTGTAGCAAAGACACGGTGAATGTCCTTGATTTCTCTCACTGGTTCTTCAACGTAAAGGATATTCTTCAGACGATTGGCAAATTTCTTGACTTCCATCATTTGGATAGCATTTTCAAAATCAATGCGACCAGAACGAGAGGAACCAATCAAGAGCAAGCCTTTTTCTAAGGTATCGCGTGTATTGATGTTAACTTTATACTCGCTAACTCCCATCATGAGAATCGTTCCCTGTGGGCGAATATAACGAATCAAGTCATTGATAGCTGGACCTGTACCATCACCACCACAACACTCAAATCCATGATCAAAGGTCAAATCTTCCGGAATATTATCCGTAATATAGCATTCTTTGGCAAATGAGAAAAGTTCCAACTTTTCCCAATGACGACCAATAACCACAATCTCTGCTTCTGGCAAAGTATAATTGATAATATTGGCAACCACAAATGCTAAACTTCCATCTCCGATAACAGCGATCCGCTCCCGCTTGCTATGAGCAAGGGTCAATAGACGATTCATGGCATGCATACCGACACTGACAAACTCTGTAATGGCTGCAACCGTATCTTCAATAGCATCATAAGCCACCACACGATCTTTAGGGAGAGAAACAAACTCTCTCATAAAGCCATCAAATCCACTAGACAAGAAATGGGTCCCTGTCATGTAGTTCTCGTAGAATTCCTTATCACTCTGCATAGGCGGTTGATTTGGAATCATAACAACTTTTTGACCAACTTCGTAGGTTCCGGTCGGGTCAGAAATAACGGTTCCACATGACTCGTGAATCATGGCCATAGGAAGCTTTTTAGCCAATATCTTTGGATCGCGTTTTCCTTGATAGTAACGCTGATCCGCATGACAAACCGCCATATAATTCGGACGAATAAGGATATGATTCTCCTGATCAATGTCCTCTTCTTGGTATTTTACATTGATAAACTTTGGTTTTGTCAGTTGATAAATTTGATTAATCATAGCCTTAGTCTTTCTCAATCATGCTTTTTGCAATTTTCAAATCTGTTACAGTTGTGATTTTAAGGTTTGAATATTCCCCTTTGGCTAGGGCCACATCTTTTCCTTTGATCACAAAGATTTTACATGCGTCTGTCAAGATTTCTTTCTCTTCAGCAGAAAGAGAGCCATAAAGGTCCATGAAGTCCTTGCAACGGAAAGTCTGAGGTGTTTGACCTTGATAAAGATGAGCACGATTTGGAATATCCGTGATAAATTGGCCATTAGTGCTTTCAACAATGGTGTCAACCGCTTCTACTACTGTATCAACTGCATCATGATTTTGCGCCAGTTTGATATTGTCCTGGATCATGCGAAGTGTAATAAAAGGACGAACAGAGTCATGGGTAATCACGATATCTTCTGGAGTGATTGGACGATATGCATTAATGGCTTCTATAATTTTCTCAATACTGTTATTGCGATCAGCCCCACCCTTGGTAATGATGATGCGATCCTTGTGGAGAGAAAGATACTTGTCAACTAGATCCTCAGCATGAGAGGCCCAATCTCCATGAACTCCAACTACAATTTTTTCAATACTTGGTTCTAAGACAAATTTTTCGATTGTGTGGATCAAAATAGGACAATCACCCAACTCCAAGAATTGTTTTGGTAAATTACTGATTCCCATGCGTGTGCCAGTTCCTCCGGCTAGGATTCCTGCATAGATCATATATTTTCTCCTTTGTTTATTCTAAAAAACTCATCACTGTCTATTATATCACAATATATGCCTATCATGAAGAAAAGATAAAGAGCCACCATGTGAATCGGCTCATTATTTAGGATGAAAAATGAACAATATTCAACAAAATCTGAAAAATCATAACAAATTAAGAAATAAATTTAGATTATTCTCTATCCCCCTCACTCAACGTTCGGTTAATATAGAGTTCTTTAGAATATAATAGAACCCTTAAAGAAAACTTAAACATATTTTTAGAAATACAAGAAAAAGCTAAGAAAATTATAGCATCCATTTTTGTAAATTTAAGAAAGCAATCTCTACGATGTTTTAAACTATTGTTAGACTTTTGCCCCTAAAATTGGTAAAATAAAAAGAAAATAATAGAAAAAGGAAACTATAAACCGCTATGATGAACATGCAAAACATGATGCGCCAAGCACAAAAACTTCAAAAACAAATGGAGCAAAGCCAAGCAGAACTCGCTGCCATGGAATTTGTTGGAAAATCAGCTCAGAACCTTGTCCAAGCAACCCTAACTGGTGATAAGAAAGTGGTCGGCATTGACTTTAACCCCGCAGTTGTAGATCCAGAAGATCTCGAAACCCTTTCTGACATGACTGTGCAAGCGGTTAACGCTGCACTTGAACAAATTGACGAAACAACTAAGAAGAAACTCGGTGCTTTCGCAGGAAAATTGCCTTTCTAATCCACAAAAAAAGAGAAACATCTGTTTCTCTTTTTTTCTTAGAAATCAAAGAATTCCATTGCTTTCTTTAAGAGTAATTCCGTGTATTCCGGATCGTCTTGAGCCATTGTGACTTGTGACTGGACCATTTCAAGATCATCCGTTATCATGCCATCTGCTCCAAGTCTGACTGCCTTATCAAAAGACTCAGAACTATTCACAGTCCAAACATATAGTCTCTGATCTGTTGTCCAAAGTTTATTGACAAAGTATTCATCCAAAGTTGAATATTCCATGGTATAACCAGTCGCCTTGGTTCTTGGAAACACACTATTATATGGTAGGATGAAGTACACTGGAATTTCAGAATCATAAGCCAAGACCTTATCAATCACATGATAGTCTAGTGACTGCATCTGGTGGCCATATTTCTTGATTGTCGTTCCATACTTTTCAAGGAAACGGTCCATCATTTGCAGACTATCTTTTTTACTGGTTTTAATCTCAATCAGCAATTTTTGGTTTAATGCATTTGCGCGTTCTAAATAATCATCAAAACTTGAAATCTTTGTTTGATAACCATTCTCGTAAATATCTGTATTGGTTAATTCATCCAGAGTTAAGTCTTGCGGTGTAGCATTAATTCTTGCTAGCGATTTGAGGTTAGCGTCGTGCATCATCACGAACTGACCGTCTTTCGTTTCCTGCACATCCATCTCGATGAGGTCTGGTTTTAGTTGGGCTGTCTTTTCTAAAGACTGTACCGTATTTTGAACACCATTTTTGTTACTTACTCCTCTGTGTGAAATCACTAAAGGTGTATTGGTATCCGGAGACTCCAGATAGATGTAACCTTCTAAAGCAAAGAAGATACTTGCACACCCCATGACTCCCCACCTCATCAAATGGTCTTTCTTTCGCCTTGGCATGATCTCCAACTCTCCTCCTGTCAGGAGGGAAACAAACTTCACTAGGAAATAAGTCAGAGTCATGTAATGGAGGTTTTTAATCAAGATAAAATTAATCACACCAAGAATCAAGGATTCTTTTTGAGTAAAATTATCCATTACCGCCTGAGCAAAGAGCAAGGGAATTAACAAGACAAAAAAGAAGAGATAGGTTTTAATGATAATGAGTAGGAGATGCCAAGAGAAGAAAAGGACATTTTTCTTCGTCTTTTGGAGACTATATTTCACACTTTCTCTTACTGTCTTTCTTTCAAAGAAAATCTTAGGAAGGGCAAACATGAAGCGAACAGAAATGTAGAGAAAGATCCAAGCGGATGCTATGATCAAGAGTCCTACCAGCCAGTTCTTATCTTCTAGGTATGTAACGATAAAATCGGGGATAATAATCTTATTGAGATAGTAGATTTTTAAAATTTTCCTAATAAAAGGAAAAAGTAGAGCTACATAAAAGAAGACAAAGGCCATCTTACAAAAGCTCAATCGTTTGACAAATAGAAAGCTCTGGTGAAAGACTTTTCGACTATATTCAATCAGGGTTCTCTTTTCATGGTAGAGAAGGTGACGCGCCCCGATGAACAAAAGACAGATTTGAAAATAAGCCACTAAAAGATTGATTGCTATTAAAACGAGAAAAGCTAAACTGATAAAAGGCGAGCCTTGTATAATCGCCCAAAAGTTATTATAGGAGATAAACAAGTAACCTGTTTGTCTCAAAAGGATACCAGCAATCCATGAATTTAATGGTAGCCAAACAAACTCTACCATCATGAAAATCAAGAAAAATAGAAATAGTATTTTATCTAAGTTATAGTAAATCTTCCTAAAACCTAGCTTTTTAGGTTTTTCAGGTTTCATAGGCACTCCTAGTCTAAAAATTGGGATAAGTCTAAGCTACCAAAGGGATTCATGGAAAGCTTGCTCTGTTCTTCTAATAATAGCTTTCCTTCATCCGATTCCAAAAAAGCTTCGTAAACACGCGCTGTCATGCGGGCATCTTCTAAACTATTATGTGATTTCCCATGAAAGCCTAAAAAGCTTGCAACAGTTTGTAATTTAAGATTAGCTATCCCGTGTAGGTCAGAACTACGGCGTTCAAAAGCCTCCTCATGTAAATCAACCTTATACTGGTCACGATAATCGATACCGTGCTCCAAGAGAATAGGCAGATCACTCTTGGCCGCATTGTAACCAACCATAGGTAAATTACCAGCAAAGGTCTGAAAATCTCTTAAAACTTGTTCCACCATTGGCGCATCTTTCAAGGTTTCAGCTGTGATTCCAGTCAAACCATTGATAAAACTCTTTAAAGGTGCTGTAGTATGAACATAAGAATCAAAGGCACCTATTTCTTGACCATTTTGAAAGCGAACTGCTGATACTTGAATTAAATGGGTAACCCCTTCGTATTGATTGAACTCCAAATCAAAGGCAATATAATCTCTTAATTTTTCCATTTTTTCCCTCAGTTCCGACTCGATTTAAACCATAAATAATAAAAGAAGCTATCAGGTTAGTGAATAACCCAAACAGCTTCTTTATTTTCCTCCAAATAAGCGAGCAAAAAAGCCTTTTTTGGTAGCTTGAACTTCTTCTTTTGCTTGGTCCAACTCTAGTTTCAAACTTTCTTGATCCTTCATGGCTTGAAGAGTTAATTGTTGCTGTTGGTCCAATTGTTTATCCTTTTCAGCAATCTGTCGATCTTTAACACGCATCTGTTCATCTTTTTCTGCTAACTGCTGGTCTTTAGCCTTAAGTTGCTCGTACAATCGAAGAATTTCAGCATTCTTCTCGTCGACCAAGATTTCCATCAGTTCACGTTGTTTGACATCATCACTGACTGGTTCATCTTCAAAAATCGTTTTTTTGTAGATTTCTTCTAGCTTAATCAAGCCACTTCGAGTAACTACAGTTACACCTTTGTCATTTTTTTTCGTGTCCTCTTCTGGAAGTTCTTTGACACGATTGTTGATTGCTTGACGAGAGAGTCCTAGGACCTCTGCAATCTCACTGACGGTCATTTCAATACTCATAATATCCTCTGAAACGTTTTCTAGCTTTTCTTTACTTAAATCTTATCATAAGCTAGATAAACTGTCAAATTTCCGCTTAATCCATAGCCTTTAAAAAGGCCAGTAAAACTTGGGCAGAACGACATCCAGCTTCAATGATAAACTCATCAAAAGAGATAGAAGCTTCGTAATTGGCATTGTCGCTCATGGCACGAATGACTAAGAAAGGTAGGCCAAGAGCCTGAGCTGCCTGTGCAATCGCTGCCCCTTCCATTTCAACTGCTAAAACATCTGGAAAGTGAGATTTGATACTAGCAATCCTATCATCACCAGCTATAAAACTGTCCCCTGTAGCAATCAAGCCTAGGTGCCAGGTCTGTTCTAACTGAGATAAGTTTTCTTTAATCCTAGCGATAAACTTCTGATCTGATTCAAAGTAAAGAGGTTGACTGGGCATCTGACCATAAGCATATCCAAAAGCAGTTACATCCACATCATGGTAAGCCAATTTATCCGCAATCACTACATCTCCAACGGCAATCCCTTCTGCAACTGCACCTGCTGATCCTGTATTGATAACGGCATTCACTTGGAAATGGTCAGCTAGAACTGCTACACTCATAGCCGACATGACCTTCCCAATCCCACTCTGGACCAGAACAACTTCTGTCTCGCCCACAGTGCCAGTATAGTAAGTATTTCCGAGGACTTGGACTTCTTGTGCTTTATCTAAATTCTGAGTCAAGTGTAGGAGTTCCTCTGGCATTGCTGCAATGATTCCAATTTTCATTTTATTTCCTTTTCTATTACAAAAGTTTCATCGCCAACACAAGTAAAATCAAGAGTAGGATGACTGTAAATAAGATTCTGTTTAGTTTCGAGTTAAAAACATTTCTCTTAGTATTCTCAATGCGACGGCTTTTATGAATAGACGGTTCAACCTGAATCTTCAAGGTTTCTTGGCTAAAGCCATGTCCCTTAGGATTGGCATAACCAAAACAGGCAGAAGAGGTTGGTAAAATCTTAGTCTCCTCATCATCTAGCAAAGGGGGACCTGAAATTTTTTCGCCTCTATTAGCTCTTTCAATCATTTCATCCGTTAATAAAGGTTTACCCATACTGACCTCCTCTATCTTTTCTGCAATTCCCAATACTGAACAGCCATAATTGTCTTGGCATCACAGATATGACCCGATTGGATCAATTCCTTGGCTTCTTCTAAGCTCACTTCAAGGACTTCTAAGGTTTCATCCTCATCCTGCGGACGCGGATTTTCCACTTTTGTCAAATCGCTGGCTAGGTATAGTTTTAACTTCTCATTACAGAAGCCAATGGCTGAGTAAAAGTCATACAAGAGTTCTAACTTACCTGTATAGGCAACCTCCTCCTCCAATTCACGAAGGGCCGCCGACATGGGATCTGCATTTTCACCAAGTTCCAGTTTACCAGCAGGAATTTCATAAGAGATAGCTTCAATAGCTTTTCGGTATTGCTTAACAAGGACGATTTTATCCTCAGCTGTCACAGCTAGAACGCATACGCCTCCATTGTGAAAAATCAGATCACGTTGGGCAGTTCCCTTCCCTTCTGGTAGTTCCACCTGATCTTGCACTAGCTTAAAAATAGGACCTTGGTAGATTTCCTTCCGGCTAATCGTTTTTTCTTCAAATTCCATGATAGACTCCTACTGATTCTTAGGATGATGAGGCAAACATAGTGCATATTCATCTTTATTAACTTGACGTCCACGTCCAATAGCAACAGCGTCAGCTGGAACATCTTTTGTAATCGTTGAACCAGCTCCAACTAGTGAATTATCACCAAGTTCCACTGGAGCAATGATGGTTGAGTTTGATCCAACAAAGACATTATTACCAATGACAGTCTTGTGCTTATTCTTCCCGTCGTAGTTAACTGTAATCGTACCTGCACCAAAGTTAACATGGCTACCCACTTCACAGTTTCCGATATAGGTCAAATGACCTGCCTTGGTATTTTCACCGATTGAAGATCCTTTTACTTCAACAAAGTTTCCAATGTGAACTTGGGAAGCTAGACTTGAGCCTGGACGAATATGAGCATACGGACCGACTGTCACACCATCTGCAACTGTACTTTCCTCAATCATGGAATTCGTAATCACAGCTCCAGCTCCGATAGCGCTATCCACGATATAAGTTCCATTTGTCAAGACAGTTTCCGCCCCAATCTTCGTTTGACCTTTCAAGGTAACGTTGGCTTCGATTTGGACTTCCGGAGCAATCTCAACATCAACATCGATGTAAGTTGCTTCTGGATTGACAAAGCTGACACCATTAACCATATGCTTTTGGTTGATACAGCGGCGCATCACTGCTTCCGCAGTGGCAAGAGCCACACGGTCGTTTACTCCAAGACTTTCATCAAAATCCTTGAGAGTATAGGCGCCAACCTTCTCACCCGCATTACGGAAAATACCAATCACATCAGTAATATAGTATTCACCTTGGGCATTGTTGGTGTTGATGTTTTTAAGGGCTTCAAAAAGACGTTCATTGTCAAATACATATGTTCCTGTATTGATTTCCTTAATTTGCTTTTCAAAGTCTGTGGCATCTTTCTGCTCCACAATGCGAAGAACTTCAGCGTTATCGTTACGGACGATACGACCATACCCAAAAGGATCAGCTGCTTCAGCTGTTAAAATCGTCGCCACATTTTTATGATTAATATGGAAATCCAAGAGATTTTTCAAGCTCTCACCTGTAATTAAAGGAGTATCTCCAGCGATAACCAAGGTGTGCCCAGAGCGATTTTGGAGAATGGGTTCTGCCATCATAACGGCATGCCCTGTGCCCAGCTGTTCCGATTGAGTGACAAAGTCTGTCTGTCCAGCCAAGACTTGCTCAACTAGCTCCGCCTTGTGACCAACTACAGTAACTGTTTTTTCAGGTTGAATAGCACCAACACTACGAAAAACGTGTTCCAACATCGAAATTCCTGCTACCTTATGAAGTACCTTTGGAAGATCTGATTTCATGCGAGTACCTTTACCCGCTGCTAAGATAATGGCATAACTTGACATACTATTCTCTTTTCTGTAAAAATTCTCTTATATTATACCATAATTTACTTCCTTAGGAGTATACAAACAGAGAAATAGGGGAAAACATGCTAGTTCATTCATCTTTTCAACATTTTCTTTGATTTTTTTATCTATTTACGTTAAACTAATTAGATATGAGAAAAGAGATTCATCCAGCTATTATTTTTAGTCTATTCACCATTTTTATAGCTATTTTAATCTTTAATAAACCATCTTATGAAGACCATTCGGTCAAGTCAAAAAGCAACACTGTCCAAGTTGAAAACCAAGCCTTGCATAATCTTGATAAACCCATTATTGACATTTCTGGTTGGCAAAGACCGGAGGAGATAAACTACGATATTTTATCTCAAAATATTTCTGGAGCTATTGTTCGCGTACACAGTGGTGCTCAACACACGGAAGCAAATGATGCAGCCTTTATCAACGGGGTCGATAAATCCTATAAAAATCACATTTCAGAATTTCAAAAGCGCAATGTCCCCGTAGCCGTTTATGCTTATCTAACTGGTACGAACAAAGAAGAAATGGAAAAAGCGGCTGAAGTTTTCTACAATTCTGCTTCTCCATATAATCCTAGTTATTACTGGCTTGACGTTGAGGAAAAAACAATGGCAGATATGAATGACGGAGTCGAAGCTTTTCGAGCTAAACTTGAATCACTGGGCGCTAAAAATATCGGGATTTACATTGGTGTCTATTTCATGCAAGAACATAGCATCAATACGGGAAATTTCTCCGCTGTTTGGCTTCCTTCTTATGGGACAGACTCAGGCTACTTTGAGGCTACACCCAATACTGATTTAGACTATGACCTTCATCAGTATACTTCCAAAGGAAAAATTGCAGGATTTGAACATCACCTAGACATCAATCTCATTTCTACTGGTAAGGAAAAAGAAGAAACCTTCAGAAAGCTATTTTTAAGACCATAAAGCAAGTGAAAATCGCAACTTTTTCACTTGCTTTTTCATTTTTTTGCCGTCTGTGTTATAATTGATAAGATAGAGAAAGAAATTTATGAAATTGAGGAGTCTAATATGTTTTCATGGATTGCAAGAGTTATTAAAGGAATCATCATCGCCTTAGGCTTTATCCTACCTGGAATTTCTGGTGGTGTTCTGGCAGCGATTTTGGGGATCTACGAGCGAATGATTGGCTTTCTTGCTCATCCCTTTAAGGATTTTAAAGAGAGTGTCCTATACTTTATCCCAGTAGCTATTGGGATGTTGCTAGGTATTGGTTTGTTTTCTTATCCAATCGAGTATTTGCTAGAAAATTACCAAGCCTATGTTTTGTGGAGCTTTGCGGGAGCTATCATCGGTACAGTTCCTAGTCTCCTTAAAGAATCTACTCGAGAATCTAATCGTGACAAGATTGACCTAGTCTTGTTCTGGACCACCTTTATCCTTTCAGGACTAGGGCTCTACGCGCTAAACTTTGTTGTTGGTTCTCTCAGCGCCAGTTTCTCTAGTTTCATCTTGGCAGGTGTTCTTTTAGCTCTTGGTGTCTTGGTGCCTGGTTTAAGTCCATCAAATCTACTCTTGATTTTAGGACTGTACGCTCCAATGCTAACTGGCTTTAAGACCTTTGATTTATTTAGTACCTTCCTTCCTATCGGGATTGGTGCAGGAGCAACTCTTATTATCTTTTCAAAATTAATGGACCATGCCTTGAACAACTACCACTCCCGTGTTTATCACTTTATTATTGGGATTGTGCTATCAAGCACCCTCTTGATTTTGATTCCAAATGCTGGAAGCGCTGAAAGTATCCAATACACTGGACTTTCCATCGTGAGCTATGTTCTCATCGCCTTCTTCTTTGCACTTGGCATTTGGCTTGGTATCTGGATGAGTCAATTGGAGGATAAGTATAAATAATGGCAAAAAAAGTAAAGATTAAAAAAACTCTTGTCGAGCAAATCTTAACCAAAGCAGGAATTGAGCACACAGGGATTCAAATCAATGCGCTTGAGGGAGAACTTCCTTCGGAATATGATCGAACACATATCTTTAAAACCTTGGCTCTGCTGGGGGACAAGACAGGCCCAATCATCGGAATCGTCCCCATAACAGAACACCTCGCTGAAAAAAAATTAGCAAAGGTTTCTGGTAATAAAAAAGTGAGTATGATTCCACAAAAAGACCTAGAAAAAACGACAGGCTATATTCATGGGGCAAATAACCCCGTCGGCATTCGCCAAAAACACAACTATCCTATTTTTATTGATAAAACAGCTTTAGATTTGGACAAGATGATCGTCTCTGCTGGGGAAGTCGGGCATAGTATTATCATTGCTCCACAAGACTTAGCTAGCTTTGTGAAAGCAGATTTTGCAGATATCTTGGAGGAAAACAACTGATGAAACTCTATTTTGTGCGTCACGGCCGAACTATCTGGAATCTTGAAGGACGTTTCCAAGGTGCTGGAGGGGACTCACCTCTTCTTCCAGGGTCCATTGACATCCTAAAACAACTGGGTCGACATCTCAAGGAAATTCCTTTTGATACGATTTATTCTAGTGATTTACCCAGAGCGGTTAAGTCTGCTGAAATTATCCAAAGTCAACTCCAGATACAATGTCCTTTAAAGGCTATTCCTGACCTGCGTGAATGGCATCTCGGAAAACTAGAGGGATTAAAAATTGCAACATTAGAGGCCATTTATCCACAACAAATCAAAGCTTTTCGTACAAACTTAGCTAAGTTCGATACAAGAATGTTTGAAGCGGAATCCCTCTACAGTACAACTCAACGTACCATTCAATTTATCAAATCTCTGAAGGGGAGTCAGGCTGAGAGAGTTCTAATTGTTGGTCATGGTGCAAATCTCACTGCTAGTCTTCGTACCCTTCTAGGTTATAAAGAACCCCTTCTTCGAAAAGATGGAGGTTTAGCAAATGCTAGTCTAACAATTTTAGAAACTGAGAATTTTGAAACCTTCACTCTTGAAAATTGGAATGACACTTCCTATCAGGGAAAATAATGGAACTCGATCTTAATGGTCAAGTTCTTTTTAGTTTTCAAAGAATATCCGTGAATTTCTTGACTATTTATGATAAAATGGGAGTATCGCAAAAAAGACTCATCGTATCAAATTTTGAGTAAAACTAGGAGGATCCCATGTCTACAGAACATATGGAAGAACTAAATGACCAGCAGATCGTTCGCCGTGAAAAAATGGCTGCACTCCGTGAACAAGGAATTGATCCTTTCGGTAAACGTTTTGAACGTACTGCTAACTCTCAAGAACTAAAAGACAAATTTGCAGAACTCGATAAAGAACAATTACATGAATTAAACGAAACTGCTACTATCGCAGGACGTTTGGTAACCAAACGTGGTAAAGGTAAAGTTGGATTTGCCCACCTTCAAGACCGTGAAGGCCAGATTCAGATTTACGTCCGTAAAGATGCTGTCGGTGAAGAAAACTACGAAATCTTCAAAAAAGCAGACCTTGGTGATTTCCTTGGTGTCGAAGGGGAAGTGATGCGTACTGATATGGGAGAACTCTCTATCAAGGCCACTCACATTACACACTTGTCTAAGGCACTTCGACCACTTCCAGAGAAATTCCATGGTTTGACTGACGTTGAAACTATCTACCGCAAACGTTACCTTGATTTAATTTCAAATCGCGAAAGTTTTGAACGCTTTGTCACTCGTTCAAAAATTATCTCTGAAATTCGTCGTTATCTAGATCAAAAAGGTTTCCTTGAAGTTGAAACACCTGTTCTTCATAATGAAGCCGGTGGTGCTGCTGCCAAACCATTTATTACACACCACAATGCTCAAAATATTGATATGGTGCTTCGGATAGCTCTAGAACTTCATCTCAAACGTCTAATTGTCGGTGGTATGGAACGCGTCTATGAGATTGGCCGTATCTTCCGTAACGAAGGAATGGATGCAACTCATAATCCTGAATTTACTATGATTGAGGTTTACCAAGCCTATGCTGACTTCCAAGATATCATGGACTTGACGGAAGGTATTGTCCAACACGCTGCTAAGGCAGTTAAGGGGGATGGTCCAGTTAATTATCAAGGAACTGAAATCAAAATCAACGAAGCATTTAAACGTGTTCACATGGTGGATGCTATCAAGGAAATTACTGGCGTGGATTTCTGGCAAGACATGACTTTCGAAGAAGCTAAAGCTATCGCTGCTGAGAAGAAAGTTCCAGTTGAGAAACACTATACTGAAGTTGGTCACATCATCAACGCTTTCTTTGAAGAATTTGTCGAAGAAACCTTGATCCAACCAACCTTTGTCTATGGTCATCCAGTAGCTGTATCCCCACTTGCTAAGAAAAATCCTGAAGACGAACGCTTTACTGACCGTTTTGAACTCTTCATCATGACTAAGGAGTATGGTAATGCCTTTACTGAGTTGAACGATCCAATCGACCAACTTAGCCGTTTTGAAGCCCAAGCGAAAGCCAAAGAACTTGGAGACGATGAAGCAACAGGTATCGACTACGATTACATCGAAGCTCTTGAATATGGTATGCCACCAACAGGTGGTTTGGGAATCGGTATCGACCGTCTCTGCATGCTCCTCACTGATACAACCACTATCCGTGACGTATTGCTCTTCCCAACAATGAAATAAACTCTCATCCTCTGGCTCATGCCAGGGGATTTTGTGATCTTGAATAAAAGTAAATTTCCTACATTTAAAGTTATGCTAAGGTTTTACTAAAATGCTAAAAAGTGCTATAATGTGAACGGTTAAAACAATTTACAAAAAGGAGAATTTTAATGTCTTACCAAGAAAATTACCAGAAATGGATTGATTTTGCGGAGCTTCCTGACTACCTTCGTCAAGATTTAGAAAACATGAACGAAAAAATAAAAGAAGATGCCTTCTATACAAATCTTGAATTTGGTACTGCAGGTATGCGTGGCTTGATTGGTGCTGGTACAAATCGCATCAACATCTACGTTGTTCGTCAAGCTACTGAAGGATTGGCTCGTTTGATTGAATCTAAAGGTGGAAATGAAAAAGAACGTGGTGTCGCAATTGCCTACGATAGCCGTCACTTCTCACCTGAGTTTGCATTTGAATCTGCAGCAGTTCTTGCTAAACATGGTATCAAATCTTATGTATTTGAAAGCCTTCGTCCAACTCCAGAACTCTCATTTGCAGTTCGTCATCTCAACTGTTTCGCAGGTATCATGGTCACAGCCAGCCACAACCCTGCTCCATTTAACGGTTACAAGGTTTACGGTGAAGACGGTGGACAAATGCCTCCACACGACGCGGACGCTTTGACAACTTATATCCGTGCAATCGAAAACCCATTTGCTGTTGAAGTTGCTGATGTGGAAGCTGAAAAAGCTTCTGGCTTGATTGAAGTTATCGGAGAAGCTGTCGATGTAGAATACCTCAAAGAAGTCAAAGATGTGAACATCAACCCAGCCTTGATTGAAGAATTTGGTAAAGACATGAAGATTGTCTACACACCACTTCATGGTACTGGTGAAATGTTAGCTCGTCGTGCTCTTGCCCAAGCAGGATTTGACTCTGTTCAAGTCGTTGAAGCGCAAGCAACTGCTGACCCAGACTTCTCCACTGTAACATCTCCAAACCCAGAAAGCCAAGCAGCCTTTGCCCTTGCTGAAGAACTTGGTCGTCAAGTTGGTGCAGATGTTCTTGTCGCAACTGACCCAGACGCTGACCGTGTTGGTGTTGAAGTTCTTCAAAAAGATGGTAGCTACCTCAACCTTTCAGGTAACCAAATCGGTGCTATCATGGCTAAATACATCTTGGAAGCCCACAAAAACGCTGGAACTCTTCCAGAAAACGCAGCTCTTTGCAAATCTATCGTTTCAACTGACTTGGTAACGAAGATTGCTGAAAGCTACGGCGCAACCATGTTCAACGTCTTGACTGGTTTCAAATTCATCGCTGAGAAAATCCAAGAATTCGAAGAAAAACACAATCACACATACATGATGGGATTTGAAGAAAGCTTCGGTTACTTGATTAAACCATTCGTACGTGATAAAGACGCTATCCAAGCTGTTCTTGTCGTTGCTGAACTTGCTGCCTACTACCGTTCACGTGGTTTGACACTTGCAGACGGTATCGAAGAAATCTACAAAGAGTACGGCTACTACGCAGAAAAAACTATCTCTGTTACCCTTTCAGGTGTCGATGGTGCTGAACAAATCAAAGCAATTATGGCCAAATTCCGCAACAATGCTCCAAAAGAATGGAATGCAACAGCTATCACTATCGTAGAAGACTTCAAAGCTCAAACAGCTACTGCTGCTGATGGAACTGTTACAAACTTGACAACTCCTCCAAGTGATGTGTTGAAATATACACTTGCTGACGGTTCATGGATTGCCGTTCGCCCTTCAGGTACCGAACCAAAAATCAAGTTCTACATTGCAGTTGTAGGGGAAACCAACGACGAATCACAAGCTAAGATTGCTAACATCGAAGCAGAAATCAATGCTTTTGTAAAATAAAATCCTATAAAAGATGAGACAAACCAATCTCATCTTTTTTTTGTATCAAATCTAAGCAATTTTAGGAACTTTATGGCATACTAGACATATCAATGAAAGCGAGGTAATCTCATGGAACAATTTTTAGATAATATCAAAGACCTTGAAGTCACTACAGTTGCGCGTGCGCAAGAAGCTCTTGACAAAAAAGAAACTGCAACCTTCTTTATCGGTCGCAAAACTTGCCCTTACTGCCGTAAATTTACAGGTACATTGGCTGGTGTCGTAGCTGAAACTAAAGCTCACATCTACTTCATCAATAGTGAAGAAGCAAGCCAACTTAATGAATTGCAAGCATTCCGCTCACGCTACGGAATCCCAACTGTACCAGGTTTTATTTATATCGCAGATGGCCAAATCAATGTCCGTTGCGACTCTTCAATGTCAGCACAAGAAATCAAAGAATTTGCAAGATTGTAAAAGATATAAAAAAGAAGGTCAATGCCTTCTTTTTTAATTATCTTCAAAATAGGAATCAACCAACTCCTGAATTCTTCCATCTTTAGCTGCTGGAATAGTGTCTTCTAAAACAAAATTCTTCCTACGTATATCTTTAGAAAGATTGCCAAATATAAAATTAGTAGAAATGTTATAGATAATCTCAGACGGAGCAAATCCATAAACTTGCTTTTCCAAAATATGTTTTAAGCGTTCCTCAGGATTTGGAAAGGCTTCTTTCAAGCCATCGCTATTATATAATCGCTTCACAAGTTCTGCAATATAGAGACCTGACTTCATGTATAAATCAATAAAAGTCTTAGATGGATCATCAAAAATCCCTGGATTTTCCTTTTCTAGATCATCTACCATCCTTTTTACCACACGTTTAGGCGTGAAAATCTGGTTGGTCTTCTGCGGTGGAATATAGTCAAAAATATCTTCTTTTTGATCTTTAAAATAATCTGCCAACTCCTTTTTCTTGCGAAGAAATTCTTGAATAGCTTCGTCAAATGTTGCTTTATCAAAGAGATGCCCTGCAAAATCTTGCCCACCATCTCGCAAATATCTAAACTGATCAATCGTAATCCCTGTTACTTCATAAAAAACATGGGCAGGAACAAAAGTGTCAAAATTATCAAGTGTTAGAGTTTGATCACCGTAAGCCATAATAAAACTTGGAATTGTTCTTGCAAACCCTCGTAGATGGTCACGAATCTCATCTTGAGCTGATTGTTTCAACTGTTCAACCCGTTTTATCTCAACCTGTTCGATAAACTTCTCAGGCATTTTTTCAACTTCTTTTTTGAGTGTTTGCTCTAGTTTTTCTTTATGAATGAGATTATTTTCTTCTATTCGTTTTTCAAGAACTTCTTGAATCTTATCTTTTTGCTCCTTATCATTTGCTTCCTTGAGTTGTTCTTTCAACTCTTCCTTGATATGAGCTTCAGAAATTTTGCGTTCTATCTCATTTTTTCGAACTTCATTCTCAAACGTTGCTACAATTTGTTTCTTGATGTGGTCTGTTTCCCGATTTTTCAGGTCATATCCAGCTTTCAATTCCTCTACAATCACTGAAGAAACGGTCTTACTCAAGTCATTGACCAGCTGTTTTTGAGTTCGTTCCTCATCTTTTGTGACTAACTCAGCAACAGATTCACCAAGCCCATAAACTTTTTCACCAAAAAGTCGCATTTGTTGATTGACCACGATTTCATGGTCTACTACTGCATTTCCCTCATCATCGACTGTAACATCTGAAAAGTCTAATAAATCAGAACTATCTTGTACCTTCCCTTCCTTTTCAATTGGGAGTTCATTTAAAATGTCTAGAACTGTTTGACTAGCTTGGAAAATACCGCTGATATTATCAAATAAGAGATTGGACATAAATCCACGTTTAAGAACTTCTCTAGCTTTTATCTGGCGGGGAATGGTTAGAACCGCCTTGGCATCAATTTCAACCATCTTACCAGCACGGTCTTCGGCAATAACTGGAAAGAAGTTTAATAATTCTCTAATATTTTCTTCACGAGTTGTCGAAGTCCCGCCGCCTCCTGCAGTCGCAAGCGATAAGTTATTTGCAAACTCATCAAAGAGAATCAAGGTTCTTTCTGGTGCAAAGTCAAAGACATAGGCTCTTTCTTTGCGGAAGTGATTTCCTTTGTTATCGCTCCATGAGTATGGATTTTGAGCACGGAAGGCAGCTTGCATATAAAGGGCAGGTGATTTCAAGTTTGACAACATCAATACGCCTGTCCATTCAGGGATAGTCACACCTGTCGTCAACTGACCGACGGAAAGGGTAATGGTTTTGTCATTTTCTGCTATCGCTTTTCTAACCAAGTCTAAGGATTTGAGTTTGACCTTATCATCTTCCTCTGACATACGCCCGTCACCAGCAGCTAGAACAATCTCATAGTTTTCATAAATTGGGTGTTCTTCTAGTAGTGCTTTTAAAGCCTTAGCTGAGGCTACACGTTCCAACAACCAAAAAGTATGTTTGAGTTCATTACGGAGTTCTTTGGTTGAAAATGGATACTTTTCATTGCTTGATAGAGTATCTAACCAATTTCTGACATCATGCTCATGAATAAATTTCCCTTTATCATCTGTAGCGAAAAATTCACTTAAGTCAAAAGCATAGTCAATATTTTCACCATCGAGCTGAGCGCCTTTTTCTAACTTTTCGCCAATCATCTGAGACATTTGATAGGTAAAGAGATTCAACTGAGGCAAGCTTTCATAAGGATTTTCCTCTTCTTGCTCAGGAGACCAGGTCGATTTAGCAGACTGTTCATCCGCATAAGACCAGTTGTAGATCTGCTCCTCTGCAAACTCTCCCTTAGCCAATGCTTTAAATGGAGTTCCAGAAAGGTGTAAGGTAAAATTCCGTCGAATCTTGTTAAAAGCCTGGTCTGTCTTAAAGGTATCAACTCCTTCGTGAGCTTCATCGATAACCAATAAATCCCAATGTAGGTCAGTTACCCATTTGAGTTTATTGTGCTCTCCACCAAGATAAGCAGAGCCTTTCAAGTCTTGGAGACTGATAAAAGCAAGTTGTCTTACATCGTCATCTAAAATACCAACAAATTCTTTACGTGACAAGGTTGGACGACTCTTAAGGCTATCTGATTCAGAAACAAACTTATAAGTCGTTTGACCTGCTATGAATGTTTCAAAATCATCATACCATGAATTAGCAATGGCAGGGCGGTTTGTGACAATCAGGACATTGACAGCTTCCATCCGTCGAGCTAGGTCGTAGGTAGATAAGGTCTTACCAAAGCGCGGCTTAGCATTCCAGAGAAACTTGCCTCCTGGATGATCTTTAAAATAAGCTAATGTCTTAGCAACTGCTTCTTCCTGCTCTTGTCGCAGGGTATAGTCCTGTCCTTGTCCAGGCTGATAACCTGACAAATCATGCTGAACAAATTTATCGAAGAGATTTTTAGATTTTTCAGGAGTTCCATTAAAGTAAAACCATTCCGTCTTGGGACGACGTTCTACATCATGGAAAGAAAGGAAATGGTGAAAATCATGATCCTTGAAAGTTTTCCCCTTATCAGGCTCTTCTGTATAGGTCGCATCTCCAGTCCATAAGACATCTGTAGATATATGAGCTATATGCGTTTGCTCCTTGATACGTTGCGTGACATCACGTTCTGTATAACCAATCTTAATCCATCCCTCATTGCTAGTTACTGTCGGTGTGGTGTAGGCATAGATTTTAGGATGAATCTCTTTTGAGGTTTTAATTTCTACCATCAATCCATCTCCCGTACATGAGTCTCAATAAAGGCAATTTCTTCAGGAGACAGGTCATATTTTTTATATAGCTGGCGGTCAATATCAGCCACTGATTGTGTCCAATCAATGTCCGAATTGACCGTAAAATCTTGGAGAGGAATATAATGCCATACCGCTTTCGTATTATCTTGAGTAATTTTCAAAACTCCAAGCATTGTGCGCAAAAACTTAGATTTAATGTATTTTAAACAAGCCTCTGCCTCTTCTAAAGAATCAAATTCACCAACAGAAATAAATGTTTCTGTGTACCCGATGACGGGGTACCCGATGACGGGGGTCGATAGGACTTCGCCAATCGCCCCACTTCCATTTGCTTTTGGAAGAATTATTTTATACTTTTCAAAATTTGATGGACATGTTACATAATCTTTTCTAAACCATTTATATACACGTTCATTATTAAAACGTCCATATATTTTAATATACTCATTTCCATCTTCAGGTTTAACATCAAAAAATAATTCAGGCAATTTTTCAAAAGCATTAGAAGCAACTCTCCTATCTGAAACTCTCTTCATAAGATTAGGAAAATCTGTATAAATCAAATCAGAATAGCGATATGATCCTCTATTAGTAACAAATTTATCAATAGATTCAAAATTTTTCTTAATCACTTTTTTTCTAATTGAATTCATTTCTATAAAGGGAACAAAAACTTCAATTGGTTCAAATTCTTGTTCAGTATCATAATAAGTAACTGCTACCCCACCTTTAATATCAGTTCCAGGAAATACATTACCGCTTTTTTGTTCAAAAAAAGAAACTTTTACATGTCGATTATTCAACATTTGTTGATTCCAATTTTTTGGAGTCCCTCCAGCATTTGATAAAAATCTAGCAGGGGTTATTAAAGAGGTTTTTTTAGAAATTTTATATGATTCTGAAATAAATTTATGATATATAGGCATATCCTTCGTACTTGTTCCCTGTGCCTCCTCCTGATACGGCGGATTTCCTATCACAACATCAAATTTCATTTCACTTTCCTCGCTAGATAGGCGCTCAAAACCTATCATTCTATTCTTTTTCCAGTCTTTGATTTGGGTTTTAGATTCTTCTACTTCTTGGGCTTCTAGCTCATCCGCAAACAAACTCAATTGTTGAGATTGCCTTTGTTTAGCTGAATAAGGACTGATTTTTTTCAATCCATCCATCTGAAAGACATTGTAGGATATAATAGTCGCAATTTCTTTCTTTTGCTCTAATGTCGGTTGATTTCCAGTCTTAGCTAGATAATAGTCCTCAAAGGTCGCTAAAAGATTTTCACGCGCCAAGAGGAGAGAGTCCCCTTGGTACTCATAACCATAGGAAGCACGATAAGCTTCTTTTATAAGTTCATAAAAGGCGACTTCATCTGAAACCTCACGACTAATACGCTGTAATTTTCTATCAACAAAACCAACTCGCTCAGATAATGGAATTTCCTTACCAGTTACGGTATCATAGCGAGTAACCATATAAGGTGCTTCACCACAAGTTATCTCCAACCATCTTAGGTCAACATACTCCTCAAGACTTAGAGAGCCTAGTTCCGATTCTACATATCCATTTTGCTTTGCAACCAACCAAGTTGGCGTAAACACTTCTGCCCTTATTTTTGTCCGATCTTTTTGTTCATATTTGGATTTTTCAGATCTGGGCTGAATCAAGTTGGCAAAGTTTCCAGTAACCTTACTTGGATTGATGCGATTACTTGGAGCAAATCCCTTTCCTAACAATTCATAAGAATGCGTAGCCCAAACAATATTTTTCTTGGTCGTTCGATCTTTTAAAAGAATTTTTAATAAGTCAGCCGATTCTTTAGCTAAACTTTCTTCACTAATATCTATTGTCATAAGCAACCTTTCTCCTACTATAAACTTTATTATATCATATTTTAAGGAATGAAAATTTACTTGGAAAAAGTAATTCAATAAATATCTCTTCGATGACCAACTTCTAGAGTAGCAACGACTAATTCATCATCTACAATTTGTACGATAACTCGATAATTACCAATTCTATAGCGCCATTGACCAACACGATTACCAAGCAAAGCCTTTCCGTTTTGTCTTGGATCTTCCAAAACATTGGCTTGTAAATAGTTTGTAATTAGCTTCTGCGTATAACGGTCCATTTTTTTCAATTGCTTGATGAAACGTCTTGTTGGAACTAATTTATACAAATTATTCATCCTCCAAGCCTAAATCGTGCATCATTTCTTCCCAAGTAATGGGTTTAAGTCCTTTTTCCAAGTCTTCTATATACTCTTGATAGGCTAAATCTGCCACACGAGCATCATATTCATCCTCTAAAGCTTCTAAAGTTTTTGTTCGTATCAACTCGGATAGCGAAACTCCTTCAAACTTAGCCATTGCTTTCATAAATGTTTTATCAGCTTCAGAAACTTTTAATGTAATAGTCGGCATGTTTATTCTCCTAGAATTATTGGTAATACCATTGTATTACTTTTTAGATGTTCAGTCAATATAAAAAGAACACCTTCTCAGCGTTCTTTCTATATGTCTGTCAAGGGTGTTGCGGTATCTGGTGAGGTATCATAAACCTTAAAGTCTACTCCGACTCCCAGATCAGCTTGTGCTAGCTGATTGACCATGGTCATATGAGCCAGCTCCTTGATATTGTTCTCTTTGGACAAATGCCCGAGGTAGATTTTCTTAGTCCGATTTCCCATTGCACGAATCATGGCCTCAGCACCGTCCTCGTTAGAAAGGTGACCGAGATCCGATAGGATACGTTGTTTGAGTCGCCAAGCATAAGAACCTGCTCGCAAAATCTCTACATCATGGTTGGCCTCGATAAGATAGCCATCCGCATTTTCGACAATACCTGCCATACGGTCACTAACATAACCTGTATCAGTCAAAAGGACAAAACTCTTATCATCCTTCATAAAACGATAGAACTGCGGAGCGACTGCATCATGACTGACCCCAAAACTCTCGATATCTATATCTCCAAAAGTTTTGGTTTTGCCCATTTCAAAGATATGTTTTTGCGAAGAGTCCACCTTGCCAAGATACTTGCTATTTTCCATAGCTTGCCAAGTTTTTTCATTGGCATACAAATCCATACCATACTTGCGAGCCAATACACCGACTCCATGGATATGATCTGAATGCTCATGGGTAATCAAGATGGCATCCAAGTCCTCTGGCTTGCGATTGATTTCAGCAAGTAGGCTAGTAATCTTTTTACCAGACAAGCCCGCATCTACTAGGATTTTCTTTTTTGAGGTTTCCAGATAAAAGGAATTTCCACTGGAACCTGACGCTAAAACACTGTATTTAAAGCCTTTTTCACTCATTCTAGTCTTCTACTTCATCCTCCCATACTTCTTCTTTCACTGCATCCTTATCATAAGGGAGCACAATGGTAAAGGTTGAACCCTTACCGTATTCACTTTTTGCCCAAATAAAGCCCTTATGTTGTTTGATAATTTCTTTGGCAATAGCCAGACCCAGACCAGTTCCACCTTGAGCCCGACTTCTAGCACGATCCACACGATAAAAACGGTCAAAGATACGTGGTAAATCTTGCTTTGGTATCCCCAATCCTTGGTCTGAAATAGATAAAATCATCTGGTCATCCGTGGTTTTCATGCTGACCGTAATCTTCCCACCATCTGGGGAATACTTGATGGCATTGTTAAGAATATTATCAATCACCTGGGTCATCTTATCCGTATCAATCTCAATCCAAACTGAAGTTATTGGATAATCTCTCACCAACTCATATTTTTTCTCCTTTTCCGGTCCTTTCATCTTGTCAAAACGGTTGAGGATAAAGGTAATAAAGGCTGTAAAGTTAATCAACTCCACATCCAGTTTACTAGTCGCATTGTCAATACGAGAGAGATGCAAGAGATCTGTCACCATCCGCATCATCCGGTTGGTTTCATCGAGCGATACCTTGATAAAGTCTGGGGCTACAGTTTCACACAAAGCCCCCTCATCCAAGGTTTCAAGATAGGATTTAACACTGGTTAAGGGTGTCCGTAACTCATGACTAACGTTGGAAACAAAGAGTCTCCGTTCGCGTTCTTCCTTCTCCTGCTCCGTCGTATCGTGCAAAACAGCAACCAAACCAGAGATGAATCCAGACTCACGACGAATGAGGGCAAAATGCACACGAAGGCTGAGATATTCTCCATTAGCATTTTGGGAATCAATGATGAGCTCAGGAATTTTGGTGATCAAATCACGAAGTTCATACTCATCTTCAATCTTAAGCAATTCTAGAATACTTTTGTTGATAACATCTTTTTTCTGAACACCTAACTGTTTCTTAGCCATGTCATTAATCATGGTAATCTTACCACGACGATTGGTAGCAAGGACTCCATCAGTCATGTATGAGAGGATACTATGCAATCGTTTACTCTCTTGTTCCAAATTTTCTTGGGTTAAACGAATTACTTCTGATAAATCATTGAGATTATTGGTAATATTGGTGATTTCAGAGCTCCCCTGCATATCCAATACCTGAGAATAATCCCCTGCAATCAAGTCTTTTACCTTTTGATTGATTTGTTTTAACCGGATATTATCTCGCCGACTTTCTAGCAATAGCAAGGTCACGACTAAAATAAAGCCAAGTAAAATGAGGATAAAGATAAAATCTCTGGTAAAAATCGTTTGTTTCAGTAAATCAAGCATTATTTCTCATATAATAACCAACACCACGGCGCGTCAAGATATACTCTGGTCGGCTGGGTGTATCTTCAATCTTCTCACGCAGTCGTCGGATAGTCACGTCCACCGTACGAACATCACCAAAATAGTCATAGCCCCAAACAGTCTCAAGCAAGTGTTCGCGCGTAATTACTTGACCGATATGAGAAGCCAAGTGATACAAGAGTTCAAATTCGCGGTGGGTTAAGTCGAGTTCTTCACCGTATTTTTTAGCCACATAGGCATCTGGAACAATTTCTAAATCCCCAATTTGGATAGGCTGAGGTTTACTATCTATTTCCTGCCCATCTAATGGCATAGGTTGAGAACGACGCAGCAAAGCTTTAACACGCGCCTGCAACTCACGATTGGAGAAGGGTTTGGTTACATAATCATCTGCACCTAACTCCAAACCGATAACCTTGTCAAACTCGCTATCCTTAGCTGAGAGCATAATAATCGGCACACTACTAGTCTTACGAATAGCTTTAGCAACTTCTAAACCATCAATTTCCGGAAGCATCAAGTCTAGAATAATAATATCTGGTTGCTCTGCTTCAAATAGCTCAATTGCTTCACGACCATCGAAGGCTGCTACAACTTCATAACCCTCCTTGGCCATATTGAACTTAATAATATCCGAGATTGGTTTCTCATCATCTACAATTAATATTTTTTTCATTTGTTCACCTTTTCTCTCTCTATTATAACAAAAAAATACAAGGAAGGCACAAATGGCTACTGTAAGCCTTCATCTTCAAGAGCTGTTTTATAAGCCCCCCAAATCTTTTGTTGAGGTTTAGCAAGTGGATAATCAGAAAACTCCTGAGGAGAAACCCAGCGAATTTCTCTGTCAGAAAACTGTTTCGAATCTGTCACTTGACCTGCTAGGATTTGAATATGCCATTTCCGATGACTAAATACATGCTTTACCTGGTCAAATACTTGCTGGGACCAATTCACTTCTAAATCATAATCCTGCTCAAAGTTTTCTTGAGGACTTGGTCCAAAAGCTCTGCTTTCCTCTTTGACTTGTGAAAAGAGATCTAGTTGATTATCATCGCTGTAGAAATCCTCAACTTCAATCAGTGGGAAATGCCAAAAACCGGCTAGCAGTTTCTCACTTTCATTTTTCTCTAGTAAATATTGCCCTCGGTCATTGCGCACAACTAAAGCCTTGAGATAGATTGGGAGGGGCTTTTTCTTGGGTTCTTTAATCGGATATACATCCATAGTACCATTCTGATACGCCGCACTAAAGTCCTTAACAGGGCTTTCTTCTGGCCTAGGATTAACTGGCGCCTCTATGTCAGAGCCCAAATCCATTAGAGCTTGGTTAAAGTCTCCTGGTCGTTTCGGGTCAATCAAGATTTCCATAATCGCCTGAAAAATTTTGCGATTGCTGGGAACTCCGATATCATGATTAACCTCAAACAAGCGTGCCAAAACCCGCATGACATTACCATCGACCGCTGGCTCAGGCAAGTTAAAAGCAATACTAGAAATGGCTCCTGCTGTGTAAGGACCAATCCCTTTTAAACTAGAAATGCCTTCATAGGTGTTTGGAAATTGAGCTCTAAAGTCAGCCATAATCTGCTGAGCCGCAGTCTGCATATTGCGCACTCGAGAATAATAGCCCAATCCCTCCCAAGCCTTCAGCAGACGCTCTTCAGGGGCATTCGCCAGACTTTCAACAGTTGGAAACCAGTCCAAGAATCGTTCGTAGTAGGGAATAACTGTATCCACCCTGGTCTGCTGGAGCATGATTTCAGATACCCAGATGTGATAAGGATTTTTACTTCTCCGCCAAGGTAAATCTCTTTTGTTTTCATCATACCAGTTGAGGAGTTTCTCACGAAAAGAAATGATCTTCTCCTCCGACCACATGACGATACCGTATTCTTTCAAATCTAACATATATCTAGTATAACATAGAAGCTTCTAACTGTCCTTTTCTCAGTACTAAAAAGCCTCTTCCCATGGGAAAGAGGACTAAATCTTATTGATGAACTGCTTGAGCTGCTGTGATAAGGGTTAACTTGTACACATCATCTGCATTACATCCACGAGAAAGGTCGTTAACTGGCTTGTTCAAACCTTGCAAAACAGGCCCTACAGCCGCAAAACCACCAAGACGCTCAGCCATCTTGTAACCGATATTTCCGGCTTCGATACCTGGGAAGATAAAGACATTTGCTTGACCAGCTACATTACTTCCTGGAGCTTTTAGAGCTGCAGTTTCAGGAACAAAGGCTGCATCAAATTGCAACTCACCATCAATCTCAAGGTCAGGACGCAAGTCGTGAGCAATTTTAGTAGCTTCCACTACCTTATCAACACTTTCACCAAATCCTGAACCTTTAGTAGAATAGCTTAGCATAGCAATTTTAGGTTCAATACCAAACATCTTAGCTGTGATTGCTGAATTGATGGCAATTTCAGCCAAGGCTTCTGCATCTGGATTGATGTTAATGGCACAATCTCCAAATAGGTAACGTTCCGTACCACGAACCATGAGGAAGGCACCTGAAGTACGCGTTACGTTTGGACGAGTTTTGATGATTTGTAGGGCTGGGCGAACTGTTGAGGCAGTTGAGTGAATCGCACCAGATACCATACCGTCAACCAAGCCCAAGTATACCAACATAACACCAAAGTAGTTGACATCTTCAGCCAAAACTTTGCGCACTTCTTCTTCAGTCATTTTCCCCTTACGACGCTCTACTAAAGCAGCAACCATTTCTTCAAATTGAGGATAATGTTGGGGATCAATCACTTCATATCCATCCATAATCCCTTCGATTTCAAGATAAATTTTAATTTTTTCAGGATTTCCGAGCAAAACAGGAATTACTTCTGTTTCTTTTACCAAGCGTTTTGTAGCTTGAAGAATACGTGGCTCTTCCCCTTCAGGGAGAACGATACGAGCATTTTTGCCAACCAGGTTGGCTTTGAGACTTTCAAAAACTTCCATGAGTTTTCTCCTTTAAGAAAATAAATTATACTCCAAATAGATACTAAAGAGTATTAGTTGATAACTGAGTAATAAGATTGCTGAAATCATCCGGTAAGGGGCTTTCTAGTTGCAAATCTTGCTCTAGAAAAGGATGATAAAAAGATAAATAACGACAATGCAAGGCCTGACGCTGAATGCCGTCGTCTAAGCTTCCTCCATAGAGATCGTCTCCCAACAAAGGAAAGCCGATATGAGAAAAATGCACTCGAATCTGATGAGTTCGCCCAGTATGCAGGCGAATATCGACCAGGTGAATATCTCCATAAGACGCTACAACTTTATAAGATGTATGAGCGTATTTCCCACCTTTGGCAACCCGTCTCGTGATAATGGAGTCCACATCACGCGCAATCGGGGCAATAATTTCTCCTTCCGGATCCAAGTGCCCATCTCCTTTAACCAGTGCAAAATACCGTTTTTCGATAGACTTTCGTTGCAGTTGCTTGTCTAAACGTGCATGAGCGTAACCATGCTTGGCAAAAAGCATCAAACCAGATGTATCTCTATCAAGCCTAGTCACGATGTGAACTTGCTGATTTTCATAGTTTCGCTTGACATAGTAGCCCTTGATAAAATTGGCAATGGTATTGGAATGATTGACACTGGGGATGGAAGCTACTCCATAAGGCTTATTCAAAACCAGAAAATGGTCATCCTCATAGAGAATATCCAGTGGTCGCTCAATTGCTTCCAAGGTTTCAAAGCCTTCCTCAGCTGGAATATCGATGGTAACCCTATCTCCAATATCTAAGAGATGGATTGCATTTTGAGGTTGGCCATTGACCAAAATAGCCCCACCTCGAAACTTAATCTTAGCCAGAAGTCCCTTAGAAACCTCGTATTTCTTGAGGAAGGTCTTGACTTTGACATGCTCATCTGCGATAAATTCGAACCTCATTCATCCACCTCGCCAATGAAGGCATCTTTGACACGATTCCAGAAACTAGTATGACTTGGGGTCGCTACGAAGTGAATCTTGTGATGATCAATTTGATACTCTATCCGTTCGATATTACGGAATGAATAGACGCTGTTATCGACTGATATCGTGTGGTAATCATTACGTGTCGGCAAAAGTTCAATCTTATCTTTTTTGGGAATAATGATCGATGAACCCAAAGTGCGATAGACTCGGTTGTTAAGGCTTGCTATTTCCGTCAACTGCAAGGCTTCAATGGTAGGATGCAAGACAGCTCCCCCCAAGGACTTGTTATAGGCAGTACTTCCCGTCGGCGTTGAAACAGTCACTCCATCTCCACGAAATCTCTCAAACGGAACGTGGTTAATGATGATATCCGCAACCATGGTGCGGTCTGATCGACGGATACTCGCCTCATTTAAGGCTCGGAAGATTTTCACTTCTCCATTTTCAAGCGTTACCTTGACATTCAAAACAGGATAGGAAACTTTGGCACCAGTGTCTAGCAGAAGATTGGTCACCAACTGATCCAGCTCAAAATCACGATAATCTGTGTAAAATCCCAAATGCCCTGTATGAACACCTACAAATCGAACCTTGTCTAACTGATTCTCATACTTGTGAAAGGCAGACAAAAGCATCCCATCACCACCAATCGAAATGACGATGTCGGGATTGGTATCGTTCAGTATAAAATGTTGTTTCTTTAGTTTTTCCCTCAGCTCATGTAAAACCTTCTGACTCTGCGGCTTTCTATTTGCTATGAGGTCAACTCGTTTACCTGTATTCTTCATCTGTATCGTCACTATTTCCTATACCATCGTTTAGTTTTCTGCTCAATGGATCAAAGAGAGCCTGCGCTTCCTGTATATCGTCACGAATCTTACCCATTTCTTCATCCAGTTGATAGGCTATTTTGGCCGTAATTTCCAGTCTTTTCCTGATTTCTTCTGGGAAATCGCCCTGGTATTTATAATTGAGCGAGTGCTCAATCGTAGCCCAGAAATTCATGGCTAAAGTACGTATTTGAATTTCCGCCAAAATCGTCTTAGCTCCGCTAATCGTATCAACCGTGTACTCGACAACCACGTGATAAGAACGATAACCTGAAGCCTTACGATGAGTGATATAATCTCGTTCCTGAACGATTCTCATATCTTGGCGCCTACGTAGAATCTCAACTACTTCTTTAACATCATCAACAAACTGAACCATGACACGTAACCCCGCAATATCTTGTAGATCATGTTCCAGACTGGCATAAGTGATTCCTCTACGAGCCATCTTTTCTTTGATACTTTCAATCGGTTTGACACGACCCGTTACAAACTCAATCGGAGAATGCTTGTTTTGCTTACGATACTGTTTGCGAATCCCCCGAAGTTTAATCTTTAACTCACCCACAGTCTGAATGTAAGGATCTAAAAATTCTTCCCATTCTATGGTCATACTTTCTCCCTTGTAATGTTTGATTGCTCTGTCGAAAATCTTTGATTTTTTTAGTACATTCGTATACAATAAATACATTGTACATTATACCATAAATCGCTTTCAAAGATATAGAAAAGGTTGAAAAAATGAAACATTTAGAAATAGAATTGAAAACACTTCTGAAAAAAGAGGAATATAATCATCTAAAAAAGCAGTTTTCCCATATCCAGCCCGTCCTTCAGAAAAACTACTACATTGACACACCAGATTTCCAATTGCGTGAAAAGAAGGTTGCCATGCGCATTCGCACTTTTGCAGATTGGGCGGAATTGACCTTGAAAGTGCCTCAAACTGTAGGAAATATGGAATACAACCAGAAACTAACTCTTCCAGAAGCTGAATCGTACCTAGAAAAACAAAAACTACCTCAAGGGCTCGTTCTAGAAAAGCTTGCTAAAATTGGTATTGAAAGTCATGACTGGCTTGTTTTAGGCTGTCTTTCAACTCTGCGTTATGAAACGAAAACAGAAATTGGCTTAATGGCCTTAGATGGAAGTCACTACTTTGACCAAATAGACTATGAACTCGAGCTTGAAGTCACCGACCATGAAAAAGGGAAAGCCGATTTTCAGAGATTTTTAGATGAAAATCAGATAACTTATCAGAAAGCTCCATCAAAATTAATTCGTTTTATTGAAAGCATGAAAAAAAGCTGAAATAATCTCCTTTTTTTGGTAGAATAGAAAAGATAAAAATAAAAGAATCTTGCTTTGAAAAACAGAATTTTCTCAAAGGAGATTCACAAAGTTTACAGAGGACGGTCTATAATGTCAGATAGAAACAACATGAAACTTTTCACCTTAAACTCTAACCCAGAAATCGCTCAAAAGATTGCGGATACAGTAGGTGTACCTCTCGGGAAATTATCCTCTCGTCAATTTTCTGATGGTGAAATCCAGGTCAACATCGAAGAAAGTGTCCGTGGTTACGATGTTTACATCATCCAGTCAACTAGCTATCCCGTTAGCAACCACTTGATGGAATTATTAATCATGGTTGATGCTTGTGTACGTGCAAGTGCTCATAGTATCAACGTTGTCCTTCCTTACTTTGGTTATGCTCGTCAGGATCGTATCGCTTCTTCTCGCGAACCCCTCACTGCGAAACTAGTTGCCAATATGCTTGTCAAAGCTGGTGTAAGCCGTGTTCTAACGCTTGATCTCCATGCTGTTCAGGTCCAAGGTTTCTTTGACATTCCTGTAGACAATCTTTATACTGTTCCTCTATTTGCTAAGCACTACTGTGATAAAGGATTTCTTGGCTCTGATGTTGTTGTTGTTAGTCCAAAGAACTCTGGTGTTAAACGTGCACGTAGTTTGGCTGAATACCTTGATGCTCCTATCGCTATCATTGACTACGCCCAAGACGATTCTAATCGTAACGAAGGCTATATCATTGGGGATGTTGAAGGCAAGAAGGCTATCTTAATTGACGATATTCTAAATACTGGTCGTACTTTCTCTGAAGCAGCCAAAATCGTTGAACGTGAAGGCGCAACTGAGATTTATGCAGTATCCAGTCACGGTTTATTTGTTGAAGGTGCAGCAGACCTCCTTGATGCTACAAACATCAAGGAAATCCTTGTGACAGACTCCGTAGCAACCAAAGAAAGAACTCCAGAAAATGTATGCTACATTACTGCTAGCGAATTAATCGGAGATGCTATCGTCCGTATCCATGAAAGAAAACCAGTCAGCCCACTCTTTGCTTACAACAAAAAGAAATAAGGTGATTCTTTGATTTATTTGGACAATGCTGCTACAACTCCTATGTCAGCAGTAGCTATTTCTTGCATGACCAAGGTCATGCAAGAAACTCATGGTAATCCTTCTAGTATTCATGGTCATGGTCGACAGGCTGGCAAACTCTTGCGAGAAGCTCGTCAGGAACTAGCCCACTTACTAGGAACCAAGCCTCGACATATCTTTTTCACATCTGGTGGTACAGAAAGTAACAATACAGCCATCATTGGCTATTGTCTCCGTCATCAAAATCGTGGAAAACATATCATTACGACAGCTATTGAGCATCATTCTGTGCTTGAGACTATCAATTATCTGGTGCAACATTTTGGTTTTGAAGCGACTATCATCCAACCAGTAAATCAAGAAATAACTGCCCAGCAAATTCAAGAAGCCTTACGTGACGATACCATTCTCGTTTCCACTATGTATGCTAATAATGAAACGGGCAGTCTCTTACCTATCGCTGAGATTGGACGTGTTTTAAAAGAGCATCCTGTGGCTTATCATGTAGACGCTGTTCAAGCTATCGGAAAAGTTTCTATCCATCCCGAGGAATTAGGAATTGATTTCCTCAGCGCTTCTGCCCACAAATTCCATGGACCAAAAGGAGTTGGCTTTCTTTACGCTTCTTCCGCGGTCTTTGATTCCTACCTTCACGGTGGAGACCAAGAACAAAAGAAACGGGCTGGAACAGAAAACCTCGCTGCCATTGTAGGTATGGTCGCTGCTCTCAAAGAGGATTTAAATTACCAAGTTGAGCATTACCAAAAACTAGAGGGATTAAAATCTGCTTTTCTAGATGAGATTGCAAATCTAGAATATTATCTCAACGAAAGCCAACACCAGCTTCCTTATGTTGTCAACATTGGCTTTCCTGGTCAAAAAAATGATTTGCTCTTGCTACGGTTAGACCTTGAAGGAATTTCAATTTCTACCGGTTCAGCTTGTACCGCTGGTGTCGTGCAAACCAGTCATGTGCTTGAAGCATTTTATGGACCAGATTCGCATCGTTTAACAGAATCTGTCCGTATCAGTCTTTCTCCTCTTAACACTGAGGAAGAACTGAAACAACTCGCACAAACCTTAAAAAATATTATTGGAGATTAATCTAATGGCATTCGAAAAAACCATTAAACTACAAAACTGCCGCTACGACTATACACTTAGCCCATCTGTCAAAAAATTCACGCTCAAAGACAATACTTTCTTTGAAACAAAAGTTGGAAACTTCGAACTGACTCGTCTGCTTGAGAAAGTACCTAACAGCGGTGAAGGTTTCAAGCTAAAAATCGTCATTAATAAAGACCTTACAGGTGCTAAACTCAACATCACTGACAAATCTGGCCTTCGTTTGGTGAATATCTTTAAATCAGAAGACCATCATATCCACCAAGAGAAATTCTACTTCCTCATGGATAGCTTGGTAGAACGTGGTATCTTTACAAAATCGGAAAGATAGAGCCAAAATGTTTGAACTGACCTATAAGGACAGCTATCATATAGAGCGCACTCTCAAGTATGAGGATTATGAAGCTCTCATGCTGGCTCTGTCAGGATGTGTGCCCCTACCAGATACACTTTATGTGACTTCTCTGACTTTTAATGGCCAGAAAGTTTATCAGGGTCTGGTCGGAGACCTCTACCGTTTTCTATCACATGCAAATTTTTTACATCAAAACTAAGATTTTTCTTAGTTTTTTCTTGTTTTTGTTGATTTTTTCACAATGTTTCTATAAAATAGAAGAATAGAAAGGTTGTGATTTTGTGAAAGATAAACAGTCTGCTATTCCAAAAGCTACAGCGAAAAGACTCTCTCTCTATTATCGAATTTTTAAGAGATTTCATGCAGAAAAGATTGAACGTGCCAACTCTAAACAAATTGCAGAGGCCATTGGGATTGATTCAGCGACCGTACGTCGTGATTTTTCCTATTTTGGTGAACTAGGTCGTCGTGGTTTTGGTTACGATGTCAAAAAATTAATGACTTTTTTTGCTGACCTCCTAAATGACAACTCCATTACCAATGTTATGTTGGTTGGGATTGGGAATATGGGGCATGCCCTTCTCCACTATCGCTTCCATGAGCGTAACAAGATGAAAATCATCATGGGCTTTGATCTAGATGACCATCCAGAAGTCGGGACCCAGACACCTGATGGAATTCCAATCTATGGTATCTCACAGATTAAAGAAAAAATCAAAGAAGCAGATGTTAAAACTGCTATCTTAACTGTTCCAAGTGTTAAATCACAAGAAGTTGCCAATCTTTTGGTCGATGCGGGTATAAAAGGTATTCTCAGTTTTTCCCCTGTTCATCTCCACCTTCCAAAAGATGTGGTCGTTCAGTATGTCGATTTGACAAGCGAACTCCAAACCCTCCTCTATTTTATGCGTAAAGAGGATTAGAAAGCGAAAGCATTTATGAAAAAACCAGTTATTGGGATTACAGGAAATGAAAAAGCTCATCCAGATGATGACATCATGATGAGCTATGCAGCGAAAAGCTTTGTTGAAGGAGTCAAGGACGCTGGCGGAATTCCGATTATCCTACCGATTGGTGATCAAGAAATGGCTGCCCACTATATCAGTATCATTGATAAGCTCATCCTAACGGGGGGGCAAAATGTTGATCCAAAGTTCTATGGTGAGCCTAAAACCATTGATAGCGATGACTACCATCTTCAAAGAGACCAGTTTGAATTATCCCTTATCAGAGAAGCGATTAAACAGAAGAAACCAATTTTCTCTGTTTGCCGTGGTACTCAGCTTTTCAATATCGCTATGGGAGGTACGCTTCACCAAGATATCGAGGATCATTGGCAGGACTGTTCAGCCGAATACACGACCCAACGCCTCGTAACGGAACCTGATACGATTCTCCGAGAAATTTATGGAGAAATCTCTCATATCAACTCCTTCCACCACCAGAGTATTAAAGATCTAGCTCCTAATCTTAAGGTTGTAGCACATGATCCTAAAGATGGAATCATTGAGGCTGTGACAACTACGGACGGCTTTCCTTACCTTGGTGTCCAATGGCATCCAGAATTTCTATTTGAAAATCGCCCTAAAGATAAAACATTGTTTGACTATGTCGTTAATGAACTCTAAATCAAGTCCGTCTTTTCACGGTAACTAAAGTAATCCGAGTGTGAGACAATCAGATGGTCCAAGAAAACGATTCCCATCAGTTCGCAAGCTTCCTTTACTAGCTTAGTGACATGGTCATCATTTCGACTAGGGGATACAGCACCGGATGGATGATTGTGAACGAGAATCACTGAGGTAGCCATATGCTTCAAAGCATAATGAAGGATTTCCCTCGGTTCAGCAATGCTACGTGTCGCAGATCCTATAAAAATAGTTTGCTGATGAATGATTTGATTTTGAGTATTGAGATAGAGCGCCACTAGGTGCTCTTGTTTTTTGTCGCCAAGTTCCTGTTGCATTTTCTTAGCTAGCTTTTGACTGCTGAGAATACTTTCCATCTCAAGGGTTTCATGTTTGTGAATGCGATGTCCCAGTTCAATCACTGCTTGTAGTTCAATGGCCTTAATCCGTCCGATACCAGACAGACTTTGCAATTCCTGCAGGGTCATTTTCTTTAAATCAGTTAGACTGTTAAGACTATTCAAGACTTTTTGGGAAATTTCAAAAACGTTGGTCTGACGTGTTCCTGTTCTGAGTAGTATAGCTAGCAATTCTTGATTGCTCAGAGCCTCTACTCCTTCTTTAACTAGTCTTTCTCTAGGTAAGAGTGAATCTTCTTGGAATGAAATACTGTACATAAAAATCCTCCTTACTTTATTATTCGTGAGAAGGATGAAAAATTAGATTTTTTTCTCAATTGGGGCAACACTGGCTAAGAGTTTTTTCAGACCTACTTCTGGGAAATTGATTTTCAGTTCCTGAGTAGCGCCGCTGCCTGAAACTTCAAGGACTGTCCCTTGCCCCCACTTTTTGTGAAGGGCAATATCCCCAATAGACCAGTTGGTATCGCTTGAATCTTTTTTATTTCCTGCCGCAAACTGTCCAAATGGGAGACCACTTGACTGGATAGAGCTTGGTGCAGCATTGCGTTTTCGTTCTTGAAGGGCCTGAGCTAAGCTCATACCTTGACCGAAAGCAATCCCACCACTGCTATAAGATACCTTAAAGCTAGTATTCGCCGGACGAGCCAGACCTTGATACTCAAGCAAGTCCGAACTGATTTCATTAATAAAACGAGTTGGACGATTGTAGCTAGTACGACCAAAAAGCAAGCGTGAGTTGGCATTGGTCAAATAGAGGAACTTTTCTGCGCGCGTAATCCCTACATAAGCCAGACGGCGTTCCTCTTCTAGCTCATCAGGATCCTCAGCTGCACGGCTAAGTGGAAAGACATTTTCCTCCATCCCAATGATAAAGACAACTGGGAACTCGAGTCCCTTAGCAGCGTGCAAGGTCATCAAGGTCACTTCTGATATCTCCTGACTGCCCGAATCTGTGTCTGCAATCAAAGCCAAGTCATTCAAGAAACGACTGAGTTTATCCAAACCTGTTTCTTCTTCTTGACTATCAGGATTGTCATCAAAGTTCTTGGTAACAGATAGGAACTCTTCGATATTTTCAACCCGAGCCTTGCTCTCTAAGGTCGCTTGAGCATTGAGAATATCGACATAACCTGTTTTTTCTAGAACAGCCTCAACCAGCTCGGTGATGGTTAATTGGTCCAGTTGCTCCCGCAAATCCAAAATCATATTGGCGAACTCCCAGATAGACTGAGCTGCCTTACCCTTGATTCCTGATAACATGATATTTGCTGAAGCATCCAGCATAGACATATCTTGCAAACTAGCAAAGTCACGTATTTTCTCAACAGTACCTGGCCCAATTCCACGTTTAGGCTCGTTGATAATACGCTCAAAACTGATATTGTCACTCAAATTAGCAACAAGATTAAGGTAGGCAATAATATCGCGAATTTCCTTACGGCTGTAGAACTTGGTCCCTCCAACCATAGTATAAGGAATATTGGACTTGAGCAGGGCTTCCTCAATGGTACGGGATTGTGCATTAGTCCGATAAAGAACCGCAAAATCCTTGTGGAGGAAGTTTTGACTACGACCAAGTTCATCGATGGTTTTTGCTACAAAAATAGCCTCGTCTTGTTCATCATTTGCGCGATAATAAACGATTTGCTCCCCATCGGCATTCTGGGTCCAGAGATTCTTAGGACGACGGTTTTTATTGTTTTTGATAACGTCGTTTGCTGCTTGAAGAATGGTTTTAGTTGAACGATAATTTTCTTCCAACAAAACGACCTTGGCTTGAGGGTAATCTTTCTCAAAATCCAAGATATTCTGCATATCAGCCCCACGCCAACCATAGATAGACTGGTCCGCATCACCGACCACGCAGATGTTTTTAAAGCGTGAAGCTAAGAGTTTGACCAGTTGGTACTGGGCATGGTTAGTATCTTGATACTCATCAACGTGGATATATTGGAATTTTTGCTGGTAATAGGTCAAAACATCAGGATTCTGATCAAAGAGACGCAAGGTCAACATAATCAAATCATCAAAATCAACAGACTCAGACTGACGAAGCTCTTTTTGGTAAGCAGTGTAGCACTGGGACACGATTTGCGTGTACATATCTCCAGCTTGGGCAGCATAGGCCACATCATCAATCAAATCATTCTTAGCATTGGAAATGGTTCCCAAAATGGTCCGTTCATTCCACTTTTTCGGATCCAAGTTTAACTGCTTGAGAATGCGTTTCATGAGGGTTCGCTGTTCACCAGGATCTATAATGGTGAAGTTCCGATTGTAGCCAATATGATTCGCATCGCGACGTAATATACGAACACACATGGAGTGAAAGGTCCCAATCAGACAGTCCTGGGTGGCTGGGTTGAGCCCATAGGCACGCTCCTTCATCTCACGCGCAGCCTTATTGGTAAAGGTTATGGCCAAGATATTCCAAGGATTGACCATCTTTTCATCAATCAAGTAGGCAATACGATGAGTCAAAACTCGAGTCTTTCCAGAACCAGCCCCGGCCATGATCAATAATGGACCTTCTGTCGTTTGCACCGCCTCAGCTTGACGGTCATTCATTCCATTCAATAATGCGTTCATTTTCTCTTCCTTACTCTTGAAGTCAATGTTTCTATTATATCAGAATTCAGGGAAAATAGAAACTTTACAGAGACTAGACAGATAGTAAAATCCCATAGGATTTTTATCAGACTAACTTCCACTTGGATTAGCGGTGAAACTTAGTTTAGGAATTTACCGCAAAACCCCATCCAGATATAGATGGGACTTCTTACAATACTTAACGTGATTATCTAGTTGAATTATTTAAATCATAAAGAATCTCTAGTAAAGGTGTAATATTCCAAGTATAAAAATAGTTATTTTTTTCTTCAATCCATCTACTAAAGTAATTTGGAAATTCACTTTTGAACTTACTTTCCAATTCATCAATCGTTTTAATACCTAATTGTTCACAATAATTGACAATTTTAGAAATTCTATCATCTTTAAATTTTCCACCAGGATACCTAATTTCTATATTATGTTGATCATAATTTTCTTCAATAAAATTGATATAAGATTCACTTTCTAATAAGGCTGAAATACTTATAGAATCAATTTTTATACTTTTAGAATTCTCTTTGAATCCTTCTTCAACTCTATTAGTATATTCCTTTTCATATCGTTTAATTTCCATGAATTCATCGTCAGCTAACTCAATTAAACCAGCTAATCTTGAAAATCTTCTTCTAATTTTTTCAGGAACATCATTATCAGATTTATATCCAAAGTCATGTTCTATCTCCGCCCAAGCATGCTGCAAAATAGTCCTGATCTGAACTTCAAATTTTAATTCTTTATAATTAATATTTTCAGTTAATTCTGCTCTACTTCCTCCTAATTTTAAAATATAGTGTAAAGATACATAGCCAAATTTAGTAGGATCTTGAGTTTTTCGTTTATCAATAGAATTGTCCTGATCTAAATCAAATTCCTCTTCAAGCAAAGAAGCAATTTTATCTACATCGTCCGAAAAATATGTAATAATTCTAATTCCACAAATATCAGTTATTTCTGACAAACTGGAATACTTATAATCTTTAGTTTCAATTTTTTTGCTTAAACTTTCTCTATCTTTAATCCTTCCTTTAATTTCATGAATTTGTATTTTTTCATTTTCCATAAGACTTTTAATTGTCGCTTCGATATATTCTAAAAGTCTCTCGTAATTATTTTTAGTTGAATCAAATTGTGACAATATTTCTTTCAAATTTTTTTCCATAATTTTATATCTCTCAATATACTAGAACAATCCTAAAACGGTTCCATCGCTTTCAACATCCATGTTGAGAGCGGCAGGTCGTTTTGGAAGGCCTGGCATGGTCATAACATCACCTGTTAAGGCAACGATGAAGCCTGCACCCAATTTTGGTACCAATTCACGAATGGTAATTTCAAAGTTTTCTGGCGCTCCAAGTGCATTCGGATTGTCAGAAAAACTGTACTGAGTTTTAGCCATACAGATTGGCAATTTATCCCATCCGTTTTGAACGATTTGAGCGATTTGCGTTTGAGCTTTCTTCTCAAAGTTCACTTCGCTACCACGGTAGATTTCAGTGACAATCTTTTCAATCTTTTCTTGGACAGAAAGGTCATTGTCATAAAGACGTGTATAGTTGGCTGGATTTTCAGAGATAGTCTTAACAAGCGTTTCAGCAAGTGCTACACCACCTTCTGCGCCATCAGCCCAAACACTAGCCAGTTCAACTGGAACATCAATAGAAGCACAGAGTTCTTTCAAGGCTGCGATTTCAGCTTCTGTATCAGAAACAAATTCGTTGATAGCTACTACTGCTGGAATACCAAACTTACGGATATTTTCAACATGGCGTTTCAAGTTGGCAAAACCTGCACGAACTGCTTCTACATTTTCTTCAGTCAGAGCGTCTTTAACCTCACCACCATTCATCTTAAGGGCACGAAGTGTTGCGACGATGACTACTGCATCTGGAGACGTTGGTAAGTTTGGCGTCTTGATATCAAGGAATTTCTCAGCACCAAGGTCCGCACCAAAACCAGCTTCAGTAACTGTGTAATCAGCCAAGTGAAGGGCTGTGGTCGTTGCCAAGACAGAGTTACAACCATGAGCAATATTGGCAAATGGGCCACCGTGTACAAAGGCAGGTGTACCGTAAATTGTCTGAACCAAGTTTGGCTTAATAGCGTCCTTCAAAATCAATGCTAAAGCACCCTCAACCTGCAAATCACCAACAGAAACAGGCGTACGGTCATAGCGATAACCGATAATGATATTGGCCAAACGGTGTTTCAAGTCCTCGATGTCCGTTGCCAAGCAAAGAATGGCCATGATTTCTGAAGCTACGGTAATATCGAAACCATCCTCACGTGGAATACCGTTAAGAGGACCACCGAGTCCAACAGTCACGTGACGAAGGGCGCGGTCGTTCAAGTCCACAACACGTTTCCAGAGAATGCGACGTTGGTCAATTCCCAGCTCATTTCCTTGGTGCAAGTGATTATCAATCAAGGCAGAAAGAGCATTGTTGGCAGTAGTAATGGCATGCATGTCTCCAGTAAAGTGGAGGTTGATGTCTTCCATTGGAAGAACTTGAGCGTAACCACCACCAGCTGCGCCACCCTTAATCCCCATGACTGGACCAAGTGACGGTTCGCGGATAGTAATCATCGTTTTCTTGCCAATTTTATTCAAGGCATCCGCAAGACCAATGGTAATAGTTGATTTTCCTTCCCCTGCAGGCGTTGGATTGATGGCAGTAACCAAGATCAATTTCCCAACTGGATTGCTCTCAACTGCACGAATTTTATCAAAACTAAGCTTAGCCTTGTACTTTCCATACAACTCCAAATCGTCGTAAGAAATACCCAATTTCTCTACAACATCAACAATTGGCTTCAACTCAATACTCTGTGCGATTTCAATATCTGTTTTCATTCAAAACTCCTCTAGCCTCCAATGTGATAATTCATTATAACACAAAACAAGATTTTTAACATCCTTAAACCCTCTAAACGTTCGTAAATATCCCTGTTTTTAAGGTTTTTAGAGTCCTTTCTTAAATTTTATATGGCTTTATAGTTTGAAACTATAGTAGAGCTTCGTTTTTACCCAAAATTTATCACTTTTATTTTACTTACTGTTTATTTTTGTGTACAATAGTCCTATGAAAATTTTAGTCACATCGGGCGGTACCAGTGAAGCTATCGATAGTGTCCGCTCTATTACTAACCATTCAACTGGTCGCTTGGGGAAAATCATCACTGAAACCTTGCTTGCTGCAGGGCATGAAATTTGTTTGATTACGACAAAACGAGCTGTGAAGCCAGAAGCTCATCCCAACCTAAGCATTCGAGAAATTAATAATACCAATGATCTCCTTTTAGAGATGAAAGAGCAAATTCCGAATTACCAGGTCTTAATCCACTCAATGGCTGTATCCGACTACACTCCTGTTTATATGACGGGGCTTGAGGAAGTTCAGGCTAGCTCCAATTTGGAAGAATTTTTAAGCAAGCAAAATCATCAAGCTAAGATTTCTTCAACTGACAAGGTTCAGGTTTTATTCCTGAAAAAATCACCCAAAATCATCTCTCTAGTTAAGGAATGGAATCCTACTATTCATCTGATTGGCTTTAAACTGCTGGTTGATGTTACCGAAGATCATCTAGTTGAAATTGCTAGAAAAAATCTTATCAAGAACCAAGCAGACTTAATTATCGCAAATGACCTGACTCAAATTTCAGCAGATCAGCACCGTGCAATCTTTGTTGAGAAGGATCATCTTCAAACGGTTTACACCAAAAAAGAAATTGCAGAACTCCTCCTTGAAAAAATTCAAGCATACGATTCATAGAAAGGAATGCCATGGCAAATATTCTCATCGCAGTGACAGGTTCCATTGCCTCCTATAAATCAGCTGACCTAGTCAGTTCCTTGAAAAAACAAGGCCATCATGTCACTGTCTTAATGACTGAGGCTGCTACAGAGTTTATCCAACCGTTGACACTACAGGTCCTCTCTCAAAATCCTGTCCATCTTGATGTCATGAAGGAACCTTATCCCAATCAAGTCAATCATATCGAACTTGGAAAAAAGGCAGATTTATTTATCGTGGTACCTGCAACTGCTAACACTATCTCAAAACTAGCCCACGGATTCGCTGACAATATGGTGACAAGCACAGCGCTTGCCCTGCCAAACCACGTCAAAAAGTTAGTCGCACCTGCTATGAATACAAAGATGTATGACCATCAGGCAACTCAGGCTAATCTGAAAACATTAGAAACCTACGGGTATCAGCTGATTGCTCCTAAGGAATCCCCACTAGCCTGTGGCGATTACGGAAAAGGCGCCCTAGCTGACCTGAATACTATTTTAGAAAGAATAAAGGAAACCCTCGATGAACAAACGCTCTAACATTGCACCTATTGCTATCTTTTTTGCAACCATGCTCGTGATAGAATTTCTGAGCTCGCTTATCTTTAACCTTGTTCCATTGCCAATCAAACCGACCATCGTTCATATTCCTGTCATTATTGCCAGCATTATTTACGGTCCACGCGTTGGGATTACACTTGGATTTTTGATGGGACTACTTAGATTGACCATGAACACTATTACAATTCTACCGACAAGCTACCTCTTCTCTCCATTTGTACCAAACGGAAATATCTACTCAGCTATCATTTCCATTGTCCCACGTATTTTGATTGGTTTAACTCCTTATCTAATCTATAAACTAATGAAAAACAAGACTGGTCTGATTCTAGCTGGTGCCCTTGGTTCCCTGACCAATACTGTCTTTGTACTTGGAGGAATCTTCTTCCTATTTGGAAATGTTTATAATGGAAATATCCAAAAACTCCTAGCAACTGTTATCTCAGCAAACTCCATTGCTGAATTGATTATCTCAGCTATCCTGACTGTAGCAATTGTCCCACGTCTCGAAACCTTGAAGAAATAAAAATAATCTCCGCTTTCAAGCTTGAAGGTGGGGATTTTGCTCTGTATAGTTTGGATTTTTAGTGAAATGTTTACGAGACTTTAATTAAAAAATGACTTATAAACCTAAGTAAATCCTTGCTTTATTGTTTTCTTTATTGTACTATACTAGTGTATATACAGTAAAAAGGAGATTCTTATGAATACACGGAAAAAGACACAATTTATGACAATGACAGCCCTTTTAACGGCTATTGCAATTTTGATTCCAATTGTTATGCCTTTTAAGATTGTTATCCCACCTGCTTCCTATACTTTGGGGAGCCATATCGCCATCTTTATCGCCATGTTCTTGTCGCCCTTGATGGCAGTTTTTGTCATCCTAGCCTCTAGTTTTGGATTTTTGATGGCTGGCTATCCCATGGTTATCGTTTTTCGGGCCTTTTCACATATCTTTTTTGGTATTTTGGGAGCATTTTACTTAAAAAAATTTCCTGAAACCTTGGATAAACCAAAATCTTCCTGGATTTTCAACTTTGTTTTGGCTGTCGTTCATGCCCTTGCTGAAGTATTGGCCTGTGTCGTTTTTTACGCAACTTCTGGTACCAATGTAGAAAATATGTTTTATGTTCTATTTGTGCTAGTTGGATTTGGCACAATTATCCATAGTATGGTAGAGTATACATTAGCACTAGCTGTCTATAAAGTGCTTCGAAAACGCCGTTAAAAGGAAGAACTATGACAAAAGATCGCAAACAAGCCCTGCTCCAACTCTTGAAAGAAGCTCCTAAAGCTCTCAACGGCCAAAGTTTGGCGGAACATTTTCATGTCACACGTCAGGTCATTGTGCAGGATATTGCAATTTTGAGAGCCGATGGCGCTCCTATCCTATCCACTAATCGTGGCTACATCTATAAGCAAGTTTATGTCACTCCATATGTCCACAAACTTTTCAAAGTCAAACATGAAGTTGAAGAAATCGGTCAGGAACTCCTTGCTATCGTTGATAATGGTGGACGTGTTCAAAATACCTTGATTGACCATCCTGTTTATGGAGAAATTGAAACCTTGCTGAAACTGTCTTGTCGCAGAGATGTGCAACATTTTCTAGAACAAGTCGAGCATTCAGACTTTAGACCTCTGTCTGAATTAACAGATGGCACCCATTACCACCTAGTCGAAGCCGAAACACAACAAGACCTCCGCTATATCGAGGAGGCCTTGGAACAGCTAGGTTATTTAGTAAAGGATTAGAAAATTTTCTTTTCCCAATCGTCTTCTGTACGGCGAGGGTAGAAAAATTCAGACTTGTCAGGAGCTTCCATCATCTCCATCAAGGGTAGCATATCTATCATAGAGGATGGGGAAGAAGCCTTTAAAATTACAAAACGCATAATATCAAGTGTTGACAAACCTCGATACTATGCGTTTTATTATGGGGATATTTACTTCATTTTCTCCTGAAACTGAGTTTTTCTCCAGCCGCTTTTTACACTCAAAAGCTCAAATACTAACAATAATATTTAAAAACTACATTGAATGAAAATTAACAACTACCTACTTACTAAAAATATATCACCAGTTATGTTGATCAACATTATCCTTGGTCACAAGATAAATTGGAGAAACTGTTTCTTTTTCCAGTTTTTTCCCTTGATAATGATCGATTGCTGATTGAATAGCGATCTCACCCATCTTAGCTGGTTGCTGAGCAATAGTGGCAGTAATATCACCTTTTGCAATAGCGTCATGTGCATCTGGTTGGCCATCAATACCAACAATTAATACACTGCTAAGACCAGCTGCTTTTACTGCTTGTGCAGCTCCTAACGCCATCTCATCATTCTGTGCAAAGATTGCTTGTACTTCTTTGTTTCCTTGAATCATATTTTGCGCTGTATTCAAAGCTTTTGCGCGATCAAAATTAGCGGATTGACTAGAAAGAACATCTAAATGTGTCTTTGAAATTTGTTCAAATCCTTTACCTCTATCTACTGTTGCAGAAGCGCCAGGGACTCCTGATAATTCAAAAGTTTTTGCTTTTTCTCCCAATTGCTTGGTAATAAATTCGGCAGCCATTTTACCTGCTTCTACGTTATCAGAAGCAACAGTTGTCAAGACTTCACCACCATTACTACCGCGGTCAATTAAGATTACTGGAATGTTTGCATTATTAGCAGCTTTAATAGATGTAACAATTGCATCAGAATCAACTGGATTAATTAGTAAAGCATCTACATTTTGACTAATAAAATTTTGAATATCATCTGCTTGTCTAGCAGCATCATCTTGTGCATCTGCTATCTTCAAAGTTACTTCTTTTTCTCTTGTGGCTTTTTCAAGACCATCTTTCATAGCTACAAAATAGGGATTGTTAGTAGTCGAAATAGAAACTCCTAATTTTAAGTCTTTTGCCGACTTTTGAATCGTAGATTTATTATCATTTGATGAATTTCCTAAACCAGTTTTTCCACAAGCTACTAAAGCAAAAATAAATGTTACAAACAAAGCAAAAATGCTAATTTTTTTAATAATTTTCATGTTATTACTCCTCGTAATATATATCTATAGGGATAGTTTCAATCCCGATTATTGTACGTCATCTAATAAATTGTTACTATTTCCAAAAAAATTGAAAATGATTCTACTGTTTTACAACTTTAAAACGATCAATCAGAACAGCAATTAAGATTACAACTCCTTTTACTACTTGTTGCCAAAATGCTGAAACACCAATAATATTAAGTCCATTATTCAAAACTCCAATAATTAAAGCACCTATTAGAGTACCCAGTATACGACCTTTACCTCCAGATAAAGAGGTTCCTCCAAGAACAACAGCTGCAATAGCATCCATTTCATAACTAGCACCTGCTGTTGGTTGAGCAGAACTTAATCGTGATGTGATAATCAATCCAGAAATTGAAGCCATCATACCTGATATTGAATAAATGATAATTTTCACTTTATTTAATTTCACACCTGATATATATGCTGCTTTTTCATTCCCCCCTATAGCATATACAGATTTACCAAATGCTGTTTTATGAAGTAAAACATATAAAACAATAAATACAATAAACATAATAATTACAGGAAATGGAATTCCGACTATGTAACCTTGCCCCAAAAATTGAAATAAGAATGTATCACTTAATCCTTTTGTAATAGGATTCCCATTTGTATAAACAAGTGTTGCTCCCCTAAAAATAGTCATAGTCGCTAAAGTGACGATAAATGGAGCTAATTTCCCGTAGGAAATCAATAACCCATTCATCATACCTAGAATGCAACCCAAAATTAAAGAGATGAGAATTGCTAACGTAACAGGCATTCCAGATCCTAATAAACCAGCTGTTAGCGCACTGGATAAGGCTAAAATTGATCCTACTGATAAATCGATTCCACCTGTTAGAATAACAAAAGTCATTCCAAAAGCAATCAGTGCATTTGATGTTACTTGCAATAGTAAGTTTAACAGATTATTTGCTGTTAAAAAATTTGAATTGATAATAGTGATGACAGCCATTAAAATTATCAATGCTATTACTGTCGTCAATTCTGACATGTACTTCATAGTATTTTTCACACTATTGTCCTCCTGTAGCTAGTTGCATAACTTTTTCTTGTGTAGCTTCTCGGCGTGTTAATTCCCCACTAATTCTACCTTCATGCATGACCATAATGCGATCGCTGACTCCAATTACTTCTGGTAAATCTGAAGATACCATAATAATCGGCACACCTCGTTCAGCCAATTCATTCATTAATTGGTAAATTTCACGCTTAGCCCCAACATCTACCCCACGAGTTGGTTCATCTAGAATCAGTACTTTTGGTGCAATGCCTATCCATTTTGCTAAAACTACTTTCTGTTGATTACCACCGGAAAGTGTTCCAACTTCCTTATCTGGATAACCTGATTTAATTCGTAGCCTATCAATTAAACGTTGTACAAATATATCACTTGTTTTATTATCAAAAATGCCATTTTTAACAAAATCACGAGTACTAGGTAAAGTCATATTATCTTTAATAGAAAAATCTAAAATCAATCCCTCATCTTTACGATCTTCTGTTAAGAAACCAATTCCATGCTTAATTGCTTCAAAAGGATTTTTAATTATCAGTTGTTCTTCGTTTATTATAATTTGACCAGATTTTAAAAAATCAATTCCAAAAATTGCTCGCATTATTTCAGTACGACCAGCACCCATCAAACCAGAAAAACCAAGAATTTCCCCTTGACGTACATAGAAAGAAATATCCGTAAAAGCATCACCAAAAAGATTCTTAGCTTGAAAAACAATATTTCCAATCTCAGCCTTTTTTTCTGGATAGTAATCTTCTAATTCACGCCCCACCATCTTTTGAACTAATTCATCCGCATTACTTAACTTCGTTTTCTTGGTATCAATTACAAACCCATCCCTCATAACAGTTATAAGATCTGTAATCTTAAAGATTTCTTCCATCCGATGTGAAATATACACAACACCTACACCATCAGATTTTAATCCTTCTATCACTTTAAAAAGCGTTTCAGTCTCACGATCAGTTAAAGCTGCTGTGGGTTCATCCATAATTAACAAGGAAACTTCTGATAATAAACATTTTGCTATTTCTATCATTTGTTGTTGTCCGACTGATAATTGACCAATGATTGCATCGAGAGGAATAGAGATATTAAGACGTTTAAATGCTTCTTTAGCTTTCCTTTCCATACTAGCTTTATCTAGAAACCCAATCGAATTTTTAATTTCTCTTCCTAAAAAAAGATTATCAAGTACAGTCATATCTGGCCAAGTATTCATTTCTTGATGAATAAAACTCAGTCCAAACCGTTCTGCCTCTTGAGGATTAGAAAATGTTTTTTCTTTTCCATCAATAAAAATAGTTCCTGAAGTAGCTGGAAAAAGTCCAGTTAAAATATTCATTAAGGTTGATTTGCCTGCACCATTCTCTCCCATTAAAGCATGAACTTCTCCTGAATTAAGAACCAAATCAATACTTTCTAAAACACGATTATTCCCAAAAGATTTTGAAATGTTCTTCATTTCAATTTTCATAGGCAACCCCCTTCTAAATAATAACTCCTGATTGCAAGATTATATTCGAATATGGTGTATCTTCCCCAGTGCGAATAACTGCCTTAACTTTAGTATTCATAGCTTTCAATTCTTCATGACTAATATATTCAATAATTATATTCGATCCTAAAAGATCTAGAACTGCTTGCCACTGTTCTTTGTTTTTTTCCTTAATTTCTTCTGCTAAGAAAATTTTTTCAATAAGTACATGATCTGAATATTCTTTTAAAACTTCTAAAAAACTTGGACTACCTTTTCTTAATGCTAAATCAATTTTATCAACACCTTTTGGAACTGGCAATCCTAAATCTCCGATACAAACCAAATCCATATGACCTAAATCATCAGCTAGTTTTGCTATATTACTATTTAAAATCCCATATTTCTTCATATCCTGAATGCTCCTTTATTTCTTTCAAACTCAGCATGCCTCCTTGCGCTCCAAATCTTTGAACAGAAAGATGTGAAGCAATCGTTGCAAAGGACAATGCAACATTCATCTCTTTTCCTTTTGAGATAGCATAAGCAAAAGCACCATTAAACGTATCTCCTGCTCCTGTAGTATCAACTACTTCTGCTTTTATAGCAGGAATCTTATGAACTGCTGTCCCATCATAATAAATAGAACCTTCAACTCCTAATGTCACAATCATTTTATTAGGATACATTTTAATAATTTCTTCTAATTTCTTATCTGGAAAAAGCTCTGAACATTCATGCTCATTAGGAGTAATAAAATCACAAAAAGGAATCATCTCTAGGTCTGTTTCTCTAGCTGGTGCAGGATTGTAAAGCACCTTAACTCTATTTTCTTGACAAAATTTAGCTATAGATAAGTTGGCTTCATGTGGTATTTCATTCTGTAATACAACAACACTTGCATCACTAATCAATTCCCACTCATTTTTCCAATCATTTGTTTTAACTACATTATTCGCTCCGGGATAATAAATAATCCTATTATCACCTCCATATAAAGTAATTTGTGCAACCCCTGTAGATTGTGGTACCGTTCCCACATGTTCTGTAGAAATATTATTATTTTGCAGATTGCTTAGTAAATCTGCTGAAAAAATATCTTCTCCGACGTTTCCAAATATGTAAACATTATCTTCTACACTGGATAATCGACCAATAGCTACAGCTTGATTTGCACCTTTTCCACCTGGAGCTATATTAAACGAATCCCCAAAAATCGTTTCACCTCCTTCTGGAATCCTTTTTGTTCTCATAACTAAGTCCATTGAAATACTTCCAACAACAACAATTTTACTCATTACTTTCTCCTTAATGTATTTCTTTCTACGTATCTAACAGGTAGTTTAATTTTAGCTTCATCTATAGAGAACTTATTTGCCATATTATAGATTAGTTTTGCAGCCTGTTCTCCCATTTTATATGAAGATTGATGGATAGTTGATAAAGAAGGATAAATAAATTGACTAAGTATAATATCATCGTAACCAATGATTTGAATATCATCTGGAATTTTTTTCCCAATTGCTAAAATTTCATGAATATAAGCTATCGCATGAATATCAGAAGGTGCTATAATACTATCAATATTTGGATTTCTTTTTAGATTCTCTTTAGCTTCTTTTTGAATTTTTTCAAAGTCAAACGTTTCACTTTTTTCAATACAAATCTCTAAAGATTTATTCCTCAAATAGTTTAAACTTGCTTCAAATCGTTCCGCAATGTTCTCAGCTTTATCATCTAAAACTTTAATAATCATAACTTGCTTAGCGCCAGCATTCCAAATTGCTTTAGCAGCCAAACGTCCACCCAACTGATTATCAGAAAAGACACCGTAACCTGTATCTTTACTAATTCGGTCAACCACAACAACAGGTAATGATAAATCTGGATATTCTTTTGTGAAATCATGTGTAGTAATAATTCCGGCAGCATTTGTTTTTAGCAGCAAATTAACATATTCACTTAAAGAGTCCTGGTCTGAAATCGTACCAACCATAATTCTATAGCCCTTATCTTTTAAATAGGATTCAGCTCCTCGAACCAATCTTGGGAAAAAGGGATTAGAAATGTCTGGTAGTAAGAGTCCGACCATTTGATTTTTTTTAGTTTTCAAAGATTGTGCTAATACATTTGGTGTGTAATTTAATTTTTTGATAGCATTTTTTATCTTTTCTCTCGCATCATCTCCGACATAGCCTTTTTTCGAAATATATCTTGAAACTGTTGATTTCGATACTCCAGCTTCTTCAGCAACCTGTTTTATTGTAGTCATCATTCCTCCTTCTTACATTGTGGAACCGTTCCCTTATTCTATAGTAAGCGTTTTCTTTTGATTTGTCAATACTTTTCTAAAAATATTTTAAATTTATTTCAGAGTATATATATTTTCTACTAATCTATTATTACTATTAGACAGGAAACTAAGCAAGACCTCCACTATATCGAGGAGGCCTTGGAGCATCTCGGTTATTTGGTAAAGGATTAGAAAATTTTCTTTTCCCAATCGTCTTCTGTACGGCGAGGGTAGAAAAATTCAGATTTGTCCGGAGCTTCCACCATTTCCATCAAGGGTAGCATATCATAGGCCAGATCCAAGTTTGGAATCTGGTCTTTTTGCACCCAAGAAACTTCTCCTTCATCTGAAGAGCGAAGGGTACCAGAGAACTCCGTCGCCTTATAACAAATGACAATATAGCGCCCACCTGTATCTAATGACCAATTTTTAATACCGACCAGTTGGGGATTCTGAATCGTCAAACCAGTTTCTTCATAGATTTCACGGATAACTGACTCGGCAAAAGACTCGCCATTTTCTACATGACCTCCAGGAAAGGCATAACCAGACCAGCGATTAGTTTCAGGAGAACGATATTGCATGACTACACGCTTATTTTCTAGATCTTCGATTAGACAGATGTTGGTTAAAATGGTTGATTGGGCACGGGACATATTTTCTCCTTCTATGATTTGGTTAATACTTTTGTCATATTAAAAATTATATCTATTAGTCTTTTCCTAATATACTCAAAAATAGCTCCTACAAAAAATAATAAAAATGTTACTATCAAAATAATAATAGCAAACATAAATAATTCTTTCCCATCAATTAAGAAATTTATGCTAGGTAGAACTCTCCTGAAAATAAGAGGATGAACATGAAATAGATAAACCCCAATGTGAGCGGAGATAAAAATAGAACTATTTTTTCAAGTGAAAGTGGAATGTTTTTTATATTTAAGCATAATAAAAATATCAATATTCCTTGAAGAGTTACTGTCGGTGAACTATAACTCCTCCACTGTTCATAATTAAAGAAGTACAATACAAAGGTTAGACTTGTTAATAATAATATCCCAAAAATAACTTTCCATGATTGAAAATAGCTTTCATACTTAAATTTTCTGATTATAGCACCCACTATATAGAGTAATATCATCCATAGAACACTATAACCTCTCCATATTCCTAATGAATCTTGCTTGAAAATTGTAGGAATAATAGAGAAATATATAAATCCTCCTGTTATAATCGGAAGTAATAATTCTTTCTTCATTGTTAAAATTGCCTGATTTAATAATGGTGCTATTAACATTAGACCAAAATAACAACTCATATACCAATACTGACCGTTACTGATTGGGGTTAAGGCATAAAACCATTCAGTTGGAGTTACAGATAGTTTTGAAAAGACTGCAAAAGTTAATGTAATTGATATGGTATAAAAAATAATTTGTATCCAAAACTTAGACATTTTTTTATAACTAAACTGCGAATATAACCCCACATAACCACTAATTAAAACAAAAATATTAACAGCTGGATAAGAAAAAGCTTCTAAGATATTAGCAAGAAAATAATATATATCTTTTTGATACTCGACTTTATCTAAGACTCCTCCCATACCTAAAACATGCAAATTACAAATCATCAACATAGCTATAATTCTACAGCATTCAATCCCTATATATCTTGTTTTATTTGTTACCATATCTTCCTTATCTATTATCCTATAATGTTTGTTAATCCAACGCCTTGACTTCCAGCATCATATCACGAATCTGAGCTGCGAGTTCAAAGTCAAGCACTTCGACGGCTTCTTGCATTTGTTTTTCTAATTTCTTGACTAGTTCTTTGCGTTCTTGTTTGTTGAGGCTATTGATGTCGACTTCCTTGTCCTCTTCCTTAGCAACTGCCTTGGTCACGGCAATCAGGTCACGGATTTCTTTCTTGATTGTTTGTGGTACGATACTATGTTCTTCATTATAAGCCATCTGGATTTTCCGACGGCGGGCCGTTTCATCGATGGCACGTTGCATAGACTGAGTCATCGTGTCCGCATACATGATGACATGCCCTTCGCTATTACGGGCAGCACGTCCAATGGTCTGGATGAGTCCACGTTCGTTACGGAGGAAACCTTCCTTGTCAGCATCGAGAATAGCAACCAAGCTTACCTCAGGAACGTCAATCCCTTCACGGAGCAGGTTGATTCCGACCAAGACATCAAAGACACCCAAGCGCAGGTCACGGATAATCTCTGTCCGCTCCAAGGTCTTGATATCCGAGTGCATATACTTGACCTTGATGCCCATTTCCTTGAAGTAGTCGGTCAAATCTTCTGCCATTTTCTTGGTCAAGGTGGTGATAAAGGTTCGTTCATTCTTTTCAACACGGACATTGATTTCACCTAAGAGATCATCAATCTGTCCCATAGTCGGACGGACTTCCACCTCAGGATCCAAAAGACCTGTCGGACGAATGATTTGCTCAATCACTGTCTCGGTCTGTTCATTTTCATAGTCACCTGGTGTCGCTGAAACGTAAACAATCTGGTGCACATGGCTTTCAAACTCTTCACGACGGAGAGGACGATTGTCCAAGGCCGACGGCAAACGGAAACCATAATTAACCAGCATTTCCTTACGAGAGCGGTCTCCATTGTACATGCCCTTGATCTGCCCCATAGTCATGTGACTCTCGTCAATCATGATCAAGAAATCATCTGGGAAGAAGTCGAGAAGCGTATAAGGAGGCTCTCCTTCGCTGCGTCCATCCATATGACGTGAGTAGTTTTCGACACCATTTGTATAGCCCATCTCACGTAGCATCTCAATATCATACTCTGTCCGCTGTTTCAAACGCTGGGCTTCTAGCAGTTTGCCTTCCTTCTCAAAGACAGCTAACTGCTCTTCTAATTCTGCCTGAATTTTGGTAATGGCAACTTCCATATGGTCGTCATTGGTCACAAAGTGAGTAGCTGGGAAAATCGCCAAATGATCCACTTCTCCCAACACCTGACCTGTCAGAGCATCCACTTCACGGATACGGTCGATTTCATCTCCGAAAAATTCTACTCGAAAGGCGTGTTCATCACGGGAAGCTGGGAAAATCTCCACTACATCCCCACGCACACGGAATCTTCCACGTTGAAAATCAATATCATTGCGCTCAAACTGGATATCGACCAAGTCATTAAGCAGTTTATCACGAGAAATTTCAAGACCTGGACGCAGACTAACGACACTATCAGCGTATTCCTTGGGTGAACCCAAACCATAGATACAAGAGACTGAGGCTACGACGATGACATCATTGCGCTCAAGAAGGGCTGAAGTCGCTGAGTGGCGGAGCTTGTCAATCTCATCATTGACAGAGCTGTCCTTTTCAATATAGGTATCGCTAGAAGGGACATAGGCCTCTGGCTGGTAATAGTCATAGTAAGATACAAAATACTCAACAGCATTCTCAGGGAAAAATTCCTTAAACTCCCCGTAGAGCTGGCCTGCCAGAGTCTTATTGTGAGCGATGACCAGAGTGGGTTTATTGACTTTGGAAATGACCTGACTCATGGTATAGGTCTTCCCTGTACCCGTCGCCCCCATCAGAATCTGAGCTTTTTCTCCACCTTCGATATTATCAACCAACTGCTCAATTGCTTGGGGTTGATCTCCTGAAGGTTCATATTTTGATACTAGTTTAAATTTATTATCTGTAATTCGATTAATCATGATTGCCTCATCTGCATTTTTCTATCTTTCTATTTTACCATAAATTTGCCTTTCAGACTCTTCTCCAAACTGATAAGAAAGAGCATCCTATGTTATATTTCCTTACATGAAATTCATAAAATTTGCCTTTTTTTACTTTTTCTGATATAATGGGAAAATATTCGGAAAAGGAGACTAAAAATGAAGAAAAAATTTCTAGCATTTTTGCTAATTTTATTCCCAATTTTCTCATTAGGTATTGCGAAAGCAGAGACGATTAAGATTGTATCTGATACCGCCTATGCACCTTTTGAGTTTAAAGATTCAGATCAAACTTATAAAGGAATTGATGTTGACATTATCAACAAAGTCGCTGAGATTAAAGGGTGGAACATTCAGATGTCCTATCCTGGATTTGACGCAGCGGTCAATGCGGTTCAAGCTGGTCAAGCTGACGCTATCATGGCAGGGATGACAAAGACGAAAGAACGTGAAAAAGTCTTCACCATGTCTGATACTTACTATGATACAAAAGTTGTCATTGCAACTACAAAGGCACACAAAATTAGCAAGTACGACCAATTAACTGGCAAAACCGTTGGTGTTAAAAACGGAACTGCCGCTCAACGTTTCCTAGAAACGATTAAAGATAAATACGACTTTACCATTAAAACATTTGACACTGGTGATTTGATGAACAACAGCTTAAGTGCTGGTGCCATCGATGCCATGATGGATGACAAACCTGTTATCGAGTATGCCATTAACCAAGGGCAAGACCTCCATATTGAAATGGATGGGGAAGCTGTAGGTAGCTTTGCTTTCGGTGTTAAAAAAGGAAGCAAATACGAGCACTTGGTTACTGAATTTAACCAAGCCTTGGCTGAAATGAAAAAAGATGGTAGTCTTGATAAAATCATCAAGAAATGGACTGCTTCATCATCTTCAGCAGTGCCAACTACAACTACTCTTGCAGGCTTAAAAGCTATTCCTGTTAAAGCTAAATACATCATTGCCAGCGATTCTTCTTTTGCACCTTTTGTTTTCCAAAATTCAAGCAACCAATACACTGGTATAGATATGGAATTGATTAAGGCAATCGCTAAAGACCAAGGTTTTGAAATTGAAATCACCAACCCTGGTTTTGATGCCGCTATCAGTGCTGTTCAAGCTGGTCAAGCTGATGGTATCATTGCTGGTATGTCTGTCACAGATGCTCGTAAGGCAACTTTTGACTTCTCAGAATCATACTACACTTCTAATACTATCCTTGGGGTCAAAGAACCAAGCACCATTGCTTCTTATGAAGATTTGAAAGGGAAGACAGTCGGCGTTAAAAACGGAACTGCTTCTCAAACCTTCCTAACAGAAAATCAAAGCAAATACGGTTACAAAATCAAAACCTTCGCTGATGGTTCATCAATGTATGACAGTTTAAACACTGGTGCCATTGATGCCGTTATGGATGATGAGCCTGTTCTCAAATATTCTATCAGCCAAGGACAAAAATTGAAAACACCAATCGCTGGAAGTCCAATCGGAGAAACAGCCTTTGCTGTTAAAAAAGGAGCAAATCCAGAATTGATTGAAATGTTCAACAACGGACTTGCAAACCTTAAAGAAAACGGTGAATTCCAAAATATTCTTGACAAATACCTAGCTAGCGAATCTTCAACTGCTTCAACAAGCACTGTTGACGAAACAACTATCTGGGGCTTGCTCCAAAACAACTACAAACAACTCCTTAGCGGTCTTGGTATCACTCTTGCTCTAGCTCTTATCTCATTTGCTATTGCCATTGTCATCGGTATTATCTTCGGTATGTTTAGCGTTAGCCCATACAAATCTCTTCGTCTTATCTCTGAGATTTTCGTTGACGTTATCCGCGGAATTCCATTGATGATTCTTGCAGCCTTCATCTTCTGGGGAATTCCAAACTTCATCGAGTCCATCACAGGTCAGCAAAGTCCAATTAACGACTTTGTAGCTGGTACCATTGCCCTATCGCTCAATGCGGCTGCTTATATCGCTGAGATTGTTCGTGGTGGTATTCAGGCCGTTCCAGTTGGACAAATGGAAGCCAGCCGAAGCTTGGGTATCTCTTATGGAAAAACCATGCGTAAGATTATCCTGCCACAAGCAACTAAATTAATGTTGCCAAACTTTGTTAACCAATTTGTTATCGCTCTTAAAGATACAACTATCGTATCTGCTATCGGTCTGGTGGAACTTTTCCAAACTGGTAAGATCATCATCGCCCGTAACTACCAAAGTTTCAAGATGTATGCAATCCTTGCTATCTTCTATCTTGTAATTATCACACTTTTGACTAGACTAGCGAAACGCTTAGAAAAGAGGATTCGTTAATGGCAAAACTAAAAATTGATGTAAATGATTTGCATAAGTATTATGGACAAAACGAAGTTTTAAAAGGAATTACGACTAAATTCTATGAAGGAGATGTTGTCTGTATCATCGGTCCTTCTGGTTCTGGTAAATCCACTTTCCTCCGTAGCCTTAACCTTCTCGAGGAGGTAACGAGTGGTCACATCACTGTGAACGGTTATGACTTAACTGAAAAAACAACCAACGTTGACCACGTCCGTGAAAATATCGGAATGGTGTTCCAACACTTCAATCTCTTCCCTCACATGTCCGTTCTAGAGAATATCACTTTTGCTCCTATTGAACACAAACGAATGACCAAAGAAGAAGCTGAGAAATTGGGGATGGAGTTGCTTGAAAAGGTTGGACTAGCAGATAAGGCTAAGGCCTGTCCAGATAGCCTATCAGGTGGTCAAAAACAACGTGTGGCCATCGCTCGTGGACTAGCAATGAATCCAGACATCATGCTTTTCGACGAACCAACTTCTGCTCTTGACCCTGAGATGGTCGGAGATGTACTGAATGTTATGAAGGAATTAGCGGAGCAAGGCATGACCATGATTATTGTAACCCACGAGATGGGATTTGCTCGTCAGGTAGCCGACCGCGTCATCTTTACTGCAGATGGCGAGTTCCTAGAAGACGGAACACCTGATCAAATCTTTGACACCCCACAACACCCTCGTCTAAAAGAGTTCTTGGACAAGGTCTTAAACGTATAAAACGAAAGTGTGAGGTTCTCCTTACACTTTTTTATTGCGTATTGGATTTTTGATTTTTTTGAAAATTATGATAAAATAAAAGCTATGACAATGAGAAAATCTCATCCCTAGTCCAACTAGGAAAAAATATAGAAATTAGGTAGCTAGATGTCATCAAAGGTTATTGTTACAATTTTCGGTGCGAGTGGAGATTTAGCTAAACGCAAACTCTACCCTTCCCTTTTCAGACTCTATAAATCAGGCAATCTCTCTGAGCATTTTGCAGTTATCGGAACGGCTCGTAGACCTTGGAGTAAGGAATATTTTGAATCTGTAGTTGTCGAGTCCATCCTTGATTTGGCAGATAGTACCGAGCAAGCCCAAGAATTTGCTAGCCACTTCTACTATCAAAGCCATGATGTGAATGATACGGAACATTACATTGCTTTGCGCCAATTACAAGCTGAGCTGAATGAAAAATACCAAGCTGAACACAACAAGCTCTTCTTCTTGTCTATGGCACCCCAGTTCTTTGGAACCATTGCCAAGCACCTCAAATCTGAAAACATTGTCGATGGCAAAGGTTTTGAGCGCTTGATCGTTGAGAAACCATTTGGTACAGACTACGAAACAGCAAGCAAACTCAATGAAGATCTCCTTGCGGCCTTTGATGAGGAGCAAATCTACCGTATCGACCATTACCTAGGCAAAGAGATGATTCAGAGTATCTTTGCTGTTCGTTTTGCCAATATGATCTTTGAGAATGTTTGGAATCGCGAATATATCGATAATGTTCAGATTACCTTTGCGGAACGTTTAGGTGTTGAAGAACGTGGTGGCTACTATGATCAATCTGGTGCCCTTCGTGATATGGTACAAAACCATACTCTACAACTCCTCTCTCTTCTAGCCATGGACAAACCAGCTAGCTTTACAAAAGATGAGATTCGTGCTGAAAAGATAAAGGTCTTTAAAAACCTCTATCATCCAACTGAGGAAGAATTGAAAGGACAGTTTATCCGGGGTCAATATCGCTCTGGTAAAATCGATGGCATGAAATACATTTCCTATCGTAGCGAACCAAATGTCGATCCTGAATCTACAACAGAAACCTTTGCATCTGGTGCCTTCTTTGTAGATAGCGATCGCTTCCGTGGTGTTCCCTTCTTCTTCCGTACAGGGAAACGCCTGACTGAAAAAGGAACTCATGTCAATATCGTCTTTAAGCAAATGGACTCTATCTTTGGAGAACCATTGGCACCAAATATCTTGACCATCTATATCCAACCAACAGAAGGCTTCTCTCTTAGCCTCAATGGGAAACAAGTCGGTGAAGAATTTAACCTAGCACCAAGCTCTCTGAATTACCGTACAGATGCTACTGCTACTGGAGCCTCACCAGATCCATACGAGAAATTAATCTACGATGTCTTGAACAACAACTCAACCAATTTTAACCACTGGGATGAGGTAAGTGCTTCTTGGAAATTGATTGACCGTATTGAAGAACTCTGGGCTGAAAACGGTGCTCCACTCTACGATTATAAAGCTGGAAGCATGGGACCACAAGCTAGCTTTGACTTACTTGAGAAGTATGGAGCCAAATGGACCTGGCAACCAGATATCGCCTATCGTGAAGACGGCCGTTTAGAATAGCAAAAATATCCTGCAAGATCGACTTGCAGGATATTTATTTTGTATTAAATCAAGCCTTCTAAGAGACCCTTCATAAAGTTTTCTGAGTTAAATTCACCTATATCATCAATTTTTTCACCGAAACCAATCAATTTTACAGGGATATTGAGTTCTTCACGAATTGCCAGAACGACACCACCACGGGCAGTTCCATCAATCTTAGTCAATACAATTCCTGTTAAAGGAGTGATTTTTGAAAATTCTTTGGCCTGTACAAGAGCGTTTTGACCTGTTGATGCATCAAGAGCTAAGAAGGTTTCATGGGGCGCTTCTGGTACAACACGTTTGATGATACGTCCAATCTTTTCCAACTCAGCCATGAGGTTATCCTTATTTTGCAGACGACCAGCAGTGTCAATCATAAGAATATCAATACCTTCAGCCACGGCACGTTCCATGCCATCAAAGACTACACTGGCTGGATCAGCTTTTTCAGGTCCAGTCACAACGGGAACATCCACACGTCGACTCCATTCAGCTAGCTGGGCAACAGCTCCAGCACGGAAGGTATCTGCCGCAACCAACATGACCTTCTTGCCAGCTTGTTTGTAGCGATGAGCTAATTTCCCGATAGAAGTTGTTTTCCCAACACCATTAACTCCGACAAAGAGCATGACGGTCAAGCCGTCTTGGAAATGGATTTGTTCATCGTAGTTGCCATCCTTTTCGTAGAGCTCAACCAATTTCTCGATAATGACACGACGAAGTGCGTCAGGTTTCTTAGCATTTTCGAGTTTAGCTTCATAGCGTAGTTCTTCTGTTAAGTTTGAAGCGACCTGCACGCCGACGTCGCTCATGATGAGCAGTTCTTCCAATTCCTCGAAAAATTCTTCATCAACAGAACGGAAGTTGGCAAAGAAGGCATTCAAACGAGCACCGAATCCCGTACGCGTTTTCTTGAGACTGCGGTCATATTTTTCCTGAACGGTTTCTTCAACCTGAGGAAGCTCTTCTTCAGTTTCTACAGTTTCTTGGTTCTCTTCTTCTAGAGCTTCTTCTGTCTCTTGGATTTGCTCCAGTTCATCAGCTTCTAGCTCAGGCTCCTCTTGGTCTGTTTTCTCGACTGCTTCTGGTTCAATAACTTCTTCTGTCGAGACCTGAGGAATTTCTTCTTGAGCAAGTGTTTCTTCCACTTTGTCCCTTACTGTTTCTTCCTGAGAAGTTTCTTCGACTGCCGTTTGGGTTTCTTCAACCTCTTCTGACAAATCAAGATTTTCTAGAGCTTCTTTTACAACATCTTCAATTTTCGGCTCTTCCTTTTTCCCGAATAGACGGTCAAATAATCCCATATTCTAATTCTCCTTTAGCACGTATTCTTCGATAGCCCAGGCAACGGCTTCCTCGTCGTTGGTCATCGGGGTAATCACATTGGCAACTGCCTTAACCGCTGGAACTGCATTTTGCATGGCAACTCCCAGACCTGCCCACTCAATCATGGAAAGGTCATTGGCCTCGTCCCCACAAGCCATGACTTGACTTTGGTCGATTCCCAAGTGTTTAATTAATTTCGCTAAACCTGTTGCCTTGTGGACATTTTTCGGCGACCATTCCAATAAGAGTTCACGCGATTTGAAGATTTCATATTGGTCAAACAATTCTGGAGAAATCTGTTGAATCGCTACATCCAAAGGTTCTTGGGCAAAGGCAGTCACACATTTATTATATGTCATCTGACTAGATAGATCCTCAAAAGCGACTGGTACAAAAGTCAAGGCTGGGTTGAACTTAGCATAGAGACTTTCTTGGTCCGATTGGATTTGATAGACTGTTCCTTCTGAAATGGCATCTAACGGAAGTCCGAGTTTTTCAGTTTCCTCGTACAAGCGTGCCACATCGTCGATTGAAAAGACGGTTTTATCGAGAATCTCTCCTGTATTTTTCTGTACCAGACCACCATTAAAGGTGATGGTGTACTCGTCCTCTTGACCGTCAGTCCCTAGCTCATGGAGAAAGAAATCCATAGCCTTTAGAGGACGACCCGTTGTCAGCACGACCTTGATGCCACGGTCACGCGCAGCTTTGAGGACCGCCTTGGTACGATCTGTCAGCTTTTTATCCGTTGTCAGTAAAGTACCATCCAAATCCAATGCAATCAATTTAATATCTGCCATTACAAACCCTCCATATAAGCTATCACTGACTGGTCCTTATGATGGCCAATCACTGTCTCTGCTAATTCTAAAATCTCTGGTCGTGCATTTTCAGGAGCGATTGGGTGTCCCACAACCTGCATCATGTGAAGGTCATTGAGATTATCGCCAAACGCCATAACCTGATCCATGGTTAGACCAAGTTTTTTTGCCAGCTCAACAATAGCCACACCCTTATCAACATAGTCTAAGACAATATCGATGGATTCAAAACCTGTGGTCATAGCATTGACTCCAGGAACGTTTTTGTTGACCCAGGCCTCACCAGCTTCTATCGTTTCTTCAGTAAAGTTAGTGGTGAATTTAAAAATCTCATCCGTGATATCTTCCAAGCTCTCTACTTTTTGAATGTTTTCATTGTAGTGACGGCTAAACATGAGATAGGTCTCATCCACTGTATCCAAAACATAACAAGCTTTTTTCCCAGTCAGAAGCATTTTTCTTTCATCAAAATAAGGCGATTTCTTTAAAGCTTCAAAAGTGCTCAAGTAAAAATCCTGAGACATAGTAGCCTCGTACATATCCTCGCCATGAAACTCAACATAGCTCCCATTTTCAGCTATAAAAATCACATCATCACGCACATCCGCAAATAGCTTTTTCAGGGACAAGATACCGCGACCCGAAGCCACAGCAAAGTAAATCCCCTTTTCCTTGTAGGTAACAAGTACGTTTTGGAGGCGTTCCATATCAAACCGACCCTCTCCATCTAGAAATGTTCCATCCATATCTGTTGCTATCAATTTAATCATAAAATCCTTCGTACTCCAATTGATAAATCTACCCTCTATTATACCATAGATAAACTGAAAAAGGACTAGCACAGTAGGATAGCACTACTTTTCGGAGAAACTTCAAAGGGCTTAAAAATTAGAATTGTAGAACTTTTTTCAGATAGTTTAAAAAGTTTGTATTCCCCTACTCTTTTCTCTATAATGGAGAGAAAGGAGATGACTATGACAAAAATAAAACATGAAATTGATGTAAACTTTGCAGGACGACTCAATATCCTGCGCGCGGGTGTTCTCAGTGCCAATGATGGGATTATTTCCATCGCTGGAGTCGTTATCGGGGTTGCCAGTGCGACAAGCAATATTTGGATTATCTTTTTATCTGGATTGGCCGCTATCCTCGCTGGTGCTTTCTCTATGGCTGGTGGCGAATATGTCTCTGTATCCACTCAAAAAGACACGGAGGAGGCTGCTGTCGCTAGAGAGCAATTACTCTTAGATAAAGACATCGAATCTGCAAAACAATCCCTCTATGCTGCTTACCTTCAAAATGGTGAGTGTGAAACGTCTGCCAAACTCTTGACCAACAAGGCCTTTTTAAAAAATCCACTCAAAACCCTTGTCGAGGAAAAATATGGGATCGAGTACGAAGAGTTTACCAATCCTTGGCATGCTGCTATCTCTAGCTTTATCGCCTTTGTACTGGGAAGCCTTCCTCCTATGCTTTCGATTACCGTCTTTCCAAGTGACTATCGCATTCCTGCTACTGTTTTTATCGTAGCCCTTTCCCTTCTCGTCACTGGCTATACCAGTGCTAAACTAGGCAAGGCTCCTACGAAAACAGCTATGATCCGCAACCTCTGTATCGGACTTCTGACCATGGCAGTGACTTACCTGTTTGGACAACTCTTCAGCATTTAAGATAAAAGAAATACCTCGATAAACATCGAGGTATCTTTTTTACATTTGCACAATCTTGCGATAGCTTCTTGAGGTAATCATAAAGATCAAGACGTAGACGATGAGGAAGATAGCACAGATAGACAGAGTGACAGTCAACATCATAGTCGCATCTAGCACCCCAATGACTTTTAGGATAAGGCTAAGCATATGATAGGCAAAGGCGAGGTGTAGGAAGGCAAAGAGCAATGGGAGGAAGAAAACAGTTAGCACCTGTTTGTTGATGGTTTGCTTGATTTGCTTTTGATCGAGACCGACTTTTTGCAAAATGATAAAGCGTTCACGATCTTCATAGCCTTCAGAGATTTGTTTGTAGCAGATAACAAGAACTGTTCCCACCATAAAGATGATAGAGAGGAAGATACCGATGAAGAATACTCCACCAAAGAGAGCACTCATCTGCGCACTACTATCAGCCAGATTACTTCCGTAAACATAGCTTCCTTCTTTGCTTAATTCTCTATTAAAATCATCAAGGAATTTTGAATAGTCGTTGGCAAGTTTGAGTTGTTCTTCCTCACTAGCCGTTACATTCATACCACCATAGTATTGATTAAAGATGGAAGAATTAAGATACTGGTCAAGAAAGGCGTTCAAGTCAGGAACAACCAGATAGTTATAGTCCGAAGTTAGAATATTGTACTGATTTGGGACATGTTCAAGAATAAAATCTTTTTTGATTTCTTCCTTGATTGTGTAGGTCTGGTCATTCAGAGTCAGTTCTTTCTGCCCTTGAAGTTCTTTGTTTTTAGTAAACAATCCAACTTCCTTTCCTGAAAGTGCGAGTTTTTGACCCGTCATATTCTCATAGTCTTTTTGGTCAAAGACCATAAAAACAGTTTTCGGTTGAACACGATTTTGACCTTTCTCAAAGATTGTCAATTTCGTACCTTCTTGGTTTGCCACACCAAAGTTACTGTATGTAAGGACTTCTTTCTTTGTAACAGTCAACCTCTTATCACTAGCATACTGGTCTAGGAGTTTATTTATGTCTTCTTTTTCAACATTCTGTCCTGTAATTCCAAAATCATGTGGATTCATGACTTTCTTGAAAGTTTCAGAGCCTTTAAAGATACTCGTTGCAGCAGACATAGTCACCAAGACCATGGTTGAGAGAATAGCAATCGTCGCTAGACCAACCGCATTTTTCTTCATACGGAAAATCAAGTTAGACACTGAGATAAGGTTATTTGGTTGGTAATAGTATTTCTTGTTTTTCTTTAAGATTTGAAGGAAAACGGTAATCCCTGCATTAAACAATAGATAAGTACCAAAGATAACCAGCAAAACAGCTAAGAAGAAGGTTGTTAGGGCTGTAAGAGGATCTTTTACCGTAAGGGCAAGATAATAGCCAATCCCTAAACTAATGGAACCAAGAATAGTTTGGAGAGGTAGGAAACGACCTTTTTTCTCTCCGCTTGCTTTCTCACGAGAGAGCTGGAGGGCATTCATACGGGCGATTCGAAGGGCATTCAGGAACATGAGACTTAGGAAAATCAAACCGAAGACAACAAGCACTGTAATAACAACTTTCATCTGGAAGGTAGCGACTAGTTCTACCTTTAATTTCATCAGTTTGAGCAAGAAAGCGAAAATTAACTTGTCAAACAAGACTCCAATACCGATTCCTGCTCCAACAGTTAGAATCCCAAATACCACTAACTCCTTAAAGGTCATACTGATTAGATGACGTTTCTCTAAGCCCAGCATGCCATAAATTCCTAGTTCCTTGGAACGGTTTTTCATGACAAAACTATTGGCATAGAGGACGATAATGGCTGACGCAAGGGTGACGACAAACATACCAAATCCAAGAGTAGCTTGAATGGTGTTTCTTCCACGGATTTCCGCAATCTTTGGATTAAAGGTTAGAGAATAAAAGAGGTAGGTGACGGTGACTGCCAAGAGAACAGCCAGCGCAAAGGGATAGCAGAGTTTGCGGTTTTTAATCAAGTTCGATAGCGCTAACTTATTGGTTAATCGAAACATACTAATTCACCTCGCTTGCCATGACAGTCAAGGTATCAGAGATTTCTTGGAACATCTGACGCTCTGTCTTCTCTCCACGGTAGATTTGGTTGTAAAGAATGCCGTCTTTAATGAAGATCACGCGCTTGGCCCTGCTGGCTGCTGCCGTTGAGTGGGTTACCATGAGAATAGTTTGGCCGCGCTCATTGATTTCATCAAAGACATCAAGTAAGGCTGCAGAGGACTTGGAATCAAGGGCTCCTGTTGGCTCATCCGCAAGGAGAATTTCAGGTTCTGTGATGATGGCGCGGGCTACTGCTACACGCTGTTTCTGCCCACCTGAAATCTCGTAAGGGTACTTCTCTTGCAATTGGTTGATGCCTAGATTCTCAGCTGTCACCACCAATTTCTTCATCATCTCCGTAATGGGTCTTCTTGACAAGACAAGCGGAAGCAAGATATTGTCCTTAACAGACAGAGTATCTAGCAAATTAAAGTCTTGGAAGACAAATCCTAACTTCTCACGACGGAAGCTAGAAGCCTGTGAATTTTTAATGGTTGCGGTGTCAGTTCCATTCAAGTAAACCTGCCCACGACTTGGTTTATCCAGCATAGCTAGAATATTGAGAAGAGTTGATTTACCAGAACCAGACTCACCCATGATGGCAACGTAGTCACCCTTTTCCACGGTAAAGTGAATATCCTTGAGGGCTTCTACTTGGTTGCCTTGAAAACGTGTTTTGTAAATTTTTTGAACGTGTTTTACATCTAAAAGTGTCATGAGAATCTCCTTTCTTAATATCCCATCAAATGAAATGTCGCTTGCATCATAGCGCATCCCAGCTGAACGCGCTCGATTTCTTTGTGGCTTGGTTTTCTTGTTTTCTTATGTAAGATTTGTTTCATGATGTTACTCCTTTATTCTTTATGAGTCTAGTTTACATCAAAAAAAGACCGCTTGCCATAACCTAACCTTACAAAAGAGACTTTAATCTTACATTTTTGTAAGATTGAGGGAAATGTAAGCAGATTTAATCTAGAGAAGTACACTGTAGCTTCTAAAATATTGTTAGAAATTGGTTTGAATTTCCCAATCAATTATTGAGTTTTTATTTCATTTCACTATGCAATAAATCACTTGACTTTTTACTATAAAAATTATATAATGCAATTGTGAAAGGGATTACTTTAGAAAGGAGAAAAAATCGGAAACTATAATTTGAGTAAGCTTATTTTAACTATCACTTTATTACCAAAATATTTCTACTAAAAATTTATTTTAGCTCTTTTCCAGAAAGTGTGGATATTATGAAAAAAATCTTGATTACTTTTGTTGCTATCTTTTCACTATTTTTCTACTCAACTGTTTTTGCAGATGATACCAATACAATAGTGAGCGAAACCATGACCGCTCAACAGCTTGTGAATCAATACGCAACTGATTACGATATCACATTGGAGCAAGCATCAGATTTACTTGGTATAAATTTATACGAACGCTCTTCACAGACATATAGAACAATTTCTACGCAAATAACTGTTACAAACTCCTATAAACCATCTATTTCTTTCTACTGCGAAACAACCGAATATGGAACCTATCATGGTATAATAAGGGTATTAAGAACAGAAATAAATAGAAATTATAACGGAATGTCCAAACAGTTTTCCGGTTCATTGTACGTAAATTTAGAACAGGCTGATAGAATATTCTATATAATTAATGGAGATTTCTTTAATAATGGTAGTTCAACTTTAAGTGGTGGACTAAATATCGGAATAGGAGAAAGCGCTAGTGTAAATTTCGGAGGTTCCTACGTTTCTAATCACTATAAATATGTATATCATGAAGGGAGAGTTCATTTTTAATGAAACACAAAGAACATATACTCATCGGACTTCTCTATCTGCTCTCTCCATTCATCGGTCAGCTCTTAGTTGAACACACACACTTTATCGGTACAGAATTTACAGGTACTGCTTATGTTATTTGCTGGTTATCAGTTGTTATCAGCATCTATCATTTTTCAAAAACAGTTTTCTCTCAGCAGCAAGACACAGATTAGAAACTTGAGGTCAAAATAATGATTTTAGTTTGTATATGAAGCTGAGAAAATCTTATTAAAAGTAAAAAAGCTTTAAATCAAGCAGTTTAGACTATTGATTTAAAGCTTTTTGCTTATTCCAAATCTTCTGTAGAACCTCACCAAAACCACCCATCATTGTCATCAATGGCCTCGGCTTCCTTGCGTTTGCGTGGTCCTGTTCCGTACATTTCTGCTTCGATTTCTTCCTTAGTTGGCAGGATGGAGGCGAGGATGATGTAAATAATCACACCAACTCCAAAATTTGATATGGTAAAAATGGCGAAGAGAAAGCGAACTAAGGTTACATCAAAATTCCACTTGTCTGATAGACCTGCTAAAACTCCCGATACCATGCGATTTCGTCTCATTTTATAAAATTTTTTATTCATGATTATTTCCTCTTTCGGTATTCTTACAGGTAGTATAGCATGAAACAGGTTCACAAACATCAGTCCTTAGGCCGATTTAAGATAACAAGTTTACCACGGCAGACGCCACAGCGATAGCGTTTCGTGTCAATCTTCCTCTTGCGTTGGTGGCAGGATGGACACTGATAGACTAGGTAACTACTTTGGGTTTGGGCTCTCAAAGGGGGAACAAAGCGTAGTCCGACCACTTCTTTCAAAAGTTCCTTAAAATCTCGGTCCTTATACCGATGACCCTTTTTTTGAAAATAAAGGTGATAGTGACAGAGTTCATGGCGCACGATTTTCCGAAAAACCTCCAAACCAAGTTCATTATAGACCTTGGGATTAAAATCCAAATGCCCATCCTTGAGGAAAAATCACCCACCTGTCGTTCGCAGACGAGAATTCCACTGGGCATGATGGCTAAAAGGTCTCCCAAAGTCTTCGAGTGAAACAGACTGAACGTACTCAGTTAGATTCATCTGGAGCTAAGAGAGACAGATTGACTTTTTCACGTTCGGTATCGATTTTCTCAACCCAAACCGTTACCAAATCTCCAACAGACACCACTTGGCTGGGATGTTTGATAAATTTACGACTCATATGTGAAATATGAATCAAGCCGTCCTCGTGAATCCCGATATCAACGAAGGCACCGAAGTCAACGACATTACGCACCACGCCTTCCAGCTTCTGGCCGACTTTTAAGTCTTTGATATCCAGGACATCTTGGCGAAGCACAGGTGCATCAAAGGAATCACGAAAATCTCGACCTGGTTTGAGAAGATCGGCAATGATATCTTTAAGGGTTTCTGGACCAAGATCTAGTTCTTGCGCTATTTCTTTGACTGATAGAGACTTGAGTTTGCTTTGTGCTTCTTCATTCAAATCCTTGATATCCAAGCGTTTGAAGAGCTCCTTAACCGCAGCATAGTTTTCTGGGTGAACTCCTGTATTATCGAGGATATTGCCACTTTCTGGGATACGGAGGAAACCTGCAGCTTGCTCAAAGGCTTTGGCACCTAGGCGAGGAACTTTCTTGATTTGAGCGCGTGAAGTAATTTTTCCTTCTTCCTCACGATATTTGACAATATTTTCAGAAATGGTTTTATTGAGTCCAGCTACATGTGACAGTAAGGCAGGACTAGCTGTATTGACATTAACACCGACTTGGTTGACCACGGTATCGACAACAAAGTCCAAACTTTCAGATAGTTTCTTCTGACTAACATCGTGCTGGTACTGACCGACACCGATTGACTTGGGATCGATTTTGACCAATTCTGCAAGGGGATCTTGCAAACGACGGGCAATAGAAATAGCAGAGCGTTTTTCAACAGTCAAGTCTGGAAACTCCTGACGAGCAAGTTCGCTGGCAGAATAGACAGAAGCACCACTTTCATTGACAATAGCATAGCTGACCTCAGGAAACTCTTTCAGAACTTCCGCCACAAAGGCTTCACTTTCCCGACTGGCCGTTCCATTTCCGATGGCAATGATTTCTACGCCATACTGACCGATCAAGTCGACTAAGTCTCGCTTGGCATCTTCAATCTGACGAGCAGAGGCTGGTTTGACAGGATAAATGACCTGAGTCGTCAGCATTTTTCCTGTCGCATCAACGACAGCCAACTTGGCCCCTGTACGAAAGGCAGGGTCGAATCCTAGAACCACGCGCCCTTTCAGCGGAGCAACTAAGAGGAGATTGCGCAGATTGTCAGAAAAGAGTTGGATAGCTCCTTCTTCTGCTTTCTCTGTTAATTCTGTCCGAATGCGTCGTTCGATAGCAGGCAAGACTTTTTTCTTAACTGACTGTTGAACAACTTCATCTATATAGGCATTTTTCACCTTGAAACGAGCAGCAAAAAAAGCTAGAATACGGTCCGTCGCATGTTCAAAGCCAACCTTCAAAATACCTAATTTTTCCCCACGATTGAGGGCCAAGGTACGATAACCCTGCATGTTGCCAACTGTCTCTGAAAAATCATAATAAATCTGAAAAACTTGTTTTTCATCGAGATTTTCACCCTTGACTTGCGAAGTGATTTTAGAGTGTCTCAACACTTCTTGATAGGTCATAGCACGTAGATTGACATCTTCGGATAAGGCTTCGACCAAGATATCAACCGCACCAGCCAAGGCTTCTTGACCAGTCACAAATCCTTCACAGACAAACTTCTCAGCTTCTTTCTCTAATCCATCTACGTTTTGCAAGATCAAGCGAGCAAGAGGAAAGAGTCCAGCTTCACGAGCAATGGTTGCCTTGGTTCGACGCTTTTCCTTGTAAGGTAGGTAAAGTTCTTCAACGTCTGCTAATTTTTCGGCAGCTAAGATAGCTTCTTCCAATTCCTTTGTCAGCTTGCCTTGTTCTTGAATCTTAGCCAAGACAGTTTCCTTACGGTCATTGAGGTTAGTCAGACTTTTATCCATGTCAATAATAGCCTTAATTGCCACCTCATCCAAACTACCAGTCATGTCCTTCCGATAACGCGCGATGAAGGGAATTGTCGCCCCTTCAGCCGTCAAACTTAGAACTATATCGATTTGCTTTAAGGTTACACCCAAATCTTGGGAGATTTTTTCATATTTTTTATCCATAAACCTATTATACCATAAGGAACTGCTCTTGTTTTGCCTTACCTGTTTTTGCATCTTTGAATATCAAAATAATCCCATTTCCACAAAATAATAGTATAATAGAGGTAGAATGTAGAAAAGAGGTAGGCCCATGGCTGTTAAATTTACAAAAACGGATGACTTGGACAAGATGTTTGAAGAATTCGCCAAACTTCCTGACTTAACACAAGTCACTTTCCCAGATGACAAAAACAAAAAAGAAAAACTTGAGAAGAAAAAATAGATGACGATTTTCCAATCTCTTCCTCCTAGCATCTTACAAGCAGGGGCTATTTTTCTCTCCATCATGATTGAAGTCCTTCCTTTTGTCTTGATTGGGAGTCTCATTTCGGGATTGATTGAGGTCTATATCACGCCTGATAAAGTTTATGAGTTTCTTCCTCGCAATCGTTGGGGGAGGATCTTTTTTGGTACCTTCATTGGTTTTCTCTTTCCTTCTTGTGAGTGTGGAATCGTCCCGATTATCAATCGTTTTTTGGAAAAAAAGGTGCCCAGCTATACAGCAGTTCCCTTTCTGGTGACTGCTCCCATCATCAATCCTATCGTTCTTTTCGCCACATATTCTGCCTTTGGGAATTCAATAAAACTTGCCTTCTTGCGAGCTCTGGGAGCCATTGTGATTGCTTTGGTGCTTGGGATTTTCCTAGGATTTTTCTGCAAGGAACCCATTCAAAAAGAGAATTTTATCACTTGTCATGAACATGACTTTTCACACTTGACTCCTGCTAGAAAGGTCTTTCAGATTTTTATACAGGCTATTGATGAGTTTTTCGATATGGGACGTTACTTGGTCTTTGGCTGTCTCTTTGCGGCTATCGTGCAAGTCTATGTCCCAACTCGGATCCTGACCTCTATCAGTGCTAGTCCAGTCCTTGCGATTCTTTTGCTCATGTTTCTAGCCTTTCTCCTCTCTCTTTGTAGCGAGGCGGACGCCTTTATCGGCGCTTCTCTCCTCTCGAGCTTCAGCCTAGCGCCAGTCCTTGCTTTTCTGGTCATTGGCCCCATGCTTGATATCAAAAACCTCCTCATGATGAAGCACTATCTCAAAGTGCGTTTCATCTGGCAATTCATGGGCATCGTGACAGTGCTTGTCTTGCTTTATTCTTACATTATGGAGGTGATACTATGATTCGATTTATCATTTTACTGGGTTATTTTGCCCTGACTCTGTATCTGCAGCTATCTGGCAAACTCAGCCACTACATCAACCTCCACTATTCCTATCTAGTCTATATCTCCATGGTCCTTTCTCTTTCGTTGGCTCTGGTTCAATTCTATATCTGGATCAAAAAAATCAACTCTCACAGCCATTTAGAAAGTCGTCGAGCTAGACGAATCAGCATCCTTTTACTGTCACTACCCCTATTGATTGGAGTTGCCTTTCCGACAGTAAGTCTGGACTCGAGAACCGTGTCTGCTAAGGGATATCATTTCCCACTTGCTGAGGGAATCAATACTGCTATTCAGGCAAGCGAAGGCACATCCAGTCAATACCTCAAACCCGATACCAGTTCCTATTTTTCCAAATCTGCTTATGAAGAGGAAATGAGGGCTACAGCTGATAAATACCTTTCCCAAACACCCATTCAGGTCACTGACGAAAACTATATGGAGGTCATGGAAGTTCTCTATGACTATCCTCAAGAGTTTGAAGGAAAGAAAATCGAGTTTACAGGTTTTGTCTATAATGATCCTAGCCATCCAGATAGCCAGTTCCTCTTTCGCTTTGGGATTATCCACTGTATCGCAGACTCTGGTGTATATGGACTCTTGACCAAGGGGAACTCACGCCAGTATCCTGACAATACTTGGATCACCGCTATGGGAACCCTGACCCTCCACTACCATAAAGAGCTCAAACAAAAACTCCCAACACTGGAAGTTGAGAGTTTCACAAAAGTAGACAAACCAGAAAATCCTTATGTCTATCGTGTGTTTTAATAAAAAGTAGCCTTTTCAGGCTACTTTTTTTGTCCATTATATGAATTTCATTCTACCTTCTCTTTCGAATTGATAAAAAACTCGCACTCTCCATCCTTCCAGTTTCGAGCAATCTCTTCGTCTTTCTGGAGTTGGTCTACCAATTCTTCAACGGAGTCAAATTTGACCATATCGCGGACACGATCCAGCCAGTAGACAATGACGGTCTCTCCGTAAATATCATCTGAAAATTCGAAAATATTGACTTCAAAACGTGGTTCTTCGCCATCAAAGGTGACATTTTTTCCAACACTCGCCATGCCACGATATCTCTGACGTTGTACTTCTACATCAACTACATAAACACCGTCTGCTGGCATATAGGTTCGATCTCTTAGGACCAGATTGGCTGTCGGATAACCGATAGTACGCCCACGAGCATTTCCATGAACGACCATCCCACGAGATGGGAGTGATGTGCCGAGCAAATGATTGACTTCCTTGACATCTCCATCAAGAATAGCTTGGCGAATCCGTGTAGAACTAATCTTGCCCTTTTCGTCCTCGACTGGAGGAACAATGATGACCTCTCCATCAAAATAGTCCTTCAGGTCATCCGCAGTTTTCTTATCAGAGCCAAAGGTATAGTCAAATCCTGCTACGATAATCGCTGGTTTTAAAGCTCTAACATAGGTATCAAAGAATTCTTGACCCGTTAAACTAGCAAATTTGCTACTAAAGTCAAGCAAGAAAAGAGCTTCTACCCCATGCCACTTCATCTTGTGCTCCCGTTCTTCGTGATTGACGATGTGAAGCATTAGCTCAGGTTGATAAGGTTGTAAGGCAAGTTTTGGCGACTCTGTAAAAGTCATCACGACAACTGGCAGATAATCCTTCATCGAAGCCTTGCTGGCCACCTCAAAAAGTTTCTGATGCCCCTTGTGGATGCCATCAAAATAACCTAGTACAAGGACTGTTTTCCCTGGTACTGCAATATCTTTTTCGTTCTTAATAGGTACTGTTGTAATCATGAAACTATTATATCATAGAGAAAGTCTTTTCTCTATGAGGAAATCCCAAATGTCATTTTTTGCGCCTGAACTGACCTTAAGAGAAAATTTAGCACTTTAGTTTTAAAAAATAGCACCTCGTAAGAGATGCTATCATTTGGTAACTAGCCTACTGTTTCTTCCAAATCTTTTAACTTAACCGAAACAATCTTAGAAACACCTGACTCTTGCATGGTAACTCCATAGATAGAATCCGCTGCCGCCATCGTTCCCTTACGGTGGGTCACGACGATAAACTGACTATCCTTATCAAAGCGATTGAGGTAATCCCCAAAACGTTTAACATTGGCTTCGTCTAGCGCCGCCTCTACCTCGTCCAAGATAACGAAAGGAATAGTCTTGACTCGAATGATAGAGAACAACAAGGCAAGAGCCGAAAGGGCTTTTTCACCACCACTCATGAGGTTGAGAGACTGGATTTTCTTACCTGGTGGTTGGACAGAAATCTCCACACCAGCTGTTAAAAGATCGCCCTCAGTCAATATCAAGTCTGCCTGACCTCCGCCAAACATCTGTCTGAAGGTCACTTTAAAGGACTCACGAATAGCCTCAAAGGTTGATTTGAAGCGTTCCTTAACCTCATCATTCATCTCTGTGATGGTCTCAAGAAGCAAGTTTTTCGCAGACAAAATATCATCTCGCTGACTATTGAGGAAATCCAGACGGTTGTGAACTTCTTCGTACTGATCAATAGCGTCCAAGTTGACAGGACCCAGTGAGCGAATAGCCTTCTCTAAATCCTTAACCCCTTGCTCTGCCAGATTGAGATCTTCCAGTTCATGAGCCTTTTCTAGAGCCTCAGTGTAGCTGAACTGGTATTGGTCAGTTAATTGAGCTTGTAGATAGCGCAAGCGTTCGCTGACCTTTTCCTTCTTAGCTTCGGCACGTGTTTGCTTGCGAATCCACTCCTCATTCTGCTGGCGAGCCTGATCCAAATGGCTGGCAATATCATCCAGCTGACCCTCGATATCATCCAACTCAAACTGCTGGCGAATCAGACCTTGTTGAAGATTGGTTTTCTGAGTTTTGGCCTCTTCCACCTGCTGGCTTAGTAAATCCGTATCCACTTTCTCAAGATTATCAACTTTTTCTTGGAGGAGACGCTGGATTTCCTCTTGCTCGATATCCAGATTATCCAGTTCCTTACCTAAGCGTTCAATATCAGTAACTTCGTACCGCTTTTGTCCTTGCAGTTCTGTCTTAAGCAATCGAGCTTGCGCCACCTCTTCCTGCAAGTTTTGATAGCGTTCTTGGATGGCGTTTTTGTTAGACTTAATTTCTTCAATCTCAGTTTCCAGATTTTGCTTTTCACTGGCAATGGTAGCAAGGCGCTCTTGGCATTTTTCCTTGTCCGCTTGCCAATCTCCTTCAGTAAGGCGATTTAATTCCTCTTCTTGAAGTTTCCAAAGCGTTTCTAACTCTTCCACTTGCTGATTGGTTTGTTGATAAGCAAGGGACAAGCCTTGCTCCTGAATACGAGCCTGCTCTCCTTGAGATTTGATTGCTTCTAATCTTTCTGTCAATCTAAGCATCTCATCTTGCAAGGTCTTCAAACTCTCTTCATCTTTACGCAAGCTTGCTTCTTCTTCACCAATTTCTTTTTTCAATTGCTCCAGCTCTGGCTTGATGAAAATACTGTTATTCTGGCGATTGGCTCCACCTGCATAGGAACCACCTGTACGCAATTCGGTACCATCCAGTGTCACCATACGGACTTGATAGCGAACTTGACGAGCTGCGGCACGCGCATGTTCTACAGTATCAAAAATTGCTGTCGTAGATAGCAAGTTCTTGAAAATGGCTTCTAATCTCTTGTCAAACGACACCAACTCATCTGCCATGCCCAGAAATCCTGGACTTGATGCGATAGTATCTTGATTCTGACTAGAAATCGTACGAGCCTTGATAGTCGTCAACGGAAGGAAGGTTGCACGACCGGCTCTGTTACGTTTTAGGAAATCAATCGCCTTGGTTGCCGCGTTTTCATCTTCTACGATGATATGTTGACTACTAGCTCCAAGTGCAACCTCTAAGGCAGTTTGATAATGCACATCAAAGGTCAGATGCTCACTGACTGCCCCAATAATCCCACCAAGACGGTCTTTTTCTTGGAGGATACTCTTGACACCTGCGTAAAAGTTACTATGATTTCTCAGGATATTTTCCAAACTTTGGGCTCTAGCCTGCTTATTTTTGAGACTATCTAGACGGTCAAAGAGTTGACTTTGTTGAGCTTGATAAAGAGATTTCTGCTCCTCGTTCTCTTTGGCACAGATTTGGTAGTCAGCCAATAATTTCTGAACCTGCTCCTTGGCAGTTTCAAGCTCTTCTTTTTGCTGACTAGCCTTCTCTTTAGCTGTAGCCAACTGTTCTTTCAGCTTTTCTAATTGATTTGCTTGTTTTTGAGAAAGCTGACGACTATTTTCCAACTCGTTTTCGATACGGGTCAACTGGTTTGAGACATCTGCTTCTTCTTGTAAAAGGGCTACAAAGCGTTCACGTAAGAGCTCAATCATCTGATCAGGATCATCTGAAAAAGCTAGTAATTCAGCCTCTAATCGATTCAGTTTTTGATTATTTTGGACTAGATTTTCATCTAACTGTGCCAAATTCGCTTCTTTTTCAGCTTTTTCCTTACTTAGAGACTTTCTCTTATCCTCCAAAGCAGACAAACGAGCTTGTGCTTCTTGTTGATTCAGGGCTACTTGCTCAGATTCTAGTTTCGACAGGGCTAATTTTCTCTCTAAATCACTAATCAGACTAGTCAAGTCCATTAAACTGCCCTGATCTTTGGCCATTTCAGCCTGTAAATCCTGGCGTTGCTTTTTAAGAGTTTGATTTTCTTCTTCTAATTTTTCCCGCTTTTGGTAGTAGCTCGTCAAGAGTTCCTGAACCTGTGCCAACTCTTCTTCTGTCGAGTCTAGTTCAGCCTTATTTTCCTTGATTTGAGCAACCAAAACATCCAAGTAAATAGCTTTACGTTGGCCTTCCAAGTCTAGAAACTTACGAGCATTTTCAGCTTGTTTCTCAAGAGGCTTGATTTGATTATCCAACTCGTAGATAATGTCCTCTAAGCGGTCTAGATTATTCTGGGTTTGTTGTAGTTTACTCTCAGTTTCTTTTCTGCGAGTCTTGTATTTTAAAACTCCAGCAGCTTCTTCAAAAATAGCTCTGCGTTCCTCAGGCTTAGAATTAAAAATCTCCTCAACCTTCCCTTGGGAAATGATAGAGAAGGAATCTCGTCCCAAACCAGTATCCAAGAAAAGATCATGAATATCACGCAGACGGACTTTCTTACCAGCAATCTTGTATTCGCTATCTCCACTACGATAGATATGCCGTTCCACCCTAATTTCTTGACCTGCATCCTTGATAAATCCATCATGATTATCCAGAGTCACAATTACAGAAGCATAATTGAGCGGTTTGCGACTTTCAGTTCCAGCAAAGATGACATCTGGCATCTTGCCCCCACGGAGACTCTTGACACTGGACTCCCCCAAGGTCCAACGCAGACTTTCTGTAATATTTGACTTTCCAGATCCATTGGGTCCAACAACTGCCGTCACACCTTGGTCAAAAACGATCTTGGTCTTGTCAGCAAAAGACTTGAATCCCTGAATTTCGATTTCCTTTAAATACATGAATCCAGCCCTTTCTCAACGGCATTTTTGGCAGCCTCCTGCTCTGCTAATTTCTTAGAACGACCTTGGCCTTGACCAATACTCTTGCCTTCAACTAGAACTTCTACATCAAAGACCTTATCATGGGCAGGACCCGTTTCAGAAATCACCTGATAACGAATAGCCACATCCCCATTGACCTGAAGTAACTCTTGGAGATGGGTTTTGTAGTCTGTAATCATCTCAAACTCGCCTGCTTCAACCTTAGGAATCATGACTTGATAGATAAATTCCTTGACCTTGGACACATCCTTATCCAAAAGGAGGGCACCTAGAAAGGCTTCAAAGGCATCACCAAGAATGGTGTCTCGATTACGACCGCCAGATTTTTCTTCCCCTTTACCCAGCTTGATAAACTGATCAAACTGGCAATCACGCGCAAAACCAGCCAAACTCTCCTCGCGGACAATCATGGCACGGAGTTTAGACAAGTCACCCTCAGGTTTTTTAGGATATTTTTTATACAGATATTCTGAAATCAATAACTGTAGAACAGCGTCTCCTAAAAATTCCAAGCGTTCATTATGTGAAATTTTTAAGAGGCGGTGCTCATTGGCATAACTCGTATGAGTAAAGGCAGTTTCCAGTAACTTTTTGTCTGCAAATTCGATTGCAAAATGGTTCTTTAGTACAGTTTGTAATTCTTTCATACCAACCTCTTTCTAACTGATAACAGTCCTTTTTATTATATCAAAAAAAGCCTCCTGAGTCACTTTAAAACGGAACTGGAGGGGGATTGGGGCATTCTTTAGACAAAGATCTTCAGTTTTAGGGGCAAATTTGAGACGGTGTAAAAAAGCCCTATTTAAAGGCTTTTTTAGGCTATTTACATCCACCCTGAGGGAATCGAACCCCCATCTCAAGAACCGGAATCTTACGTGATATCCATTACACTAAGGGTGGAAACTTGTTTTATTATAACAGAAATTTGCTCTAATAACAAGTTTTTTTCTAGTGAGATAGCCCGTCTTAGTGGGAAGCATCCCCATTCCAGATAGAGTTTTTCACGATTACATAATCAACGTGTTTAAGGTCAGCAACCTGACGTCCACCTGCATAAGAAATAGCACTTTGAAGGTCTTGTTCCATCTCAGTTAAAGTGTCTTGCAGATGACCTTTGGCAGGAAGCAAGATACGTTTGCCTTCCACATTTTTGTAAGCACCTTTTTGATATTGTGAAGCTGAACCATAGTATTCTTTGAACTGTTCACCATCAACTTCAATCGTTTTCCCTGGACTTTCGATGTGTCCTGCAAAGAGGGAACCAATCATGACCATGCTGGCACCGAAGCGGATAGACTTGGCAATATCACCGTGAGTACGAATTCCTCCATCAGCAATGATCGGTTTACGCGCAGCCTTGGCACACCAGCGTAGGGCAGCCAATTGCCAGCCACCTGTACCAAAACCAGTCTTTACCTTGGTGATACAAACCTTACCAGGACCGATTCCAACCTTAGTGGCATCCGATCCAGCATTTTCCAATTCACGCACAGCTTCTGGAGTTCCAACGTTACCAGCGATTACAAAAGTGTCAGGTAATTCTTTCTTGATGTGCTGAATCATTGAGATCACACTGTCAGCATGTCCATGAGCAATATCAATCGTGATGTACTCAGGAGCATCATCCTTGAGCTGGCTAACGAAATCATACTCATAGTCCTTGACACCAACAGAAATGGAAGCAATGAGCCCTTGATCGTGCATACGTTTGATAAAAGGAATGCGCCCTGCTTCATCAAAACGGTGCATAATGTAAAAGTAACCGCCTTTAGCAAGCTGCTCTGCTACGTTCTCATCCAAAATCGTCTGCATATTTGCTGGCACAACAGGTAGTTTAAAGGTGTGATTTCCTAGGGTGACGCTTGTGTCCGCTTCTGCACGGCTTTTAATGACACATTTATTTGGGATCAATTGAATATCTTCGTAATCAAAAATTGGAAATTCATTTAACATATCGATGTCTCGTTTCTTTTATAATGACCTACCTATGCTTGCGCATCCCTACATCTTTTACCGACGTTTCCTTGATTTATTATAAACCAAAGTACAGTTTTTGTCAAATAATTTTATAAACAAAAATATATCGTTCGGATTTTACTTATATTAAAAACAAAAGAAAGAGGAGAGATTATTTTCTCCCCACTCCTTCTCTGTCCTAATAATACTCACCCTGACGGTAGTCCCATGAGTTAAAGGTATCTGCCAGGTGCATCATGATTTTATCAATGTCAAGCCCTTTACGGATAACTACTGGAGCTGGTGAGGTTGAACGGGCTCCTCCTTGTTCTGGGATGAGTTTTCCGTCCTTTTGATGTGGTGGTTCATGCAGCTCATTTGCATGACGCAAAATCAGGCTTTTTAGTGGCTCGCAAAGTGATGCTACAATTCCCAACCATCAAGGCTTTTTCAGCCGATGCTGGTTATGGCAAAAGCTCTGAGGAGATGATGGTGAAGGAGTTTGGTTGCCCAGTAGGTATTTCTGAAAAAATCAAGGGCAGCTGGCAAATCATCCCCAAACCTTGGGTTGTTGAGCGAACTTTTTCTTGGTTGAATCACTCTCGAAGATTAGCTAAGGATGTTGAAAAATCCCTATCGTCAGAGCTTGCTTTTGTCAAACTTTCACACATTAATCGGCTTTTAAAGGCTCTATCATTTTGTGAATACAGGTTCTAAGCCTTAAAAACTTCTTTTTTACGTGAACTTCCCCAGCTTTCTATAAATAGAATCCCCAATAGCAAAAAGATAATCAGGCAAGGAAGTAAGACTAGCCCCATACCCCAATTCAGATTGACATTATCAATTTGCTTAGGTAATCTTCCAGATAAAATCTCCACTGAACGCAAGTAAGTAAAGGGAATCAGATGTGCAATCTTTTGAAGAGGCTGAATGGTTTGGATGCCAAACAATAAGCCAACAATCCCAATGAGTGAAAGAAAGAGGATAGGCATTTTTTGCTTGAAAAAGTAAGCAATCAAGTAGACGACTTCCACAATGACGATAAAGGCTAAGAAAGCTAAGAGCAAGCTAGGAAATAACACATCCTGCATCTTTCCAATAGTTACCTCTTGGTTCACTAAGCTATAAATTGGGTAGGGATAATCTAACTGTCCAAAACCACTTATCAGACTTCCCACTAGGAAAGAAAAACCACAGATTCCGATAAACAGCACACTTACATAGCCCACTCCAACTCCAAGAGAGGACATGGCAAATGTCACTTTTGAAAAAGGATATAACTGAGCTGTGTCCAGATGATTTTGATATCTTTCTGCAAATAGTTGCGTTAGCATAAAAATAATAGCAACTACAAACAAGCTTGGGACAATAACCTCTAAAATCCAGACAATCTGGTCAATCCCGTGGGTCGGATAATCTAAATGGTGTGCTTTTATGTTCAAGGGATATAGTGCTTGGTAAGTCTTTCGTTCGCGGTCAACCCCCATTTTTAGTCCAGAGCTAGCAGTCGGGTCATTTGATACAAATTCATAATTCTTCTCTTCATCTTGCCACTGCAGATAGTAGGCTTCTTTCCAGCGCCCTTCTTTTAACAAAGCCAGAATTTCTGTCTTTCGCTTCAAAAGATTTTTTTGCAATTCTAAATCACTTTTAGCAATCTGGTATTCCTCCGAGCTGGTGTCAGACATTTGGGAGAGTTTCTCTTCATTTTCATTGATAGCTCTCTCGTTGGCTGGAAGATGAGTTTCCAACCGAGTCTCCAAGCTGTGTGAGTTTGCAGTCTGACTATTTAAATAAAAGGTGACACCGAGTACAGATGCAAATAAAGCTAAGATAATCCAGTTTAAGCGACTTTTGAAAACTTTTTTCAATAAAAATAGACCAACATCTTTCATAAACTAAACCTCTTCTATCTGCCCCTGATGAATGGTTAGGATTCTATCGCAGATATCAATCAACTCTTCCTTATAGTGGGAACTCAAAAGAACCAGCTGCTCTTGTCTATCGATTTGTGCTAGTCTATCAAAAAACTTCTGTCGATAATACTCATCTAAGCCATTTGTAATTTCATCCATAAGCCAGCATTTGGCCTGACTGAGGAAATACATGGCAATCACCAAGCGTTGCTTCATGCCTAAGGAATACTTGCGAATGGGAAGGCTGATATAATCAGACATTTCCCAGTAGGCGATTTCATCCCTCAAGTTCAGACCTGACTTCCAGATGTTTTTTATAAGGCGAAGGTAGTCCATCCCACTTAAGTTTCCATCCAGCCATTCAACACTCTCATAATAAAATAAAGAAGGAGGGGCTGCGATATTTCCGCTACTTATAGGAATTAAATTGCTAATGGCGCGGAATAGTGTCGTCTTTCCAGAGCCATTGATAGCAAGAAGACCATAAATCCTACCCTTTTTAAAGGTGAAATCCGCATCTTGCAAGATGACTTGTCGCGTCTTTAAGGTCACATGAGTAAGATGCAACATATCTAGCCCTCCTTTTTATCACTCTTTAAGGATTAATAGCCTCCGCTGTAGAGGTTTAGTACCTCATAACGACCATAGTTCCAGCCTCCGCCAACTTTATACTCAGAATAGCTGTAATAATGAGACCATTCCGGAATGTCCCTATATCTATATCCATGGAAATTCATACTAGACCTATAGAAGATATTCCAATCATACCGATAACTTTTAAGAACGCTTTTAGCAGATACACTAGACTGAAAAAGACCAAGTGATAACAAACTAGCTAATAAAACGACTTTTGCTGATTTTTTCATGTTTTTCACCTCACTAATATATTTACTTTCGAAAGCGCTTTAATTATATCATTTTTTTATTTGTTATGCAATAGTTTTTTTGATTTATTTTACTAATATATAATATTTGTCCTTCCTATCGAACGCTTTCAATCTTCCAACTATTCCATCCTTTAAAGCGTATAGCTCCATGCTGGTCAGTTCGGTAAATCTTACTCTTGATACCTTCCAATCGTGTCAAGGTTTCCTGATGGGGGAGTTTCGTTCGATTGTTCTTTCCAACTGAGATGAGAGTCATCTCTGGTTTGAGCTGTTCTAGAAAGGCTGAACTTGATGAGTGTTTCGAACCATGTTGACCAGCTTTCAAAACATCTACTTTCAAGTCTGGATAATGCTTCAGCAAGTCCTTCTCTCCTTTTTCCTCCAAATTGCCTGTGAAAAGAAAGTGCTTATCCAAGAATTTTCCATACAGAACTAGGGAGTCTTCATGCCCTCCATCTCCCATTTTCCTTGGGGATAGGACTTCTAACTGACTTCCGAAAATTGGCAAGTTCTCTCCTACTGTCACACTACGAACTTTAGTTTGAGTCGCCTGTAGTTCTGCCACAAATTCCTTCTGTTTCAAACTGCTTTTTGATACTATAATTTCACCCACATGGAAAGCCTTGGTCACCTCCAACAAATCTCCAACATGCTCCTTGTCTGTATTAGTCAAAACCAGCTGGTCAATCTTGGCTACTCCTCGACTTTTTAGATAGGGTATCAAGTTTCTCTGTGCATTGCTGGTCGTCGCCTTTTCTTGCCATTTTTCAATTTTCTTATTTGACTCTGCCTTGCCACCTACATCTATGAGAATGGTTTTCCCAGTTACATCCCGTAGGAAAAGACTCTCGCCTTGCCCTACATCCAGCATGGTAATTTCATTTTCCAGTGGATGCTTGCTCAAGAAAAAGAGAACCACAATAAGTAAGCTGAATCCAGCTGCTCTTTTGATATTTTTCCTCAAATCATAGACCAAAGCCAAAGAAAACAACAGTATCAGCAACAGCCATGTATTGGGTTGACCAAAAACTAGAGGCCTACTTGCCACCTGTGATACCAAGCGAATCATTCCCTCCAACCATTCAAAGATAAAGTTCAGCTGAATGACTGGATATAGAAAGGAAAGGGCAAATAAGATAGACAAGAGCGGTAAGAAGACCAAGTCAAAAAGAAAGGAAAAGACAAAGGTCAAGAGGATGGACCAAGGTTGAAATTCCGCAAAATAGAAGGACAGAATGGGCAATATTCCCAAGGAAATGACTAGACTTTCTCTGGCAATAGCCTTGAGACCCTCCCCTTCTTTGCTGGTCATGGTCAAGATAAAAGCATAAGCACATGACAAGACTCCTCCTGCTGTCAAGAAAAAGTTTGGCATGACAATAAAGAGGACAAGCACAGTCAGGGCAAAATTATCTAAGCCCTTAATCCCATGTTGAGCCAGTAACTTTTGCAAGAGACTGCGAATGACCGAAGCTGAAAATCCTGTCAGACCTGCATAGATAAGGGAAAAGGGATAGGTTAGCCACTTCAACTGTTCTTGGATCAAGCCCAATCGCAAGAGAAGTTTCTTAAATCCATTCATGAAAAAACCTACCTGCATGCCAGATAGGGCAAAGAGGTGGATAATTCCTAGACTGGAATAAAGCTCATTCATCTCCTCAAAGTCGGTGTCCAGATGTCCCAGCAAGAGTCCTGTCATGTAATTGCGCATAGGGTCTGGAAAGTGCGTCTTAATCCAAACCACAGCCTTTCGACGTAAACTGGACAAGTTTTCTCCTATATCCCAACTGCCAATCTTTTGAAGTGACTGGATTTTTTTGATATTGAGAGTCTGGTAAATTCCCTGAGTCTTCAGATAGGATTGGTAGTCAAAGCCACCAAAATTTCTCTGCCCTTCTAGTTCTGAAAGTTTTCCTTCAAGTTCTATCTCATGAACGTTTGTTAAGGTTTGAAATTGCTCTTTTTCATTCTCGGACTGGAGTTTATAATAGACTTGAAAAATTCGTCCATCAGACTTACCACGAAAGGATAGGCTATCACCATTAACCTTAATAGTGTCAGGCAAAATCCGCACCCTTTCAACAGAGTCCGCTAGGTTTTGACTAGCTTGACTCTGTTGCCAAGTTTGAAACAGAAACCAGAAGGCAAAGATTCCGCAAAGCACTAGAACTTTGCTAGCAGACTTCCACGGAAATTGGATAAAGAGACAGATTAGCAGAAAAACGAAGCCCAACAAAGCAAGATAGGATGCTGAGAAAATGGCGTAGTAAAACCAAAGCAACAAAAAGCTCAGATAGATTAGGGGAATAGGGAAACTCTTAGTCCACTGTAACATAGTCTTTTAACTTTTCTATGGTCTTTGCACCAATTCCAGAAACCTTCTTGAGCCCATCTACCGACTTGAATTTGCCATTTGCCTCACGATGGTCGATAATATCCTGTGCTCGTTTTCCTCCCAAGCCTTTGACCTGCTTTAGTTCTTCCAGACTAGCTTTATTAAGGTTGACCTTCTTTTCTTTACTTGTAGAAGGAGTCGTTCCAGAGGCAGCCTGCTGACTAGCTACTTCTTCTCCCTTAGTTGGAACATAGACAAGCGCCTCGTCACTGACTTTCTGAGCTAGATTGAGCGACTTGCTGTCTGCCTCATCTGTCAAGCCACCAGCCTTTTGAACCGCATCATTGACCCGACTACCTACTGGCAAGTCATAAATCCCTGGCGATTTGACAGCACCTTTGACATCTACTGTGACTAGATCTTGTTCAACCGGTTCTTCCTTCTTCACATCCTTTTCGGTCGATGAATCCTTGGAAACAGCTGCAACTTCTGCCTGTAAATTCGTTTCTTTTACAGGTGTTTGTGAAGTTGGTTTTAGTAGGAAAAATCCGCCTAAGACCAAACCTAAACCTGCGCAGATGACAATAATTTTATACTCTTTAACTTTCTCGATAATTGCTTCCATTTTTTCTCCTCTCTTAAATTATTCGCAAGAGGAAGAAAAAAACAGCTGAAAAATCTTTTCAACTGCTCACTTATTTATAAAATGGTCTGCCTTGGTCAAGACATAATGAACTCTTGTGACGACTCGTCCTGGTTCTTTTTTGTCCATTCTAGCATATGGTTCTTCGTGGGAAAAGTGCATACCTGATTTCTCCATGACTTTTCCTGATGCGGGGTTGTCTTTATCGTAAAGAGCGGTCAACTTGTTCATTCCAATCTTTTCAAAAGCCAGCTCAATCACGGCACGATTAGCTTCTGTCGTCAAACCTTGATTCCAATATTTTTTATTGATAATGTAACCAATAGCTGCCTTCTTAAGAACAGGGTCAATCTTGTGCAAATCAATAGTTCCGACAAACTGACCATTGCTTTTTAGTTCGATTCCCCACCGTCTCAAAGGATTAGCCAAGTAGAGCTGAGCGATGTTGTTCTTTGTTTCTTCTAAGCTTTGATTTGTTGGAAAAGTGTAGCGTGTATTTTCTCTGTCTGAGGCATACTCAAACATAGCTTCTGCATCATCCAAGGTTACAGGTCGGAGCAATAAACGCTCCGTTTCTATAGATGGATACTGGGCAAATTTCACAAATATTGATTCCATACTTTTTCCTCCATTAAAGCTTGATTCCCATTAGTATAGCATAAATAAATTTGGATAACAAGTCTCCCTTGCAATTTAAAACGGTTTCATACACAATAAAGTCATCACATTTTCGATTTATGAAATGGAATGTGACAACTAAAACAATCCCGTCAATTGAAAGATAGGTTATCTCTATGTTAATCGGAATCCCAAAAGAAATTAAAAATAACGAAAACCGTGTTGCCCTCACTCCTGCTGGCATCCATAGTTTAGTCAGTCGTGGACATCGTGTCCTCATCGAAACAAATGCTAGTCTCGGTTCAGGATTTACTGATGCGGACTATCAAAAGCAAGGAGCTGAGATTGTCGCTACTGCTACTGAAGCTTGGGCAGCTGAGTTAGTCGTAAAAGTAAAAGAACCTTTAAGTTCTGAATATGGTTACTTGTGCGACGTTCTTCTCCTCTTCACCTACTTGCACATGGCCACTGCTCCAGAATTAGCAGATGCTATGTTAGCAGCTAAAACAACAGGAATTGCCTATGAAACTGTTCGTGACAATCAAGGACAACTACCGCTCCTCGTTCCGATGAGTGAGGTTGCAGGTCGTATGGCTGTTCAAATCGGAGCTCACTTCCTTACTAAGCAAGCTGGTGGCTCTGGTGTTCTACTTGGTGGTGTCCCAGGTGTTCCAAAAGGAAAAGTAACCATCATCGGTGGTGTCGTCGGTACACATGTTGCCCACATCGCCCTTGGTCTTGGTGCTCAAGTGACTATTTTAGATATCAGTGCGAAGCGTCTCTCAGTTCTAGAAGAAGTCTTTGGAAACCAAATCCAAACTCTTATGTCTAATTCATTCAACATCGAAGCAAGTGTGAGAGATGCTGATGTGGTGATTGGTGCAGTTCTCATCCCTGGTGCCAAAGCACCGAAATTGGTGACAGATGAGATGGTCAAACAAATGCGCCCAGGCTCTGTCATCGTTGCCGTTGCCGTTGACCAAGGTGGCGTTATCGAGACAGCTGACCGTGTGACTACGCACGATGAACCTGTCTATGAAAAACACGGTGTTCTCCACTATGCCGTTGCCAATATCCCTGGTGCGGTTGCCCGTACTTCTACTATCGCCCTAACCAATGTCACTCTTCCTTATATCGAGGCTCTAGCTGGCAAAGGATTCGCACAAGCAATTGCTGAAGATGAGGGCTTGTGGTTACTTGACCAGCCTCCCAGTTGCTCAAGGTCTCGATAAAGATCACACGTCAATCGACGAACTTGTTTAAAGCTAGACACTCAATCAAGTAGGGGATAATCTCTAGCCCCTCTCACACCACCGTACGTGCCGTTCGGCATACGGCGGTTCAACTAACTTTTAACGCATGTCGTTCAAGGTAATAATCCAAACACGAAACCAGTCCACGTTTTTCAAGGACTGGTTTTGATATAGCACGCTTAAGTACCGACTTCTGAGCTACTAATTGATAGTGGTCGCCCCAGCCAGATACCTTATCTGCTATCCATTTAGGAACTCCTAACTTAAGCAATCCCCACAATCGTCTAGATTTCTTCTTCCATTGCTTCTAAATAATCACTCGTAGGCGAGTACGCAAGCGCTCATGAGACCTCATGGGATAAGTCGTGCATCTCTCCTCGTTTATACAAGATATGAGGACGTTAAAAGGTTTGTGTGAATTCAATTACTCTCGTGATTTACGCATATAGGTTACGACTAACTTTTGGGACTTTAGAGTTTCGTACCCCCTTATCCGCTATATACACCTTACTATCACATTCCTGTTTGTAGACCACGATTTCGCTATCCCTTCCTCTGACGATTCTTATTTCCAGCGTCAGACTTAAAACGGTCTATCCCCAGACCGTTTTAATCCGCTACCTCACGATAGTCAGGCTTGGGAATCGCTATTGGGTTCACCAGTAGCAGGTGCCCACGGAGGACTTACACCTCAGATATACGACATGCCCATCGTACTAAAAAACAGCTGTACAATTTCTTGCTCAGTTACTTTTTTACCCTATTTCCTAAATTATTTAGAATTTTCTTCTTAGTTACTTTACGAAACTTTACCATTCTTTAATGTATAAACTTTCTCATATTCATCCTGATGAAACTTATGGGCGATCTCTAAAATGGTAGCTGGCTGAGAAAATAGCAATTTATGGATTTCGTCTGCATTTTGCTTGTCCAGTGCGGCGTTGACTTCATCTGCTAGTAAAATTGGTCTTGGTCTCAACAGCGCTCTAGCAATATCGATTTTCATCATCTGTCCCCCTGAAAGATTATTTCCATCGAGATAATAATCAAAATCCTGACCCAGTTCATCCCATAGTTGAACCTTTTGCAGTACCTTTCTGATATCATTATCGTTATAATTTTGGTAAAGAGATACATTTGCCCGTAGCGTCCCTTTAAAAATATAAGGTTTTTGATGAATGGCAGATACCAAGTCATGACTTGGTGCATACTTCTTGCCATGCCCATCTAAAAAGCAAATCTCTCCGTCATAGTCTCTATCATCCCCAGTCAAGATGTGAAACAAGGTTGATTTGCCACTACCGCTGGCTCCTGTAAGCAAGACTCGATTCCCAGCTTCCATACTTACACTTATGTCATCAAAAATAATCTTATCTGCATATTTCTTGCTAACATTTTTTATAGATATTCCGAGAGTGGTTGGGAATGTTTCAGATACCTCTTCCCGTTTAATATCCTCTTGTAAAAGAATATTCAGCACTTTTTCTTTTACTACTGTCGCTGATTGAAGCGTAGAGGTTGCTTCCAAGAGTTGTTGCAATGGAGAAATCAGATTCATAGATGCTGTCATCATGGCAATCAAAACAGTCAAGGAAAGATGGGTGGTAGATATCATCACCATTCCAATCACAAAAGGCCCCACTAGCCCTAGGCCTTTCAAAGGACCTGTCCAAAACATAACCAAATTATGACTTGTATAGTAACGATATTGACCAGACTCCATCTGATCAATGGTATCATAAACATGTTGACAATATTCTTGGTCAGCTCTATTTGAAACAATAGTATCAATCCCTGCTGAAAAATCTGTGATATTGGCTAAACTGATTTCTCTAACTTTACTCAGTTCTTCACCACGTCTTTTCAATAGTTTATGAAAAACAAATTGAGGAATGATCATGAGAAAGCCACCTATGGTAAAGAGTAGACCAACCACAACATCCTGTGATACTAAATACATGACAGACACTAGGATAGAGGTGCCAAATATAGGATATAAAAAAAGTGGAGATAAATATTCCTTCCAAAACATTGGAATATCTTGGGTCAAAAAAGAATTAAATTCAGATGCTGAATACTCCAATCTTTTGTCTGCAAATAAACGCAAGGCTTTCTTAGAAATAAACAAATTGATATCTTTGATGATGGAACGTAGAAGAATGTTATTGAGGTACATGCAAATATAAATAAAGATAAAGAAAGTAAGACTCAACAGTCCAAAGTTTGCAATCATCCCTCTATTCTCAATGTCCACAGATCCGGCCATTTGGATAATCAGTGATATCAACAAGCCCTGACAAGAGTACAGTAAAGCAAAGATAACGAAACCAAGTAGTTTCCATTTTGAAATGATTTTTACGATTATTTTCATCTTAGTCAGCTTTCAATTCATAATTTATATTATTTGAACAAATTGATAACTCAAAATTATTCATAATATTTCTTCTCATTTTGAAGCATTTTTCCTCAAAACTAGTCTCATTGAAAATATCTCTCTTAGGGCAAGCTCCACCCTTACAAACTAGCAACAATTGACATTTTTGACATTTGGAGTCAAATTGATAAGAATGTACCCATCTTTTTTGATTGTTCTCGTTAATGACACTATTTCCTAGTTCACCTATTTTATTTTCTTCGTCATAAAGACTAACCGTACATTTTAATAGATTCCCTTTTGTGTCAATCGTATAAGAGTTTGATTTTTGAGCATAACATGATGAATAATTACTTCTGAATACAAAATCATCAAATAATCTGTACCCTAATTTAATTGCACTTTTTGATAATTCAAAAGAAACATCTGACTCAAATCGTTTTACCTCGTATCCCTCTTTTCTATCACCGCATCCCCAATCTCCTACATTTCGAAACAACAGATGAAATCGCTTATCATTTTTAAAAACCTGTGCATCTTCTAATAAAAATTTCTCAACATTCTTATAATTTTCCTGAGAAACATTCAAGCGAATCATAACGTGGAATTGAGATTCTAAATTTATTGCATTTTTTAAGTTTTTCATAATGCGATCATAGGAACCATGGCCATTTTTCAAAATACGCTGATTGTCATGCCCTTCACGAGAACCATCTACTGTAACTTGGTATGTTTTCACGTAACATTCTGTCACTAATCGATCTAATACTGTACGATTTAACAAATATCCGTTCGTTGTCATATCAGCGTGATAGCGAATTCCTAACTTTTGAGAAATTGAAATCAATTCTTTTGAAATATCTAAAATATCTCGATATCCTAGTAATGGTTCTCCTCCAAACCAAGATACATGTAAGTCTTCAAAGTTTTTCTCAGATAATTTTTGATTTACAAAATCTATTATTCCAGTTTTTTGAGATGTAATAGTAC